>JBJOQO010000025.1:0-36665 GCA_046049865.1 Pseudomonadota bacterium | reverse complement strand
CAGGTCACGCGGCTGCTCGCCGTTGCAGACGAAGCCGGCCTCGGGCTCGTTCATGCCGCACAGGTCAGCAATGAAGCCTTGCAGCACGGTGCCGGGCTGCACCTGGTCACCGTGGCACAGGGCCACGAATACGCCGGGCAAGGTGAGTGTGATGGTCAGTGGTGGGGTGGGCGCGTTTGCGTTGTTGTTTCCGTTGTTGGTGGACATGAGGCTGCTCCTTGCAGTGAATGCCCAGCCGCTCACCGTGAGCGGCTGTAAGCAGCGCCTCATGCGCGACGCACTGGCCCTTTGAAGGGGCTGCGGCCACGCTGGTTTTGATGACGGCGGCGCAGCCGCCCTCATGGGTTTGCTTTTGGTTTTGTGTTCGCTGCTGCCTTGGTGGCGCACCACCGCTGGCAACCAACGAGGAACAGCCGCACCCAGCGCCGTGCGTGGAGGGAGCCCCCTTGGGGGGCGGACGGGCCACCACGGCGCGGCCTTGGCGCGTCAGCGCCAGGCCCACAGGGTGGGCGGGGGCCAACCTAATGACCGCGCTGCTTGCAGCGCTTGGCTATGGACATGCGGCCTTGCCGCACATGCTTTGCTTGAGCAGCGGCAAGGGGCCCCCGGACATAACGGGGGTTATGCGCTATTGGAATGCATTGGGGTCACGTCTAACATTTATACATTTGACCCGCTGAGTACGGTCACCGCCGTTTGAAATCACAGTTTGTGATCTCAAGTTGCGCAAGTGCTCAAGGAGAGAACACCTCCACCGTGAGCCCCGAGACCGCGCCAAAGTGCTTCACGTTGGCGGTGATGAGTGGCAGGCGGTGCTCCAAGGCCGTGGCGGCGATCAACGCATCCGGCAGGCGCATGTGGTGCGACAGGCCGAACTGATCGACCAGCGCAGCCGCCTGCTGCGAGACGGGCGGCGTGATTTGAATCACCTCCACCTGGTGCGCGGCCAGCCCCTTCTTGAGCCGGGCCAACTCCGCCTTGTCACGGCAGCCCTGGGCCAGCTCGATGTAAGTCACCACAGAAATCTTCCACTGGGGAATCTCTTGCAGCCGCTGCGCGGCCTTGAGGTGGCCGCGTGTGAGCCAGACCAGCACATCCGAGTCAATCAGCATTCTTGTCGTCCGGGCCTGGTGCGGTGGGCTGGGGGAATTCATTGCGCGAGCCATCCCAGTTAAATCGCGGCTCACGAATGCCACGCACATAAGCGGCCACGTCGGCCATGTCCTCGCGGTCACGCCACATGCCAAACAGCGGATCGTTTGCAAACGCAGCCGCCACTTGGGCTGCTGCTGCTGGCGCTTCAGTGCCTTGCGCTGAAACAGGCGCTTCCTCTTCAATGCGTACTGTCACCTGAGCGCTGGTCAGCTTCTCCCGCCAGGCCAGCGGCAACTCGGCCACGGGGACATGTTCAAACACGATGGCATTCATCTTCAAAACCTCCGTTGACTAAGACTCACCCGGGATGCCCAGGGTCAGATGCCCAGGGTCAGGTCCGATACACCAACATATAGCCCGCACCCAAAGCCCCCGTTCACTTCTTCTTAGCCGCCACTGAACCGGCCTTGGTCTTGCCGCGGCAGCGATGGCATCAAATCTAACATCTCAACACTAATCAGAAGCTTCCGGGTCACACCCAACATCCGCAATTCAAATCCTCAAAGCCGTTCAAACACCGCAATGCTCTCGACGTGGGCGGTATGCGGGAACATATTGACAGCGCCCGCCGCCGTGCATTGGTAACCCGCCTGGTGCACCAGCAGCCCGGCATCGCGGGCCAAGGTGGCCGGGTTGCAGCTGACGTAAACAATGCGCCGCGGCGGCACATAACCCGGTGCCAGCGCCGGGTCAGCGTGAACATCGGCCAAGGCCTTGGCTAAAGCAAATGCGCCCTCGCGGGGTGGATCAACGAGCCATTTTTGCGCGGCCCGGTGCGCCAGCAAATCGGTGGGCGTTACTTCAAACAAATTCTGGGTCGCAAACGCTGTGCGTTCTGACAAGCCATTGAGTCGCGCGTTGTCTTGGGCACGCGCCACCAAGGTGGCACTTCCTTCTAAGCCCAACACACTTTGTGCCTGGGTGGCCAGGGGCAAGGTGAAGTTGCCCAAACCGCAAAACCAATCAATGACACGCTCTGTTTTCTGGACCTGCAGCAAGCGCAGCGCCCGGCCTACCAAGGTGCGGTTGATCTCGTGGTTGACTTGGGTGAAGTCAGTAGGCTTGAAGGGCATCGTCACGCCGAATTCAGGCAAGGTGTAGGCCAGCGGTGGGCCGATGTCGTCAAGCCGCACCACGGTGTCGGGGCCCTTGGCCTGCAGCCACCACTGCACTTGGTGGGCTGCGGCAAACGCACGCAATAAATCCAGATCGTGCTCGACGAGTGGCTCCAGGTGCCGCAATACCAAGGCGGTGACTTGGTCACCTACCGCCACCTCGATTTGCGGCAAACGATCACGCTGCTGCATTTGGGCAATCAATTGGCGCAGTGGCACGAGCATGCGACTCAAATGAGGCGGCAGCACCTCACAGCTGTCCATGTCGGCCACATAACTTGACTTGCGCTCGTGGAAGCCCACGAGAACAACGCCCTTCTTCACCACATAACGGACCGACAGTCGCGCCCGGTAGCGGTAGCCCCAAGCGGGCCCCGCAATGGGCCTGAGCACCTGTTGTGGCTTGACCTTGCCAAGATGCCACAAGGCATCTTCAACCGCGCGCTGTTTGCTGGCGACTTGGGCGTCGATGTGCAGGTGCTGCATCTTGCAACCACCGCAGTTTCCAAAGTGACGGCACTGAGGCTGCACACGCTGCGAGCTTTCACTGCGCAACGCTTGCAAAGTTGCCTGTTCCCAGTTGTTTTTCTTGCGGAACACCGACACCCGCACTTCTTCGCCCGGCAATGCGCCCTCAACAAAAACAACTTTGCCTTCGCTGTTGTGGGCCACGCCTTGGGCGTCTAAGTCCAGTGACTCTACGCGGAGCCATTCGTCGGTTGCAGTCATGGGGTTGGATGCGCGAACGCTTAACGGGCAAACATCGAGGGCAGAAGCCGTCAGGCAACAACCCCCACAGGTACCGAGCCGAAAAACTCAACGCGTCGGTAGCAGTTTGGCGGGATCTATGGGTTTGCCGTGCCGGCGAATCTCGAAGTGCAACTGCACCCGGTCCGCATCGGTCGAGCCCATTTCTGCAATGCGTTGCCCACGGCGAACCGTCTGGCCCTCCTTCACCAGCAAAGCTTGGTTGTGGGCATAGGCGGTCAGGTAGCGGCCGTTGTGTTGAATCACGATCAGATTGCCGTAACCGCGAATGGCCGAGCCCACATAAACCGCTTTGCCGTCGGCGGCGGCCAACACGGGATCCCCCGCACGCCCTGCAATCGCGAGGCCCTTGGTTTTGCCTTCGTCGAACTGCGATACCACCGAGCCGTTTGCGGGCCACTGCCAATTCACCTCGTCGTCAGCGTCTTTGCCGGCTGGTGCTGCAGGAGTCGCCGCGGTGCTGGGGGAAGCTGCGGTGGACGTCGCCGAGGCCGCCGCAGGGGCATTGGCCACTGTCGGCGTGGGTGCGGCAGCAGCCGGAGCAGTCGTCGTACCAGCCGACGCGGGTTTGCTGTCCAGGGGTTTGGACTCCACCTTGGCGGTGGTCACTGGCCGAGCACCCATCGCCGAGGGCTCCACTCCCGGGGGAGCAATTCGTATCACCTGCCCCACCTCGATGAGGTTGGGGTTGTCAATGTTGTTCCATTTGGCGATGTCTTTCCAGTTTTGCCCTTGCTCCAGACCGACACGAATCAAGGTGTCGCCAGGTTTGATGGTGTAGTAGCCGGGCTTGCCTGCGTTCTCGGCCCCAGGCATGGATTTGGCGGCTTCGGCGGCCGCTGTGGCCGCAGCAGCAGGCGACGTGCCGCTGGTTGCGGTGGGCCGGGTCATCACTGCACGCTCCTCGACCGGAGCCTGGTTTTGACTGGACGCGCAACCGACCAGCGTCAACGCAAGCCCCAGCAAAAGAGAAACAGGCAGCGACCGCACACGAGCGGTCGCCGACTGCGGCGGATTAACGCGAAAACTCAAACCAAGCATCAAGAAACCAATCACTGAAAACCCACTGCCGATCAAATGAATCCAGATTTTAGAGGGACGAAAAGCACCCCTTCCAACATCTGACTGCGAAAACCCTCGGGCGTGCGATCAACCACCATCAAGACTTGCGCGGCACGCTGCCCTAAAGCCTGGGCCACTGGGGCGATCAAACGCCCACCCACGGCCAGTTGGTCCAGCCAGGCTTGCGGCAGGGCTTGCCCGCCCGCTGCGGCAATGATGCTGTCGTATGGGGCATTGGGAGGGTGCCCCAACATGCCGTCACCATAAACCAAACGCAGGTTGCTTGAACGCAAGGCCCCCAAATGTTCGCGGGCTTTGTCATGCAAGGGTTTGAGTCGCTCCACTGAGATCACGCTCTTGGACAGCAAGGAAAGCAGCGCGGCCTGGTAACCGCACCCAGTCCCGATCTCAAGCACACGTCCCAGTACCTTGGCGCCGCTGACTTGTGCGGCCAGGGCAGCGTTTTCTCCTTGGGTTAGCAGCTCCAGCATACGAGCGACAACCGAAGGTTTGGAAATGGTCTGGCCATGGCCAATCGGCAAACTGGTGTCCTCGTAAGCCTGGTTGACCAGACCGGTATCGACAAACAAATGGCGCGGAACCGCCTGAAACGCGTCCAGCACCCCAGCGTGACTGATGCCGCCGCTTTGCAAACGCGCCACCATGCGCCTACGAACATCGGCCGAGTCCAAACCCAGGCCTGTGGGCATCGAGGCATTTTGTGCTGTGGTCGCCGCATGAGCCAGGGGAGCTTGTGGTCGCAATACCGCAGCACCCGTGTGACCCGCAGCGCTGCGCTGCTGCCCACGCACCTCACCGCGCTTTGGTGCGGTTTGTTCCAGTCGCAGCGGGAATTTCGGAGGCCGAGGCTCAGTGCTCATATCAAGTACCTTGCCCAGCGAAAGCCGTGGCCCACCCCTGCAAACTCGCATGGTCGGTCAAATCCACTTGTAAAGGCGTGATGGACACCATGTTGGACGCAGTGGCGTGAAAGTCAGTGCCCTCACCGGCTTCGCGAGCATCTCCAGCAGAGCCTATCCAATAGAGGGTGTCACCGCGCGGGCTGGTCTGGCGTATGACCGGTTCACTGGCATGGCGA
Organism: Pseudomonadota bacterium; assembly: GCA_046049865.1. GTDB lineage: Bacteria > Pseudomonadota > Gammaproteobacteria > Burkholderiales > Burkholderiaceae_C > JANPCX01. The sequence continues at coordinate 31,466 of JBJOQO010000025.1, read as the reverse complement.
CGTCCCAACCGGGTGATACGCCAGGGCAGCCGGTCGGCATCGGCCCGGTTCGGAATGTTCACATTCAACAACCAAGGCTTGCCCATTTGGAAGCTTGGATGGCGCGACTGCAACACATGCTCAATCACACGACGGGCCACACGGGTGGCCACGTCAAGATGGGTCCAACCTTTTTCAGTTTGAGAAAACGCGATGGCGGGCACACCAAACAAATAACCTTCCATGGCGGCCGCCACAGTGCCCGAGTAGAGTGTGTCATCACCCATGTTGGCACCTTGATTGATGCCGGAGACCACCAGATCAGGTCGATAAGACAGCAAACCGGTGAGCGCCACATGCACGCAGTCCGACGGCGTGCCGTTGATGTAACGCGTTCCGTTGGGTGCGGTGTAAACCGACAGCGGGCGATTCAATGTCAAGGAGTTGGACGTACCGCTTGCATTTTGCTCGGGTGCAACCACGTCCACATCACCCAAACCATCACAAGCAGACACCAAGGCCGCTAAACCTGGCGCCAGGTAACCATCATCATTGGCCACAAGAATTCTCATGAAAGCATTGTAGAGAGTCCCTCGCATTCGCAACGTCGCGCGGCAAGGGGCCATCCACTGCCAAACCTTCAGCCCGCTACAGCTCCCCCCCTAACTTCATGCTCAGGCCCTCGTTGCAGCCTGCTAGCATTCGACGACGACTGCGGTGCCACTGGCATGCCTTCACTTCGAACTTGGAAAAACAGGTATGGAAATCAAGGTCCTGATTGTTGAAGACAACCCGGTGGCACGCAGCTTCCTGGGGCGTGTGGTGCGCGAGAGCTTCAGCGATGAGATCGTCATCTCTGAAGCTGGTGATTTGGAGTCCGCTCGCAAGCACGTGACCGCCACGCAACCAGCGGAACCGACGACAACATCTGAAAGCCACATTGATCCCGCGCGTCGCCCCTTCAAGTTGGTACTCGTCGATTTAGAACTGCCAGACGGAAACGGCATGGAGTTACTCGCCGAGTTAGCAGGTTATCCGGCGACCAAAATCGTCACCACGCTTTACTCTGACGACGACCACCTCTTTCCTGCCCTGCAATGCGGGGCCGACGGCTATTTGCTCAAGGAAGACCGCTTCGAAGTTCTTGTCGAAGAGTTGCAAAAAATCGTGCGTGGACAACCTCCCCTGTCGCCCGCCATTGCCAGGCGCCTGCTCACACATTTCCGCAGCAATACAACTGGCGCGAGCGTTGAAGGAAACCCCTCCAAACCGGCAGCACCTTCAGCGTTCTCCAGCAGCCGTCCCATGCCCATGGGACGCGGCGCGCCTCTAGACCACGAAAAACTCACCCCGCGTGAAACTGAAGTGCTCACCTATTTAAGCAAGGGTTTCACGATCAAAGAGATCGCCAGCCTCACCGGCATCAAATGGTTCACGGTCAACGACCACATCAAGTCCATCTACAAAAAACTCAACGTCTCTAGCCGAGCCGAGGCCGCCGTGCTGGCTAGCAAGCAGGGGTTGGTTTGAAAAATGGCTGCGCCCGCAGTGGCCCGGGAAAGCACCCACGACCTGCGGGTTGAAGAAAAGTCCGCTGACGAGTCAATGCAAGCCGATTTGTCGCAGTCACCATCCAGATGGATGGGGTGGCGCATGCGTATCTTGGTATTGGTGGCCTTGATCGGTTGTTTCGCCTTGTTTGTGACCCTGCGTTGGCTGTCGGCATCCCCCACCATTCCAGGGCTATGGAACGCAAGCACCACGGGCCAACTGCTGCTCATCGGAGCGAACGACAGCGCGTTACTGAAACCACGTGTGGGGCAAACGCTTCAAGGGTTGAAGGCCATTGGTGACAACCAGCTGATCAGCTTGGCACCCGTATTGCGATCCGCGCGCTGGACACCGAGTGAAGACGCGCGTGCACAAGCGACTGCACAAGCACAGTCATTGACAGCCCTCTTGGCCCAACCCGCGGTCGAGCTTGTTTTTGACAGTGGCGAGGTCGTCCAAGTAGCGCCCCACGCGCGCGGTCTGCTGTCTTTGCCATCGGTGTTGTGGCTGCTGTCCGCACTTGCTTTGTTGCTGTACTTGGTTGCGGCCGTGCTGTGTTTAGCCCAACCCAATCGGGGCAATGCCCTGTATGCCCTGATGGCGGGGTGCCAGGCGGTCAACTTGGTGTTCGTGGGCGTTGCGTCGCAGCCCCCGCTAGGCTTGCCCCGTATGTGGCTCGCGCTGCAGGTGCCACTGCCTATGGTGCTGGACTTGTTAACGGCAGCCGCCATGGTTCACGCCAGCTGCGTTCATCCAAAGCGCTTGCCCAGTGCAAACGCTTGGGTCACTGGCGCTTGGCTAATCGCTGGGTTTCTGGTTGCTCTGATCCTGCTGCACGAGCACACAGTCACATGGTGGTGGGTGCACGCCGCGTTGGTGTTGGCGGCAGCGTTATCACTGTGGGTGCAGCGCGATTCCTATCGCTTACTCGCACACCCCTATACCTTGGTCATTCAGCGCTTCACTTTCGCGGGTTTGGTGGGATTGGTAGCGCTGATCGTTTTGGCCACCATGGGTGAAAATGTGGCGGCACTGCAAATCAAGTTGATCCCGACATCAGCGGTGGTGTGGGGCGTGTTCTTCTCTTGCCTGCTGCTGGTCATGCCTTTTGTCGCGCGGTCTCAACAAATGCTGCGCGAATTCATGTTGTTGGCGGGTGTCAGCAGCATCGCCACACTGCTCGATTTGGGTTTTGTCAGCTTGCTGTCTTTGAGTCAGTTCACATCACTGACGCTGGCATTGTTCTTGTCTCTGGCTGTTTATGCCGGGACCCGGCAGTGGCTCATCGACCGCGTGCGCGGGCAACGCCTGCACACCACCGAGCGGATGTTCGAACAGCTGTACCGAAGTGCTCGTGCGATTGAGGCACACCCAGAACGCAGTGCTGACATGATCGTGCGACTCCTGCGTGACCTGTTCAACCCCTTGCAGATCAGCGCCTCTGACAAAGCCCTGCTGGCCCCTCGAGTTGTCGATGGCGGCTCCACATTGCTGCTCCCAATTCAGAGCTGGAGCCAGCCCGGTCAAAATGCGCCGCTGTCCATCGTGATGCGTTACGCACAACAAGGCCAGCGCCTGTTTCACAGCGACGACGCCGTGTTGGCGGAACGCATTGTTGACCAGTTGCGGCGCGCGGTGGCATTTGACAGAGCAGTGGAACAAGGCCGCAGCGAAGAACGGATGCGACTCGCGCAAGACCTGCATGACGACATCGGTGCACGCTTGTTGACCCTGATGTACCAGTCCAGCACACCCGAGATGGAGGCCTATGTGCGGCACACGCTGCAAGACCTCAAAACGCTGACCCGCGGCTTGGCCGTGGCGAATCAACGCCTGTCGCATGCCGCTGCCGAATGGAAAGCCGATCTCACGCAGCGTTTGTCAGCTGCCGACCTGCATCTGCGCTGGGAATTGAACGCAGACGAGGATGTATTGCTGTCGGTCGTGCAATGGTCAGCACTGACCCGGGTTCTTCGTGAGTTGGTGAGCAATGTGATGTCTCACGCCAACGCGCGGACCGTCACCATCCACATTCAATTGCAGCAGAATCGACTGCACATTCTGGTGGCGGACGACGGCACGGGAACCAACCCGCAAGCCTGGTCGCATGGCCTGGGCTTGGGCGGGGTCCGAAAACGAGTCAAACAACTCGGGGGCAGCGTGCAGTGGCGAGCGCTAGCCACTGGCGGAATTTGCTGCGAGGTACTGGTGGAGAACTTCGGCGCTGGATGAACGCATCGGCTGCGCCTGCTTTAACCTGGATTCAGCAGTTGACCGCTTGCATCCGCTGGCAACACCGCATGAATGCTGATATTTCTGCCAACGACCATGTTCACCGCTGCGGTGAAAGCGCTACACACCCGATTGAACTGTACTGCGGCACGCTGGCGGCGTTGCTTCTCCTCGCGGGCTCGAGCCCGCAGCGTCGTCACGCCTTGCCAACGCACCGCAGCACAGCCCACTCGGGCGTGTCCAACTGCCGAATCTAGGTTCAAATGACAAACGGCCCTTGAGGGCCGGTTGCGTTTTTCAACTTGGGGTGGCTGATGGGGCTCGAACCCACGACAACAGGAATCACAATCCTGACTTTTTTGCATTTGCCTTTGTTGATTGACAATGTAGAATCAATATAAATCAACATCTTAGGCGAATGTCACTGGACAAAAAACCAGCCCATGTGTTGATTGATATTCACCAAAATAGTGGAAAAGTGGCTACACAGTGGCTACACGGATTTTTGGTGTAGCCCGTCAGCGAGGAATCAGCGCATGGCCCGACCCAAGAAAAACGAAGCCCTCGACCTCACCGAGCGGGTCAATTTGACGGCTGGCGTCATTGAACGGCTAACCTGCCCCACCGACCAAAAAGCCCAAGCGTTTCTCAGGGATAGCGAAGTGCCCGGCCTGCGGGTGCGCGTCACCAACACGGGGGCCAAGTCTTTTGTGTTTGAGGCCAAACTGAACCGGCAGACCATCCGCCGCACCGTGGGTGACGTTCGCACCTGGAGCATTGAACAAGCCCGCACCGAAGCCCGCCGTCTGGCCGTGATGCTCGACAGCGGCACCGACCCCCGAGAGTTGGAGCGCCAGCAACAAGCCGCGCAAGCCGCCAACAAAGCGGCCGCCGTTGCCCAACGCACCGCGCAGCAACAAGCCGCCCTCACCGTGGCCGATGCCTGGGCCGACTACCTCACACAGCGCCGCCCTTTTTGGGGCGAGTTGCACTACCGCGACCACCTCGACAAAGCCAAACCCGGAGGCCTGCCATCGGGCCGCCGTGGTGGTGGGAAAAAACTCACCCAACCCGGCCCACTGGCCGCCTTGATGCCCCTGGCCTTGAAAGACCTGGACGCCGCAACCGTTGAAGCCTGGGCAGCACGCGAAGGCCAAACGCGCCCATCATCCGCCCGCTTGGCATGGCGACTGCTGACCGTGTTTCTCACCTGGTGCAGCGAGCAACCCGCCTACGCGACATTGCTGCAATCCAAGAACCCCGCCAAAACCAAGAAAGCCCGCGAAGCCCTGGGCAAACCCGGCACCAAGGCCGACGTGTTGCAGCGTGAGCAACTGGCCGCCTGGTTTGCAGCCGTTCAGCAAATTCAAAACCCCGTCATTGCCGCCTGCCTGCAGTTCATGTTGCTGACGGGTGCCCGCCCCGGTGAAGTGCTGGCCCTTCGCTGGGAAGACGTGAACACCCAGTGGAAGGGCATCAGCATCCGCGACAAAGTGGAAGGCACCCGCGAGATACCCGCCACGCCCTACATGCTGCACCTGATGGCGACCCTGCCCCGCCGCAACGAATGGGTGTTCTCCAGCCCCACCAGCGCCAGCGGCTGCCTCACAGAACCCAACACCCCGCACACCCGCGCCTGCCAAGCCGCTGGCCTGGAGGGCCTCACCCTGCACGGCCTGCGCCGTTCATTCGCCAGCCTCACCGAGTGGCTGGAAATACCCGCCGGAGTGGTGGCCCAAATCCAAGGGCACAAACCCAGCGCCACCGCAGAGAAGCACTACAAAGTGCGCCCGCTTGAATTGCTGCGCCTTCACCATGAACGCATTGAAGCCTGGATGTTGGAGCAAGCCCGTGTGACGTTTGACCCGAAAGTTGTGCCGGGTGCGCTGCATGTGGTGACGCACGCCAAGAAGAATTGACCTATTCCTTCCTGTAACGTATATTTCACAAACCGATGTTTGAAGTTCTCGACTACCTCAGCCCAGGTGGGCAAGACCCTTATGCACAGTGGCTGGGTCAATTGGCAGACCGACAAGCACGGGCCCGCGTGTTGGTGCGAGTCAACCGCATGGCCGCAGGCAATTTCGGGGACTGCAAACCCATTGGAGAAGGCGTATGGGAACTGCGCATTGATTGGGGCCCCGGCTACCGGGTGTATTACGCCCAAGCAGGAAAGCGGCTGGTGTTGCTGTTGGCCGGTGGTGATAAACGAACACAGCAAGCCGATATCACCACCGCCATCACGCGCTGGCAAGACTGGCAACAGCGAAGGAAATCGACATGAAAAAAACCAAACCCCCAGCAAGCCGCCCCCACGATGCCGCCGTGGTGGAGTTGCTCAAGGCAGACCCAGACTTTGCCAACGAGTATTTGGCCGCTGCACTGGATGAAGCCGAAGAACCGGGCGGACAAGCGGCCTTGTTGGCCGCGCTGCGCCATGTGGCCGAAGCCCAAGGCATGGCCGCCGTAGCCGAACGTGCGGGCATTCCACGCGAAAGCCTCTACCGTGCCCTGGGCCCTAAAGGCAACCCCACCATCAAAACACTGCTGGCCGTGTTGGGTGCAGCAGGTTTGCATTTGGCCGTGACACGGCAAGACGGTGCACACGCTTGAATTGAGAACAGCCACGAGACACAGCGTCAAATTATGAACATGCACAACCCCGCCCACCCCGGCGAATTGCTGTCAGGCTGGCTTGAAGACCTGGGCGTGAGCGTGACCGCCTTTGCCGCGCACATCGGTATCAGCCGCGTCATGCTGTCTCGTGTGATGCACGGCCACGCCGCAGTGTCGGCAGACATGGATTTGCGACTTGCCGAAGCCCTGGGCACCACCCCCGGCCACTGGCTGGCCCTGCAAACCCAGCGCGACTTGTGGACAGCAAGGCAAACCGCCAAAGACCGCAAACGCATCAAGCGCATGGCTGCGCCCGTGATGGCCTAAACCCATTCGCCCCAGCTAGGCCCGCGAACCGAAAAGCGGGTTTCCCTGCCCGCCTGCTGGGGCAACTGTTCAGGGATGCACGGAGGGGGTGCTATGTCCGTTCTATTTCACGCCGAACTGTCTGAGCGCGAGTATTCCAGTCACTTACTGAAGGTGGCCGACCTGCTGGCTTGGGCGCAGTCAAAGCAACTGAGCATTAAATCTAGCCCGAGCATTGAAGAGTTTGAGTTTGTGCAGGTTGAGGCGTTTCTGTGCGCGATTGAGCGTGAGGTGTCAAAAACAATCACGGCCGAGCAGGCACTCGAAATTGTGGCGAACGACACGGCGCTATCCACGCATCGCGCAGCAAACGCGCCCACCACTTCCCGCTGGCTGCTTAGTGCAGACGCGCACCGGGAGTGGCGAGCATGGCTTGATAAAGCTATTGCAACGGGCGAACTCACCTTACTACGTTTTGGTTCAAAACTACCGATTGCAGCACCAGCGTCCGCAGCCGGGCACGCAGAGGAAAACAGAGGTGATTCAACCTCAATTTTTCGTGACATGCAGAGCCTGAACGCCAGCGAACTGAACTTGGTCTTTGTGGGGGACAAATCCGAATCAGGCTTGGGCGCAAACAATATGCTTGAGGTGTCAGCACGCGGGATTACGAGGCGCATCCCACTGGCCGCACTCGACTTGATTGATAAAGGAAAAGGCACACCAAACGGGGAATGTGGTGTTTTGCTGGCGCTCGCCAAAGGCTCAAAGATTCCGAAATCTGGGGCAAATAGTTCAAAAATGTCACGCCTGCGCAAAGTTTTTGAGAATCACTTTGGGACTAGCAAAGACCCATTTGAGCCCCTTGTGGCGACTACTGGATGGGTGCCACTTTTTGAGATTGCCGATAAGCGGGGCGCAGCCGATGCGCGGGCACAAAGAGAAGCTGAAAGACGCACGGTGTCGCTAGACCAAATGGCTGAGAGTGGCCATGAATTGAGCGACCCTTTGGGCGACGATGCTGATGATTGGATGCGAAAAAGCGGGCACAGCTATTAGAGGCGAAATTCGGCATGACAGCGTGTCAAGTTGCATTTGACATGTCACGTCGAAACGGCTGCAACCCGCGCCAGCATTGAGTTTGAGGGGCATTTTTTGTCATGACAAGTAAAGACTTGAGCAATCCCGCTCAATACCAGTCTTCACTAAACCATGCAGACAAACGCCGCAAACCTTCCCCACCACAGCGACACCATCCGACGCGCTGCCACTGAACCCCAAAAATTCCCACCGCTGGAATTTGAAAACCGGCCCGCTGTAGATACAGCCACCGCCGCCCACTACGTGAACCGCCAACCGCAGACACTTCGCGGCTGGGCATCGGCGGGGAACCATCCACCGGAACTTACACCGCTCAGAATCAACGGCCGACTTGCTTGGCCTGTTGCCGGGATTCTCAAAGTGTTGGGAGTGACGCGATGAACGCGGCCCTGCAAACACTGGCACTGCGAATCTGGCTCGCCACCCCAAGCCGCTGGTTTCGGAGGGCCGCCTAATGAAAAAGCGCCCGACCCAAAACCAAGAATCGAGCGCCCGTGAACAAGGCGATTCTAAACGACCTGCCACATTTTTAGGCACTGAGAACCCGAGACATTTGCGGGCAATTCAAGCCGTGTGGGTGCGACCAACACCACGCGAAACACTCGACGCCGTGGCCGGTTGCAGCAATGGCCCTGAACTGGTGGCCGAGTTGCGCCGCCGTGGCCTTGAGATGCCTTGCACCAGAACCAAGAAAAAAGACCGCGACTTGTTCGACTGCTGGCCCGGTGTTTACCACTTGACCCAAAGCGACCGGCGAAAGATTGCCGCATGGAAACGCAAACGCGCAACGGGAGGCAGGCACCATGATTGATTTTGCAATCTTTGAAGTCGGCAATCACCGCATCGCCTGCCCGGCCTGTGGCCGTGGTGGCCGCGATAAAACATTGGGCCTCACGGTTGAACATGGTGGCAAGGCGGTGGCCCATTGCTTCAGGTGCGGACATGTGGAGACTCACCACCCCGAGCGCGGTGTTTTCCACCGACCCACAGTTGCACCCGTTCACAAAGTCCAGCCGCAAAAGCATCAACGCCTGAACGAATGGGGCCGGGCACTGTGGCGTGACTGCCAGCCCATTGGTGCAGTGGCTGCGCTCTACCTGAAGGCCCGGCGCTGCGTGATTCCGCCCACCGATGGTGACTTGAGGTGGCATCCTTCATTGAAGCACCCCAGCGGCCATGTAGGCCCGGCCCTGGTGGCTTTGGTAACCCATGCGATGACCCGTGAGGCACTGAGCCTGCACCGCACCTGGATTACTCCAACCGGCAAAGCGAACCTGGAGACGCCGCGCATGCCACTGGCGAATCACTCACTCAAGGCCGGTGTGATTCGACTCTGGCCCGATGAAGCGGTGACATTGGGCCTGGGCATTGCCGAGGGCATTGAAACAGCCCTGTCACTGGCCTGGGCCTATCCGCCCGTGTGGGCCACGATTGACGCGGGGCACATGGCGCAATTCCCTTTGCTGGAGGGAATCGAAACCCTGTTCATTGCCCAAGACCAAGACCACGCCGGAATGGCCGCAGCTTCTATCTGTGCCCGACGATGGGCCGAAGCTGGCCGTGAAGTGCTGGTGACGAATCAACGCGCCAACGACTTGAACGATGTTTTGCGGGAGGCTGCATGAACGAAGCCCCCCTCATAAAAGATGTTGTTCAAAACGCGGTGCGCGTGATGCCGCTCAAAGATGGTGTGGTGTTGACCTGCGGGGCCAGCCTGAAGCCCCAGCCCGTGCAATGGCTGTGGCCGGGGTGGCTGGCACTGGGCAAGTTTCATTTGCTCGCAGGTGCTCCAGGGCAAGGAAAAACCACCATAGCGATGGCCCTTTGTGCGACTGTTACTGATGGTGGCCGGTGGCCTGATGGCTCACGGTGTGAGCCTGGCAATGTGCTGGTGTGGAGTGGAGAGGATGACCCTGCCGACACGTTGCTGCCGCGCCTGATGGCTTCAGGTGCTGACGTGAGCCGGGTTCACTTCATCACCGGGTCAAGGTTGAATGGTGAGCTCCAAGGGTTCGACCCGGCCCGCGACATGCAAGCCTTGCAAGAGGCCGCTGAACGCATCGGTCAAGTGCGCTTGATTGTGGTTGACCCGGTAGTCAGCGCGGTGGCGTGCGACAGCCACAAAAACGGCGAGACACGCCGCGCCTTGCAACCCCTCGTGGACTTGGCCGCAAACCTGAATGCTTCACTGCTGGGCATCACTCACTTCAGCAAAGGCGGGCAAGGTGGCGACCCGAGCCAGCGGGTTCTAGGGTCTGTGGCTTTCACCGCTGTGGCCCGCGTGGTAATGGTGGCCGCGAAAGTGAAAGACGATGAAGGCAAAGACCGGCGCATATTGGCCCGCAGTAAGTCAAACATAGGCCCGGATGAAGGCGGGTTTGAATATCACCTGGAGCAGTCGGAACCCCAGCCCGGCATTCATGCAAGCCATGTGACTTGGGGGCAGGCGGTGGAAGGTTCAGCGCGGGAATTGCTGACCGACCCAAATGAAGACACAGGCGATGAAGCCGCGATAGGCACTGACGCCGATGATGCCCTGCGCAGATTCATCGGCACCGACACCGTGCCCAAAGAAGCCGTGGTGACCGCCATGCGAGCGGAGGGCTTCACGCCAAAGATGATACGCAACGCATTCGAGCGAGTCGGGGTGAAGTCGAAGCGCTCAGGCTTTGGGGCCGAGATGAAAACCTACTGGAGCCTGCCCCACGGCACCGAACTGCCGCAAGACGAACCACCAGTCATGCCCACCGAAAGCCATTCGTGCCCAGTCATGCCCACAAAAACAGAGGGCACGAATGGGCACGACTGAGGAAACAAGGGCGCGACTGTAGAAAAGGAGGGGGCAGCCTTGAGGGGGTGGGGCGGTTCAAAAGTCTAGACCACTCACCCTGGAAACCGTCCTGTTCGGTTCGTCTTACTGCAATCCCACATTTTGAGCGCGCATGTCCGCGCGCGAGAGGAATCATCGTGATTGAAAAATGGAAACCAGACCCCGTTCGCATCGTTGGGCCACTCAAAAGCCGCATCAATCAACTGGCGCACCGATGGGCGTTGGCCGACGAACTAAGGCATCGAGAAGCCATAACCAGTCAATTGAACGCGCTGGCCGCATCGGGGACGCGGTTGCAAGAACTTCATGAAGCCCTTGATGCGTTGGAGGCCGAGGCCCGGTAGGGGCGGGGTAAATCTTTGAGGCTTTGCGGTTTTCGAAATCACTCGGTTCGTCACGCACAGAAAAATTCCTCGTTTGAAAAAAATCAAATTAGCAAATGCGGTGAAGATGGTGCACCGCAGGCGTTGCGCGCCGGAATTTGAACTTCAGAGGCTGCCCTTTTCGCAGAGACGCCAAACAGAATCTGCAAGATGACGGGCGAAGTAAATTGTCTCGGAGCTGAGGACTTTCCGTGCCGTGGGTTCGTACCAGTATCGGGCGTCAATAAAGGTCGCGCCATGAAGTGAAAGTTGGGCACGAAAATCAACGTTGGAGTCAATCTCGTTTGAACAGGCAATTATCCCAGCCTGCAATTCCTCCCCCACAGACTCGAACAGTATGGCCGCGCCATGCCCGCGCTCGGTGCTGGCTTTTCCTGTGCCGTGTCGGGTCGCCGTCAAGCATTTAATGAACAGTTCAATTCCAAGGCCAGCAAGAACGACTGCGGGCTGCACGCGATTGCATTCCATTAGAACTTCGGCAGCCTCGACATAGTCGCAGCCCAGCTTCCAAACTGTCAAATTGGGAATTTGCTGATAAGCCTTTTGCCCGCTGGTGCGCATGGGACTACCCTCATAAATTACAAAGAGTTGGCAACAAACCCCGCACTGCTGGCTACACAGTGGCTACACGGAGCCCATAAACAACAAAGCCCAACCTTGTGGGCTGGGCTAAGTGCTTGATTTACTTGGGGTGGCTGATGGGGCTCGAACCCACGACAACAGGAATCACAATCCTGGACTCTACCAACTGAGCTACAGCCACCGTAGAGTTCGCATTATAGCCGACCGCACATAGACGCTATCAAGCTTCGGTCAGTTCGCGGCACTGGCCGCAGCAGCGACAGCATTGGCTTTGATATCGACCTTAAAGCGCTTCTTGAGACCGGCATAGTAGGCCTGTGCTTCTGCATCCGCCCAGGTTTGCCTGTACTGACTGCTGCTGCGCTCGGGGTCGGCCACCACGGGGTCACGCGGCAATACCTCCACTACCTTGATCACCGCATAACCTTGATCGCCCAGATCGACACCGACCACACTTGGTAGTTTGGCAGCGGGCGCGCGCATGATGGCATCCAACAGCGCCGGGGCCAGCTCACTGCGCTGCAAGCGAGAAATTTTCTGTGTCGATTCCGTCAATACGGTGTCGGGCGCAGCCTTGAGCGCCGCAAGCTTGGCCTCTCCGTCTTGGCGCGACAAAGCCGCCGCCTGGCTGACAGTGAGTGCGCCTCGAACACTCTCTCTGACCTCTTCCAGAGGCAAGAGCCGCGATGGCGTGTGCTTTGCAACCCGCCCAGCAACGAGACGCCCTGCACCCAAATCGATGGCCTCCGTGTTGCGCTTGTTTCGCACAGCGTCGTCAGCAAACAGTTGTTCTATGAAACGTTTGTTGGCCAAGGGACTCGCGGGGTCGGGCCGAGCATCGCGTGTGACTGCTTTGGCCGTCTGGATGTCGAGTTTGTATTTGTCTGAGACCGGCTTCAGGCTCTCGGCTTGTTCGTAAACCATGTTTGAAAAGTCGACAGCCGCTTCGGTGAATTTTTTCTGGGCCTGTTCGGCGCGAAGTTCACTCTCAATTTCCGAGCGAACGGTATCGAGTGCGCGTTTTTCTCCGCCGCGTTTGCCGGTCAATTGAATGATGTGAAAACCAAACTCGGTTTCGACCAAATTGCTGATGTCACCGTCGTTCTTCATTTCAAAAACAGTCTTCTCAAACGTCGGCGTCATGTCGCCGCGTCCGAAGAAATCCAGATCGCCACCACGTTCAGCCGAAACCGTGTCATCAGAATTTTTACGAGCAACGTCCGCGAACGTGCTGGGCTTGGCGCGAATCTGCTCAAGCAAGGCCTGCGCCTTGGCTTTGGCTTTGGCCTTGTCGTCCGACGACGCATCTGAACCTGCTTTCACAAGCACATGACTGGCTCGCCGCTGCTCCGCGGTGGTGAACCGCGCGATGTTTTTGTCGTAAAACTTCTGCAGGTCGTCCGCCGAGACGGAGATGCCTTTTTTCATCAGCTCCACGTCAAGCACAACAAACTCGATGTCCGCCTGCTCCGGAGCCTTGAAACGAGCCGCGTTGGCGGGATCGGCATAAAAGGCTTCAATTTGCGCGTCCGTGGGTTTGACGCTGGCCAAATGGCGCTGCGCCGGAAAAGTGACCACCTGAACTTGGCGCTGTTGAAACAGCGGGTCTAAGGCCGCTTGCGTCACCGCCGTCGTCGCCACCGCACTGCCCGCCACACCTCGGAATACTTGCTGCATGGACAAATCCTGGCGCAAACGCTGCGCGAACATGTCCGAGGACATGCCTTGCGTGGCCAAGACTTCTTTGTTCACGGTTCCATCGGGGTTGCGGACCGAGGCGAATTGTGGGTCGGTGCTGAAGAGGCGCTTCAAACGCTCATCGGTGGTGACCAAGTGGAAGTCATTGACCGCTGCTGTCACCACCTTCTGACGAACCAGCTCATCCAGTACTTGCTGCTTGAATTCGGGACCATCCAGGAGCGCGGGATCAAGATCGGGACGCTGGCTGCGAATCCTGTCCCCTTGTTGGCGGATGGCGGCCTCGAGCTCGACTTGGCTGATTTTCTGCCCCTGCACCTTGGCCACGGCCACATTGCTACCCTCGTCCATGCGGCGGTAACCATCGACGCCCACAAAAATGAAGGATGGAATGATCAACACCAGCAAAATGAAAAACAGCACTCGGGTGTTGGAACGTATGAAATCAAACATCAATTCGCCTCGAACGGTGAAACAGCAGCAATAGTCCTACACAAATGCAACAAAGGCGAACCAAGGTTCGCCTTTGTTGAGAGCTTGAGTAGATTTTAACCGGTGGTGGGTGCTGAGGGGCTCGAACCCCCGACCTACGCCTTGTAAGGGCGCCGCTCTACCAACTGAGCTAAGCACCCGGTAGAAAACTCGATCAGTTCAATGCGTCTTTCAGAGCCTTGCCAGGACGGAACTTCGGGACCTTGGCTGACTTGATCTTGATGGTGGCACCGGTGCGTGGGTTGCGCCCGGAACGTGCGGCCCGTTTGGTCACGCTGAAGGTGCCAAAACCGACCAGCGATACAGAGTTGTTTTTCTTGAGCGTCGATTTCACGCCACCAATCAAAGCCTCCAAGGCACGCGCGGCGGCGGCTTTGGAAATGTCGGCCTGCTTGGCAATGTGCTCGATCAATTCAGATTTGTTCACGAAGGGACCCCCTCTCAAAGGTTTCTTACATGGATGCTTGGATGACTTGCTTGCCTGCGCTATTTTTGGCGCTTTCAACAGCCCGTCACCCGCCGGATTCAGTTCGGATAGATGCTCACCCTCGCGCTGCAACGGCCTTGTGATTACAGCCCTGTCAATCTCAGGTGTCAAGCGCGGAGGACGCATTCTATGCGAATCGATTCACCTGGAATCCTTGCTTTCCCTGATGCCAAAACATGCGGTTTCAGATGGCCCTGCTGACGGGCGTCGGGCGTGCTTCAATCCTCAGACAAACGATGCAATCGCACGACCGACATCCGATGTTGTCGCTGACCCCCCGATATCGGGGGTCTTGGGCGCATGCGAGTCTGAGCGCAATAGTTTCTCTATCGCACCCATGATGGCGCCTTCTGCGTCGAGGTGCCCCAGGTGGCCCAACATCATGGCCCCACACCAAATTTGACCTATTGGGTTGGCCACGGCGCGACCCGCGATATCGGGCGCCGATCCGTGTACAGGCTCAAACAACGAAGGCCATTGACGCGTTGGATTGAGGTTGGCCGACGGCGCAATGCCTATGGTGCCGGTGCAAGCGGGTCCCAAGTCGGACAAGATGTCACCAAACAAATTGCTGGCCACCACGACATCGAACTGCTGTGGTCGCTGCACAAAGTGGGCCGTCAAGATGTCGATGTGAAAACGGTCCACAGCGACATCTGGGTAGTGCTTGGCCATGGCCTCCACGCGTTCATCCCAAAAGGGCATGGTGATGGCGATGCCATTGCTCTTGGTCGCGGAGGTGAGTTTTTTTCGCGGCCGGGTTTTTGCCAGCTCGAATGCAAACTTGAGCACACGGTCAACGCCCACGCGCGACATCACCGTCTCTTGAATGGCGATTTCACGCTCCGTGCCTTCAAACATGCGCCCCCCCAACACTGGAGTATTCACCCTCGGTGTTTTCGCGCACGATCAACATGTCAATTTCGCCAGGTGCCAACGGTTGCCCCAGTTTGTTGACCAAGGGGGAGCGAATGCCCGGCATCAACTTAGCGGGACGCAAATTCACATACTGATCGAACTCGCGTCGAAACTTCAGCAGCGACCCCCACAGAGAAATATGGTCAGGCACTTTGGCGGGCCAACCGACGGCGCCAAAGTAAATCGCGTCGTGACCGCCGATTTGGTCTTTCCAGTTGTCGGGCAACATTTGTCCGTGGCGCTCAAAGTAGTCGCAGCTGGAAAAATCGAAATGGTCGAACTGCAGCGAGAGTCCAAAACGGCGGGCAGCAGCGTCGAGCACACGGATGCCTTCAGGCATGACCTCTTGGCCTATGCCGTCACCTGCGATGACGGCAATGCGGTGGTTTTGTTTCATGGGTGCACACCTTCATTTGGGTTAAAAAAATTCAACATCTCGGCCAGTAGTTCGCTGGGGCGTTCTTCTGCGATGTAGTGGCCGCAGTCCAATGTTTGCCCCTCCACTTGGTCGGCCACCTCGCGCCACAACGCCAACACATCGAAGCATGTCGCCACAGTTCCGTGCGCGCCCCACAACACGCGCAGCGGCTGGGAGACGCGCCGACCGGCTGCGCGGTCCGCACGGTCGTGGTCAAGATCGATGGTGGCCGCGGCGCGGTAGTCCTCGCACATGGATGTGGCGCTTCCAGGGATGAGGGCGCATCGCTCGTATTCAAACCACGCTTCAGGCGAAAAAACCGACGGCCCGGAGCGGCGCAACATCAAGTCGCGCAAGTACGCCGCCGGGTCGGCTTCAATCAGCCGCTCGGGCAGCGGCGCGGCTTGAATCAAAAAGAACCAATGCCAATAGGCTTTGGCAAACGCCTCGCTGGTATGTTGGTACATGGCCAGGGTCGGCGCAATGTCCAGCAGCATCAAACGGCTGACCGCTTGGGGGTGGTCCATGGCCAGTCGATGCGCCACACGAGCACCTCGGTCGTGGGCGCAAACCTGGAATCGTGTGAAGCCGAGTTGGGCCATCACATCCACCACATCCTGGGCCATGGCGCGTTTGCTGTGGTTCGCGTGTCGTGCATCGGCGGGCGGTCGAAACGAGTCACCGTAACCCCGAAGGTCCAGCAATACGACACAAAAGCGCTCTGCCAAGGTTTCCGCGACGTGATGCCACAGGGCATGGGTTTGCGGGTGCCCGTGCAGCAGCACGAGTGGTGCGCCTTTCCCACCCACGCGGCCACGGATACGCCCTGCCGCCAGTTGGAAATCGTGAACTTGAAAGGTTTCAAACATGGGCAGATTCTGCGCGAGCGACTAACATCCATCAAGAAACAATTGGCCCATTCAGAAATTCCAATTTGGCATGAAAAAAGAAGTTCAAAACCTCAGCTCGTTGGACCGAAGCGACTTAGCCCGCATATTTCACCGTCCTCAGTAAAAACGAGGACGGCATGACCCTTTGAATGCGCGTTTATCGAGGTGTAGAGACTTGATGAACGAGCGGGCCATGCCGAATCCAAACTGTACCGAACAAACTGAACTCGATCTGGGCGTGATGGACTTCGGTCGGCTGGGGCGCCGAGAAGTACAAGGCTGCTTTGATGGCGGCAGTATGACCAGCGACGGTGGGGTGATGTTGTTGTCGGCCCTGGACCGCAAACTGGGGTTGACCACGGCAGCAGCGCGTTGCATTGCTGACCCACGCGATCCACTCTTGATCACGCACGCCGTGCGCGACATGCTGCGCCAGCGCGTCTATGGCTTGGCCCTGGGCTGGGAGGACTTGAACGACCACCAAGCCTTGCGCCACGATGTGGCCCTGCAAACCGCCGTGGGCGTAGACCGCGAGGTGGCAAGCAGCCCTACTTTGTGCCGCCTGGAGAAGTGGGCCGACCGCGCCACCGCAGTGCGCCTGAGCGCGTTGCTGGTCGAGCAGTTCATCGCCAGCTTTGAGCAAGTGCCCCAAGAGTTGATCCTGGACTTCGACGCCACCGACAACCCGCTGCACGGCCAGCAAGAGGGACGCTTCTTCCATGGGTATTACAACAATTACTGCTACTTGCCGCTGTATGTGTTTTGCGGCCAGCAGTTGCTGTGCGCCTACTTGCGCGAGAGCCGCATTGATGCGGCCAAACACAGCGCCGCCATCCTCAAGCTACTGGTGCGTCGGCTGCGTCAAGCCTGGCCCGATGTGCGAATCGTCTTCAGGGGCGACTCTGGGTTTTGCCGCCAACGCATCATCAACTGGTGCGAGCGCTCGGGGGTGAGCTACATCATTGGCCTGGCGCGCAATGCGCGGCTGCAAGCCATCACGGAATTCATGGAACTGGCCATGAAGGATCGCTTTGCGCAAACCGGCTGCAAGCAGCGCGAGGTGGGCGAATTCATGTATGCCGCGCAAAGCTGGGCGCACGAGCGCCGCGTGATCACACGCTTGGAGCATGGCGAGCAAGGCAACAACCCGCGCTACGTGGTGACCAACCTGCAGGGCGAGCCAGCGCAACTCTACGACCAGGTGTACTGCCAACGCGGCGAGGCCGAGAACCGCATCAAAGAGGCGCAGGTGGGCCTGTTTGCCACGCGCACCAGCTGCCATGTGTTTCAAAGCAACCAATTGCGTGTGCTGTTGGCGGGACTGGCCTATGTGTTGATTGAGCGGTTGCGTGCCTTGGCGCTGCAAGGCACCGAGCTGGCCAATGCGCAGGTCGATACGCTGCGCACACGCCTGCTCAAACTCGCAGCGGTGGTGGTGCGCAACACTCGGCGCATCCGCTTGTACTTCGCATCCAACTGGCCCAGTGCACCGATCTTTGCGCAAGCCATGAAAGCGCTGGGCGCAACGTAGCAACTTTATCCAGTGCCTGGCCCGTGCGTTGACTCCAAAACGGCCCGCAACCCAAGTCGGGGTGGGGCCGGTGTGTCTGCTCGCCACGCCATGGGCCTGTACAGCCCAATCGGACGCTCACCACGGCGCATGGCCGCCACCCATCAACGCAAAAACCAGCTTTGCGCTCCTGTTGGGCGACTACGGTGAAACATCCAGGTTAGCGTTGGCAGTGGCGGTGTTTGACGCCGGCAGTCTGATCGGCGCTGCGCGAGCGTTGTCCATTGAAGCCCCAGCGGTCTCCAAAAAACTGGCGAACTTGGAATCACGTTTGGGATTTCAACTCTTTCACCGCAGCACCAGGCGGCTGCAAATCAGCAACGATGGCAAAGCCTTCGTGCAACATGCGCGAGAAGTATTGGCCGCTTTCGCGCAACTCGCCGACCACATGCTGGATCGGCACAGCGGCCTGCGTGGGCACATTCGCCTCGCCTGCAGTTTCGGCTTTGGTCGCCATGTACTGGCCCCTTTGTTGGCGGAATTTCAGGTTGCACACCCGTTGATCCAAATCCAACTGCAGTTGGTTGACCGATTGCCGGATTTAGTGGCCCAGGACTTCGACGCAGCGGTCTGGTTGTGGAACCCCCAACAATCGAATCTGCGTGTTCAAACCCTGGCGCGAAACCACCGGGTGTTGGTGGCCGCACCGGCCTATATCCAACGCGCGGGGCTTCCTCGCACCCCTCAAGAACTGACGCAGCACGCTTGTTTGGCCGTGCGCGAGGGCGATCAAACACCCACGCTTTGGGCCCTGCAACCGCTGCGCAAGAGGCGATCCGCCATTGATGCGGAGCCGGTCTCCGTTCGCATTGCCGGCGCACTGTCAAGCAACAGTGGTGAGGTGGCGCGAGACTGGGCGTTGGCAGGCCACGGCATCATGCTGCGATCCATGTGGGATGTGCACAACGCGCTGAAACGCCGTGAGTTGGTTCAGGTCCTGCCCGATTGGGGCGTTCGAGATGCCGATGTCCAGTGGGTGCTGCCGCCTCGCTCCAACGATTCGCCGCGGCCGCAGCGATTGAAACAGCTTCATCAGCATTTGGCGTTGGGGCTGCAAGCCTGCACGTGGAACCACCCTATAGGCTGACTCGCGACACCGGCCGCTACTTGGCTGGCGCACGAACCACCAAGGCCACTCCCAGCACGGTAAGCACCATGCCCAGCGCCATCAAGGGGGTAAAGGACTCCCCAAAAATCATCCACGCCATCAAGGCCGTGGTGAGCGGCACCAGATACAAGAGGCTGGTCACACGCGTCGCGGCACCTTGCTGAATCAGCAGATAGAGCAAGGAGCTGCCGCCCAAGGTGAGCACCAGCACCGACCAGGCCATGGCACCGAAAAATTCGATGTGCAAATCAACGGTACCGGCCTCCATCAAGGCCCAGGGCAAACTCACCGCTAAAGCTGCCATCAACTGCACCGCATTGGCGCTGCGCACATCGCAGGCTTGAACATAACGCTTTTGGTAAAGCGTGCCCACTGTGATGCTGAGCAAAGCACCCAGGGCCAACAGCAAATTCCAGTGGTTGACTTCGCCCGAGCCGAGTTTGCGCCACACCACCAGCGTGAGGCCCAGCAGCCCCAACAACAAACCCAGCCATTGGCGACGCGAGACCTGGCTGTCGCCACCAACACGTTGACCACCGGGCGGACCGACGTGGGCGGTTGAACTCAACCACAACGCCGTCAGCACAGGTTGCAAGCCAACGAGCAAGGCGATGGTGCCCGCACCCATGCCCGCTTTCACAGCAGCCCACACTCCGCCCAGGTATCCCGCATGCATCAAGACACCGGTGACGCCCAAATGCAGCCACTGCGAGCGACTTTGCCGCCACGGCACACGCGCCCAAACGATCCACGCACCAAAACACAGCAGCGACAAGGCATAACGAATAGCCAAAAAAGTGCCCGGTGGCGCATGCGGCATGCCAAAACGGGCGACGATGAAGCCCGTGCTCCAGATCAGCACAAACACCAGCGGCATGGCGCGCAGCCAAGCGTTGTTTTCAGCGCTGTTCAAGGACGTTGGGGGCAAGGAGCCTGGCCACGCTATTTCGCTTTGGCGCGAATTTCCGGCAACGCTTTTTGCAGGTAATACACCATGGACCAAATCGTGAGCACCGCCGAGACATAGATCAGAACCGTGCCCCAAAAATGCGTGTCAATCACTTCGAACAAGGGACCATCAAACAGCAAGAAGGGGATGGCCACCATTTGCACCATGGTTTTGACCTTGCCCAGCATGTGCACGGCCACGCTGCGCGAGGCTCCAATCTGGGCCATCCATTCGCGCAAGGCCGAGATAGCGATCTCGCGTCCGATGATGACCAAGGCCACCAAGGCGTGCAGGCGGTTCAGGTGTACCAGGATCAAAAGTGCAGCGCAGACCAAAAACTTGTCCGCCACCGGGTCGAGAAAAGCGCCGAACGACGATGTCATGTTCAAACGCCGGGCCAGATAACCGTCGGCCCAGTCGGTCAGGGCCACCACCACAAACAGCACCGTGGCCAGCAGGTTTTGCATGCTGGGCGTGATTTGCAAATAAAACACGCCCACCACCAGCGGAATCGCCACGATGCGCGCCCAGGTCAGCAGTGTTGGTAAATTAAAAAACATGGCTGGATTGTGCCGACAAAACGATGACCGTCGAGTGCAGGTGTTTCACACGGTGTCAATCCAGGCTGCGCGGCTTGAAGTGGCGGTCGTCATTGAAGAGAAAAGTTTCGTTGAACTTCCAGGGTTTGGGCAGGCGGCTGATGTCGCCAAAGGGCGCGGCGCGGCGCAAGGCGTCCATCGCCAGTTGGGTGGTGTCTTGCGCTTGGGTGGGGTGGCGCATCACTTCCATGCGGCGAATGCTGCCGTCGGCGTTGAGCTCCACCGTGATCACGGGAATGGCGAGCAACTGATCCGGCACAACACCGGTATAACTGAGTTGAGGGTTCGCTGCCACCAAACGCCGTCCGGCTTGTTTGCGAAATTCGTCCCAGTTGCGTGACGCCGTGGCCGGTGCCAGTTTCGCGGCAGGCGCCACCGACGCGACTGGCGTTGAACGCTCGGGGCTGCTGGGTTTTCCGGGCGTTGGGGCTGGCGTGGGCGAAACAACAGGTTCACGCTGCGGCACCGAGCTGGAGCAGGCGGCAAGCGACAAAGCCAGCAATCGCGCGCCCCAGCGGCGTAAGGATTCAATGAAGGACACGGTAAATCTCCTCGGCCAATGTTTTTGAGATGCCATCGACGGTTTGCAGGTCTTGCACGCTGGCGTCCGCCACGCCGCGCACGCCGCCGAATCGTTGCAAGAGTTTGGCACGCTTGCGTGGACCGATGCCGGCAATGTCTTCAAGCTGGCTACCGCCAGTGCGCACGCTGGCCCGTTTGGCCCGCATGCCGGTGATGGCAAAACGATGGGCCTCGTCGCGAATTTGTGCCACCAGCATCAGGGCAGCCGAGGTGGGGTCGAGTGTCACTTTGGGCCTGCCATCGGCAAACACCAACTCTTCCAGGCCCACTTTTCGGCCCTCGCCTTTTTCTACGCCCACCAGTATTCCAACGTCCAGCCCCAATTCTTCAAATACCGCACGGGCCACACCCACTTGGCCTTTGCCGCCGTCGATCAACACCAGGTCAGGCAGCCGGGCACCAGCGGTTGATTCGGCGGATGCGGAGGATTCGGCCAACAGGGCGGCGAGCTTGCCGTAACGACGCGTCAGCACCTGGCGCATGGCGGCGTAGTCGTCACCGCCTTCAATGCCCTCGATGTTGTAGCGGCGGTACTGGGCGCTTTGCATCTTGTGGGCCTCAAACACGACACAACTGGCCTGGGTGGCCTCACCTGCGGTATGGCTGATGTCGAAACATTCAATGCGCAGCAGCTCCAATTTATCGAGGTCCAGCTCCAAGGTTTGCGCCAAGGCCCGCGTGCGTGCCTGCTGCGACCCCTCTTCTGCCAGCAACTGCGCCAGCTTCAACTCGGCACCGCGCAGGCACATGTCCAACCAGGCGCGGCGGGCATCACGCGGCTGGTGCTGGGCCGCGACCTTGTGGCCAGCTTGTTCACCCAGGGTTTCAATCAAGGTTTTGTCAACTGCGTGGCTCAGCACCAGCAGCGGTGGCACATCGCCATCCAAATAATGTTGGGCCAAAAAGGCTTCCAGCACTTGGCGTGGCAGGGCTTCAGGATCTGCAGCTTCATTGCTCAATCCGGTTTCGCTGGCCACCGTTTCCAAACTTGTTTCCGCTGGTTGGGCGGCGGCTTCAATGTGCACCGGAAAGTATGGCCGGTCGCCCAGATGGCGGCCGCCGCGCACCATGGCCAAGTTGACGCAGGCGCGGCCACCCTGCACTTTCACCGCCAAGATGTCGGCGTCTTTGACGCGGCTGTCGCTGTTGTCTTCCACCGCCTGTTGATGCAACACTTTGGACAGCGACCCGAGTTGGTTGCGTATTTCTGCCGCTTCTTCAAAACGCAGCGCATCGGCCAACACCATCATTTGTGCTTGCAAGGTGTCCATGATGTCTTGCTGCTCGCCGTTCAAGAAACGTTCGGCATTGGCCACGTCACGGGCGTAGTCATCAAAACTGATGTGGCCGACACAAGGTGCAGAACAACGTTTGATCTGGTAGAGCAAACAAGGGCGCGAGCGGTTGCTGAACACGGTGTCTTCACAGGTGCGCAGACGAAAGACTTTCTGCAGCAACTGCACCGACTCTTTCACCGCCCAGGCGCTGGGGTAAGGGCCGAAGTAACGGTGCCGCGCATCCACCGCACCGCGGTAGTACACCATGCGCGGATAGGCGCCCGGCTTGATGCCCTCATCTTTCACGCTGCGACGCGTGCCGGTGATTTTGAGATAGGGGTAACTCTTGTCGTCGCGGAACAAAATGTTGTAGCGCGGTTGCAAGGTTTTGATGAGGTTGTTTTCCAGCAGCAGCGCCTCGGCCTCCGACCGCACGACGGTGGTTTCCAAACGCACAATCTTGCTCACCATGTGGCCGATGCGCGTGCCGCCGTGGTTCTTCTGGAAGTAACTCGACACCCGCTTTTTCAGGTCTTTCGCTTTGCCCACATACAAGATCGCGTCTGCAGCGTCAAAGTAGCGGTAAACCCCAGGCAAACTCGGCAAGGCGGACACATCGGCCAGCACTTGTTGGCGGCGTGGGTCGTCAACCGGGTGGGTCGGTGGCGCAGTGGGCTCAATCGGGTCTGACATGACCGCCATTTTGCCGCGCTCGATAATTTGGCGATGTCAGCCCTTCACTCAAACTCCACTGCGACCCGACGCTGGGATATTTTTTGCCGCGTCATCGACAACTTTGGTGACATCGGTGTCTGCTGGCGGCTCAGCGCCGACTTGGCCTCACGCGGGGAACAAGTGCGTTTGTGGGTGGATGACGCTTCAGCCTTGGCCTGGATGGCACCGCAAGGGGCGGCGGGGGTAACCGCGATGCCCTGGCCTGCCGACGGGGCCGAACTAGAGCCCGGCGATGTCGTGATTGAAGCCTTTGGCTGCGAGTTGCCCACCGAAATCATTCAGCAGATGAAGCGGCAGAACCCACCGCCCTGCTGGATCAACCTGGAATACCTCAGCGCCGAAGACTATGTGGAGCGCTGCCACGGCTTGCCCTCGCCACAACTCAGCGGGCCGGGGCAGGGTTTGATCAAACATTTTTTTTACCCTGGTTTCACCGCACAAACAGGCGGGCTGTTGCGTGAACGCGGGCTACTGCGGCGCCAGCAGGGATTCGACGCCAACGCCTGGCTGGCGGCGCAGGGGCTGCCGGTCAGCACTGGGGAACGTTGGGTCAGCCTCTTCGCCTACGACAACCCGGCCCTGCAGCAGTTGCTGCAAAGCTTGTCCGCGCAGCCCACCCGCCTGCTCGTGCCACCGGGCGCTTTGAGGGCGAAGGCGCAACAACTGCTGGCGGATGCAACGATCTACCCGCAGCTGAAAATGCACGCCCTGCCCCATGTCGACCAGACGCAATACGACCACTTGCTGTGGGCCTGCGACTTGAATTTCGTGCGAGGTGAAGATTCCTTCGTGCGCGCCCAGTGGGCGGGCCGTCCTTTTGTGTGGCAGATTTACCCCCAAGACGATGCCGCCCACGCCTCCAAACTCGCAGCATTCCTGATGCATTTTTTGTCGGGTTCAGAACCCAACTTATCCCAGGCAGTGGCCTCCCTGCACCTGGCTTGGAACGGTTTGGGCAACGCGGAATCCACTGCGAACGTGGTACTGCCGGAACCCAAGGCCTGGGCGGCTCAATGCCAAAAGTGGCGCACCCAACTGCAAGCACAAGACGATCTGTGCACCCAGTTGATGCGTTTTTGCTCAGAACAACGGTAAAATCAGCGGTTTTGCGCAAACTGTTGGGGAGAAGATCGCCCACACGTTCGTCCACAGGGCGCGCTTTCACCGCATCCGGCGGCGCCTCTAAGGTACTCGGCCTTTGTCGGATGCACTGCACACGGAACTCGTTATGAAGATCGCTCAAGAAATTCGCGCCGGCAACGTCATCATGTACAACGCAGCGCCCATGGTCGTGCTCAAGACCGAATACAGCCGCGGCGGCCGTAACTCGGCCACCGTGCGCATGAAGCTCAAGAGTTTGCTGAACAACTCGGGCACCGAAGTCGTCTTCAAGGCCGACGACAAAATGGACCAGGTCATTTTGGACAAAAAAGAGTGCACCTACTCTTACTTCGCCGACCCGATGTATGCCTTCATGGACGCCGACTACAACCAGTTTGAGGTGGAAACCGAGAACATGGGCGATGCCATTCAGTACCTGGAAGACAGCATGCCCGTCGAAGTGGTGTTTTACGACGGCAAGGCCATCTCCGTTGAACTGCCCACGAGCTTGGTGCGCGAAGTGACCTACACCGAACCCGCCGTCAAGGGCGACACCTCGGGCAAGGTTTTGAAACCCGCCAAATTGGCCACCGGCTTTGAAATCTCGGTGCCGCTTTTTGTGGAAACCGGCGACAAAATCGAAATCGACACCCGCACCCACGAGTACCGCAAGCGCGTGTGATTTTTTGCGCTGCATGAGCGCACCCCAAAATCAGGGCACTTCGGTGCCCTTTTTTACGCCCGCCTGACTTTGAACACTCACGCCATTGAACTCGCAGCCCTGTCCTTGAATGCGCAAGGCCAGCTCTGCTCGCCTGCGCATGGTGAAGATGGTGACCCGCGTCACGCACACTTCTTGAGCCGTTCAACTGGTTTTTTGGCTGGGCTTGAATGGCCCCAAAACACCGACGCCCGGTTCACGGTGCTAGACACCCGTTTTGCCTTGGGCCAACGGTTTTTAGCAGCCTGGGCCGCGTGGCGCGAACAGGCTGAACCCAAAGCGGCGCTGGACTTCATAGCACTGGAAGCGCGGCCGCTGAGCCACGACGATCTCGCGCGTCTACACGGCCTGTTGCCGCGTTCGCAATGGGTACCTCTGGCTGAGTCACTTCAAGCGCAGTGGCCTGCGCTCACCCCGAAACTGCACCTGCTGTCGTTTGAGCAAGGACGTGTCCGGCTGCTGTTGGCGCTGGGGGCACCCAGGCTGTGGCTGCGTGAGTTGGTGGCGACTGTGGATGCCTTCGTCATCGACCCCAGTTTCGATGTCCGCGCTTGCAAGTCTTTGGGTCGTTTGGCGGCAACGGGGGCACGTTTATGGGCCCGGCAACCGTCCGATGACCTCGTGTCCTTGCACAGCACGCTCAAAACCGCTGGTTTTGTGGTGGAGTCAACGGCGTTTGATCAGCCCGGCTGCACCACGGCCCGTTACCAGCCGCCTTTTACGCCGCGCGTGCCTCCAGGACGTGCGACCGCGCACCGCAACAGCCGGGACAACGTCAGTGAGCGCCACGCCCTCATCGTCGGCGCAGGATTGGCCGGCTGCGCCACCGCACTGGCATTGGCACGCCACGGTTGGCGCTGCACGGTGATGGACCGGCGCAGCAGCCCCGCAGAAGAAACCTCGGGTAATGCGGCCGGGCTGTTTCATGGCGTGGTACATGGTCACGACGGCCACCATGCCCGTTTTGGCCGCGCAGCAGCGCTGTATGGCGCACCCTGGATGCGTGAGGCCTTGTCAGACCATGCGGGACGAGACCCGACCCGCGTTGTGGGCGAGGTGAACGGTCTGCTGCGGCTGCAAACTGATGGCGAGAAAGTCGCTGAGATGCGCCACACCTTGAACCGTTTGGGTTTGAGCAGCGACTACGTTCAAGCGCTTGATGAAAATCAAGTGGCACACCTGAGCGGCCTGCCCGAACGCCATCCGGCGTGGTTTTATCCGCAAGGCGGATGGGTACAACCGAGATTGCTGTGCCAACACTGGCTCCGTGAATCGCGGGCCGATTTTGTCGGCAACACCCAGGTCAGCGCCATTTCACAGGAAGCGGGACGCTGGCAGGTGCTCGACCCCGACGGCAACACCATCACGCACGCGCCGGTGTTGGTATTGGCCAATGCACAACACGCGCTGCCCTTGCTCCGCCCTTGGCTCGGAGAACTTGATTGGACGGTGGAGGCGGTGCGGGGGCAAATCAGCCAGCTGCCTGCGGCCCTCGCTGACGCAGCAGGTGTGGTGTTGCCAAAACTGCCCTTGGCGGGAGCGGGGTATGTATTGCCTTTGGCGGCGCATGGTTTGCTCTTCGGTGCGACCAGTCACCTGGGCGACATGGATGCCACCGTGCGGGTGTCCGATCACCAATCCAACGTGGCGCAACTGGAAAAACTGCTGGGGCAAACCTGGCCTGAAACGATCAAAACATCGGACCAATGGCAGGGCCGCACCGCCTGGCGCTGCATGACCGAAGATCGCCTACCGATTGCTGGCCAGGTTCCTGACCCCAATGCCAGCACCACCGATCAACCACGACTCGTGCCCCGCCTTCACGGCCTGCATGTCTGCATGGCCTTGGGATCACGGGGCATCACCTGGGCACCACTGCTGGCAGAAGTGGTGGCTTGCGGTATCAGTGGAGCGGTTATGCCGCTGGAGTCCAGCTTGCTCGATGCGATCGACCCGGGCCGCTTTTTGGCCCGCGCGGCGCGTCGGATGGCTTAGCGGTCATCGCGTTCTTCGGCGAGTTCGTTGGCGCATTCAGCAGCGCGCGGTCCAGGTGCTTCGCTGAAAACCGAACGATGGGTTGGCCAGCAGATGGCCGTGAATCAAGCGTCGTGGGATAACTCAGTGCGGCCTGGCGTGGACGCTGCGACGAAACACGCTCGCTGGATTTTCGGACTCGCCAATCGACTCGCCCTCTGTGAAACAGCCTCAAGGGTTTGAGCCTGCTGCAGGCGCATCCGGCGCACCCTCGCCAGCTTCCAGGGCCTCGGCCGCCGCTTCTGCCGCATCGGCTGCATCCGCTTCTGGGTCTTGCCCCGGCTTGCGAGCCGCTTTGTCCTTGAGTTTTTCCTCTTTCTTTTTCTTCTTGGCCAACTCACGTTGACGTTTTTCAAAAGAGTAATTCGGCTTGGCCATGCACCATCCTTCAGCGGCAAAAAAGAGAATCGGAACTCAGAGCCCGACAACAACTGCGAGGTTACGCGCTTTTCAGGCGCAATCTTGACCTCGGCTTGCAGAAATAGTCGCTAAAAGCGCAGCGTCTTCACACCGTCGGCGCCGCCCAGCAAACAAATGGCAGCGCGATGCCGGGCAAAAATACCCACGCTCACCACACCCGGCCACTGATTCACTTCTGTCTCCATCGCCAGCGGGTCACTGATGCGCAAACCGCGCACGTCCAAAATTTGGCAGCCGTTGTCGGTGACCACCCCGGCCCGCAAGGTGGCTTGTCCACCCAGTGCGGAGAAACGCCGCGCAATCTGTGCCGCCGCCATCGGGATCACTTCCACCGGCAAGGGAAAGGCACCCAATACATCCACCAACTTGGACGCATCGGCGATGCATACAAACTGCTGCGCCAAATCAGCCACAATTTTTTCACGCGTGAGTGCTGCGCCACCGCCTTTGATCATGTGGCCCCGTGCGTCGATTTCATCAGCGCCGTCGATGTAAACCGGAATACGCTCCACGGTATTGCTGTCCAGCACCGTGATGCCGTGTGAGCGCAGCCGCTCTGAACTTTTTTCGCTGCTGGACACCGCGCCTCGAATTTGGTCCTTCATTGAGGCCAGCGCATCAATGAAACAGTTGACGGTGGAACCTGTGCCCACACCGACGATGGATCCCGGGACGACATACGCCAAAGCGGCTTGGCCCACCAGGGCTTTGAGTTGATCTTGGTTCATGAAGTGCTGGCAATGGTGTTTGAGACAATCAGCGCATTATCCAAGACGCTCGCTCCGAACTGCGCACACCATGCCTTTGATTCCCTACGCCCTCACACGCCCCTTCCTATTTGGCCTGGACCCGGAGGCCGCGCACGACCTCACACTGGGTGCCCTGGCCCGCATTCAACACACGCCATTGATTTGCGCGGTGGCTCAATCCCGCGTTCAGGATCCGGTGACGGTGGCTGGTTTGAAATTCCCCAACCGCATCGGTTTGGCGGCAGGCCTGGATAAAAATGGCCGCTGCATCGACGGTTTGGGCGCCATGGGTTTTGGTTTTATAGAAGTCGGCACCGTCACGCCCAAAGCCCAAAGCGGCAACCCCAAACCGCGCATGTTTCGCCTGCCCGAAGCCAACGCCCTGATCAACCGGCTGGGCTTCAACAACGAGGGGTTGGACAGCTTTTTGCACAACGTCAAACAAGCCAAGTTTCGCCAAAAAGGCGGCATTCTGGGGCTGAACATCGGCAAGAACGCCACCACCCCCATTGAACGTGCAGCGGACGACTACCTCACCTGCCTGGACGGCGTCTATCCGCACGCCGACTATGTGACGGTCAACATCAGCAGCCCCAACACCAAAAACCTGCGCGAGCTGCAAAGTGATGCGGCGCTGGATGCTTTGCTCGGTGCCGTTCAAACAAGGCGCAGTGAACTTGCCAAACAACACGGCAAACAGGTGCCCATCTTCGTCAAGATCGCGCCCGACCTGGATGAGACCCAAGTGCAAGTCATCGCACGCACCATCC
Source organism: Pseudomonadota bacterium (assembly GCA_046049865.1). Lineage (GTDB taxonomy): Bacteria > Pseudomonadota > Gammaproteobacteria > Burkholderiales > Burkholderiaceae_C > JANPCX01. The sequence continues at coordinate 2,368 of JBJOQO010000025.1, read as the reverse complement.
AGAACAACGGCATGGACGGCGTGATCGCCACCAACACCACCATTGCCCGTGACCAGGTCGCGCATTTGCCGCATGGCAACGAGGTGGGTGGGCTGTCGGGTGCGCCCGTGCAACAAGCCTCCAACCGCGTCATCACCCAACTGCGTGCAGCGCTGGGCCCCAAGGTGCCCATCATTGGCGTGGGTGGAGTGATGAGCGGCGAGGATGCCGTCGCTAAACGCAAGGCGGGGGCGGACTTGGTGCAGATTTACACCGGCTTCATTTACAAGGGGCCGGGGTTGATCACGCAGGCAGGCCAGGCACTCAAGCGCTTGGGCTAATGCCTTTTCACAACCACCACCAAACACCCCAAGCCGCCGCGAGGATCAGCAGCAATCCGGGCACGAGCGTCAGCGCAAAACGTTGGCCGCCTGCGGACAGGGCCGCTACGCACTTCGACAAGGTGTTGGTGGTCAGCGCCAACAAAATCGGCAGGGCAGCGTCCTCGGGTGCCACTTGGCCCGCGGCGACCAGTTGGGCAACGGCCACTGCGGGCGCGTGGGTGTCGGCCAAACCGCTTGCGGCTGCGGCGGCGGCCAAACCTGCACTGCCCCACCCGTGGCTCAGGGCCGCCGACAGCAGCGACACCAACATCAGCACACCCATCAACAGCAAGGCGCTGGTCAAACTGAATGCCGACCCCACATTGGGCAGATCCGCGTCGAGAGGTGAATCTTGGCGGTTGTGCCACACCCCCCATGCACCGACCGCCAAGGCCAACAAACCCCCTGCCAACAGGGGCGGTGCGAGGCGCAACAACGTGGGCAGGTGCGTCAAAGCCAATACAGCCGCCAACTGAACAAATGTGCCCACGGTGGACAACATGGCGGCGGCCACCGCACTGGGCAGGAATGCCGCGTTCTGACGCGCACGACCTCCCATCGCCGCAATCGTGGCGGTGCTTGAAACAAAGCCGCCCATCAAACCGGCCACCGGCAAACCCCACCGAAGCCCAAGCAAACGCATGGCGACATGCCCCAGGCCGGCGATGGCCAGAATGAGCACCACCACACCCCACAGCGTCCGTGGTAACCAGGCGTCCCACGGGCCCATGGCGCGATCGGGCATCAAGGGCCACACCACCAAACTCACAGCCGCCAGCAGCAGTAGATGGTGCAGCTCTTGTTCTGTGAGCACACCCCGCACCCAGTGGTGCAGTCGTTGGCGGGCGGCCAACAACACCGCCACCGTGACGCCCACAGCCGCCGCCATGGTGGGGTCGCGCATAGCCCACGCCCCCAGCAACAGGGTGATGAGCAGAGCGACTTCGGTGGTCAGGCCCGGGTCCTTGCGCGCGCTGCGCCAATACGCCAGTGCCACATAACCCGCCACACTGACAAACGCTGCGACCAGCAGCCCGACATGAAAAGTCGAGGTCAATGCGCCCAGCAGTGCGACCAATGCAAAGGTACGCACCCCTGCGGCGGCACGCGTCGGCCCTTCACCTTTGCGCCGTTCTCGTTCAATACCGATGAGCAAACCAATGCCCAACGCCACGGCAAGCGGCCACCACGCGAGTTCGGTCGTGAGGTTCATGGGGCCATGGTAAGCCTGGCGTTGGTATCCAGTTCAACGCGCGGCTGCACGGGCGGCTACAGTCGGTGCAACTTCTTGTGCATCACGAGCACATCCACCAAACCCAAACTGTGGTGCTGAAAAGCTTGAGGCACGGTGCCCACCACGTTGAAGCCGTGCTTCTTCCACAAGCGCACCGCCCCTTCATTGCTGGTCACCACAAAGTTGAACTGCATGGCTTTGAAGCCCATGGTCAGGGCTTGGCGCTGCGAGTGTTCGCACATGGCGGAGGCCACGCCACGCCCTTGGGCTTGGGCGGCAGTGGCGTAACCGCAGTTGCTCACGTGGGAGCCCAAGCCCGGCTGGTTGGGTTTGATGAAGTAGCTGCCGAAAATGTCACCACTGGCATCACACGCGACATAGGTGGCTGCGGGCAGCTCGATCCAGATGCTGTGCATCTCGCGCTCGGAAATGTCGCGCGCAAATACATAGGCGTCGCCACCTCGAACAATCGGCTCCAGCACGGCCCACACGCCAGGCCAATCGGATGCACTGAAAGCTCGTATCGTGAACTCCGCTTGGGGTTGCTGTGGGGACGTGGCGATGGGGGCGGAATGTGTCATGTCGCCAGTTTGCCAGACCGTGGCCTCAGTCCATGCACCAGAGTCAATCCTCGTAAGAAGCAGATCGAGGGTCAATGTGCAGCAGCGCCTGAGTCAACTCCCGCAAGGTGTTTTGCACTGGAACAAAACCGGCGCTGCGCTCCAGTGTGACTTCGTCCATGTACAGCCGCTTGTTGATCTCCAGTTGAATG
>JBJOQO010000024.1:0-36914 GCA_046049865.1 Pseudomonadota bacterium | reverse complement strand
CCTTGGGTGGGTGATGTGCCTTTGGCCAGCGCTTCCGCCTTTGACCTGGGCGTTTTCCTGACCGTGACCGGTGCGACCATGGTGGCCCTGGTGGCCATGGCCAAGCTCTCCACGCAAACCGCACCGCCTCAAGGAGCCCCATCATGATGGCTGCGCTACTCGCCATCGCACTGGGCGTGTTGTGCGCTGGTGGCATTTACCTGATGCTGCGGCCACGCACCTTTGATGTGGTGCTGGGCCTCACGCTCTTGTCCTATGCCGTGAACCTGTTCATATTTTTTATGGGCCGCGTCAAAACCAATGCGGTGCCGATTGTTGACGGCATCAAGGCACCCGACCTCAGCCAGTACGCCGACCCCCTGCCCCAAGCCTTGGTACTCACCGCCATCGTCATCAGTTTTGCGATGACGGCGGTGATGCTGGTGATTGCGCTGCGCACACGGGCTGAAACACAAAGCGACCATGTTGACGGGCAGGAGCCGCCCGCCAGCAACGAGCAAGAGGCCAAGCCATGAACTACTGGCCCCACCTCATCATCGTTCCCATTGTTTTGCCCTTGATGACGGGCGCGTTTTTGTTGCTGCTGGACCGCTGGGCGCCCAAACTGGTGCCGCTGATCGCGGGCTTGAGCACGCTGCTCGGCCTGGTGGTGGCGCTGGCCTTGCTGCGCCAGGCTGACAGTGGCGCGGTTCAAGCATATTTGCTGGGCAACTGGGCGGCGCCATTCGGCATCGCGCTGGCACTGGACCGCTTGGCCGCCCTGATGGTGCTGCTGACCTCGGTGGTGGCCTGCGCCACGTTCTTGTACAGCCTGGGCGGTGATGCCAAACGCGGCCGCCATTTCCACAGCCTGTTCCAGTTTCAACTCATGGGCCTGTGCGGTGCTTTTCTGACCGCCGACTTGTTCAACCTCTTTGTCTTCTTTGAGGTGCTGTTGATTGCCTCTTACGGTTTGCTGCTACATGGCGCGGGGGCATTGCGCCTCAAAGCGTCGATCCACTACGTCACCTTCAACCTCACTGGATCCGCCCTCTTCCTGATCGCGGTGAGTTTGCTCTACGGCCTGACCGGCACTTTGAACATGGCCGATCTGGCGGTGATGATTCCCCAAGCCGATGCCGACCGCCACCTGTTGCTGCAAAGCGCGGCGCTGCTGCTGCTGGTGGTGTTTGGTGTCAAAGCCGCGCTGCTGCCGCTGTATTTCTGGTTACCGGCCACCTATGGATCGGCCAGCGCGCCCGTGGCGGCGCTCTTTGCCATCATGACCAAGGTGGGCATCTACGCCATTCTTCGTGTCACCACCCTCATCTTTGGTGACCATGGCGGCCCCACTTTTCAAGTGGCCGCACCCATGCTCGAAGTGCTGGCCGTGGCCACCTTGGTATTGGGCGCAGCCGGTGCTCTGGCCGCAAGGCAGTTGCGCACCTTGATAGGCAATGTGGTGGTGGCCTCTGCGGGCACCTTGCTGCTGTCCATTTCGTTGGCGCGGGTCGATTCAATCGCCGCAGGCATTTTTTATTTGGTGCACAGCACCTTGGTGGCGGCTGCCCTCTTCTTGCTCGCGGACCGGGTGCGCGCGGCCCGGCTGGCTGCCCACAGCAACGATCCAAATGGTGACAGCCTGCTTCCCCTGAGCCTGGGTGCCGCCCGTTTGCCGCTGGGAATGGCTTTCTTCGTGTTGGCCGTGGCCGCGGCTGGATTGCCGCCGCTGTCAGGTTTTCTCGGAAAAACCATGTTGCTGCAAGCGGCGGGGTTCACGCCCCATGCGAGCTGGATTGTCTTTTTCGTCTTGTCCAGCAGCCTGCTCGTGATGGTGGCTTTTGCACGTAGTGGCAGCACCTTGTTTTGGAAATCGGCGCTGGATGCCACAGCGCCAGCGCGTGGTGGCATGCGGGGCACATCGGACATTCCTTGCCCCAGCCATGCCGTGCACCGCATCAGCTTGTGGCTGCTGGGCGTCCTGATCGTCGCCTGTGCGGTGTTCGCGGGGCCGCTGTCTCGTTACGCGGCCGCCACCGCCGATCAATTAATGGAGCGCCAAACCTACATCTCGGCCGTGCTTTACACCGCACCTGTTCCCGCCGCCATCGATGTGCGCCGTGAAATGCGTGAGCGCAAGGCGCAGGCCGCTCGAGACGCCGTCAAACCGAGCGAGGAAGCGGTAGTCAAACCATGAAAACCTCAAGACAACGTTGGCTGCCCTCGCCACTGCTGAGTGTGGTGTTGTTCCTCGTCTGGCCGGTGTTGAACCAGTCCTGGTCGCTGGGGCAGTTGTTGCTGGGTTTGTGTTTGGCCGTGGTGATTCCCTGGTTCACTGAACCACTGCGCGACCACCAACCCACCCTGCGCCGCCCATGGCTTGCCGCCAAGCTGATCCTGCTGGTGCTCAAAGACATCGTCACCTCCAACATTGACGTGGCCAAACTCATCCTGGGTCGCGAGTCACGCATCCAACCCGCTTTCGTGTGGGTGCCCCTGACCATCACCGACCCGCATGGCATCGTCGCGCTGGCCGGCATCATCACGATGACGCCCGGCACCCTGTCGGCAGATCTGAGCGCAGACCGCCGCCACCTGCTGGTTCACGCCTTCAATGTGGACGATGAAGCGGCTTTGATCGCCGCCATCAAAACCCGCTACGAAGAACCGCTGCTGGAGATTTTTCGATGAGTTATTTGGCGCTGGTTCTGCCCTGGGCCGTCGGCGGTTTTGCGCTGGCCTTGTTGCTCAACGCGTGGCGGCTTTTTCGTGGCCCGGGCGTGGCCGACCGCATCTTGGCGCTGGACACGCTCTACATCAACACCCTGGCCCTGCTCGTTTTGCTAGGCATCCAATGGGGCAATGAGATTTTTTTTGAAGCCGCCCTGGTCATTGCCATGGTTGGTTTTGTGGGCACCGTGGTGCTGTCCAAATATCTGCTGCGGGGAGACATTGTGGAATGACAAGCGCTCAAACCCTCCTGTCCTCCTTGCCCACGTGGCTTGATGTGCTGCTGACCGCCTTGATCGTTCTGGGTACTGCCTTCGCCTTGATCGGCTCTTGGGGCCTGGCCAAACTCAGCAGTTTTCTCAAACGCCTGCACGGGCCCACCAAAGCCACCACCATGGGCGTAGGCTGCGTCCTGATCGCCTCGGCCCTCTTTTTCAGCGTGGCGCGAGGATCGGTCAGCTTGCATGAATTCCTCATCACTTTGTTTTTGTTCTTGACTGCGCCGGTGTCGGCGCATTTGTTAATCAAAGCAGCGCTGCGCGTCGACCCGTCCGAGCGGCCACCGGCCCCGCCTTCTTCCTCTTCTTCGTGAGATTCAAACCATGAGCACCATCCATCAAAAAGACCTGATCGAAAGCGTGGCCGCAGCGCTGCAGTACATCAGCTACTACCACCCTGCCGACTACATCACCCATTTGGCGCGGGCCTACGAGACTGAACAAAGCCCTGCGGCCAAAGACGCCATCGCGCAAATCCTCACCAACTCCAAAATGTGCGCCGAGGGCCGCCGCCCCATTTGCCAAGACACTGGCATCGTCAACGTCTTCCTCAAAATTGGCATGGACGTGCGCTGGGCGGGTTTCACAGGCAGCATCGAAGACGCCATCAACGAAGGTGTGCGGCGCGGTTACGACAATGTGGACAACAAACTGCGCGCCAGCATCGTGGCCGATCCGCAGTTCGAGCGCAAAAACACCAAAGACAACACCCCCGCCGTCGTTCACATGAGCGTGGTGCCCGGCAACACGGTGGACGTGCAAGTGGCAGCCAAAGGTGGCGGCAGCGAGAACAAATCCAAATTCGTCATGCTCAACCCCAGTGACTCCCTGGTGGACTGGGTGATGAAAACCGTGCCCACCATGGGCGCAGGCTGGTGCCCACCGGGCATGCTGGGCATCGGCATCGGCGGCACGGCCGAAAAGGCGATGCTGATGGCCAAAGAGTCGTTGATGGAATCCATCGACATGTTCGAACTCAAAGCCCGTGGCCCACAAAACAAAACGGAAGAGCTGCGTATTGAGCTGTGCGACAAGATCAACGCCCTGGGCATCGGTGCGCAGGGCCTCGGTGGCCTCACCACCGTGCTCGACGTGAAGATCGCCATGTACCCCACCCATGCGGCAAGCAAGCCCGTGGCCATGATTCCCAACTGCGCGGCCACCCGCCACGCCCACTTCGTGCTTGACGGCTCAGGCCCCGCCTACATCGACCCACCGTCGCTCGATTTGTGGCCCGATGTGCACTGGGCACCCGACTACAACAAATCCAAGAAGGTGGACCTCAACACCCTGACGAAAGCACAAGTGGCCAGCTGGAAACCCGGCGACACCCTGCTGCTCTCCGGCAAGATGCTCACCGGCCGCGACGCCGCTCACAAACGCATTCAGGACATGCTCGCCAAGGGCGAAAAGTTGCCAGTGGACTTCACCAACCGCGTCATCTACTACGTCGGCCCTGTTGACCCCGTACGCGACGAAGTGGTCGGCCCTGCCGGCCCCACCACCGCCACCCGCATGGACAAATTCACCGAGATGATGCTGGCGCAAACCGGCCTCATCGGCATGATCGGAAAAGCAGAACGCGGCCCCACCGGTATTGAAGCCATCAAAAAACACAAGAGCGCTTATTTGATGGCCGTGGGCGGTGCGGCCTACCTCGTCTCCAAAGCCATCAAACACGCCGAGGTGGTGGGTTTTGCCGACCTCGGCATGGAAGCGATTTACGAGTTCGACATTCAAGACATGCCAGTCACCGTGGCGGTGGACTCTGAAGGCACCTCGGTACACAACACGGGGCCCAAGGAGTGGCAGGCCAAGATTGGGAAGATTCCGGTGGCGGTGGGCTAACTTTGACGTTCTTTGGCAGCGATTTGCGTCAGCAACCCTGTCCAACGCCGTGAGAAGATGGGTAACCCCCCTCACCCCCTCGGGTGATGCGCCGCATGCAAACTTTTGAGTCGCTCGCGCGCCACGTGGGTGTAGATGGTGGTGGTGGAGATATCCGCATGTCCCAACAGCATTTGCACCGCGCGTAGATCCGCCCCGTGGTTGAGCAAGTGGGTGGCAAAAGCGTGGCGCAGCGTGTGGGGTGACAGCGGCACATGCACCCCGGCCTTCACGGCATGGGCCTTGATCAGCTTCCAGAACATCTGCCGCGTCATGGCACCGCCCCGTGCGGTGACAAACGTGGCATCGCTGCTTTGACCGTTCAGGATCAAAGCCCGTGCTTCGTTCAGGTAACGCACCAGCCACGCCCTCGCCTCTTCACCAAAGGGCAACAAACGTTCTTTGCAGCCTTTGCCTGTGACCTTGAGGGCGTTGTCACTCAAACTCAGGTGCACCGTTTTGAGGGTGACCAGTTCCGTCACGCGCAAGCCGCTCGCGTACATCAGCTCCAGCATGGCGCGGTCGCGCAAACCCAAGGGCGTGTCCACATCAGGCGCGGCAAGCAGCGCATCCACTTGCGCTTCACTCAGCGTTTTGGGCAGAAGCTGTGTGGCCTTGGCCATGAGCAACTTCAGCGTGGGGTCGCTGATGACGAGTTTTTCTCGCACAGCCCACCGAAAGTAACGTTTGAACACCGTCAAGCGCCGGTTGCTGCTGCTGGACTTGCTGCCCTCGTGGCGAGCTATAGCGTAGGCGCGCAGGTCGTCTTCATTGCAATGGTTGATTTGTTTGCCCGTGTTGGCAAGCAACCAATGGCTGAACAGTGTGAGGTCACGCCGGTAAGCGGCCAAGGTGTTGGCCGACAGCCCGTCCTCCAGCCACAGGCTGCTGGCAAAACCATCAATGAATTGTTCGCTGTCGTTCGGAAGTGTCACTGCGTTCAAGGAAAAGCGGCTTGAGACAAACCGCTTCTATTGTCCGCCGCCTTACTCCAGCACCAATTTCTGAAGCCTCACCACTTGACGGTAGGTGCTCAGTTCATTGCGAATTTGAACGGCAAACTCTTCCGGCGTATTGCCCAGAATCACTGAGCCGGTGTCTTCGATGCGACGTTTGACGGTCGGGTCAGCCAAGGCCGCGCGGGCGGCCGCGTTCACTTTGTCGACCACGTCACGCGGGGTGCCCTTGGGCGCAAGCACCCCGTAGAAAGCCATGCGGTTGACGGGTTCCAGCCCAACTTGCGAGAAAGTCGGCACATTGGGCAAGGTAATCAAACGCTGCGGCGCAGCCACCGCGATCGCCACCAGCCGCCCGTCTTTGATGAAGGGCAAGGCCGAAGGCAAGTTGTCAAAAATCATCGGGATCTGGCCCGCTACCGTGTCATTCAACGCGGGTCCTGCGCCACGGTAGGGAATGTGGGTGACAAAGGTTTTGGTGATGCTTTTGAACAGCTCCATTTGTAAATGACCAATGCCGCCTGTTCCCGAGCTGCCGTAGCTGTATTTGCCTGGGTTGTCGCGCAAAACTTGCAAGAACGTTTTGTAGTCTTTGGCTGGGAACGAGGGGTGTACCGCGATCACATTGGGTGTAGCCGCCAGATTGATGATCGGGACAAAGTCGGCAATAGGGTCGTAAGGAATTTTGGGGTTGATGGCCGGATTGGCTGCCGTGGTGGAGACCGTGGCCACGCTCAAGGTGTAGCCATCCGGTGCGGACTTCACCACCTCCAAAGCGCCAACCACGCCGCCAGCGCCCGATTTGTTTTCCACCACCACCGTTTGCCCCAGGGCGGCACCCATTTTTTCGGACACGATGCGTGCAATCAGGTCTGTCGTTCCACCGGGCGCAAACGGAACCACCAGCCGAACGGGCTTGACTGGATAACTCTGGGCCCATCCCGGACCAGCGGCGGTCGTCGCTGCACCACCCAACAAAGAAAGAACGATATGTCTACGTTGCATCAATGGCTCCAAAGAGGTTCGGGTTTCCCTGTGGCGAAGCGGTGCCAGAGCCCGTCGCATGTTGTTGTGCTCGCATCTTGCTACATCAGGCTCAAAGCGGGCTTGTGGAAACTACCAACCCCCATGGATAAAAAGGAGTTCTTCAAAACTCAAACCGTGACCTCTTGCAACGCCCACACGACATGGTTCTGCACCATTTCGCTGCAGGGCAAGCTGGCCGCAAGTCCGGCGCGAATGTCGTTCTTTTGCACATCCGACAAGACCTCTGGCGCGGCACGCAGCGCATTGCCCAGTGCCACCGCCAAATTCCGCTGCCAGCGTTCAAACCCGATGCGGCGTATGGCGCTGCCTTCGGTGTGGCGCAAAAAATCGTCTTCGGTCCACGCCCATAACTGCAACAAGGTGGGCGCAGTTAAAGGGGCTCGCTCGTCGAAGTCGGGCAAACCGCTGACCTGGGCGTACTTGTTCCAGGGGCAAATCAGCTGGCAGTCGTCGCAGCCGTAAATGCGGTTGCCCATCAAGGGCCGAAGCTCAACTGGAATGGGGCCGTCGTGTTCAATGGTCAGGTAAGAAATGCAGCGCCTGGCGTCGAGTTTGTAAGGGCCGACGATGGCCTGGGTGGGGCACACGTCGATGCAGGCCTGGCACGTGCCGCAGTGCTGGCTGGTCGCTTGAGTCAGTGGCAGGGGAAAGTCGATGTAGATCTCTCCCAAAAAAAACATCGACCCCGCCTCGCGGTTCAACGTCAGCGTGTGTTTGCCGCGCCAGCCTATTCCGCTGCGGCTTGCCAGTTCCACTTCCAACACGGGGGCTGAATCGGTGAATACGCGCCAGCCCAATTCGCCCACCTGCACCTGCAACCACGTGGCCAGTTGCTGCAGCCTTTGCCGCAGCACCTTGTGGTAGTCCCGGCCTCTCGCATACATGGACACCACGGCTTGATCGGGTCGCTTCAGTCGCTGCCATTCAACTGCTTGCCATTTGTCCCGCTCGGTTTGTGCGGGCAAGTAGTTCATTCGGGCCGTGATGATCCGCACTGTTCCAGGGACCAGCTCTGCAGGACGCGCGCGTTTGAGGCCATGGGCGGCCATGTAATGCATCCCGCCGTGAAAGCCGGCGTCAAGCCAATCGAGCAAACCCTGCTCAGCGGAACTCAAATCGACATCCGCCACACCAATCTGGGAAAATCCGAGCAAACGCGCCTGCGCATTCAAGGCGCTCAGCAACTCTGCTTCGTCGATCACCCGAGGTTGATTCATTTGTCGATTCTAGAAACCCGCCAGATCACCTGGCCTGATGAAGAAGCTACAGCGGCTGCAGCGCAGCGTTTGGCAGGCCATGGCACGCTCAAAAATGCGGTGATTGCTTTGCAAGGCGACCTCGGTGCTGGCAAAACCACTTTCGCTCGCCACCTGCTGCGTGCACTCGGTGTTGTGGGCACCATCAAAAGCCCGAGTTATTCGGTGATGGAAGTCTATGACTTGCCAGCGATGCGGGCCTGTCACTTCGATTTTTACCGCTTCGATGATCCGCAAGAGTGGGAAGACGCCGGTTTTCGTGAGGTGTTTGCCGATCCTGGACTCAAGTTGGTGGAGTGGCCAGACAAAGCCCTGGGATTGATGCCGCAGCCGGATCTGAGCGTCACCATCAGCGCCCTCACCTCTGGCAACAACAGCGAGTACCGACACGTGGTGTTTGACGCGTTTTCAGCGACAGGACAAAGCTTGTTGCCATGAAGCACTGCATCCACCTTTCCAGACGCCAAGCCCTGGGCCGCATGGGCAGCTTGGCACTGGCATTGACGGCCACGGATCTGGCCTTCGGTGCCAGCATCCTGGCTGTGCGTCTTTGGCCCGCCCTGGACTACACCCGCGTCACGCTGGAAAGTGATGTGGCCCTGACGGCCAAACATTTTGTCGCCGAGAACCCGGCCCGTTTGGTGATTGATGTCGACGGCTTGGAGCTGAGCCCCGCACTGCGCGAGTTGGTCGGCAAGGTCAGGGCGGACGATCCCTACATTGCCGGTTTGCGCATCGGACAAAACCAGCCGCGTGTCGTGCGTTTGGTGGTGGACCTCAAACAGTCGGTTGACCCGGAAGTTTTTTCTTTGACACCCGTTGCGGCCTACCAGCACCGTTTGGTGTTCGACTTAAAACCAGCGCAAGAGCGCGACCCGCTGCTGCAACTCATCCGCGACAAAGCACAAGCCGAAAGCAGCGCGAGCAAAGAGGTGCAGGACGCGCTGGGTGAGTTTCTGGCGCGCCGTAACAAACCGGGCAGCGAATCTGCCTCCACCGCGATAGCGACCGCACCCACGCCACCCACCAGTTTGCCGCCTGCGTTACAGCAAAAAATTGACCGCCTCATCGTGGTCGCCATTGACCCCGGCCACGGCGGCGAAGACCCCGGCGCCGTCGGCCCCACGGGTTTAAAAGAAAAAGACGTGGTGCTGTCTGTTGCCAAACAACTTCAAGAACGCCTCAATGCCCTGCCTGGAATGCGGGCCATGCTGACGCGGGACGCTGATTTTTTTGTGCCCTTGCATGAACGCGTCAAAAAGGCCCGCCGCGTGCAGGCCGACTTGTTTGTTTCCGTCCATGCCGACGCCTTTTATACGCCTCAAGCCCGTGGGGCGTCGGTGTTCGCTTTGAGTCAAAGCGGTGCTTCCAGCACCACGGCGCGATGGATGGCGAACAAAGAAAACGCGGCCGACCTGGTGGGTGGGATCAACGTCAAAGCACAAGATGCTCAAGTGATGCGCACATTGCTCGACATGAGCACCACCGCTCAAATCAAAGACAGCCTGCATGTCGGACGCGAGGTACTGGGCCAAATGGGCAAGGTGGGTCGTTTGCACAAACCACGTGTTGAACAGGCGGGTTTTGCTGTGCTCAAAGCACCAGACATTCCGTCCATCTTGGTGGAGACCGCTTTCATTTCCAACCCAGAGGAAGAGGCCAAGCTGCGCGATCCTGAGTATCAAGCAGAACTCGTCGACGCCTTGACCCAAGGCATACAGCGCTACTTCGCCAAAAACCCACCGCTTGCACGCGACAGGCAGTTGTAGGCGTCCACCGCCCTGCCCTAACTTCGGCTGAACACCCAAATACCCAGCAATACGAGCGCGGTACCAAGGGCGATCCACACGGTGAAAGGTTCGCCCAGAATCAATACGCCCATCAGCAAAGTAGAGAGCGGCCCCACCATGCCGGTTTGAGCGGTACGCGTTGCGCCGATGCGCTCAATGGCCAACATCACCATCAGGACAGGGGCAAAAGTACACAAGATCGCATTGAGCACCGACAAGCCAATCACCTCAGGGGCCACCCACAAGGCCGTGTAGGGGCGAAGAACAGCAAACTGAGCGATGCACAACAAACACGCCACCGTCGTGGCCAAGCCCGTGAGGCGCATGGCCCCCAAGCGCTGGACCACTTCGCCGCTGTAAGACAAATAAACGGCGTAACTCACTGCGCTGCCGAACACCAAGGCCGCTCCCAGCGCCGTGTCGTTGCCCACCAGGGTGACTTCATGCGCAAAGACCAAAAAAATGCCGCTGTAACTCACGGCCATGCCCAACAAAGCACGTGGGGTGGTCTTCTTTTTGAAGAACACGACGCCAAGCAACAAAACCAAAGTCGGATTGAGGTAAAGGATCAGTCGCTCTAAGCTGGCACTGATGTACTGCAAGCCCGCAAAGTCCAAAAAACTGGCCAGGTAGTAACCACAAAACCCCAAGCACAGCACATTGATCCAGTCGCGTCGGTTCAGTGGTGCCTTTCCTCGGCTGGCCCACCAAGCCAAAATCACAAAAAGCGGCAACGCAAAAAGCATGCGGTACATGATGAGGGTGACCGCATCCACCCCATGTCGGTACGCCAGTTTGACGATGATGGCCTTGCCCGAGAAGGCAACCGAACCCGCCATGGCCAGGGCCAAGCCCGCCGACAACGAGGGCCTGTGGGGTTCAGAAGTCGCCATAGTCAGAAAGCCACCGCCTGCCCATCGCGACGCGAATCGCTGGCCGCCACATAACCTTGGGACGATGGGTTGCCGAGGCGCCAAATGAATTGGCCTGCACCGAAGTCTTGGTAGCTGTCTTGAATCACCGCCATGTGGTGGCCCAAATCCGCCAAGCCTTGGACGGTGGCAGGGTTCATACCCGCTTCGACATTGATCTCGAGCCCTTGGTTAAAACGCCAACGTGGCGCATCACAAGCGGCCTGCGGATGTTGGTGATAGTCCAGCATCCGCACCAGGCTTTGCACATGGCCTTGTGGTTGCATATTGGCGCCCATCACACCAAAACTCATCAAGGCTTGGCCCTCAAGGGTTAGGAAGCCGGGAATGATGGTGTGAAAGGGGCGTTTACCTGGGGCCACCACATTGCGGTTGCTTTCATCCAAGCTGAAACCATGGCCTCGGTTTTGCATCGACAGGCCATAACCCGGCACCACCACGCCAGAGCCAAACCCCATGTAGTTGCTTTGGATGAAGCTGACCATCATGCCCTGCTCATCGGCCGCCGTGAGGTACACCGTGCCACCCTTGACCGGATTGCCGGCTTGGAAATCTTGGGCTTTGTTTCGGTCAATCAAACGGGCTCGCGACGCCAAATAGCTGTCGTCCAGCATTTGCGCTGGCGTGATGTCCATGCAGCTGGGCTCGGCCACATAACGGTAGGTGTCGGCGAAGGCGAGTTTCATGGCCTCAATTTGCAAATGCTGCGACGCCACGCTGTCCACCTTCAAGCTACGCAGGTCCAGGTGTTCCAAGATGCCCAACGCGATCAAGGCCGAAATGCCTTGGCCATTGGGCGGGATCTCGTGCAAGGTGTGGCCACGGTAGTTTTTGGCCAGCGGCGTGACCCATTCGGGACGGTAGCTCGCAAAGTCTTCGGCCCTCATGACCGCGCCGTGGGCTCGCGCGTGTTGCGCGGCGGCTTGCGCAATCTCACCGCCATAAAACGCTTGGCCCTTGGTCTGGGCGATCAAACGCAGCGAGCGGGCCGCGTCTTTGAACTGAAACAGCTCGCCCACTTCAGGCGCGCGACCTTTGGGCAGCAGGGCCTGGGCAAAACTCGGCAAGTCACGCAGCAGTGGTTCGGCCGCAGCCCATTTTTGCTGGATGATGAAGGGCACCGCATAACCACGCTCGGCGATTTCAATCGCGGGTTGCATGAGGTCGGCAAAAGGCAGTTTGCCGAAACGTTCGCTCAACGCCACCCAACTGCTCACGGCACCGGGCACGGTGACGCTGTCCCAACCGCGTTGCGGCGGACTGGCGCTGTCCGTACCGTACTTCTTTTTGAAGTAGTGCGGCGTCCACCCCTGGGGCGCGCGGCCACTGGCGTTGAGGCCGTGAAGTTGCTGCCCATCCCACAAAATGCAAAACGAGTCTGAGCCCAGACCATTGCTCACCGGCTCCAAGATGGTCATGGCGGCAGCCGTAGCAATTGCAGCGTCCACCGCGTTGCCCCCTTGCAGCAACATGCGCAAGCCCGCCTGTGCGCCCAGGGGATGTGATGTCGAGACCACGTTGCGGCCAAACACCGGCAAACGCTGGCTCGGATAACCAGCAGTCCAATCAAATGAGGAAATCATGGGTTGAGCCTCCGGAACCTACACGCTGAAAGATCAGCAGAGAAACTGATCGTGCATTTTGCGTCGAAGTTGTCCAACGACGGAGACCATCAACAAACAACTGTCATGACCCAGAGGTGATGAAAAAGCCGCCCGAAGGCGGCTTTTTTACTTCACAAACGCAAGTCAGCGACTCAGTCGGCGTCTTTGAACGCTTCCTCGCGCTTGTTCTTGATCGACGGCAACATCACGATGATGATCATCAACAGGGCCGCACCCAGCAAGGCACCGGACAGCGGACGCGTCACAAAGGTGCTCCAGTCACCGCGCGACAGGAGCAATGCGCGGCGCAGGTTTTCTTCCATCATGGGGCCCAGGATGAAACCCAACAACAAGGGTGCAGGCTCACAGCTAAGCTTGTAGAAGCCATAACCGATGATGGCAAAAAGTGCGGTGAGGAACACATCAAAGGTGTTGTTGTTCAGAGAGTACACGCCGATGCAACAAAAGAGCGTGATGGCCGGGAACAAGAAACGATAGGGCACCGTCAACAGCTTGATCCAAATGCCGATCAAGGGCAGGTTCAAGACGATGAGCATGGCGTTGCCCACCCACATCGAAGCGATCAATCCCCAGAACAACTCGGGGTTGCTCGTCATCACCTGCGGGCCAGGCTGAATGCCTTTGATCGTCATCGCACCGACCATCAAGGCCATCACCGCATTGGGAGGAATGCCCAAGGTCAGCATGGGGATGAATGAGGTTTGAGCGCCCGCATTATTGGCCGCTTCAGGGCCGGCCACACCACGGATGTTGCCTTTGCCAAAGGGCACTTCGCCAGCGCGACCTTTGGTTTTCTTCTCAAGCGTGTAAGCAGCAAACGCAGCCAAAAGCGCGCCGCCGCCAGGTAAAACGCCCAACATCGAACCCAGAGCGGTACCGCGAAGCACTGCGGGCCAAGCATCTTTGAAGTCTTGTTTGGTGGGCCACAGGCCTTTCACGTCTTTGGTGAACACCTCGCGCTCTTCTTCGGGCTGACCGAGGTTGGCAATGATTTCGCCAAAGCCGAACACGCCCATCGCGATGACAACGAAATTGATGCCGTCGGTCAACTCGGGAACATCAAAGCTGTAACGTGCCACACCCGAAATCACGTCGGTGTTGATCTGCGCCAAAAGCAAGCCCAAGATGATCATGGCGATTGCTTTGATGAGCGAGCCCGAGGCCAACACCACCGCGCCGATCAAGCCCAAAGTCATCAGCGAAAAATACTCGGCGGGCCCGAACTTGAAGGCCAACTCGGTCAGCGGCGGCGCAAAGGCCGCGATGATGACGGTACCGACGCAACCTGCGAAGAAAGAGCCCAGACCGGCTGCCGAGAGCGCCGCGCCCGCACGGCCTTGGCGGGCCATTTGGTAGCCGTCAATCGCCGTCACCACCGAACTTGATTCACCGGGAACGTTGATCAAAATCGCCGTGGTGGAGCCACCGTACTGCGCACCGTAATAAATGCCGGCCAACATGATGAGGGCGGGTGCAGCATCCAGCGCATAAATCGACGGCAACAACATCGCGATGGTGGCCACAGGTCCCAAGCCGGGCAGCACACCAATCAAGGTCCCAAGCAGGGCACCAAAAAAGGCGTACATCATGTTGTTCAGCGTGAAGGCGACGCTGAAACCGAGGGAAAGGTTGTTAATTAAGTCCATGGTGTGATCTTGTTCTTTGCTGCAGTTGGCGGCTCAGTGCGCGGCCAAAAAAGTGGGCCACAGTGGAATGGTCAAATTCAAACCTGCAATGAAGATAGCCCAGGAACCAACGGTCAGCACCACAGAGCTCAGCAAGACACCCTTCCAGCGAAACTCGCTGCCCGCCATGCTCACAATGATGATGAGAATCGGCACGGTGATGGCCAATCCCAAACGCGGCAAGGCCAACGCAAACACAGTGATGGCCGCAACCACCACGATCAGCGGCCGCCAGGCGATGGCACCAATTTTGTCGCCGTCTTCGGTTTCAATCGTGAGCGATTTGAACAAAACGACAGCGCCCAAAATGGCCATCAGGCAACTCAAAATCAACGGGAAGTAGCCCGGACCAGGCCGTGCGGCCACGCCCATGCTGTAGTTGGTGGCTCCCACAGCAAAGGCGATGCCCACCACCAAAAACAAGATGCCAGACCAAAAATCTCGTTCGCTTTTAATCTTCAAAGCAGGACTCCCATCAGCACGGGTTTTACGTTTTAACTTCACGGGGTTGTTTCCTCAGAACGTTTGGTTGCGAGGATTCTAGGCAGCGAGGTTACGCGCTGCCGTGTGGATAACACCTAGGGTTGACGCCGATTCACATGCAGTAAGCGTGCCAAAACCAAATCAGCACCACAACAAACCCAAATGGCACCACCAACAAGACGTCAATGCGCTTGATCCCAGTTCGCCCCCACCCCCACCTCAGCCAGCAACGGTACTTTCAGCGTCGCCACGCTGGCCATGATGCGGGGTATCTCGCTGCGCGCCCAGGCCACCTCGGCCTCGGGCACTTCAAACACCAACTCATCGTGCACTTGCATCACCATGCGGATGCCGCGTGGGTCCTGGTCAAGCATGGATTGCACCGCAATCATGGCCAGTTTGATCAGGTCAGCCGCCGTGCCCTGCATCGGTGCGTTGATGGCGGCACGTTCAGCACCCGCACGGCGCGGGCCATTGGGGCTGTTGATTTCGGGAAGCCACAAGCGGCGGCCGAACACCGTTTCCACATAACCCTGGGCTTTGGCTTGGGCCCGGGTGTCGTCCATGTAACGTTTGACACCGGGGTAACGGGTGAAGTAGCGGTCAATGTAGGCAGCGGCGGCGCTGCGCTCGATGCCCAAGTTCCCCGCCAATCCAAACGCGCTCATGCCGTAAATGAGACCAAAGTTAATCACCTTGGCATAACGTCGCTGCTCGCTCGAAACCTCCGCAGGCGTGACACCAAAAATTTCACCTGCGGTGGCACGGTGCACATCCATCCCGTCAGCAAAGGCTTTGAGCAGGTTTTCATCGCCGCTGATGTGGGCCATGATGCGCAGTTCAATTTGCGAATAGTCAGCGCTCAGAATCACCTGTCCAGGCGGCGCAATGAAGGCTTCGCGCACCTTTCGTCCTTCTGCGGTGCGGATGGGGATGTTCTGCAAATTCGGATCGTTGCTGGCCAGGCGGCCCGTCACTGCCACGGCCTGCGCATAGTTGGTGTGGACCCGGCCTGTGCTCGGGTTGATCATCAAAGGCAACTTGTCGGTGTAAGTGCTTTTGAGCTTGGACAGGCTGCGGTGCTCCAACAACTTGGCGGGCAAGGGGTAGTCAGCCGCCAACTCCGTCAGCACTTCTTCATCGGTGGACGGCGCGCCGGTGGCCGTTTTTTTCCGCGCAGGCAAGCCCAGCTTGGTGAACAAAATTTCGCCAATTTGTTTGGGCGACCCCATGTTGAACGGCTGGCCCGCCAGCGCATAGGCCTCTTGCTCCAGCAGCACCAACCGTTCGCCCAGTTGTTGGCTTTGAGCCGCCAGCAAAACAGGGTCGATGAGCACGCCGTTGCGTTCAATGCGCTGCAAAATTTTTGCCGTGGGCAACTCAATGTGTTCGTACACGTACTTCAGCCCGGCATCGTTTTCAATTTGCGGCCACAGGGTTTGGTGCACATGCAGCGTCATGTCGCTGTCTTCGCAGGAATACTCTGCCGCTTTGTCCACTTCCACCTGACCAAACGGAATTTGGTGCGCGCCTTTGCCGCACAGGTCTTCGTAACTCAGGCCCTGACGGCCCAGGTGGCGCAGTGCCAGGCTCTCCAAGCTGTGCGGCTTGTGGGCCTCCAGAACATAACTTTCCAAGAGCGTGTCGTGAACATAACCCGCCACGTTGATGCCCGCGTTTTGCAGCACATGGGTGTCGTACTTGATGTTTTGGCCGAGCTTGTGCGCACTGGCGTCTTCGAGCCAGGGCTTCAGGGTACGGAGGACCTCCTCCACAGGCAATTGCTCCGGGCTACCGGCATAGTGGTGGCGAAGCGGAATGTAGGCGGCTTCACCGGGTTTCACGCTCAGGGAGATGCCCACGAGCTGGGCCTTCATCGCATCGAGCGAGTCGGTCTCGGTGTCCAGCGCGGTGACCTGCCCGGCTTGGGACGCCTGGGTGATTCTGTCCACCCAGCGTTGCAGCGCTTCTTGGGTGAGAACGGTCTCATACCGTTTGTCGAATCCAACCGGCTGCACAACAAGCGGCTGCTCATCGGCCTGAGCAAACAGATCTCCGGTGGCATTCGACGCTTTTGGCGCAGGCTTAGCGGACGTTGCGGGCGAGGCGCTGCCACCCAATGCAGTCTCCAGTTCCCGCTTCCAAGTCTTAAAGCCAAAACGTTCGTAAAAACCCAGCAACTGGTCGCGTTTTTCGGCCTGCAAAGCCAGCGCGTTCAAGTCGGGCCAACCGGACACATGCTCGTTCAAATCGCAGTCGGTCACGACCGTGACAAGTTTGCGGCCTGTCGGCAACCAGTCCAGGGCCTTGCGCAGGTTTTCTCCCGCCACGCCTTTGATGCTGGGGGCCGCGTCCATCACACCTTGCAATGAGCCGTGTTCGGCAATCCACTTCGCCGCTGTTTTGGGGCCCACTTTTTCAACCCCCGGCACGTTGTCCACGGCATCACCCATCAACGTGAGGTAGTCGATGATGCGGTTCGGGGCGACGCCAAATTTAGCCAGCACACCGGCTACATCCAGGCGTTCGTTGCTCATAGTGTTGATGAGCGACACCTGGGCATTGACCAACTGGGCCAGGTCTTTGTCGCCCGTGGAGATGATCACCTGGTGGCCTTGCTCGGCACCCACACGTGCCAAGGTTCCGATCACATCGTCTGCCTCAACGCCTGGCACCATCAGGATGGGCCAGCCCAAGAGTTTCACCACCTCGTGGATGGGTTCAATTTGCCGCACCAAGTCCTCGGGCATGGGCGCACGCTGGGCTTTGTATTGCGGGTACCAACCATCGCGAAAAGTGGGGCCTTTGGCATCGAAAACGCAGGCGGCATGTTCTGCGCCAATTTGCTCGCGAATGCGCCGCATCATGGCCACAAAACCATGGATGGCCCCAGTGGGAAACTGGCCCGGGCCGCGCAGGTCGGGCAAAGCATGAAAAGCGCGGTAAAGGTAGCTGGAACCGTCGACCAGCAAGAGGGTGTGTTCTGCCATGGTTCACATTGTGGACGATGTGGTTTCACCGAACGGGCCTGCACCTAGAATGATGCGCATGAAAATCCTTCTTGCCTGCATGCTGGGCTGGGCCAGTACCTGCGCCTGGGCCCAAACTGCCCCGTCCACCCCAACTCAAGCTGCCGCGCCTGCAGGTGAACCTGCGGTACAGCGCACGGTGATTGAAGACGAAGGCTCGCGCATCGATGAGCTCAAGGTGCGGGGCCAAACCCAGCGCATCACCGTGCAACCCAAAGTTGGCACAACCAAGGCCTATCAAATCATCACCAGCGATGGCACCCGAAATTTGAGCGACAGCCACGGCGCAGCCAATGGAAGCGCAGGAAAACGTGTGTGGCAGGTGCTGTCGTTCTGACAGTGCACCCGATGACCGCTAGGGCCTGTTAACACTAAAGATACCAGATGCGTTGTTCTTCTAAAGGCCTTGAGCAAGGCGCAAAACGAAGCCGGGGCAAGCCCCCGGCGAGGCTTTGCAACGCCGCGCAAGGCCTTTTGGGGAACAACCCTTCGGGAACGAGGCCATTGGGGCGCAGCGCGGCGTTGCACGTCTCGCCAAGGCGAATAGCCTTGGCAGCGCCGTGCGCCTTGCTCTGCACCCCAATGGCCTCGTTCGCACTGGCATCTTTAGTGTTAACAGGCCCTCGTTTGACCCCTTGACCCTTTTCTTTTTGCCATGGCCGTTTTCACCGAAGTGTCGTTCGACCAAGCTGCGCAGCTGCTTTCGCGCTTGAATTTAGGGTCGCTGCAAGCCTTCAAAGGCATCCCCGCTGGCATTGAAAACACCAACTACTTTGCCGACACGACGCAAGGCCGGTATGTGCTCACCGTGTTCGAGCGGCTGAGTTTTGAGCAACTGCCGTTTTACTTGCACTTGATGAAACACCTGGCGGGCAAAGGCATTGCCGTGCCCGACCCGCAAGCCGATGCCGCCGGTGAAATTCTTCATCGCTTGCACGGCAAACCCGCTGCGGTGGTCAACCGCTTGCCGGGTGGACACCACCTCGCACCAACAGCCGACCACTGTGCCCAAGTGGGTGCAGCCATGGCCCGCATGCACCTGGCGGGACGCGACTACCCTCGCCACCAACCCAATCTGCGCGGGCTGGCTTGGTGGACGGAAACCGTCCCCGTGGTGCTGCCCTTTTTGACCCCTGACCAAAGCGCCCTGATTCAGAACGAGTTGCTCTTCCAACAGCAACTTGCCGCATCTGCCAGCTACGCGGAATTGCCTGCAGGCCCCATCCACGCCGACCTCTTCCGCGACAACGTGATGTTTGACGGTGACCGTTTGAGCGGTTTTTTTGACTTCTACTTTGCTGGTGTGGACACCGACCTCTTTGACATTGCCGTTTGCCTGAATGACTGGTGCATAGACCTGAACACCGGCAAGTTGGAGGAAGACCGCGCCACCGCCTTTGTGGCCGCCTACGACGCAGAACGTGCGTTGAGCAGTGTTGAACTCCGCCTGCTGCCCGCGTTGATGCGCGCTGGCGCACTGCGGTTTTGGATTTCTCGTCTGTGGGACTTTTACTTGCCGCGCCAGGCCAGTGTGCTCAAGCCCCACGACCCAACGCACTTCGAACGTGTTCTGCGTTGCCGCATTGACAATCCCTGGCACTACGCCAGGGCTTAAGACCCTCACCCAATTCCATGAAACTCCAACAAGTTCCCGCCCGGCAAGGTGCCCTTTGGGTGCGACAAGGTTTTTTGATCTTCTTCAAACACCCGCTGGCGTTCACCGCTTTATTGGCCTCGTTTTTGTTCGGTGCACTGTTCCTGGCGACTGTGCCCTGGGTCGGGCCGCTGCTGTCATTGGCCAGCCTGCCCCTGGTCACCATCGGATTCATGATCGCCTCGCGCGAAGCGCTTAAAAAACAAACCAACAGCACCCCCATGGTGTTTGTGCAGCCACTGCAAGCCTCGTCAACAAATCGACGCGCCTTGCTGCAATTGGGTTTGATTTTTGCTGTGTGCAGCCTCCTCGTCATGGCGCTGGCCGCTTGGGTTGATGGGGGTGCATTCGCCAAGTTGCAAACCATGATGGTGGACGACAAGGCCAAGCCCGAAGACCTGCGCGCTTTGTTAGATGACCCGCGATTGACCTGGGGCATGGCCATTCGATTCGGACTGGCTGGTTTGTTGTCGGTGCCGTTTTGGCATGCGCCCGCACTCACGCACTGGGCCCAGCAGTCGTGGGGTAAAGCGCTGTTTTCGAGCTGGATGGCCTGCTGGCGCAACAAGGGCGCGTTCTTGGTCTACGGTTTGACTTGGATGGCGGTGATCGTTCTGTTTGCCGTGCTGAGCAGTTTGGTGCTGATGGCAATAGGGCAACCCCGCTGGGTGGTGTTGATATCTCTGCCCGCCGTGCTCATGTTCTCCACTGTTTTTTACGCATCGCTTTACTTCACCTACGTCGATTGTTTCTCTGACGATTCAACCACAGCCTCCCCTGATATGGCCGCACCCCATGCTTGAAAACCAAGTCGTGCTTATCACCGGCGCGGGCAGCGGCATTGGCCGTGCCTGCGCCTTGGCGTTTTTGGCGGCCCGTTGCAAAGTGGTGTTGGTGGGGCGGCGCATCCAAGCGCTGCAAGAGACCATAGAACTTGCTTCAGCCCACCAGGACAAGGCACTGCCGGTGGCAACCGATGTCACCGACGAGAACGCGGTTCACAGCTTGTTTGCCCAAGTAGAGTCGCGTTTGGGTCGGGTCGATGTGTTGTTCAATAACGCAGGCGTTTACGCCCCATCCTTGCCCTTGGAAGAGCTGAGCCTTGCTCAGTGGAAGGCGGTGCTCGACGTCAACCTCACCGGCGCATTTTTGTGCACGCAATATGCGGTCCGTTTGATGAAAAAACAAACACCGCAAGGTGGCCGCATCGTCAACAACGGCTCCATCGCCGCCCATGCACCCCGCCCCCACAGCGCCCCCTACACAGCGGCCAAACACGCCATCACCGGCCTGACCAAAGCCACCTCATTGGATGGGCGGGCCTTCAACATCGCCTGCGGCCAGATCGACATCGGCAATGCGCAAACCGACATGACCGGCCCCATGGCGGCGGGCATCTTGCAAGCCAACGGACAGACCATGGCCGAACCCCTCATGGATGTGCGCCACGTGGCCGACGCCGTCTTGCACATGGCCGCCCTGCCCCTGTCGGCCAATGTGCAGTTCATGACCTTGATGGCCACGAACATGCCCTATATTGGCCGGGGCTGAACATCAGCGTGGCCCATTCGATTCCATATCCACAGCAACACCGCAAGGATCCCATCACCATGTCACAAATCCATTTCATCGGCGGCGAAAAAGGCGGCGTGGGCAAATCGCTCGTGGCACGCGTGCTGGCGCAGTACTTCATCGACCACGACCTGCCCTTCCTCGGTTTTGACACCGACCGCTCCCACGGCGCACTCATGCGTTTTTATTCGGGCTATGCCTCACCCGTGCTGGTCGACCACTACGAAGCCCTGGACGCCATCATGGAAGCTGCCGTCGAAAAGCCGCAGCGCCGCATCCTCGTGGACCTCGCCGCGCAAACCCACGACCCCTTGGTGCGCTGGATGGACGACTCCGGCGTGCTCAACCTCGCCGACGAAATGGGCGTAAAAATCCACTACTGGCACGTGATGGACTCGGGCAAGGACTCGGTCGATTTGCTGCGCAAACTCTTGGACCGTTTTGACACCAGCCTGAACTACACCTTGGTGCGCAACCATATCCGAGGCAACGACTTCAGCGTGCTCGAGCAATCCGGCGAACAAGCCCGCGCCATCGAGATGGGCGCCAAAGTCATGTCACTGAAAAAGCTGCACGACAGCGTCATCCAAAAAGTAGACGCCGCCAGCAGCAGCTTCTGGAAAGCCAAAACCGCCACCGACAACGAAGGCCTGGGCCTGATGGACCGCCAGCGCGTGAAGATGTGGATGCGGGATGTTTATCGGGACTTGGATGAGATTGGGGTGTGAGGTAGTTTGAATGCCCCTACGCACACTTGGTTTGAGCAAACCTTCTGACCACATGGCACCATGGCCCAAGCTACGATTACCCAACTGCGGCTCCTCATTCGCACGCTGAACTATGTTGTTTCAACCCACGCAGCGGAAGAACTTGAAGATGACAACCTCAACATCCTCGACCTCGAAAACATCGTCCTCACGGGCCAAATCATCGAACGCCAGCGCGACGCCAAAACGCGAGAAGTCAAGTGTGTTGTCCAAGGCATCGCGCTCGACGGCAGGGCGGCTGAAGCCGTCGTCAAAGTCGGCCTCAGTGGCAAGCTCGTCGTCATCACTGTCTACGTCTGTTGAGCACCAGTGCGCGTTTTGCGGCAGCAGCGCCCTTCAAGTCAAAC
This sequence comes from Pseudomonadota bacterium, assembly GCA_046049865.1. Taxonomy (GTDB): domain Bacteria; phylum Pseudomonadota; class Gammaproteobacteria; order Burkholderiales; family Burkholderiaceae_C; genus JANPCX01. The sequence goes on along the minus strand of JBJOQO010000024.1, from coordinate 14,897 downwards.
ACGTGACCCGCAGCTTCGGCAAAGGTGCCAACCTGCTCGTGATCGAAGGCGTGCCCTCGTGGTCTTGTGGCCACTGCGGCGAGTCCTACTTCACCGCCAAAACAATGCACGAAATCGAACGAATCAAGGCGCTTCGTCAGTCTTTGGCGGTCAAGCGGTCGGTGTCGGTTGCGGCATTTGAGGTGGGTGACGCTTGATACCTCCATTCCCGGAAAACTAGAGACGTAGCTGTGAAGAGTTTTAGTTAAGCCACACCAAAATCAAATTTCAGAATGACACAAAAGCTCAACTCAGCAGCCAGACTTTTTCGTATTCTGAGCCAAGCTGATTCGATCCCGGAAAGAACTCCGGCCGTCGAGGGATGGAGCCAGTTGTTGAATGTCCAGGAACAGCATGTTTTACGGCGAGTCATGGCAATCACTGCATTGACTCAGGCAATGCATCATGAAAGTCAGTCAGCAATTGCGGGCCTGCAAAAACTCGATTTCCCGTCGAGTCTGTATGAAGTGCCCTTCTCGCGAATAGATAACGCAATCTCGCCCATGGTATTTGGGCAAACTTGGAGTAGCGTCCGCCAGCATCTAACCCCGGACACGATGACAGCCTTGGCGTACTGTGCCCAGATACTCCCTGACGAGGAGTTGCAGATTTCTCCAGAGGAAATCGACCGCATCCGTGCGTGCCTAACGGAGCTGAAGGAGTGCGTCGTCGACGCAACACTCCCCGCTCGACTCCACTCGTTAATCGAACATCACGTGGGACTTATCGAACGCGCTCTGCATGAGTACCCAATATCGGGCGCGATAGTCTTCCGTGAGGCAGGTCGAACAGCTCTGGGCGAGATGATCGAAGTAAAGGATCAGATTTCTGAGACCAAAGGGCACCCGGCAATACTGAAGCTAGAAAAGGGCTGGAAGACTGTCAACAGCGCTGCAGACATTGCTCTGAAGACAGAGAAACTCTCACAGCTCGGGCAACGCGCCTGGGATGCACTGTCAAACCTACTATGAGCGCGAGTGGGCTCTCAAATACCAACCTCACCACACACCCTCAACCCACTCGCCCCCGTGCGCCTCGCCGCAACGCAAGCGCCGCCGCCACAACCCCACACAACCACAACAAGCTGCTCGGATAAACCGCCATGGCACCGCCGCCGCTGCCCGTGTCCAGCGTGGATGGTGATGTTGGTGGCGTGACGGCTGCAGGTTCCCCTGCAGCGCTCAACAGCAAGGACGGCGGGTTCTTGCCATTGGAGCGGACTTGCAACAAACCTTGGCTGTGTGCCGGGCTGCCAGCCGCATAACGCACCGTCAGTTGGCAGTTGCTGGCCGGTTGCAAAACCAAACCGGCTGCGCAACCGCTGACTGAAAACGGGGTGGTGTTTTGGCCTGTGATGGTCACACTGCCAAATACCAAAGGCGCTGCGCCCAAGGTGATCGGCGTGAGGCCGCCGTTGACCAAGGTCAGCTGGCGTGTGCTGGGCGCGCTGGCTGAACTGCCACTGCCGAATTCAAGCGTCTGCGAGTCGGGCGACCAACCCAACTCACCGCCTGTGGTCGGGTTGACCTTGGCCGCCAAGGCCACGACCAGGGGGGTGGGGGTGGCGGAACTGCTGACTTGCAGCGAACCGGCAAACTGCCCCGTCGCCGCTGCCACGAAGGTGATGCTGGCCGTACACGACGCACCGCTGGCCAAGCTGCTGGGACATTGGTGACTCAGGCTGTAGGCGTTGCTGTTGCCAGCACCGCTCACGCTGAGGTTAGAGAGGTTGATGGGCACCGTGCCACGGTTGAACAGCACGAAACGTTGTGGGCCACTGGCTGCACCCAGGCCCGAGGTGCCGAAGTCAGCGGTCAGGGGAAACAACAACAAGGCCGTGTCGGTGGAAGAGGCCACATTCACTGCACCCAAAAAGGCAGCCAAGTCGTTGATGCCCGCGTCGTCGAGCGACGCACGGATGTAAGACATGACGCCCACCGTGGCCAAGGCTTTGGTCAAGGCTTGCGGGTTGTTGGCCGCCTTGAGCAGGCTGTTGCGGTTGCCTTGTGGCTCGGGCCCGTGGCAGGACACACAACTGGCCACACCGCCGGGCAATTGCATGTAAAGCTCGGCACCTCGGCGTGCATCTTGCGCATGGGCGGTGCTCACCAGCAGCGGCGCCACAAGTCCCAATAGTCTGCTCAACTTCATGGATTGAAAACCTGTGTTCATCATAAAAAAGGCCGCCAGAACGAACTGGCGGCCGAGGTTCCCTGGAGAGAGATGATGAAACGTTTGATCAGCTACCGATCAAACCGCCATCATTTTTGGTGATGACGATGGTGGCAGAACGTGGGCGTGCGTTGGCCCCACCTGCACCGTAGCCCGTGTTACCAGGCCACTTGCTGAGGTACTTGGTGGGGTCGGTGACGTTGGCCTTGGTGATGCTCTCGCCAGGGTGCTGAATGTTGACGAACATGGTTTTGCCATCAGGCGTTTCAGCCGCGCCGGTGATTTCGCAGTCCACAGGGCCGACCAAGAAACGTTTGAGCACATCGCTGGTGGGTTTCTTGCCCACATAGGTGTCCACCGTCAAGGTGCTGCCATCGGTGCGCGTGTAGCTCAGGGTGGTTTTGGCACCGTCGCCTACTCGACCTGGCACACCCGCCAACATCATGCAGTTGGTCACGTCGGTGTAGGAGCCGTCGTCAGTTTGAATCCAGCACAGTTTGGTGGCTTGACTGAACCACAGGCCGTCGGGGCTGGACATGTCCTGGTCAGCGGTGAGCCCAGAGAGGTTGATGGTGCTGGCGTTCGCACCCGACTCGGCACCAAAGAGGTAAACGTCCCAGGTGAAGGTGGTGGCCGCGCTGTTGTCAGCGTCTTCACGCATGCGGATGATGTGGCCGTTGATGTTGCCAGGTGAGCCCGCAGCGCCACCAGCGAAGGAGTCGCTGTAAGCACGTGGGTTGGCCGAGTCCAAAGCAAATTGCCCGGACGCAGGTTGCACTTTGCGGTTGCTGTTGTTGGTCAGGGTGTAATAGACCTCGCCCGTGGTGGGGTGAACGGCGCACCATTCAGGCCGATCCATCTTGGTGGCACCCAGGGCGTCGGCTGCCAGACGGGCGTTGATGAGGACGTCGCCTTGGTCAGCGAAGGTGTAGGTCGCGTAGCCGGAAATCAGCGGGTTGCTGATGTTCAACTCCACCCAGCTGCCTTTGCCATCGGCGGTGAACTTGGCCACGTAGAGCTTGCCGTTGTCCAGGTATTTGTCGCCGGTGGTGATGCGGTTGGCGGGGCTGAAGTCGGCGTTGTCCCAGTTGGCATTGGACACGTACTTGTAGATGTACTCGCCACGTGAATCGTCGCCTTGGTAAACCGCGAGCGGCTTGCCTGCCACTTGTTTGCCAAAGGCTGCGCTCTCGTGGGCAAAACGGCCCAGGCCGGTGCGTTTTTTGATGGCTTGGGTGGCGTCGTAGGGGTCGATCTCCACGATGTAACCCTGGCCGTTGAGTTCATGGCGGTAGTCGTCCGTGCCATCGACAGACGTGCCGATTTTGCTGATGTTCCAGCGTGCATATTTGTCGTCTGCGCCTGAGGTTTCCCAGCCGTGGCGGCTGGCGGCACCTTGTGCGCGGCCATAACGGTTCAGCGACGCAACACCTTTGGCATCCACACCAGTGCGTGCCGCGTTGTCGGTGGCGCTGCGGGTGAAATAACCGGCCCAGTTTTCTTCGCCGGTGAGGAAGGTGCCCCAGGGCGTGTAGCCGGTACCGCAGTTGTTGATGGTCCCACGGGTGGAGGTGCCGTCTGTGGAGAACTTGGTCTTCATCAGCGCATTGCCACGCGCGGGGCCCGAAATTTGAATCGGGGTGAGCGGCGTGACGCGGCGGTTGTAGGTAGAGCTTTGGACGTAGCCGAACTTGCCTGCGGTTTTACGCACTTCCACGATGCTCACGCCGTGTGCTGGCACTTCTTTGTCGGTCTCGGACGCAGGACGTGGGTTGGCCGTGACACCAGCCGCATGCAGGAACTGGTCGGTCAACGCTTCGTGGTTCATCACGAGCAGTCCGCGCTCGCTGCCAGTGGGTTCGCGTTTGGTGCCGTCGGCGGACAAACCGAAATACTCCATGCCGTCGTGGTGGTCGCCCGAACGGGTTTCAAAACCGGTGTCGGTGCCGTCGTTTTTGTAGGCAGGGGTAGCAGCCGTCAAGGGGTCACCCAAGGCGATCAACACGCTGGCGGTGTAGCCGGTAGGCACGCTGACGACGTCAGCCGTGCTCTTGGCAACGGCGGTGAAGTTGAGTTTGTCGATGGTGGTGGTGGCCGCTGGTGTTGCAGCGGGCGCATCGTCACCACCGCCACCGCAGGCGGTCAGGCCCCAGGTTCCGAGCACGGCTGCACCGGCCGTGCCCATGCCACCACGCAGCATGGAGCGGCGCGACAGGCGCGCATCAAGCACTTGGTTGAAGCTGGCGTTGCCAGAGGTGTTCAGGTCAAGCTCGTCGTCATGGACGATGGTGGCGGGCAGGTCGAATGGTTTGTTCATGGATTCCTCGTCAAGGGGGTGTACTGCAACAACTGGTTTCAGTACCCGCATGCTCGGGGAATCAGGTGTCAGCCGCGTGACGACTCGGTGACAGTTTTAAGTCAAACCTCCCATTCGATACCCGGCCTCGGCATCAATCCACAGGCGTCAACTTGGCCACACTCAACGCCAACCACTTCGAGCCGTGGCGGCCGAAGTTGGCTTGGAAAAAATACGCGTGCCCACCCAAATTGTTGGGTGTATGGCATGCTTACGGAGTCCGAATTTCAGGAGAGGCACCATGACCCCATCAGCCCACGATCTGACAGCCGAAGTGCTCGAACTACCCGCCGAAGAGCGCGCTCGGATTCTTGAACTGCTCATCGCCAGCTTTGAACCGAAATCAAGTGCGCAGCAAGCGTGGCTCACGCTGGCGATTCGCCGTCGAGACGATGTTCGCAGCGGCGAAGTGGTCATGGTTCCCGGAAGCGACGCATTAGCCCGGGTGAAAGCCAGGTTGGCTTGAATTACTTTCTTCATCCCTAAGCCGAGACCGAACTCGGTGACGCCGCCGTTTACTACGCCACCGCGGCCAGTGAACTGATCGCGTTGGCATTTCTGGCCGAGTACGAGCGAGTTCTGAGTCTATTGATTGAAAACCAGAAGCGCGGCCCACATTCGGAAGGTGGTCTGCGCTGCTACCACTTCGATCGTTTCCCCTATACCGTGATCTACGAAGAGGACAACATCAACGGGCCGCAAATTTATGCGATCGCGCATCAAAGTCGCGAGCCGGGATATTGGTTAGAACGAACGTAGTCAGCCAAAAAAGCGCAGGGGAGCCATAGAACGCACCCCTCAATCCACAGGCGTCAACTTGGCCACACTCAACGCCAACCACTTCGAGCCGTGGCGGCCGAAGTTGACTTGGGCGCGGGCATCTTGGCCACTGCCTTCCAGGGTGAGTACCACGCCCTCGCCGAATTTGGTGTGGAACACGTTTTGTCCCGTGCGCAAGCCATGTGAAGGCGCCGCCGGTTGAAACGGCACGGCTTGCCGGGGTGCGCCCAGGGGCTCGCGGCCCGCACCCACCATCGAACCCAAACCCTGGCCCTTGGACCAGGCGTTTTGGTACTCGCGTGCATACCCTGAACCAAAACCCTGGTGGCGCGGCGTGATCCACTTGAGCGCGCCCTCAGGCAACTCGTCGAAGAAGCGGCTCTTGACGCTGTAGCGGGTTTGGCCATGCAGCATGCGGGTTTGGCTGAAGCTCAAGTACAAACGTTTGCGGGCGCGTGTGATGGCCACATACATGAGGCGACGCTCCTCTTCCAGCCCCGACAACTCGGCCACGCTGTTTTCATGAGGGAAGAGGCCCTCTTCCAGGCCGGTGATGAACACCGCATCAAACTCCAAACCTTTGGCCGCATGCACGGTCATCAACTGGATAGCATCTTGGCCCGCTTGGGCTTGGTTGTCGCCCGCTTCCAGTGAGGCATGGGTAAGGAAGGCCGCCAATGGCGACATGATTTCGCCGGTTTCCAAGTCGGGGGCTTGCGCGCCGGTCAGCGGGTTGTCCACGGCGGGGCCGGCAACACTGCTTTGTTCGTCCACCGGCAGCGCCACCGCGTCTTTACCAAAACCTTCTTGCGTCACAAAGGCTTCGGCGGCGTTGACCAGTTCGTCCAAGTTTTCGAGGCGGTCTTGGCCTTCTTTGTCGGTTTTGTAGAACTGCACCAAGCCCGATTCATGCAGCATGTGCTCAATGATTTCGCGCAGATTGAGCCCCAAGGTGGCGGCACGCATGCGTTCAATCAAAGCGACGAAAGCCTGCAAATTCACGCCCGCTTTGCCCGGCACCGCACCCACACTTTGAAAGAGGCTGCGGCCACTGCTGCGAGCCGCGTCTTGCAACAGTTCAATGCTGCGCGCACCGATGCCACGGGTGGGGAAATTGACCACACGCAAAAAACTGGTGTCGTCGTTGCCGTTTTCAATCAAGCGTAAATAACTCAGGGCGTGTTTGACTTCGGCGCGCTCGAAAAACCGCAAACCGCCGTAGACCTTGTAGGGAATGCTGGCGTTAAAAAGCGCACTCTCCAGCACCCGGCTTTGGGCATTGCTGCGGTAAAGCAGAGCCACTTCATGGCGACTCAATCCGTCGCGGTGCAGTTGCTGAATTTCTTCGACCAACCACTGGGCTTCGGCGAAGTCGCTGGTGGACTCCACCACCCGCACCGGCTCGCCGGGCCCCGCTTCGGTGCTGAGGTTTTTCCCCAGGCGTTTGGTGTTGTGGGCGATCAGCTCATTGGCGGCATCGAGAATGTTGCCAAAGCTGCGGTAGTTGCGCTCCAGTTTGATGACTTGCTGCACGCGGAACTCGCGCTCGAAGTCGAGCATGTTGCCGACTTGCGCGCCACGAAAAGCGTAAATGCTTTGGTCGTCGTCACCCACCGCCATCACGGCAGCATTTTTGCCCGCAAACATTTTGAGCCAGGCGTATTGCAGCCTGTTGGTGTCTTGGAACTCGTCCACCAGCACATGCTGAAAACGGTGTTGGTAGTGTTCACGCAGCGGTTGGTTGTCACGCATCAACTCATAGGTGCGCAGCATCAGCTCGGCAAAATCCACCACGCCTTCGCGCTGGCACTGTTCTTCATAGGCTTGGTATATCTGCACCAGGACGCGGGTGTTTTCGTCGCGCACGTCGACGTCTTTGGGGCGCAGGCCATCTTCTTTGTTGCCGGCAATGAACCAGGTCACCTGCTTGGGCACATAACGTTCTTCGTCGAGGTTCATGGCCTTGATCAGGCGTTTGACGCTGGATAACTGGTCGCTTGAATCCAGAATTTGAAAGCCCTGCGGCAGGCCTGCGAGCTTCCAGTGCGCGCGCAAGAAACGGTTGCACAGGCCGTGGAAGGTGCCTATCCACATGCCGCGCACCGGCAGCGGCAGCATGGCGGACAACCGCGTGAGCATTTCTTTGGCGGCCTTGTTGGTGAAGGTCACCGCCATCACCCCACCCGGTGAAAGCTGGCCGGTTTGAATCAACCAGGCAATGCGCGTCGTGAGCACACGTGTTTTTCCGGACCCAGCGCCAGCCAGGATCAGCGCGGACTGGGCTGGCAGCGTCACCGCCGCGAGTTGCTCGGGATTCAGACCTTGCAACAAACTTGGTGGAAGCACCGGCGCAGGGGGTTGGACTGCTGCGGCTGGAAGGGCCTCGTGCTCCTCAAACAAAGGCACTTCATCGTCCCAAGGTGGCGCGTTGGGGGAAGCCTGAGGGTCATGCGGGGGAAGGTTCATCGCCAGATTTTAGGAGTTGCCATCAGGTACACGGGCTCATGTCCCCGCCTCGCTCCTAAAATCACCGGTTCCGCGCCCTGAGCGCGCCCGCCACCGACGCACTCGCCGTCCCAGAAAAAACACCATGTCCGACGCCAAGCCTGAACTCGCCAAGTCCTTTGAGCCCGCCGCCATCGAAGCCCACTGGGGCCCGCTGTGGGAAGCCAGTGGTGTTTACGAGCCCACACTGGATGCCAGCAAGCCCTCGTTCTCCATCCAGTTGCCGCCACCCAACGTCACGGGCACGCTGCACATGGGGCATGCGTTCAACCAGACCATCATGGACTCGCTGACGCGTTACCACCGCATGCTCGGCCACAACACCCTGTGGCTGCCGGGCACCGACCACGCGGGCATTGCCACTCAAATCGTGGTGGAGCGCCAGTTGCAGGACAAAGGCCAAACCCGCCATGACCTGGGGCGCAAAAACTTTGTGGCCAAGGTGTGGGAGTGGAAAGAGGAAAGCGGCTCCACCATCACCCGCCAAATGCGCCGCATGGGCGACTCGGTGAGCTGGAAACACGAGTACTTCACCATGGACGAGAAGTTGTCCAAAGTGGTGACGAAAACTTTTGTGCAGTTGTATGAAGAAGGCCTCATCTACCGCGGCAAACGGTTGGTGAATTGGGACCCGGTGCTGAAGTCGGCGGTGTCCGACCTGGAAGTGGAAAGCGAAGAGCGTGATGGCCACATGTGGCACATCCTGTACCCCTTCAGCAACGGCCCCGTGAAGTTGGCGGACGGCACCGAGATGCGCGGCATGCACATCGCCACCACGCGGCCCGAAACCATGATGGCCGACGGTGCGTTGGCGGTGCATCCCGAAGACGAACGCTACAAACACTTGGTCGGTCAGATGGTGGATTTGCCACTGTGCGACCGTCAAATTCCCATCATCGCCGACGACTTTGTGGACCGCGAGTTCGGTTCCGGTTGCGTGAAGATCACTGGCGCCCACGACTTCAACGACTACGCCTGCGCCCAGCGCCACGGCCTGCCCCTCATCACCATCTTCACGCTGGACGCAAAGATCAATCAGAACGGTCCGGCGGCCTACCAGGGCCAGGACCGTTTTGCAGCCCGCAAAGCGGTGCTGCGCGACCTGGAGGGTTTGGGTTTGTTGGAGAAAGCCGTGCCACACAAACACATGGTGCCGGTGTGCACCCGCACCGGCCAGGTGGTCGAACCCATGCTCACCGACCAGTGGTTTGTGGCCATGACCAAACCCGGCCATGACGGCAAAAGCATTGCGCAAAAAGCCATCGACGTGGTCGACAGCGGCGAGGTGAAGTTTGTGCCCGAACAATGGGTCAACACCTACAACCAGTGGATGAAAAACATCCAGGACTGGTGCATTTCGCGCCAGTTGTGGTGGGGGCATCAAATTCCCGCCTGGTACGGCACTGGCGGTGAACTCTTCGTGGCCAACAGCGAAGAAGAGGCCCGCGCCCAAGCCACGGCCAAAGGCTACAACGGTGAATTGAAGCGTGACGAAGACGTGCTCGACACCTGGTACTCCTCCGCCTTGGTACCTTTTTCCAGCCTCGGATGGCCGGAAAAAACCAAAGAACTTGATTTGTTCTTGCCCTCCAGCGTGCTGGTCACAGGCTTTGACATCATTTTCTTCTGGGTGGCGCGCATGATCATGATGACCAAGCACTTCACTGGCAAGGTGCCCTTCCACCATGTCTACATCCATGGTCTGGTGCGTGATGCGCAGGGCAAGAAGATGAGCAAGTCCGAAGGCAATGTGCTGGACCCTGTGGATTTGATCGACGGCATTGAATTGCCCGCCCTGCTCGACAAACGTGTGGTCGGCCTGCGTAAACCGGAAACCGCACCACGTGTGCGTAAAGACACCGAAAAAGAATTCCCAGAAGGTATTCCCGCCTTCGGTGCGGATGCGCTGCGCTTCACTTTTGCATCGCTGGCAAGCCTCGGCCGCAACATCAACTTCGACAGCAAACGCTGCGACGGCTACCGCAACTTCTGCAACAAACTTTGGAATGCCACCAAGTTTGTGCTGATGAATTGCGAGGGGCAAGACTGCGGCTTGGACGACAACAACACCAACCCAGAGTACCTCGCTTTTTCGCAAGCCGACCGCTGGATCACCGGCGAGCTGCAGCGCGTGGAAGCCGCCGTGGCCCAGGGCTTCGCCGACTTTCGTTTGGACAATGTCGCCAGCAGCATCTACCAGTTTGTCTGGGACGAATACTGCGACTGGTACATCGAAATCGCCAAGGTGCAAATTCAAAACGGCAACGCGGCCGAACAACGCGCCGCCCGCCGCACCTTGATTCGGGTGCTGGAAGTGGTGCTGCGCCTCTTGCACCCCATCACACCCTTTATCACCGCCGAGCTGTGGGAACGTGTGGCCCCGGTAGCGGGCCGCAAGCCTGCTGGCGACACAGTGGGTGTGGCGGTGGCGCCCTACCCCGTCGCGCAGCCGGAACGCATTGATCCTGAAGCTGACGCGTGGATGGCCCACCTCAAAGCCTTGGTGGGCACCTGCCGCACGCTGCGCAGTGAGATGAGCCTGTCACCCGCCACACGGGTGCCCTTGATGACTTGGGGTGATGCCGCTTTTGTAGCGTCGGCCTCACCCGTGCTCAAGGCACTGGCCAAGGTCTCCGAGGTGCAGGTGCTCCAAGACGAGGCGGCCTTCTCTGCCGCCACCCGCAACGCGCCAGTGGCGATGCAAGGCGACACGCGTTTGGCCTTGCATGTGGAAATTGATGTCGCCGCTGAGAGCGAACGCTTGAGCAAAGAAATCGCCCGCTTGCAAGGCGAAATCAGCAAAGCGCAAACCCAGCTGTCGAACGAGAGTTTTGTCGCGCGTGCGCCCGCTGCCGTGGTTGAACAAATGAAGCAGCGTGTCGCCGATTTCGGCGCCACCTGCGATCGTTTAAGCGACCAGTTGAAGCGCTTGCGCGGCGGTGTTTGATCGAGTGGTCTGCGGCGTCAGGAGTTGATCCAGGCGTCGGGCCACCTCCCAACCGGCGCGCTGCCAGGCGTCTAAGGTGCGCGCGGCAAGCTGGTTGCTCAATTGAACCTGGGGCAAGGCAGCCAAGGCGTTGAGGTCCGCATCGGCACTCCCGTTGTAGACGGGGGCGCCGTCGAGCCAAGCCGCGGCCAGCATGCCACTGCTCAGTGAGCGCTGGAGTGCGGGCAATGGCAACACGGACAGGGGCGCGGTGCTCACCCACACTTGGTGTCGTTTGCAAAAACGCATCAGGTGTTCGTTCAAGCACGGGCCCTGGCTGTTCGACCACTGGATGCAAAGCGCATCTGCGTGTTGCAGCAAGGCCTGTTGCGTCAGGTGGGTGATTGCCCAGCGCGACCACACCGCATCCTCGGGGGGCAATTCAGGATCCCAGCCCACCACCTTGGCGCCCATGCTGGTAAGCCACTGCGCCAGCGGCTTAGACGCCCTCGACAGACCAAGTAAGCCAACGGTGCTGCCGCCGAGCTCACGGCCCATCCAATGGCCGTTCACACTCGCAGCGGGGACTTTGCGCAGCAAGGACAGCATGCTGCTCAGCATGAATTCCGCCTGCGCGCGTGAGCCGGACAAGCTGCTGCCGACGGATAACACCCCTGCCTGCTCGCAGGCTACGCGCTCCTGCGCATCGATTGAATCACTCATGCGGCCCAACACGCGCAACACAGGGGCTTGCAACAACCATGCGCTGTCCACTTTGATGCTGCTGGGAAGCACCGCGGCTTCTACGTTGTGCAATGCCAAACGCAGTCCCCTCATGTCGGCGGCCAGCTCGGGTGCAAAACGTGTGCTGTGGCGAGAAGCCAACCAGTCGAGAACGTCTTTTTCTAGCTTTTCTACGATTAATAGTTTCATGGAAACAAGGCGCCTTACAAAGAAAAAGACTGTGGTGGGTCAATCCGTCCAACCGGACTATGCATCCAGTCACTCACCAGACACGGGGCAATGTCAGAATCGTTGCTTCAAAGGAAGCCTTGATTGTAAGCAAATGTTAATCAGAAAAGCAATCTTCCCCGTCGCAGGTCTGGGCACGCGTTTTTTGCCCGCCACCAAAGCACAACCCAAAGAAATGCTTCCCGTGGTGGACAAGCCGTTGATTCAGTACGCGGTTGAAGAAGCCTATGCGGCGGGTGTGCGTGAGATGATTTTTGTCACAGGCCGGCACAAGCGCCCCATCGAAGACCACTTCGACATGACCTTTGAATTGGAAGTGGCACTGGAGCAAGCCGGCAAACAAGAGCTGCTGAACGTGGTTCGCAGCGTCAAGCCCGACGACATGGAATGCATTTATGTGCGCCAGTCTCAGGCGCTGGGCCTGGGTCACGCCGTGTTGTGCGGTCAAAAACTCGTGGGCAACGAACCGTTTGCGGTATTACTGGCCGACGATTTGATGGTGCACAGCCAACCGGTTTTGGCGCAAATGGTCGAGCAGTACAGCGAATGGCGCGCATCCATCATCGCGGTTCAAGAAGTGCCCAAAGAACACACCAGGCGTTACGGCATCGTGGCGGGCACTGCGGTCAGCGAACGTTTGATGGACGTGACACGCATCGTTGAAAAGCCGGCGCCAGAAAATGCACCTTCCCTCCTGGGCGTGGCGGGTCGCTACATCTTGACGCCTGGCGTCTTCCATGAAATTGCCAACCAGCCGCGCGGCGTGGGTGGTGAAATTCAACTCACCGACGGCATTGCCGGCCTGCTACGCCGCGAAAAAGTGTTTGCCTTCCGCTACGAAGGCAGGCGTTATGACTGCGGGAGCAAAGAAGGTTTCTTAGAAGCGAACGTGGAGCTGGCCTTGGCCCACCCTGACTTGGGACCTGGGTTTCGTGAATTCCTCAAGGGCCTGACGCTCTGAGAGCGCCTGCGGGCCTGTGGGGGGGGCCCATCCCAAAGCCCAACGGCCTCCTCGCTCAGCGCCTGCGCAAGTAGTGAATGAACTCGTCGCCCACCGGCGTTTGTTCCAACAACTCGTTGCCGGTTTGCCGGGCAAACGCCTGAAAGTCGCGCACGGAGCCCGGGTCGGTGGCCACCACCTTGAGCACCTCTCCGCTTTGCATATCGGCCAGGGCTTTTTTGGTTTTCAAAATGGGCAGCGGGCAATTCAGGCCGCGGGTATCGAGTTCTTTCTGAGCGTCCATGAACTACCTCATGCAGGAAACACGCCGGTCGATAAATAGCGGTCGCCCCGGTCACACACGATAAATACCACGGTGGAATTGTCCAACTGCTGCGCAATTTGTAATGCCACCCAGCAGGCGCCTGCAGCTGAGATACCGGCGAACAGCCCCTCTTCACGGGCCAGCCGACGGGCCATGTCTTCTGCGTCGGCCTGACTCACATGAACGATCTCATCCACGCCCGTCGGGTCATAAATTTTGGGCAAATACGCCTCGGGCCATTTGCGGATACCGGGGATACGTGAACCCTCGGCAGGTTGCGCACCGATGATACGCACCTCGGGATTTTTTTCCTTGAGGAAACGCGACACACCAGTGATGGTGCCTGTGGTGCCCATGGCGCTCACGAAGTGGGTAATTTGCCCTTGTGTGTCGCGCCAAATTTCGGGCCCTGTGGTTTCAAAATGGACGCGCGGGTTGTCGGCATTGGCGAATTGGTCCAGCACCACACCTCGGCCTTCGTTCTGCATTTGGGTGGCCAAGTCCCTCGCGTATTCCATGCCGCCGGTGCGCGGCGTGAGGATGAGCTCCGCGCCAAAAGCCTTCATGGTTTGGGCACGTTCAATGGACAGGTCCTCCGGCATGATGAGCACCATGCGGTAGCCACGAATGGCCGCCGCCATGGCCAACGCGATGCCGGTATTTCCAGAGGTGGCTTCGATCAGGGTGTCGCCGGGGCGGATTTGGCCGCGTTCTTCGGCGCGGCGGATCATGCTGATCGCGGGGCGGTCTTTGACAGAACCTGCAGGGTTATTGCCTTCCAGCTTGCCCAGCAACACATTGCCACGCGCCTGAGCATCTGCGGGAACAACCCGCTGCAGGCGAACCAAGGGTGTGTTGCCAATCACGTCCTCCAGCACAGCATAGGTTGGACGATTGGCCACAGTGATCTGGGAGAAGTTTGGGGGTGGTGCCTCGGGTCGGAATCGAACCGACACTCTTTGCAGAACGGGATTTTGAGTCCCGCGCGTCTACCAATTCCGCCACCGAGGCTGGTCTTGCAGGAGCGAGAGTGTACAACAAGAATTGTGCATGTCGGATATAGACCGATCAAGCGCTTGTCACATCAACACGGTTGAGAATAGCGACACGTCACTTCCTTCTTCTTTGGAACCCTCCGCATGCCACCAATGCCGCCCATCACCCAAGCCCTGTTGCTGCTCAACGTAGGCTTTTTCTGTTTGCAGTTTTTTGTGGGTAGCCTGCTGGTGCGGTTTTTTGCGCTATGGCCTCTGGGTGACGGCTTTCTGCCGTGGCAAGTATTCAGCTACTCTTTCTTGCACGGCGGCATCGGCCACCTTTTCTTCAACATGCTCGGCCTGTGGATGTTTGGCGCGGAGTTGGAACGTTTGTGGGGACCCAAACGTTTCATACAGTTTTATGCAGCCAGTGTTCTGGCTGCCGCACTGATGCAATTGCTGATGGCTGTTTTGACCGGTTCACCCAACTACACCGTGGGTGCTTCTGGCGGACTCTTTGGTTTACTGCTGGCTTTCGGCATGACCTATCCCAACCGCACCATCATGCCGCTGTTCCCACCGATCCCCATGAAAGCCAAGGTGTTTGTGGCGATCTATGGTGGGTTAGAGTTGCTGCTCGGCGTGACAGGTACAGCCTCAGGCATCGCCCACTTCGCACACTTGGGCGGCATGTTAGGTGGCTACTTGATGATTCGTTACTGGCGTGGTCAGTCGCCATTCGGTAAACGCCGATAAGGCGTCCGACACCCGGATCTAGTGTCGCGAGTCAGAAATATCGAGACAAAATGAAAACGATGGATTCGCTCCGAGGGCAAGGCGCAAACCACAGCGATACCGAGGTATCGCGCGGATTTGCAACGCGGCCGTCGGAGTGAATACACGTT
>JBJOQO010000023.1:0-37227 GCA_046049865.1 Pseudomonadota bacterium | reverse complement strand
TTGCCGCCTCAGGGATATCTGGAAATGTTGGGTCTGATGGCAGGTGCCACCTTGGTGCTGACTGACTCTGGTGGATTGCAGGAAGAAACCACAGCTTTGGGCGTGCCTTGCCTGACGTTGCGCGAAAACACCGAACGCCCCATCACCATCGCCCAAGGCACGAATACCTTGGTTGGCAGCAGCCGTGACTTAATTTTGCAAAGCGTCGCTGAGATACTCAGTGGCCACGGAAAGCGTGGGCGAATTCCGGAATACTGGGATGGTCATGCGGCTGATCGAATCGCAGCCGACCTGTGGCGCTGGTTGCAAACCGAACCTGCTGCTTTGTGAACCCGTTTCACCGGCCCAAAAAACGGGTCTTCTAGGCAAAACGCATTCATGCTCGCACCAACATCCATCAACGCGATTACCAACGCCCTGACCATAGACGTGGAAGATTACTTCCAGGTCTCTGCATTTGCGCCCTACATCGCGCGTAGCCAATGGGACAGCCAAGAGTGCCGTGTGCAGCGCAACGTTGAACGTATTCTGGAATTGTTGGCGGTGCGTCAAACCAAGGCCACCTTCTTCACCTTGGGCTGGGTGGCCGAGCGGTATCCGCACTTGGTGCGCGCCATCGTCGATCAAGGCCATGAACTGGCCAGCCATGGTTATGGCCACGAGCGTGCCAGTGATTTGACCCAAGCAGCTTTCCGGCAAGACATCGTGTCCGCCAAAAAAATTCTGGAAGACTTGGGTGGTGTTGCCGTGCAAGGCTACCGGGCACCGAGCTTTTCCATCGGCAAAGGCAATTTGTGGGCTTTTGACGAGTTGCTTCAAGCAGGTTATCGCTACACCTCCAGCGTCTACCCCATTGCCCACGACCACTACGGCATGCCCGACTGGCCGCGTTTTGCGCAGCCCGTGCGCGAGGGATTGCTTGAAGTGCCGGTGACGACCTTGCGCAAATTCAACCGTAACTTTCCGTCCAGCGGCGGCGGCTATTTCCGTTTGCTGCCCTATGCCTTGTCGCGATGGATGATTCAGCAAGTCAATGCACAGGACCTGCAACCCGCGATTTTCTACTTCCATCCGTGGGAGATTGATGCGGGTCAGCCGCGGGTTGCGGGTATCGACGCCAAAACCCGGTTCCGCCACTACGTGAATATTGGCCGCATGGACGCGCGCTTGCAGCAATTGCTGGCTGACTTCCGTTGGGGTCGAATGGACCAGATTTTTCTTGGCGCGCCTCAAGCAAACGCCCGCGCCACCTCCCCAGTGATCTTGCGCTGAAGCCCTTGGAATTCTTGTCTCTGTGATCACCGTTCAACAACTCGCCTTGGGCGACACCAAAGCCCATCAACGCTGGGACGAGTTCGTCTTTGCTTGCCAAGACGCCACGTTTTTCCACCGTGCTGCGTGGCAAGTGTTGATGCACAAGGTGTTCAAGCACCGAACCTTTTTTCTTTACGCTGAAGAAAATGGCGTGATTCAAGGTGTGTTGCCCTTGGCCCAAGTCAAAAGCAAACTCTTTGGCCATGCTTTGGTGGGATTGCCATTTGCGGTTTATGGCGGAGTGGCAGCGGCCACTCCTGAGGCGGCCGACGCTTTGGAGAAAGAGGCACAGCGCATTGCACAAGAGATCGGGGCTGAGCATTTGGAGTTGCGCAATGTGCAGCCGCGCCATGCCGATTGGCCCAAACAAGATCTCTATGTGACCTTTCGCAAAGAAATTTTGCCTGAGGAAGAGGCCAATATGCTGGCCATCCCGCGCAAGCAGCGGGCCATGGTGCGCAAGGGGCTGAAAAACGAATTGAAAAGTGAAATCGATCCCAACGTGGATCGGTTTTTCGCGCTCTATGCCGACAACGTTCATCGACACGGCACCCCCGCTTTGCCCAAGCGCTATTTCCAAGCCTTGCTGGACACCTTCGGCAAAGACTGCGAAGTGCTCACCGTGGTTGGCCCGCAGAACCAGTTGCTCAGCAGTGTTCTCACCTTCTACTTTCGCAATGAATGCATGCCCTATTACGCGGGCGACGACGAAGCCGCGCGTGACCTGGCCGCCAACGACTTCAAGTACTGGGAGCTGATGCGCCGCGCCTGCGCACGGGGCTACACCCTGTTCGACTATGGACGTAGCAAAGTCGGCACCGGTCCCTATTCCTTCAAGAAGAACTGGGGCTTTGAGCCACAAGCGCTGCACTACGAGTACTGCCTCTACAAACGCGACGCGATTCCGCAGAACAACCCTAACAACGCCAAGTACCAGTTGCTCATCAAAACCTGGCGGCGCATGCCATTGTCTTGGGCCAATGCGCTGGGCCCCCACATTGTTCGCAACCTCGGATAAGAGGCTGAGAGGCCATTCGAACATGGGCAATTTGCTTTACTTGGTGCACCGCATGCCTTACCCGCCCAACAAGGGTGACAAGGTGCGCTCCTACCATTTGCTCAAACACCTGGCTGCGCGGCACCAGGTGTTCCTCGGCACCTTCATGGACGATCCCGAAGACGAGGTCCACATCCCCACCCTGCGCAGTTTGTGCGCGGATGTGCATGTGGAGCGCTTGCATCCCAAACGGGCTCGAGTCAGCAGTCTTTTGGGTTTGTTGGGCCGTGACCCATTGACGTTGCGCTACTACCGCAGCCAAGCCTTGAGTGATTGGGTGGCACGCACCACCGCGCAGCACAAGATGCAAGCGGCCGTGGTGTTTTCATCGTCCATGGCGCAGTATGTGGAAGACGGCGAGAACTTGAAGGGCGCGCCGGTACTGGTCGATTTCGTCGATGTGGACTCTGCCAAGTGGAGCCAGTACGCCAAGGAACGCCCGTGGCCGCTGTCTTGGTTGTACCGCCGAGAAGGTCGCACCTTGCTCAACTATGAGCGTGATGTGGCCTTGTGGGCGCGCCGGTCGTTTTTTGTGACCGAAAGCGAAACCAACCTCTTCAAACAATTAGCACCCGCCGCTGCCGACCGGGTGGAGGCCGTCAGCAATGGTGTTGACGCCCAGTATTTCACGCCCGAACCGAGCCGTCGGAGCCCGTATTCGAAAGACGAACAAACGGTGGTGTTCACCGGAGCCATGGACTACTGGCCCAATGTGGACGCGGTGACTTGGTTTGCGCGGGACATCTTGCCGGGCTTGCGTCAGCGGCACCCCGGGCTTCGTTTTTATATCGTCGGGCGCAGCCCCGATGCAGCCGTGCAAGCGCTGGCCAGCGACGCGGTCGTGGTCACCGGCACCGTGCCCGACGTGCGGCCCTATTTGCAGCATGCTGACGTGGTGGTGGCGCCACTGCGTTTGGCCCGGGGCATTCAGAACAAAATCCTGGAGGCCATGGCCATGGGGCGGCCTGTGGTGGCGTCAACCGCTTGCGCATCGGCACTGAATGCCCAAGTGGGCACCGAGTTGGTAGCGGCTGAAGAGGTTGCGGACTACACACTGGCCATCGGCGCACTGCTCGCCGACCGCGAGGTAGCAGGTCGCATTGGCAGCGCCGGGCGCAGTTGCGTGCTGCAGCGCTACAGCTGGTCGGCGCATTTGGCGGGCATGGACCGGTATTTGAACGAGGCTGTCGTGGCCAAAGGCAACCGGCCCAAGGAGATGGCGTTGTGAATGCTTCTGCTGTATCGACCGCTTCGCCGAACATGACCTCAAGCCCGGCGTGGCGGCGCTGTTTGCCCGCGCTCGTGGTTTTGCTTATCGCGGTGGTGCTGCTGTACCGGGATACGTTCTGGGGTATGGCGCAAATTTGGTTGCGCTCGGAAACCTTCACCCACGGCCTTTTTGTTCTGCCCATCAGCCTGTGGTTGATTTGGCGTTCTCGTGCCACGCTAAAGCCACTGCAACCGCGGACGGCACCTTCGGTGTTGATCGGTGTGGTGGCAGTGGCTGCGGTTTGGTTGTTGGGCGAGTTGGTATCGGTCAACTCGGTGACCCAACTCAGCGTGGTGGCCTTGCTGGTGTTGGCGGTCTTCCTCATGCTGGGCTGGCGAGTTTCTGTGGCCATGCTCTTCCCCTTGGGATTCCTGTTTTTCGCCGTGCCCCTGGGTGAGTTTTTGATGCCGCAATTCATGGAATGGACAGCGGATTTCACGGTGCTCGCGCTGCGCCTGACCGGCATCCCGGTGTACCGCGAAGGTTTGCAGTTCGTGATTCCGACAGGCCATTGGTCGGTGGTGGAGGCGTGCAGCGGCATCCGCTACTTGATCGCGTCCTTGGTGGTGGGGACCTTGTTTGCTTACCTCAACTACAGAAGCACCTGGCGGCGCTGGGTGTTTGTCGGTGTTTCCATCTTGGTGCCCGTGGTCGCCAACTGGTTGCGCGCTTATTTGATCGTGTTGCTGGGGCACGTGTCGGGCAACAAACTCGCTGCGGGTGCCGACCATCTGGTCTACGGTTGGGCTTTTTTTGGCGTGGTCATGTTGCTGATGTTCATGATAGGCGCACGGTGGCGTGAAGACGATATCCCTGTCCCCCCAGTTGTTTCGCCGAAGATGGAGGGGACTGCGCCCACCACTTGCGGCAGCCCTGCTTTTTGGGGGATGGCGGCTGCCGCCATCTTGGTGGCAAGCCTGCCTCACTGGTGGTTGAGCCAATTGAATCAGCAGCAAAACAGGGCGGCCGTGGTGCTGGATTTGCCGCCGTCCTTTGGCACTGGCTGGAGTCGCGGTGGGTCTAGTCTGGCCGCAGTGGAACCCGATTTCAAGAATCCGTCTGCCAAGACCGCAGCAACCTATACCTCAGACGGTGGCCTGCTCGGCGTGCATGTGAGTTACTACCGTGATCAGGATGCGCAGCGCAAACTCGTCAGCTCACAAAACATCGTGGTCGCCAGCGACGACAAACGCTGGGCGAGGGTGGATGGCGGCATTGAAACCGTTTCGATGGCTGATGGCGCCGCCCTTGCCGTGCGCAGCATTGAGCTGCGTCGTGTAGAGAACTTGGGGACATCTCCTGATCAAAATCTGCTGGGCTGGCAACTCTATTGGGTGGATGGCGCTTGGACTGCCAGCGATTTCAAGGCCAAGTTGTATGGCGCTCGGCAGCGCCTGCTTGGACGCGGTGACGATGGTGCGATCGTATTGCTCTATGCGGCGCGCGGAAACCAAGGCCAAGGCCGTGCGGCCATGGAAAAATTCTTGAGTCAAGAAGGCCCGGCCCTGACCCAATGGTTGAACCACGTACGTGATGCCGCCGCCGTGGCGAAACAGTGAACATTCTCAAATACTTTATTTTCAGCAAGAGGAATCAAACATGAGCACAGTCGCAGTCATTGGTTTGGGGTATGTGGGCTTGCCCTTGGTGGTGGCCTTTGGCAAAAAAGTGCGCACCATTGGGTTCGACATTTCTGTGCCCAAAGTGGAGTCGTGCCAAAAAGGGGTGGACCCTTCCCGTGAGTTGCCGGATGAAGAACTCAAGGCCGCCGTCCACGCGGTTTACACCGCCGACCCGGCCATGCTCGCCGAGGCCGACATGATCATCGTCGCCGTGCCCACGCCTGTCGACGAAGCCCACATTCCCGACTTCAAACCGCTGATTGGATCCAGCACCAGTGTCGGCCGCCACATGAAAAAGGGCGTGACCGTGGTCTACGAGTCCACGGTCTATCCAGGCGCCACAGAAGAAGTGTGCATTCCTGTGCTCGAAAAAGAGTCGGGCCTGAAGTGGAAGAAAGACTTCTTCGTCGGCTACTCCCCCGAGCGCATCAACCCGGGTGACAAAGAACACACCCTCACCAAAATTTTGAAAATCGTGTCGGGTGACACCCCCGAAACGCTCGACAAAGTCGCCAAGCTTTATGAGCAAATCATCATCCCTGGTGTGCACCGCGCCTCCAGCATCAAAGCAGCAGAAGCTGCCAAGGTGATTGAAAACACCCAGCGCGACCTGAACATTGCGCTGATGAACGAGCTGGCCATCATCTTCGACAAACTCGGCATTGACACGAGTGAAGTGCTGGAAGCCGCAGGCACCAAGTGGAACTTCTTGAAGTTCAAACCCGGCCTGGTCGGTGGCCACTGCATTGGTGTGGACCCCTATTACCTCACCCACAAAGCTGAAATGTTGGGCTACCACCCCCAGGTCATCTTGGCGGGGCGCCGCATCAACGACAGCATGGGCAAGTTCATCGCCGAACAAACCATCAAACACATGATCGCTTCCGGCAGCACCATCAAGGGCGCCAAGGTGAATGTGCTGGGTCTGACCTTCAAGGAAAACTGTGGCGACCTGCGCAATTCCAAGGTGATTGACATCATCAACGAACTGAAGTCTTACGGCGTGGAAGTGTGCGTCACCGATCCACAGGCAGAAGCCCCCGAGGCCATGCATGAATACGGGGTGAAGTTGCTGTCATGGGACGAATTGCCCCAGGCAGACGCCATCGTCGCGGCAGTGGCTCACAAAGAATACGCCGCACTCAAAGTGGCTGACTTTGGCAAGAAACTGGTGGCCGGTGGTGCCTTCATCGACGTCAAAGCCGCGTTTGATGAAAGTAGCTTCGTCAAGGCGGGCTACAAGGTTTGGCGGTTGTGATGTCAGGACGCCTTCCCGATTTCCCCTGCAATCAGTGATGTTCCACCACGCCCTCACCCCAACCCCCTCCCACAAGTGGGAGAGGGAGTATCTCGGCTCCCTCTCCACCGTACTCGGGGGAGAGGGTGGGGGTGAGGGGGTTGTCGGCCTGCCAACTCATGCTGACTGACAACCGCCCCCTCGTTGCCCATGTCGTCTACCGCTTCGACACCGGCGGCCTGGAGAACGGCATCGTCAACCTCATCAACCACATGCCGGCATCTAGCTACCGGCATGCGGTGGTGGCGCTGACCGAGGTGACGGATTTCTCCAAGCGCATCACCCGTTCTGACGTCGAGTTCATTTCCCTGCGCAAACAACCTGGCCACGGCGTTTGGCTTTATCCCAAGCTCTATCGCCTGTTCAAACAAATGCGCCCCGCCATTGTTCACACCCGCAACCTGGCGGCCCTCGAAGCTCAGGTGCCCGCATGGGCCGCAGGAGTGCCGGTGCGCTTGCATGGCGAACACGGCCGGGACGCGAACGATCTGCACGGCGAGAACCGTACCTTGCAGTGGGTGCGGCGTGTTTACCGGCCTTTTGTTCACCACTACTTTGCGCTGTCGCGTGATTTGGCAGGCTATTTGAAGGACGCGGTGCATGTTCCTGCTGGCCGCATCACCCAGGTTTACAACGGGGTGGATGTGCAGCGGTTTTCGCCGCCACCATCGGGTGTGCGTTTGAGCATTCCGGGCTGCCCCTTCAATGAGCCTGAACACTGGCTGATCGGCACCGTTGGCCGCATGCAGACAGTAAAGGATCAAACCAATTTGGCGCATGCTTTTGTCTTGGCCTTGCAGCAACAGCCTGCCTTGCGTGACCGTTTGCGTCTCGTGCTGGTGGGTGAGGGTGCACTACGGGAGCAATGCGCCGCCATCTTGCGTGACGCAGGTTTGTTGGATCTGGCCTGGTTGCCAGGCGAGCGCAGCGACGTGGCCGATGTGATGCGTGGTTTGGACTGTTTTGTGCTGCCATCGCTGGCCGAAGGCATCTCCAACACCATCCTCGAAGCGATGGCGACAGCCTTGCCTGTGATTGCTACCGACGTGGGTGGTAATGCCGACCTGGTGGTGCACGGGCAAACCGGCGAGATCGTTCCCAGCAAACAGCCACAGGCCTTGGCCCGTAGCATGTTGAGTTTGGCCAATCAGCCTGAAGCAACGAGGGCCTTGGGTCTGGCTGGCCGTCAGCGCGTGCAGGCGCGCTTCAGTTTGCCCGCCATGGTGGCTACCTACCAGTTGGTTTACAACCAGCAGTTGCGGTCCCCCGGCCACAATAGCGGTTTGGCCGCTAGTACTGCGTTTCACCAAAACGTTGACAAATGAAATCGATGGATTCGTTCGCCAGGCTAGGCGCAAACCACAGCGATACCCTGTGGTATCGCGCGGATTTGCAACGACGCATGGCGGGCGAAGACGCGATTTCATGTCAACGTTTTGGTGAAACGCGGTACTAATGGCAGCGCCGATACCCCATAAATCAGAACACGACTACCTATGTGCGGCATCACCGGCATTTTCGACACCCGCAGCAACCGCGAGATATCGCATGCGCTCTTACACCGCATGAACGAGTCGCAGTTTCACCGTGGCCCCGACGAAGGCAGCCTGCACCTCGAGCCTGGCGTGGGCTTGGGACACCGTCGTTTGTCCATCATCGATGTGGCCACGGGACAGCAACCACTGTTCAACGAAGACGGTTCCGTGGTGGTGGTGTTCAACGGCGAGATCTACAACTATCAAGACTTGATCCCTGAGCTGCAAGCCCTCGGTCACGTCTTCCATACCAAGAGTGACACCGAATGCATCGTGCACGCTTGGGAGGCCTGGGGCGAGGCCTGTGTGAAACGCTTCCGCGGCATGTTCGCGTTTGCGCTGTGGGACAGAAACAAACAAACCTTTTTCATGGCGCGTGACCGCATGGCGGTCAAGCCGATGTATTACGCAGTGCTCGACGACGGGCACTTGCTCTTCGGCTCTGAACTGAAGTCGCTGTTGGCCCACGGCGGCCTCAAGCGCGAGATGGATCCGCTGGCTGTCGAAGAGTACTTCGCGCTGGGTTATGTGGCCGAGCCACGCACCATCTTCAAACAGGCGCTCAAGTTACCGCCAGCCCACACACTCACCATACGCCGTGGCCAACCCATTCCACCGCCCAAGCCGTACTGGGATGTGCGATTCACCCTGGGCAACCCGGTGGGTTTGAATGAAGCGTGCGAGCAGCTCGACGCCAAGCTCAAAGAGTCTGTGCGGCTGCGCATGATCGCCGAGGTGCCACTGGGCGCATTTTTATCGGGCGGTGTGGACTCCAGCGCTGTGGTGGCCACCATGGCGGGCTTGTCTGACGCCCCGGTGAACACCTGCTCCATGGGTTTTGACGACCCGGCTTTTAATGAAGTCGAATTCGCCAAAATGGTGGCCGACCAGTACAAAACCAACCACTATGTCGAAACCGTTGGCAGCGACGATTTCGATTTGATCGATACCCTGGCGCGGCTCTATGACGAGCCCTATGCCGACAGCTCGGCCATTCCCACTTACCGCGTTTGTCAGCTGGCGCGGCGCAAAGTCACCGTGGCGCTGTCCGGCGATGGCGGTGATGAAGTGTTTGGCGGTTACCGAAGATACCGCCTGCACCTGATGGAAGAACGCATGCGCTCTGCGTTGCCGCATGGACTGCGTCAGCCGCTGTTTGGTCTGCTCGGCAAGGTCTACCCCAAAGCCGATTGGGCGCCGCGCATGTTCAGGGCCAAAACCACGTTTGAAGGCATGGCACGCTCAAGCGTGGAGGCCTATTTCCATTCAGTGTCTATCCTGCGCGACCCGATGCGTGCGCAGTTGTTCAGTAGCAAGTTCAAGAGCGAGCTGGCTGGTTACTCCGCCGAAGAAGTGTTCAAGCGCCATGCGGCCAACGCAGCGACGGATGATCCCCTGGCCCTGATTCAGTACCTGGACATGAAGACCTATTTGGTCGGTGACATCAACACCAAGGTTGACCGTGCCAGCATGGCCCATTCACTGGAAGTGCGTGAGCCGCTCATGGACCATGAACTCATCGAATGGATGGCCACCATTCCTTCTGGCCTGAAGGTGCGTGGGCAAGAGGGAAAATTCCTGTTCAAGAAAGCCATGGAGCCCAAGCTGCCTGCCGACGTGCTCTACCGCCCCAAGATGGGTTTCGCTGTGCCTTTGGCCCGCTGGTTCCGAGGCCCGCTTAAACAACGTGTGCAAGAGTCCGTGCTGGGTTCACGGCTTGCAGATACCGGTTGGTTCGAGCGCAGCTATTTGGAGCACCTGGTGCAAGCCCACCAAAGCGGTGCGCGTGACTACAGTGCGCCGCTGTGGACGTTGCTGATGTTTGAAGCTTTCTTACGCCGGGTGGTGGATTCGTCGGGGTCCGTCAATGCGAACAAACCGAATTGGGATGGCGCAGTATGAAATTCCAGCAACACATGCATATCTTTCGGGGCGTGGCGATTTGTTTGATCGTTGTTGCGCACACCCTGCCTTCACTGGACTGGGCGGAACACCCATACATGGAACGTTGGTTGGATGCGCTCGGCAATCAGTCATCAATCCTGTTCTTTTTTATCGCTGGTTACCTGTTCCAGTTCCTTGGCAATCGATTTGAGTACAAGGCTTACCTCTTGCAGAAGGCCAAGACTGTCATCTTGCCCTACTTGATTCTGTCTGTGCCCGCCCTTGTCGTATTTACTGTGCTCACACAGCGCCAACATATGTTTGCGGGCTTTTATGATTTACCTTTGTGGGGTCAGGTGGGAGTTTTCCTTATTACTGGGAAGCATTTGGCACCGCTGTGGTTTGTCCCCACGATCACGCTTTTTTATTTGGCGGCACCACTGCTTCTTTGGGTTGACCGCAAACAACCGCAACTCTACTGGCTCATCGTGCCGCTGATGTGTTTGTCAGCCTATCTGGGGCGTGGAGGTCAGTTGGGGCCATTGAATTTTGCAATTTATTTGTTGCCTGTTTATTTGTTGGGCATGGCGTTTTCGCATCACCGAGAACGTGCTTTGGAATGTGTTCGCCTTGCCTTGTGGCCGTTGTTGATGGTGATTGCGGTCGGTGCCACTGGGCACGCTTTGCAGTGGCCCATGCCCCCGCATTGGCTGCTGCTGATGAAGACGGCGATGGCACTGGTACTGACATGGTTGCTTTGGAAGCTTCACCCCTTCATTGGCAATCGCTTGGATGAGATTGCCGACCTGAGTTTTGGAATATTTTTTATTCACGCGTACTTCATCTTGATTCTCAAAATTGCTGCTGTGTATGTACTGGAGGGCCGGGTGTACGACGGTGTTGGCGAGCAAGGCATTCCAGGCAATATCTGGACGTTTTTTGTATATGCTGCGGTGGTTATGTTGTGTAGTGTGCTCATCCTGAGGTTGGCTCGTAAAGTTCTTGGTTCTCGCAGTCGCATGGTGGTCGGCGCGTGATGGCCAATCCCGTCCGAGTCCTTCATGTGCTGGACCATTCCATCCCGCTGCACAGCGGCTACACCTTTCGCACGGTGTCGCTGCTCCGTGAGCAACGCAAGCTGGGTTGGCAAACTCACCACATCACCAGCCCCAAGCACATCAACTGCACAGTGGCCGAGGAAGAGGTTGACGGGTTCTATTTCTACCGCACGCAAGCAACGCCCTCTTTGGCTGACAAGGTGCCGGTGCTGAACCAATGGGTGTTGATGCAACAACTGGAGCGGCGTTTGCTCGAAGTGGCCCGCAATGTGCAGCCCCACATCATCCATGCGCATTCACCCGTGCTCAATGCCTTGCCGGCCTTGAACGTGGGCCGCAAGCTGAACATTCCGGTGGTTTACGAAGTGCGTGCGTTTTGGGAGGACGCGGCGGTGGACCATGGCACCACGTCCGAGGGCAGTTTGCGTTACCGCATGACACGCGCCCTGGAGACCCGTGCCCTGCAGCGCGCCGCCCACGTGTTCACCATTTGTGAAGGTCTGCGCCATGACATGGTGGGGCGCGGCATCCCGGCGGGCAAGATCACTGTCATTCCCAACGCGGTTGATATCGAGTCGTTCAATGTCAGCGGTCAAGCGGACGACGCGCTCAAAAACAAGCTGGGTTTGGCGGGTTGCACGGTGGTTGGTTTCATCGGATCGTTCTACGCCTATGAAGGCTTGGACCTGTTGCTTGACGCATTGCCCCAAGTGATTGCCAGCCTGCCCGATGTGCGGGTGCTTCTGGTGGGCGGTGGTCCGCAAGACGCCGCACTGAAGGCGCAGGTGGCGCGGCTGAAGCTGGAGTCCTATGTGGTCTTCACGGGTCGTGTACCGCACTCTGAAGTGCAGCGTTATTACGACCTGGTCGATGTGCTGGCCTACCCGCGACACTCCATGCGTCTGACTGAGTTGGTCACGCCGCTCAAGCCCTTGGAGGCCATGGCACAGGGGCGTTTGCTGGTGGCCTCCGATGTGGGCGGCCACAAAGAACTGATCCGCCACGGTGAAACCGGCATGTTGTTCAAAGCGGGTAGCGCCGAATCGTTGGCCGACACCTTGCTTCAAGTGGTGGCCAAAAAAGACCTGTGGCCGCACCTGCGCCGCGCGGGCCGCGAGTTTGTAGAAGTGGAGCGCAATTGGCGCACCTCGGTGGCCAACTATCCCAAGGCCTATCAGTCCGTATTGGGCTTGGCCCAAGTAGGAGACCTGGATGGTCTCTGAGGGCGTTGCCACATTTGCAGGCATGCGGGTTGGCCTGGTCGGCCCCTTGCCGCCTCCAGCGGGTGGCATGGCCAATCAAACCCGGCAGCTGGCGGAACTGCTGCGCTCGGCGCAGGCCGAGGTGGCATTGGTGCAAACCAACGCGCCCTATCCGGCCTGGGTGGCCGCCTTGCCCGGGTTTCGGGCGGTGTGGCGCCTCTTTCCCTATTTGCTGGCGCTGTGGCGCACTGCAGGGCGCAGCGATGTGTTTCATGTGATGGCCAACTCGGGTTGGTCTTGGCATTTGTTTGCTGCGCCCGCGATTTGGGTCGCCCGCAGCCGGGGTGTGCCCGTGGTGGTCAACTACCGGGGTGGCGAAGCGGCCGAGTTTTTAGACAAGGCGCGCCAAGTGGTGGTGTGGTCCATGTGCAGAGTCACCGCCTTGGTCGTGCCATCGCGGTTTCTCCAAGAGGTGTTTGACCGCAACGGCATGCCCAGCCAAGTGGTGCCCAACATCATTGACCTGTCGCGTTTTTCTCCGGCAACATCACCGCGTGACAAGGAGGCGGGGCTGCACCTGGTGGTTGCACGCAACTTGGAAGCCATCTACGACAACGCCACCGCCTTGCGGTGTTTTGCCCAAGTGCGCGCCGCGTGCCCCACGGCCACCTTGACGGTGGCGGGCAGTGGCCCATTGGCTGCCGAACTTCAGGCCCTGGCCAGCGAGCTCGGTGTGGCCGACGCGGTCACCTTTGCGGGACGCTTGGACCGCGATGCCATGGCCAATCTTTACCGCTTGGCCGATGTTTGTTTGAATCCGAGTTTGGCCGACAACATGCCCAACTCGGTGCTCGAAGCCTTGGCCAGTGGGGTTCCCGTGGTCAGCACCCGCGTGGGTGGCGTTCCGTTCATCGTGCAAGACGGGGTGACCGCGCTTTTGGTGCCGCCGCAGGATCCTACTGCCATGGCGCACGCGGTGAAGCGTCTACTGGCCGAACCACAACTCAAGTCAAAACTGATCGAGGCGGGATTGATCGACGTGCAGCGCTACACCTGGGCCCGCGTGGCACCGATGCTGGCTCAGGTCTACCGCCAATCACAACAGTCTATTCAACAAGGTCAACGATGAAAGTCACAGTCATAGGCTCGGGGTATGTCGGTCTCGTCACCGGCGCATGTTTGTCTGAAATGGGCAACCATGTGGTGTGTTTGGACGTGGACGCCAACAAGATACGCATCTTGAACGAAGGCGGCATTCCCATCCACGAGCCGGGGCTCGAAGCCCTGGTCAAGCGCAACAAAGAAGCCGGCCGTTTGCAGTTCACCACCGATGTAGCAGCAGCGGTGGCCCACGGCACCATCCAGTTCATTGGTGTGGGCACACCACCTGACGAGGACGGCTCTGCCGATTTGCAGTATGCGCTCGCCGCCGCGCGCAGCATTGGCCAGCACATGACGGACTACAAAGTGGTCGTCGACAAAAGCACCGTTCCCGTGGGCACAGCCGACAAGGTGCGTGCGGCCATCGGGCAGGCATTGAAAGACCGAGGCCTGTCCATGGACTATGCCGTGGTCAGCAACCCCGAGTTCCTGAAAGAGGGCGCGGCCATTGACGACTTCATGCGCCCGGACCGCATCGTGATCGGTGCGGACGACGAACGCGCCGTTTTCATGATGCGTGCCATTTACGCCCCCTTCAACCGCAACCACGACAAGCTGCAGATCATGGATGTGCGCAGCGCCGAGTTCACCAAGTACGCAGCCAACGCCATGCTGGCCACACGCATCAGCTTCATGAACGAGCTGGCTTTGTTGGCCGAGCGTGTTGGCGCCGACATTGAACTGGTGCGCAAAGGCATAGGCAGTGATCCACGCATTGGCACGCATTTTTTGTATGCCGGCGCTGGTTATGGTGGCTCTTGCTTCCCCAAGGACGTCAAAGCCTTGGTCAAAGCCGGTGAACAAATGGGCGTCAAGCTGGGTGTGTTGACTGCCGTGGAAGCGGCGAACGAACGGCAAAAGCGGGTGCTGGTCGACAAGGTGGTCGCGCGTTTTGGTGAAAACCTCCAAGGCAAAACCTTGGCCCTGTGGGGACTGGCCTTCAAACCCAATACCGACGACATGCGCGAAGCGCCCAGCCGCGTCATCATCGACGAGTTGCTTAAACGTGGTGCCCAACTGCGTGCCTATGACCCCGTGGCCATGGTTGAGGCCAAACGTGTGATGGGTGATTCTGTGGGGTTGACCTTTGTGGCTAACCAAACCGAAGCGCTGCAAGGCGCAGACGCCTTGCTCATCGTGACCGAGTGGCGTGAGTTCAAAAGCCCGGACTTTGACTCCATCCGCACCTTGCTCAAAACACCATTGGTGATTGATGGCCGCAACTTGTTCGAGCCTGAGTTGATGCGCAGCCAAGGCATTGAGTACCAGGCGATTGGTCGTGGGGAATCGATCAAACTAGCGGCAAGCTGATCTGCACTTCATGTCCTCCGTTTACACCACGCTCGTCTCCAAATTTCTTTTTCCGCTGCACGAGCGGTTGAAGAAACACAGCACCATGGGTGTGCGTCGTGACATGGAGGAGACACAGTGGTGGTCGCCGGAGAAATTGCGGGCTTTGCAATTGCGCAAACTCCAAGCCTTGCTCACCGAGGTGGGCGTTCAGGTTCCTTACTACCGAGACCTTTTCAAGCGGCTGGCATTTGACCCCCGCGAAGTCCGGTCACTGGACGACCTGCGCCAACTCCCCTTTCTTACAAAAGCCGAGATTCGCGCTCACACCGACGCGCTGAAACACGAACAAGCATCAGGCTTGGCTCGATTCAACACGGGAGGCTCCTCCGGCGAGCCCTTGATTTTTTTCATTGGCAAAGAGCGTGTCAGCCATGACGTGGCGGCCAAGTGGCGTGCCACGCGTTGGTGGAATGTGGACATTGGCGATCCGGAGATCGTCGTTTGGGGGTCCCCCATTGAACTTGGCGCACAAGACCGTGTGCGCTGGTTACGCGATCAACTGATTCGCACTGAACTCCTGCCTGCGTTTGAAATGTCAGATGCCAAGTTGGATGGTTTTCTGGAGGCCATTCGCAGCAAAAAGCCCAAGATGCTTTTCGGTTATCCGTCCGCCTTGACCCACATTGCCAAACACGCGCAAAAGCGAGGCCTGGCGATGAATGATCTGGGTATTCGTGTGGCCTTTGTGACGTCCGAGCGTTTGTACGACGAGCAGCGCGCCACCATCAGCCAGGTGTTCGGCTGCCCGGTGGCCAATGGGTATGGCGGACGCGATGCAGGCTTCATCGCTCATCAATGTCCAGAAGGCGGCATGCACTTCACGGCCGAAGACATCATCGTGGAGCTGGTGGATAAGAGCGGTGCGCCTGTTCCCGACGGCAGCCCCGGCGAGATCGTGGTGACCCACTTGGCGACACGCGACTTTCCCTTTATCCGCTACCGCACTGGCGATGTGGCGGTGATGGACACAAAAAAATGCGCCTGTGGCCGCGGCCTGCCCATGCTCAAAGAAATCCAAGGCCGCACCACCGATTTTGTGGTGGCGCAGGATGGCACGGTGTTGCACGGCTTGGCGCTCATCTATGCGATTCGTGATTTGCCGGGTGTCGAGTCTTTCAAGATTGTTCAAGAAACGTTGGATTTCACCCAGGTGTACTTGATCACCACCTCGGCGTTTGACTCAGCTTGCATCAACGGCATTGTGCAAACCTTCAAAAAACGTTTGGGTGCTGCGGTTGAGGTCAGCGTTGAACAAGTGCAAACCATTCCGCCTGAAAAATCAGGCAAATTTCGCTACGTGGTGAGCCGCGTCGCGCAACCGGGATGAAATGCCATGCGTGACATCGTGATCGTGGGAATCGTATTGCTGGCGGCTTTGATCGCTCTGCGCCGCCCGTGGATCGGTGTGATGTTGTGGACCTGGCTCAGCATCATGAACCCGCACCGCTACACCTACGGATTTGCCTACACAGCGCCCTTGGCCGCTTTGGCGGCGGCGGTCACCTTGCTTGGTCTCTTGATGACCAAAGAGCGAAGTTCTCCCTTCAAAGGCCCGGCGGTCACGGCCTTTGTGCTGTTCACCATTTGGATGACCCTGTCTTGGGGGTTTGGTTTGAGCCCGGCGGCTGACTATCCCCAGTGGGACAAAGTCATGAAGATCAACTTGATGGTTTTCGTGGCCTTGATTCTTTTGAGCAGCAAAAAGCACGTTTTTGCGCTGGTATGGGTGGCAGCAGGTTCGCTGGCCATTCTCGGTGTCAAGGGCGGCGTTTTCACCGTCATGACTGGCGGTAGTTACCGAGTCTGGGGGCCGCCCGGCTCCTTCATCCAAGATAACAATGAGTTCGCATTGGCTTTGGTCATGACCATTCCGCTGCTGCGTTTCTTGCAAATGCAATTGGCCAATGGCTGGGGGCGCAGGGCGATGACGGTGGTGATGCTGTTGTGTGCCGCTGCCGCTTTGGGGAGCCACTCGCGGGGTGCCTTGCTGGCGATTTCCGCGATGACCTTGATGCTGTGGTGGCGAGGTAAAAGCAAGGGGGCTGTCGGTATTTTGTTGATCATTGCCGCTGTGGTGCTGGTGGGTTTCATGCCCGATGAGTGGACCAACCGCATGTCCAGTATCGATAACTACCAAGAAGACCGCTCCGCTTTAGGTCGCATCAGCGCTTGGTGGACAGCATGGAATTTGGCTTTTCACTACCCCTTGGGGGTGGGCTTTGATTTCGCTCGGCCAGAGTTGTTCGCGCTCTATTCGCCGACGCCAGACTATGTTCATGCAGCGCACAGCATCTATTTTCTGGTGCTCGGCAACCACGGCTTCGTCGGTTTGTTTTTGTTCTTGCTGATCTGGTTTTTCACCTGGGGCTCCGCGGGGTGGTTGCGCAAGAACGCGGCAGGCACTCCGCAGAGTCAATGGGCGGCTGACCTTGGCGGTATGGCGCAAGTGTCTTTGGCTGGTTATGCCGTGGGCGGCGCCTTTTTGAGCCTGTCGTACTTTGACTTGCCTTACTACATCATGGTGATGGTGTTGGTGACCCGGGTCTGGGTGCAAACAAAGGGTTGGGAGCGTGAGCCTGTGTATGAAAGAGGCTGGCGCACCATTCCTGGACTTGCCACGCCTACTGAGTCAAGCGACAAAGCCCCTCCCAAAAAGAAACTCGCCTGATGTTGATTCGACGACTACTCGGTGTGATGTCCCCCGGCGGTGCACGGGGCCGCCTGTCCATTCTCATTTTTCACCGCGTGCTGCCCGAGGTCGATCCGCTGTTCCCACAAGAAATGCATGCACAGCGCTTCGATGTCCTGTGCGCTTGGTTATCCAGTTGGTTCAACGTGCTGCCACTGGATGAGGCGGTGCGTCGATTGAAAGAGGGCAGCTTGCCCCAACGTGCATTGGCCATCACCTTCGACGACGGCTACGCAGACAACCATGACGTGGCCATGCCTATCCTGAAGCGTCATGGTCTGTGTGCCACGTTTTTCATCGCCACCGGTTTTTTGGACGGCGGTCGCATGTGGAATGACACGGTGATTGAGTCGGTGCGCCTAACCAAGTTGCACGCACTGCCGTTGCAGCAGCTCGGTGTGCCGGGTTTGGCAGAGATGGCGGTGCGCAGCGTGGCGGAGAAACAAGAAGCCATCACCCAGATCATCCGCGCCATCAAATACCTACCCGTGCCGCAGCGGTTGACGCTAACCCAGGAATTGGCGGCTTTGGCTCAGGTCAATCCACCGATTAACCTCATGATGACCGGCCACCAAGTGCGAGCCATGCGGCGCGCGGGCATGCAAATAGGCGCGCACACGGTGTCGCACCCTATATTGGCCACACTCAGTGATGCCGAGGCCCGCGACGAGATTCAGCGCAGCAAGCACCATTTGGAAGATTTGCTGGATGAGCCCATCACCTTGTTCGCTTACCCCAATGGCAAGCCGGGTGAAGACTATGTGCCGCAGAGTGTTGAAATCGTCAAAGACTTGGGTTTTGAAGCGGCTGTCTCGACGGCCTGGGGCGCGTCCAACGCGCAAACCGACCACTTCCAAAATCCGCGCTTCACCCCTTGGGATCTAAGCCCGTGGCGTTTCGCTCTGCGCATGATGGTCAACCTTAAACGTACAGAGATTCGACTCCCATGAATAGACTGGTGCAACTCATTCAAGATAACCACGGCACCCACCGGGGCTGGGTTCGTTTGTTGTTGGCCCAAGTCGCTTTTGTTTTGGGGCGTTTGACACCTTGGACCCAGGTTCGAATTCCCGTGGTGCGCCGTTTGGTCTTTGTCTGTTTGGGCAACATCAACCGCAGTGCGTTTGCCGATGTGCTGGCCCAGAAGATCGGTGCTCAGGCAGCATCCTTTGGTTTGTCCACCACCACCGGTAGTCCGGCCTATGAGATGGCCATTCGCACCGCACCGTTGTTTGACGTGACGCTCCATGCCCACCGCGCCACCGACATGTCAGACTACCAATACCGCGACGGCGACTTGCTCGCGGTGATGGAGGTGCGGCAGGTTCACAAGCTTTTGAACCGAGGGTTTCCGGAAGAGGCAATAGTTTTGCTGGGCCACTGGTCTGCGCCGCGACGTTTGCATATTCACGACCCTCACACCCTCAGTGCACGCTATTTTGTGACTTGTTTTGCCATTCTCGATTCAGCGGTGCGCAGTTTGGTGCAAGAACTGAAAGAGAACAAACATCCCGTGGTGAGCCCATGAATGTCTACCTCACCTTTGACATTGAGGTTTGGTGTGGTGGTTGGGATCACTTGGATGAACGCTTTCCTGCCAGTTATGAACGGTATGTGTATGGTCGCTCCAAGCAAGGTGACTATGCGTTGCCCATCACGCTGGATTTGATGGATAGACACGGCCTCAAGGGCATTTTTTTTGTGGAGCCCTTGTTCTCAGCTCGTTTTGGTTCGCAGTACCTGCGAACCATCGTGGACATGATTCAAAGTCGAGGGCACCAGGTGCAGTTGCACCTGCACCCTGAGTGGACCGATGAAATCGAGCCCCATCCGCTGCCCAAGAACCTGGGCAAACGGCAACACCTCACCTACTACTCCGAAGAAGAACAAACCGCATTGATCGCCCTGGGTAAAGGTTTGCTGGCTGAAGCGGGGGTGCCGCACATCACCATGTTCCGTGCTGGCAGTTACGCAGCCAACAGCGATACCTTCCGCGCGCTGGCCCACAACGGGTTGCGGGTGGACAGCAGCTTGAACGAGTGTTTTGAAGTCAGTGGCGGCGATGTGGGCAGGGGCGCTTCTACATCACGCGACTGGGCGGGCCAACAGCAGGTGCAGGTGGGAGAGGTCACGTCCTACCCCATCACCGTCTTTGAGGACGGTTTGGGCCGTCTGCGGCCCGCGCAAGTGGGCGCTTGTGGTTTGGCCGAACTCGGCGCTGCCATGCAAAGTGCCGAGGCCTTGGGGCATTCTGATTTTGTGATCGTCTCTCACAACTTCGAACTGCTCAAACCCGACTCCTCTTTGCCCGACCCGTGGATGGTGCGGCGTTTCAGCGGTTTGTGCGAGTTGCTTGAGCGCAGTGCTGACCGCTGGCATGTCAGCACCGAGATGGTGGCGAAATCCTCCCTGCCTGCGCGCCCACCCTTGCCGCGAGCAGAGGTTTCGGCTGCCGCCACCTTGCGCCGCTATGCAGAGCAGGCCGCACGTCGTTTCTTTTAGTCCTTTACGTTAGGGTGCATTGGGTGGAACTATTCCTACGGTTGTTTGCGGACTGCGAGAGTGCTGGCGTTGCTTCCGGGATTGCGGCGCGTCTGCACGCGGCGTTGTTACATCTAAACCCAGAGGCGTTCTCGCCGCCTAAGCCATATTGGAAACTTCCTCACCTGTTCGAATTTACGTTTACCTTCTATTCCCCAACTGAGGCTCAATTTCACCTTCTAGTTTCGTCTCCCTCAGGTGGTTGGTCACATTCGGTTTCTGGAGCAGAACGCTCTTCCCTCTGGAACCGTGCAACCGACCAGATCTTTCTTCTCCCTGAGGTAAGCTGGGCCAATGTCGAGTTTCATGAAATAGCACCCTAACATGACGGTCGACCTCGCTCCCTTCGGTCGCTGGACGCTGCGATATAAAGCCGCGCAGCGTCGGTCACGTTTACGATGAATCGCTCCTTCTCCCTGTACCTGGACATGGTGCGTTTCATCGCCGCCTGTTTGGTTTATCTCTATCACTCCAACCAACGTTGGCTGGTGCAAGAGGTGTTGCCGGCGAGCCATTTTGGGCACTCCGCCGTGGTGGTGTTTTTTGTGCTCTCGGGTTACGTCATCGCCTATGTGACGGCGACCAAAGAAAAAGACTGGGCCAGTTACACCGCCAGCCGCCTGTCTCGGGTGTATTCGGTGGCCGTGCCCGCTGTGGTGCTGACCTTGTTGCTGGACTTCATGGGCCGCAGCTTGGCAGTGGCTCACTACGACTACCCCTGGGACCAATTTGTGGTGCGGTCTGGCGCTGCGTTGGCCATGCTGAACGAGGTGTGGTTTGTCTCGATCACCACGTTTTCCAATGTGCCGTATTGGTCGATTTGTTATGAGTCGTGGTACTACCTGGCCTTTGGGATGCTGTGTTTTGCGCCGCGCCGCTGGGCGATTCCAGGGGTGTTGCTCATCGCATTGTTGCTCGGCCCCAAAATTGTTTTGCTTGCGCCCTTGTGGGCCTTGGGGGTGTGGTTGTTTCATTCACCCTGGTTGAACAAGCTGCCTACCCGCACCGCGTGGGTGTTGGTGGTGGTGTCAACCGCATTGATCGTGGCGTTTCATGCGCTGGGGGTGAGTGAGATCCTGACCGAATGGCTCAAGCAACAAATCGGTGAAAAGCTTCACACCCAACTCACATTCTCCAAATTTTTCTTGGGCGACTACCTGCTGGGAATCTTGGTGGTGGCCAACTTCGCGGGCATGCGCCAGGTGGCCGATACCTTTTGGCCGCTGCTCCAACCTGTGCAGGGGCTGATTCGCTGGCTGGCAGGATTTACCTTTACTTTGTATTTGTTGCATCAACCCCTCTTTCTGTTCTGGGGTTCTTGGATTGCAGGCGACCCCAAAGGCTCCGTTTTTTGGTGGATGACAACGGCCGCTGTCGCTGCCAGTGTGGTGGCCATCGGCATGGTCACGGAAAGCAAACGTGGTGTGCTCAGGGCAGCCATCTTGCGGGTCTTGCAATCCCTCCAGAAACCGCGTGCCGCATGACGCTGTCCTATACCCAAGTGCCCTGCATTGTCCTGGGGCTCGAAACACAGATTGGCCTGGGGCTGGTGCGTGAGCTGGGCCGTGCGGGCGTGAAGGTGATTGGCGTCACACATTCGGCGCACGACATAGGCTTGCGCTCCAAGTACCTCAGCGAGTCACACGTGGTGCCGCACCGCCGCAATGCTGCCCTGTTGCAACGCCTGCAAGAGATTGCACGCTCGCATGGGGGTGCAACCTTGCTGACGGTTTCTGAAGTCAACCTCAAGTGGTTGGCCACCTGCAGGGATGAACTGGGAGCGGCACTGCATCCCTTGCGCCTGGTGGTGCCCCAGAGCAGGCAGCTGGCATTGGTGCTCGACAAAGAAAAGACGCTGGCATTGGCCAAAGAGGTGGGCGTGCCAGTGCCACAAACTGTGCTGCCAGGCTCGGCCACAGACCCTGGCTTGAATCAATTGCGGTTTCCCGTGGTGCTGAAATGGGCCGATCCCGAAAAAGTATCTGGACTTTTGCAAGCGGCCCGGTTGCCCCTGCACAAAGCGGAGTTCGCCATGGACTTGCAGGCACTGCAACGGGCCCTGCAACGTTATGACGGCGTGGGCCACTGGCCCTTGGTGCAGGAGTACGCGCCCGGCCAAGGACTGGGCCAGTTTTTCTATATGCACCAAGGCCAAGCCTTGCGTGTGTTTCAACACCGCCGCGTGGCCGAGTGGCCGCCCGAGGGCGGTTATTCCAGCGTGTGTGATGCGGTGCCGCTGACTGAGCACACCGAACTGCAAGCCTTGTCGCACAAGTTGCTGTGCGCCATGCAATGGGAAGGCGTGGCCATGGTGGAATACAGGCACGACCCTGCCACAGGGCGTTCAGTGCTGATGGAAATCAATGGTCGCTTTTGGGGCAGCTTTCCCTTGGCCGTGCATTGCAAGGCCGGGTTTGCTGTGTTGTCGCATGCGGTGGGCGGCCTGGGTCAGGTGCCCCCGCTGCCTCAGATGCGCACCGATTTACGTTGCCGCATGGTGCTCACCGAAGTCAAACGTTTGTTGCGCATCACCTTGAAGCCCGGCCAGATCAAAGACCCGATGTTCAAGGTGCGTCCCCTCTATGAGTGGCTGCGCTTCGTGGGGGACTTTTTGAAGCCCAACGTCCGTTATTTTTTGTGGTCATTGGACGACCCCAAACCGTGGCTGGCCGATGCCTGGGGCATGGTCAAGAAAACACTTCGGGTGGGTCGCGGGTAGTTAAGGAACCTCTGCAAAACCCCTCGCGGCGCCGAATCGTTCGGTCTCGGGCGGTCTGCGGCGTTGAGTTTCTTGCCAATAGCTTCGGCTTTGGCTGCAAAACTCGCCTTGCAGCCCATCCCGATCCGGACGCTCGGCATCCACGACGGGTTTTGCAGATGTTCCTTAACTTTTGGCCAGCGCGTAACCCGCTGCGTGCTTTTGCAGCCACTGCTCCAACATCATCAAAATCCACACCATCTCGCCGTAATAACCTGGGTGCTCGTTCAAGCGTTCATTCAGCAGTGAGTGGATGAAGGCGGGGCGAACGATGTTGCGCTGGGCGAGGCTGTTCAGTGACGACTCTGCCAACTGGCGCAGCGCCGGTGTTCGGGTGAGCCACACGCCGAAGGGCAAGCCGAAACCTTGTTTTTTCTTGGTGATGATCTCGTCAGGAAGAAAGCCACGCAGCGCTTCTTTGAAGAACCAGCGCAGCTTCAAACCTTTGAGTTTGTAGTGCAGCGGCAGTCTCAAAGAAAAGTCGAGCAGTCGGTCGTCCAAAAATGGGAACCCCACGGCCACGTTGGCCAGCCGGGTGGTTTCACGCACTTTGGGCAAGTCGCTCTCTCCCAAGGTGTAGCGCCAATCAAAAGCCAAGGTGCGGTTCAGGTCGCTGGCGTTTTTCACCTCAGCCCACACGTCGCGTTGATGCTGCGCGGGGCCTTGCACATTCACTTGCGACAAGAAGGCTGGTGTGAGCACGTCCTGCACACCCAGTCGCAGCAGCAGGTTGTACATCTGCAAGCGGTCGGGCATGGGTACTTTGGCTTGTTCGATGTAACTCGTGCCTTTTTTCAGCAGCGGCAGCTTGCCCACCGGTGTTTTTTCAAAGAGGGGCTCCATGACCAAAGAGCGCAGCGGCGAAGGAATGGCCTGGTACCAGCCAAATACCCGCTGCTTGGCATAACGGCTGTTGCCGCCAAAGAGTTCGTCGCCACCGTCACCGGCCAACAGTTTGGTGACACCGTCGTCGTGGGCCATCTTGGCGCAGTAGTAGGCGGGCAGGGCGGAGGAGTTGCCAAAAGGTTGGTCGTAGTGCTGCGCCACCTGCGGGATGCTGCGCACCAAGTCGCCGGGGGTCACGTAGTACTCGTGGTGTTCGGTGTTGAACTGTTTGGCGGCGATGCGGGCAAAGGCCATCTCGTCGTAGCCCTCGGCCTCAAAACCGATGGAGTAGGTGGCAGCGGGCTGACCGCCGGCGCGCCCGATCATGCCGGCGACGGTGGAACTGTCGGTGCCGCCGCTTAAAAAACAAGCCGCTTTGCTGCCGTCGAGTTGCGTGGCCACCGCTTGTTGGAGCAGCGACTGAAACTCGTTTTTGAGCTGCTCAAAGTTGCCACTGCGCGGCTCTTCAAATTGCGGCGTGGCGTAAGGCTGAACCGAGAGCTGGCCCGCCTCAAACCAGGCACAGTAGCCCGCAGGCAAGCGGTAAACGCCTTTGAAAATGGTACGGGGCGAGGGAATGCAGTGGAAGTAGAGGTAGTCAAAGATGGCTTGTGGGTCGATCTCTGCGGCGGTTGCGTCAAGCGCGGCCAGTGTGTCGGCGCGTTCAGCGAAACGCAGTTCAGTGCCGGTGGCTGTTTGAACGATGCGATAGCAGAGCGTTTGTTGTGCAAACCGGTCCACGGCTAAAAAGGTGCGGCCCGCGGCGTCTTGCAAACCCACCGCGAAAGCGCCTTGTACCCCCTGGGCTGCGTTTTTGCCTTGGCGCTTCACGGCCTCTAACCAAGCGCTGGCGAGGCCTTCTTTCTGAGCCAGCGCTGTCAAGCTGCTGTCGGAAAAAACAGGTGCACCCAGGGCGAGTGTTGGGGAGGACGTGGAGGGGTTCATGTGGGGAGCATCAAAAAAAACGCGAATCCGGGATTGTCACTGCATAAATGCGCCGAGGTTTTTGCTGGGCGCCAATGGGGCAGACATTTGCCGAGGGTGGCGGTACTCCTGCTTGGGGCTGATGGGCCATTCGCCAGCGAAATCGCCTGGGAGACTGGGGCCCGCACCCGGGTCTACCGCCCGACCTCGCAGCCTTGATTTGGGCTTAAGTCGAAAGTCCTCGCGTGCGGCGAGCACAAAATCATCCCAATCAGCGGTGAAGTTATTGAATACCAAGCCGGCTTTGAATGGTGCGATGTCTTCTTTGCCGCCCACCAGCAGGTTGTTCACCGCTTTGACAATTTGAGTTCCGGGGGCGGTGCGCAGGTAAACACCGCCCTTGGGCAGGTTGTCGACCAAGGTGTTGTTGATGAGGTAGATCTCGCTGCGTGGCCAGCGCAAACCTTCCGCACCGAAAGCGATCAGGTGGGGGTTTTGGGTTTGCGAGCCTTGAACAATCAGGTTACCTACCACGGTGGCCACGCCACCGTCGGGAAATTCCAGTTCGTAGCTGGCGTTGCCACCAAGCTCATCGGTGAGGCGGTTGTAATGAATGTGGTTCACTGCGGCGCGGCTTTTCAGCAGATGGCCGACGCGGCCATGGTGAAAATAGCTACCGGTGACCGTGAGGCGGGCCATGCGGCCGACATAGAGCTGGTGGTTGTGTCCGTCGGGGCGGCCATTGTGTGAGAACTCGCTGTTTTCGACGTCCAGCGTGGACTTGGGTGTGGGGCCAGGATCGTTGGCCGTGAGCACGCCCATTTGGTTGTGGCTGAAGCTGCAGTCACGGATGCGCAACGAGCCCCGCTCGAACCGAATGCCCGCACCGTTGTGGTGGGTGGAGGCCGCGCCTTCAAAGTCAAAGCCCTCAACGGTCATGTTCTGTGCACGCACCACCCAGGTGGCTTTGTTTTCGGCAGAGGCACCACCAGCCACCAGTTGGGCCCGGCCGCCCACCGCACGCAGCGTGAGGTTGTTTTGCGTCCACACAGCGACGTCGCGAAAGTAACGTCCGGCGTCCACCTCAATCAGCATGCCGTCTTGGGCTTGGCGTGCCGCTTCACGCAGCGTGGTGATGGCCCGGCCTGGGCCAACCTGCATCACCGCTTGTTTGGGCGCGGCCGCGGGGTCGATGTTTTGGTTGGCGGTGGACAGGGGCGCGGCCCAAGCACTTGGTGAGAACACAAGAGGGACCATCAGGGCGAGCACTCGGGTTCGGAGAAAAAACTTGGCCACAGGCGCAACACTCATCGAAAGTCTCCACGATTGGGCTCAGATGGCCGTATTGTCAAACCAACCAACACCAGCAAGTAATAGAGTGACATGATCCTTGGCGACTCAAGCAAGCTGCTCGACGCGCCCACCAAGAAAAAGCCCAGTATCGCGCCAGCCACAGCAGGGCCGAGATTGTTAGATCGGGCTGTTCCTGCACTGACACGCCACAACGCCCCGCTGGCCAATATGAGCCACAACAAAGTGCCAACCCAACCCTGCTCTAGCAGTAGATGGATCATCACGCTGTCAATACGCCATGGGCCATGGAAGAGATCACTGGTAAAAAACCATCGCATCAAGTCCCGTGAGAAGTCACCGTTTTGAAGCAGACTCTGGCCTGTCGCGTCGGTCAATGCCAAGTCGGTGACATCGACCCGCTGCCCGGATCGAGCAGCACCCATGGAGAAAACGATGAGTCTCGGTGCGTACCAATGCCCTGAACTGGGAACGCGTGATCCAGCCAACTCTAAACGAACCTGGACAGGCTGCCAGGCTGTCGGACCGGTCCCTTTGACAGGCTTAACCTCCACTCTCTTGGACAAACAAGCTGCGCTGTACAACAAATGTTTTTCGCACAATTCGAACTGCAACAGGGTTGCTTGTTGCGTTCGTACTTGGAGGGATAAATCAACTAAGCCCGACGGGGCGACCGTGCGTTGAGAAACGCGCAGCAATTCGCCCCAACCGATGATGTGCTGTCCCGCACTCATCGCCAAATAAGCTTTAGACCCATCGTATTGACGCCGAAAGTCTCCGGACCTGCCTCGGTCACTGGAGTTGTTGAACAGCGTTGCAACCAAACGGCCGGTGCCTTTCCCCCACGCCCATTCCGAGGTGTCGTGAAGGTTGTCTAGGATGCCCTGCCAACGCAACATACGCCCTCCGAAGTCTTTCCCGCCCGTGGAAAAACGCTCACCCATGTAGGCACCGCCTGCGAACACCGCCACCAGTGCGCCACTGATGGCCATGGTGCCCAGCACGGCGAGTTGACTGCGCCACGAGGTGTTGGATGCGTGACCCTGGATTTGCTTGCGACGCCGCAGTAGCAGCAAAGTCGGCATCAGCAACAACAAGCCGAGGGCGACCACAGCGGCGCGCTCGGCGGCTGCGTCACCTCCCCAGTGCATGGCGACTGCGACCATGGCAGCCCAGGTGCCGAGCATGCCCATGGCCGCCAAGACGTTGCTTCGTATGGTTGGCGACTGCGTCGGCCTGAAGTAACCCATTGCCAAGGTCATCGCTGTGCCGGTCGCAACCAAGGCATAAGCGATATAGGCCCCTTTGGGAACAAACCAAGCCACGCCCCAAGCACAGGCAGACAGAAGTGCACCACCGAAGCAAGCGCTGGCCCACTGGCTAGTGCCCAGCAGGCGCAAGCGCGGCAACATCAGCATCAGCAGTCCAAGGCTGCCCAACAAGGCCAGCATGCCCCGGTAACCACTGCTGGGGAACATCCATGTGGCCAACGCCATGAAGAGCACGACCCAAGCCAGGCTGCTACCCCATCCGGTGCCCCGCCCGGTGCCAGAATCCAGGGTTGCCGTGGTGCCCGTGGCTGGGCTAGCGTTCGTGCCGCCCCAGGCCACTTGCCTTGTGTGCAGCCAAGCCGTCAAGCCAAGGCTCAAAGGCACAGCCAAGTAGACGCCGCGCGAGAAGGTGGTGAGGCTCACATAAGCCGCCAACAACATCACCCCAGCCGCCAATATCCAGCGACGACTGGATCGCGCCAGCATCAGTTCGCGCAGCACAAAGGGCACCGTTAAAGCCAAAAAACCGTCTAGCGCCGCGCCGCCCACGTGCATTTCCCAGAACAGCGCCGTGATCCGGTAGTCGGTAGAAAAATTAAGCAAACCCGTGAAGGCCAGACGCTCCCACAGCGCGATCAACCCGACCGTTGCCATGCCGAGCAACAAGCCCAGGCTGAGTGACTCGTTGGATGCGTCGGGAGAGGTTCGCTGCGCTGCGCGCCACAAGGGCCACCACAACAAGGCCAAGAAAAATGGTTTGGCCAAACGCAGGCTGTTCATAGGCTCGTGGTAACCCTGAAACCAGCCAAAGGAGAAACCGCCTGCGTCTTCAAAACCACGGAACATGGAGATCAGTACCGAGGCTGCGAAGAGCAGCGCCGTCAGTGCCACCAGCGCATACGCACCTTGCGGGCTACCGCGGTGGCGTCTGGACTTTTGGCCCTGTGCAGCGGCGCCAGCCTCAGCCTGTCGATTGGAAAACACCAAGCGGGCATATCCTCCTGCCAGCAAAGCCAAAAGCAGCAGATCGAATTCCTCAAAAACAATCCAACCGGTCCAAGGGGCCAAACCAATCAAGGGCAGCAGCGCCGGTGGCAACCACCAAATACAGCGCGGCTGCCGGACGCCCAAACCGACCAGCACAGCCACACT
This sequence comes from Pseudomonadota bacterium, assembly GCA_046049865.1. Lineage (GTDB taxonomy): Bacteria > Pseudomonadota > Gammaproteobacteria > Burkholderiales > Burkholderiaceae_C > JANPCX01. The sequence continues at coordinate 8,943 of JBJOQO010000023.1, read as the reverse complement.
GGCGGCAGCCCATGCAGGCGACAGTGGATGGTGGTAGGCCAGGGTGCAGGACAGGACCAAACACAGCAGGCCGGTCAGCGCAGCGAGGAATGCACCTGCTCCACTACTACTTTTAGTTCCTCTTTCTGCGCGTGTTGGAGTCGTCATGGTGCGGTGTGGGATGTCATGGCTGGCGTGCTGACTTGCTGTTGTTTGTAGCGACGACGTATCCACGCCATGGCGGGGCGCTCTACCAGCAGCGTGAGTGCGGTGGCGAGCACGAGAGACAGCACCAGCGCGACAAAGATAGAACTCATGCTGGACCAGCCAGCGGCTTGCAGTTGACGCATCACGGCCCAACCGATGTTTTCATGCACCAAGTACAAGGTGTAGGAAATGATGCCCAGCCCGAGCAACACGCGATTGCCAAGCCAAGGCAGGTGGCCGGTCGCAGCGCCCCACAACATAGCGCTGAACACCAATGCCAACACACCGATCCAGGGTGTGTGCACGATGCTGAGTAAGCCGATGGCACATGCCATCACGACGAGGTCGGCTCGTTTTGTGGGGCTGCTTGATGCCGCACGCCCCGAGAGGCGGTAGACCATGACACCGAGTGCAAACCAAGCGATGAAGTTCAGGATGAGGTAGCGGCTGGCGATCCAGGGGAAATCCACACGGAAGAACTCTGCGGCGATGAAATACGCCAGGCGTAAGGCCATGGCCGCCAAGAGCAACGCATGGACCCTGTGCAACCAGCCCAGCCGGTAAGCCAGAAACGCCCATGCGTAGAAGAGCAACTCGACTTCCAGCGTCCAGTACACACCGTCCACATGCGGCACATTGAAGAAGCTGTGCACCATGCTCAAGTTCGCCAATGCTTGACTCCAGCTGACATCTTTGCCGGGAAGCCCCAAGGCCAAAACGACACCGAAGGTGACTGCCACCGCCACCCAGTAGGCAGGAAACAAACGGCTGAAGCGCGACACCACAAAGTCCATGGGTTGTTTGGTGCGCTCCAAGGTCATGAAAATGACAAAACCGCTGATCATGAAAAACAAATTCACCCCGTAATGCCCCAACGAAAACAGGTTGACGCCGTTGGTGCTACCCCAAGGCAGCATCAACATGGGTGGGGTGCTGTGCCCAAAAAGCTCGTCGAATTTCGTGAAGTAGTGAAACAGCACGACGGCCATGGCCGCCAGGCCGCGCAAGGCGTCAAGCTCGGCCAAGCGGGTTGGTGAGTTGGCCGATGGAGGTTGTTGGGGTTGAGGCATCTGGAAGAGAACGTGGAGATGCGTTGCGAAATCGAGTGTCAGAAACGGGTTGTGTTGGCGGCAACTATGCAGTTGGTTCAATTGGCTCGACTAAGGGGTCGTTGGGGTGCTAACGTCCACATTGAACCGGCGCTGCCGACGAAAAAATTCGTAGTCCCCGGATCGGCCTGTGCTTTCATAGTTTGACTGTAGGAAGGCGACGAACTCGGGCGCATAGTCTTGCAGCGTCTGGTTGTCAACGGGTTTGTGGCGCAGGACTACCCAGGGGACTTGGCGTTGGTTAAGGATGCTCATCACCTCTTGCATCGTGCCGGGTGCATAGTTGCCTTGCATGAGCACGTCGTAACGGGTGGGGTTGCGTAAATCACCCAGGAAAAAAAGCATGGGCGCGTGCGGAAGAACAAATACCTCCTCACCCCTGCTCTTGATTTGAGTCAGGGTGGCCAGCACCTCGTTCAGAGTTGCAGCCTCTTGTACAGATAAAGTCACTCCGGCACGTGGATTGTCCAGTGGGGTGTTCCGAGTATTCAGCGTCCACAGAGTGAGTCGCAATGGGTATTCCAGCGCTGGTCTGGCGAGCAGCAGCACCAGGCAACACAAGCCCAGCACGGCCGACGAACGACCCAAGGCATGCATAGTGGCTTTGAACAGGTGCTCAATCAAGAGGATGAAAACCAAATATCCTGTTGCCATGTTGTACAGGAGGTGTCCAAAGTCGGAGCGCGGGAAATTGCCCAAGAACATGAATACGCTGTAAAGCACGATCAGGGCCTCGAATGTGCGCTGGTGTGTCCGCCGCGTTGCGCTTTGAGCTGTTGGTTTGGAGCACCACCATTCGAACAAGCACCAGAGGGAAACGACCGGGTAAGCCAGTGGAATGAGGCCGAGGAACTGCGTACCGACTTGGTGATCCAGCGATGGAAACTGAGGCCAAATCGGCCATAGCGATGGGTAAGGCACGGCGGCGGTTTGCGCAAACTCCGTTAACGGAATATGGAGGATGTGCGCCAGCATCGCAGGCAGGGCACCCTTGAGGCCCAGCCACATCAATACGGGAACATGGATCAAACACGTTCCAAGGCCCAAGCAAGACCATGCCTGAAAACGTGCCCTACCTCGTTCGTAGGCAAACGAAAAAATCGCAATGGCAAAGAAGGCGTAAGCGCCAATGGTTTGTTTGAACAAAATAGACAAACCCAAGGCCAGGCCGATGCCAAGCCAGTGACTCCGTCGAGACGTTTTCTTTTCGACTTGTCCCGCTTCAAGCGTATCCAACGCGATCAAGCGGCAGCATCCCCACAATGCAACCAAACCCCATAAATGGGCCAGCCAGTTGTAGTTCGCGTGGTTGAGGTATTCCCAGGCGGTAGGCCCCCACAGTAGATTGAGCATCGCCGCAACGAGGCAAGGCAGTGGGGCCAGTCGGTGGCGACCAATCAAGTACACGAGCACGGGTATGGCAATGCCAATGAGCAGCAAGACCCAGCGTCCTATCCACAGCGAGGGCCCAAACAAACCATACAGCCCTGCATGCAGCAAAAACACGCCGGGCATCAGCAGGGTGAAAAAGTCGGTGTAGGGCACCTCTCCTTGCAACACGCGCAGGGACAGCGCGGCAACAAAACCCTCATCCAGGACGTTGATGCCGCGGTCAAAAAAACGACCCATCCAACAGGCAGAAACCACGGCCACGATCCAAGCACCGTAGCGACTAAGCAGTTTGTTCATCGCTGGTAAAAACCCAGGTTTTACAAAGCCAATACACGGTGAGGGTGTAGGGGGGAATGCCCACGCACTGTGCCAGGTAGGCGTTCAGGTGAAGGCCATGAATGCCGAGCATGACGGCCAGCAGGTTCAAGCCATAACCAAGAAGCGACGCAGCTAGAAACCGCAGCACGACGCGTGTTTGTAGGGACTTGTTTGACGTTTCCTTAAACGTCCATCGGCGGTTGAGTGTGAAACTCAAAATCAGACCGATGGTGTAACCCAGTGCGTTGGCGGCAGCGTCGTGCAAAGACAGCCAGTATTTGCTGGCGTAAATGACAGACAGGCCCAGTGCGGTGTTGGCCAATCCCACCAACAAAAAGCGCGCAAACTGCTTGCCAGTGTGTTCAGGCTTGGGGCTTGCCTGGGTGAATTTGGAGGGCTTGCGGTTCATGCTCGCGTGCGTGCGTCGGCTGGTACTACGGCCTTGAACGTAGCGGCAAACTCTCCGAAGCTTAAGCGCTGACGCTCACTCTCCAGCACCCTGGAGACGCCCACGGTTAATGGCGTGTGGCCGACTTTCAGTCTGTCGTTTTGGAAACTGCTGCGAAAGACGATGCGGGCAGGGTACAGAGCAGTGGCGCGGGCGGCACTGGTGACAATGCGCGGTGCGCGCCGTGTCAGTCGCGTGAAAGTGCCAATGATCTCAGCCACGGAAACGGCATGTTCAGAGCAGACCAGTCGCCGTGCAACAGGCGTGTGGGCAGGCATTGTTCGTGCTGCATGCACCATGGCTCGCGCCGCATCGTCGGCATAAAGGTAGTCGCGCAAGGTGCCCAGCGGCACGTAGATGTGAATCGGTTGGTGTCGCAGCATGCAGCGTGCCATGTGGGAGATCAAACCCTGGCGCTTACCCCAGGCCTGGCCTGGCCCATACAAATTGCTTAACCGTGCTAATAACACCTGTCGCCCCGACGCCTCGTGGGCCCAGTGGGCGAGCTGGATTTCGTGCGACAGCTTGGCATGGCCATAGGCACTGTTGGGGTTGGGCGGGCTGGTTTCAGATATCCCGGCGTGCTCGTCTGTGGTGTGCAGTGCTCCTGCCGAACTCGCCAAAACCACCGTACCTTGCCCGTCTTTCAAGGCAGTTTGTTCGTTTAAGGCATCCAATAGCAAAGTCAGCGCCCGTGTTTCTAGCGCCATCTCATCTGCGGAGCTGCTCATTGTCCCAACACCAGCGGCCCAATAGACCACCCAAGGTTCGCCACAGCTCAGGCTCAAGGCCAACCGTTTTGCAGCTTGGCGCATTTGCCACAACCACCAAGGCGGGTCATCCCATGCAATCGGGTAAGGCGGCGAAAAGAGCCTGGTGCCTTGGCGAGTCAGTTCACTCGCCAAGGCATTGCCGAGCAGTCCCCCTTGTCCCAAGACCCAGGCCAGGGTCATGGATCCCTCGCAGGTGCAGCGCCCGTGTCGGACGTGGGTATTTGAATGCCTATGTTGGGACTGCGCGTGGGCACAGGGCTCACCACATAAAGCGGTTTGCCCATGACGATGCTCATGGTGACGGCCAAGTATTCAGCGATGATGCCTAGTGCCATCAACACAGCCCCATTGAAAAAGGCAAGCACCATCAATACCGAGGCCCAACCAGGTACGGTTTGCGCCGAAAAAAATCGGCCATGCAACGCGTAAATCACCAAAAGCAGCGACACCGCCACCGACAGTGCCCCCATCAGGGTAATCAATCGCAAAGGTCGGGTTCCTGTCGAAAGCACCAAATTCCAAAAATGCCCTAAGAGTTTGAAGTACGAATAACCCGAGGGCCTGTCCATTTCGGTTCGCAGTTGTACTGGGCAATGGCCAATGCGGCCAGCGACCCAGAACAGGCCTACATCTAAAAAAACGCCGTTGCCACAGTAGGCCGCCAAGGTTCGGGCAATATCACCCCGCAACAAACGAAAGCTGTTGAACCGACCTGCCTCTGCATTGCCCAACAGCCTGCTGGCTATGCTTTTGGCTGTGCGGCTCAGGAGGTTGCGCAAGCCACTATGGGGCGGTGAATTGCTGGGCTGCGCGTAAACGACTTGTAAATGGTGAGCCAAGGCGGTGTCCAGCAGTGCGGGGATGTCAGCCGGGTTTTGCTGCCCGTCTTCGTCAAGCGTGACCACCCAGTCTCCGGTCGCACTGGCCATGCCCGCGAGGGTGGCCGGATGTTGGCCATTGTTGCGGGTCAGCCAGACTGGACGCACGAAGTCATGGGCCGCCGCCAGGGATTCAATGACCTCGTCGGAGCGGTCGGGGCCGCAGTCGTGCACCAGAATCAACTCGGACACTAGGTAACGCACACCTTGCGCGGTGGTACATACGTCATTCAGCAGTTTGATTTGTTGTGTCAGCAGGCACAGGGTTCTTTCCCCCCTATACACGGGGACGACTACTGACAAGCGTAAGGGGGCGCTAGTGACGTACATGCAGGAATTCAGGAAAGTGATATCACGATGATAAGTAGAACAGTTGCTGTTAGCGGGCCGAACTGCGTTCAGGTAGTTTTCTTGCAACTCCGTTTGATTTGTCGGTCAAAAAAAATCAAGCGACGGCACCTTAACGGAGCGAGACTGCACGACCCACGGCCGAGACGGTTAGCGGTCGTTCTGCTATTTCGCGCGCTGTGTCGAGTTAACTCGCCATTACTAAAAAACTGGAAAGTTCTGCCATAGAATTCTTCAGGCTTTTGCTTGAAAGCAAATGAAGCGCTTTGCCGGCGCACATTTTGCCGTTCTTCGATCTATTGAGATTTGTCAAATTCATGACGTGCCACCACTCCTGCGTGCAGCGGGTGGTATCGGTATAGCCGGTGATCACAAATTACGTCAATCAATAGGCTGACTAAACCGAGAATACTGGAGCGTGTGTGAAACGAGTCTTGATGGTTGCCTACCACTTTCCCCCTCTGGCTGGCAGTAGTGGTGTTCAGCGTACCTTGCGTTTTGTGCAGCATTTACCTTCATTGGGTTGGCAACCGCTGGTTCTGAGCGCGCATCCGCGTTCCTATGAGAAGACAAGCTCCGATTTGCTGGCCGATGTTCCGCCGGATACCGTTGTGCGGCGAGCATTTGCCCTGGATACCGCACGCCACCTGCAGCTGGGGGGGCGTTACTTGGGCTGGATGGCGAGGCCAGATCGCTGGGTGAGCTGGAAATACGCCGCGCAGCGAGAGGGGCTGCGGATGATCGAAGAATTCAAGCCCGATGTGATCTGGTCTACATATCCAATTGCCACTGCGCACCTGATCGCATCTACCCTTCGCCGCAAGACAGGTTTGCCGTGGATCGCTGATTTTCGCGACCCCATGGAACAGAACAATTTCCCGGCGGACTTGCGCACTAGGCAGATGTTCCGGGACATCGAGAAAGATGCTGCCCAACACGCACGTTTCTGTGTGTTCACCACGCCGGGTGCCGCCCGAATGTATCAGCAACGATTCCCCGATGCCGCGTCGCGTATGCTGGTGCTAGAGAACGGCTATGACGAGGAAAGCTTTGGTACCGATTTGCTACAGCAACTTGAGCCAGCGGCGGTAAAAGAGAACAAACGGCAGCTTGTGATGCTGCACAGCGGAATCGTTTACCCGTCCGAACGCGACCCCACACAGTTTTTTGCGGCGCTGGCCCAGCTTCAGACTGAAGGCGCTTTGACGCCCGACGATTTGCGCATTCGCTTTCGCGCTTCCGTGCATGATGATTTTTTACGGACGCTGGCCCAAGCACAAGGGGCTCAGGATTTTATTGAACTGTGTCCCCCTGTGGGTTACCGCGAGGCACTGGCTGAAATGATGGCGGTTGATGCGCTGCTGGTGATGCAGGCCAGCAACTGCAACGCACAAATCCCGGCCAAGATCTATGAATATTTGCGGGCCGGTAAGCCGATATTGGGCCTCACTGATCCCGCAGGTGATACCGCCGACGTATTGCGCAGGGCTGGCCTGCACGACATTGCGCGTCTCGATTCAGTGGATGAAATTGTCCAGATGTTGCCCTCGCTGGTGCGGGACTGGCGAGCCGGCAAGGGTGAGCTGCCGACAATCCCTGCGGTCCACCAGGCATCCCGGCGTTGGCGAGCGCAATCCCTTGCCAAGTTGCTGGAGCAGGCAACTAACGCGAGTGCATCTCAGGTGGATTCGGGCAAAACCTCATGACCGCTCGCCGGTCGCTGTTCTTCTCGTTTCTCGATCGATATGCCAGTCTGTTGATTGCGGTTCTGTCGTCGATGGTGATTGCTCGCTTGTTGACCCCCACGGAAGTCGGGGTGTTCTCAGTCACGATGGTGCTGCTGGTGCTTGTCGCCACTGTTCGCGATCTGGGGGCCGGACAGTACTTGGTACAGGAAAGGAACCTAACCACCGAGCGTATCCGGGCGGTATGGGCCGTTCAGCTGGGACTGGGCCTTGCGCTGGCGGCCCTGGTGCTGTTGGCCAGCTACCCTGTGGCCGTGTTTTACAACGAGCCGCGCATGCGAGACATCATGTTGGTCGTGGCGTTGAATTACGCCGTCAATCCGTTCGGCTCACTAACCTATGCTTGGTTGATGCGAGAGATGCGGTTTGAGAGTGTGGCGCTTATGCGATTTGCCGCTTCTGTGGGTGGAGCGTCTGTTTCTATCTGGATGGCATGGAAGGGCAATGGTCCCATCAGCTTGGCCTTCGGATCCTTGGCGTCCACGGTGATCAATGCTCTGATGTCGGTCTATTTCCGACCTAAGAATTTTCCATGGCTGCCGGGTGTAAAGGAAATCAGGCGGGTGTTGGTGTTTGGCTCTAAGCTGACGGTCAGTTCCATCGTGGGGACAGTATCCGCCAGCGCTCCCGAGCTGTTGGTTGGCAAGTTGCAAAGCTTGACTGCGGCAGGCCTGTATTCTCGCGCCAACGGTTTGGTACAAATGTTTCATCGTTTGTTTGTCGATGCAGTAGGCGCAGTGTGCCTCCCCTGGTTCGCGCGGAAGTCAGGCGAGCGTGGAAGCTTGGTAGAACCGTTTCTCAAGGCTACTGCCTACGTCACAGCCTTTGGTTGGTCGTTTTGCTTGGTGGTGGGTTGCCTTGCGCATCCGATCATCCGGGTGTTGTACGGACACCAATGGGATCAAGCTGTTGATTTGGCGCGGCTACTGTCATTGGCCATGGCCTTTAGCGTACCTGCTTCTCTTTGCCAAACAGCTTTGCTGTCCTCGGGTGCCGTGACCGTGATTGCGCGTGTCACCATCGTCAGCGCTGTGCAAAGTGTCATTTTCGCGTTGATTGGTGCGTCGCAGGGCCTGATGGCGATGGGACTGGGAGTGATTGTCTCGGCGGCCGTCAGCGCCACGCTTTGGCTGCACGCAACTTCTCGTCACATAGACCTACCGCTGGCGCAATTGCTGCGCACTTTTCGTCAAAGCATGTTGGTGGCCTTGTTCTCAGCCATCGCGCCCGGGCTGACGTTATTGGCCTACGGCCCTTACCCGACGGAGTTTGTCCTCCCCCTCGGTCTGGGTGGCGTCGGCGCACTCTTGGGATTTTTGGCCGGCGTGACCGTAGCTCGACATCCTCTGCAAGAGGAGATCGGCACCCTTTGGTTCAAGATACGCGGTGGGCACCGAATGAAGTAGCGGTAAACGTACCGCATTCAGCTGAACGCTGAAATCCTTCACGGAGCGATGTCCCGTAGTGCTGGCTCCAGTGTTGCCAAACGAGCGATCTGGTCAGCCTCAACGGACCGGTCATGTGCGCGAACTCTTGTGTGCAATCAGTGAGCATCAACGCGTCGGTCGGTGTACACAGTCCACGCTTCGAGGTCATAAAGGTCGTTCACCTTACGTCTAATTCCATTTCTATATCAACAAGGCATCAATAATCCAAGGCCAAGCGACAATGGAATGGATGCGCTGGGTGTCTAGCTCAAAGTCTTTGAGTGCGACTTCCAGGTGATCCTCAAGGGCATCCAGGCTG
>JBJOQO010000022.1:0-39746 GCA_046049865.1 Pseudomonadota bacterium | reverse complement strand
GTTCGTCTGGCCATCACTGAGGAGGCCATTCGCGAGCAAGCCAAAATTTTGGCCGGTATGGGTTTTTCCCACTTTGAAATTGCAGGGGGTGACCATCTTCCGTTCCTGCGAAACGGTTTGTCCCAGCTGATCGCTGCGCTCAAACAAGAAACCCGGGCCATCAATCCTCAATCAAGGGTGTCGATGTGCCTGGTGCCAATGCACGAATCGCAGTACGCCACGTTCAAACAACAAGGTCTCGACTGCGTTCTGACCTGGCAAGAAACCTATCAGCGCGAGCTGTTCAACTTCCACATTCCCTCAGGGCCCAAGGCCACCGGCATCGACTTGGAATTCAAGATGGTGTCGGGCGGCGACGGTTTCATGGCGCGCTTGCAATCTCAGGAGTTTGCTGTTCGAGCGGGTCTGCAAGTGGGCATCGGCACGATGATCGGGCTCTCAGACAATGCGGAAGCAGACATTCTCAGCGCGGTCATGCATGGCAAAGGTTTGATTGATCACTACGGCGACCGGGTCTTGCCACTCATCATCGGCATGCCGGCCTGGAACTCCATCACCACCGATGCCACCGATAACCGAAGCGCACTGAGTCGGCCTTTTGACTCAGAGCGAAACTTTGAACTGATCGCCGCAATCTATCTTTTGGCCTTCCCGGATCGTCGCGCTTGGGTATTTGCCAATGGCCGCGTTCATCCTGAAGTGCAAACCAATTGTGTCGTCACCGCCTCATGTTTCACGTCAACGCTGGTGCAAATTGCACCAGGAGCGTACCTGGGTTTGGACCCCGAACTCACACGCGGAACCAAGCTGGTGCGCTTCTTTGCGAAGAAGTCGCTGGCCGATGAGGAGGTAACCCAAGAAAACATCCTGTCCGGTGAGCAATTCATGCACTATCTGCTGTCACATGATGAGTTTGTGAGCAAGTTCACCTCGCGCGGATTGAGCATGGTGTCGGATCAATGCTTGCTGGATCAACAAATGCCGCGAGAATCCGCCGCCGCAGTCCAAGACGCAGAGCTGGTTTGAGGATTGACTCACCCAGGCCCATGCGTGCGGATCGGATCGACAGACGATCGCGGTGGACCCAGCTGGCGGCGCACGGCGTGCTGCCAGATGGATCGCGTTTTTCGCACGCTGTACTGCAATTGGTCAGTGGTCAAAAACCTGGGCCCGCGAGACAGGCACCCCCGAAATTTGGTTTGGTCCGTGGCTTCGGCCATGCCTGGCTGCGACTCATTGACAGAGACGGCGCTGTGATCAGCGTGGGGTTTTATCCAGACGAAACCCTGGGAATCGCGCCGGAACGCCAACCCGGTTTGTGCATGCCCGGCATGCTGCTGCATCCCGACAAGTACGACCGGGTGGCGACAGAACAACTGGTCACCACCATCAAACTGTCAGACGCGCAGTTTCGCGAACTCGTCCATTGGGTGGAAGGTTTGCAACGGCAACGCTGGACCGAAGGTTTGCCATTTTCTCTGACCCACTTCAATTGTGTTGAGTTTGTCGCTCAAGCGGCCGCAAAAGCCGGCGTTCAACTGCCGGCCCATGGCCCGCTGGTGGATCTGTGCTCCGATCTTGGGCCAAGGGTTCTGCGCCCGTTGTGGCGAATACTCACGAAGATGCCGCTGTCCTTGCGGCGCACAATGTTCAACTGGGCGCTGCGTTTATTGGGCGGTGACAAAGCGGATTGTCGACTTGTTCACCCAACCGACAGTGAACACACCACAAGACTAACCACAGCCAAGCTTCGCCCCTTACTGCCACCAGGCACGCCGCTCGAACAGGCCGATTGGCCGCTGTGGCACACGCACTGGCTGCGGCGCTGGCAAAAAAAAATTGGCACTCAGGTGCTGCCACTTTGAAACGAGACAAACCCATGGATATTGGGCTCTTGATGATTTACTTTCCGCTGGCCCTGGTGTCAACCTTGCTGCCGGGCCCCAGCGCCACCTTGGCGCTGTCACATGGAGCGGAACATGGGGCCTGGGGCAGTTGGCCCACCATCGTCGGGGTCAACGTCGCGGTGTTGGCCATGATGGTGCTGTCCTACAGCGGCGTGGGTTCTCTCGCAGCAGGCCTGCAAGATGTGTTCAGTATCTACCGTGTAGTCTGCACCGGCGTGTTGATTTGGATTGCCTGGGGAATGTGGAAATCGAACGAAAAGGCACCCAATGTTCACGCCGACAAAGCCATGGCCAAATCGTCTTCTAGCCCTGCCCACATGTTTCTCCGAGGCTTTTTGGTGAGTGCCAGCAACCCCAAAGCGCTGGGTTTTTTCTTCCTCATCTTTCCGGGCTTCATCGCAGCCTCGGGATCTGGCATGTTGCAGTTTTCGATCTTGGCGTTGATTTGGTTGCTCTGTGAAACCGTGGGTTTGGCCGCGTACGCCGCATCCGGACCGCGACTTCTGCGCTGGTTGTCTGACCGTGGCGGCTTCAAGCGGCTGAACCGTCTTTGTGCTGTTTTGATGCTCTTGATGGCCTTGGGCATGTGGGTTCTTCCTGCGGGATTCAATCATGCACATTGACACCCCGCCAGCAGCTTCGGCAATGCCGGTCGCCTGTCCCGCTGCAGTCGGTCTTCACTGTGAAGCGCCACCGCTGGCCCATGGCTTCGACGCCCTGGATCCGCTGATCCGCGCCCACCCGTGGCCCTACTACGATTGGTTGCGGGAGTTGCCCGAGCGACGCGTCTACAAGCTGCCGCAAGAAAGCAACTTTTATGTGGTTCACCGCTATGAAGACATCTGCACCGTGATGTCTGACCCGGACACCTACAGCAGCCAGGTGTTTCACGACCGGGAAATTCCTTTTTTCCCCATGATGAAAGGTGCCCAGCACCGGCGCATTCGCGATGCGCTGCAAGGCTTGTTCAGTGCGAAGAGCACAGCGACATTAACGCCCTTGATTGAAAAGGCGGTCGAGCGACGCACCACTGAACTGTTGAGACAGCACCAACCGGTGGAACTCATGGCCGACTGGGCGACCCAAATTCCATTGGAAGTCATCGCCAGCTTATTCGGCCATCCGGTGGACGACGTCAGCCTGCGCCGACTCCATGACCAAGCAGTGGCACTCAACACCGAGGCTTTTCCTGTCGGCGGTACCGGTGAGCGGCTGGTTCAATCCACAAGCCTTCTGCACAAACTGAATGTCGCCTTTGAGATGACACGCGCCCTTCCCGCCTTGTTGGGTTTGGTCAAACAACTGGGGCGGGGCGGCGTGTTGGAGCTCAATCGTTACCTTGGCGGAGCCACGCCACCCGAAGGTGCGCCTCGCCAAGCGAGACAAGACGCTGGAACCGGCCGCCGCAAACGCCAGGTCGTGGAGCTGATCCACCACTTGGCGCTGCTGTTTCAGCGCGGACTGGAACAACCGGATGGCGCGTCCGTGGTGTCGTCTTTGCTCGCAGCACATCGTGCGGGTCAACTCAGTTTCATTGAAATGATGATGGCGGCCCTGATCGTGGTTCTGGCCGGATATGGCACCACTTCCAATTTACTCGCTTGCGGCGTCTGGCGTTTCGCGTGGCAACCTGGGCTGCTGCAAAAACTTCGCGACAACCCTGACCTGATGGAGCCCTACGTCGAGGAGCTGCTGCGGTGTTACGGCCCTCTGCAAAGGACGGCAAGACGCGTCACCCGGCCCGTTCAGCTCGGCGAAAAAAAACTACCTGAAAATGCACAACTCATCTTGCTGCTCGGCGCGGCCAATACCGATCCGCTGCGTTTCAAGAATCCTTTGCAGTTTGATTTTGAGAACGCCGATCAAGCATCCCATGTGGCTTTCGGACGCGGGATCCACACCTGCCTGGGATCGGCACTGGCTCGGCTCCAAGCACGTTTGGCTTTGAGCCATTTTGTTCAACAGGTCGAACAAACGCACACCGTTCCAGGTGGAACCCGCTTCATTGTCAACCGTGACACGGGGATGTACGGCTTTGAACAGCTGCACTTGAGACTGCAAGCGCGTTAGTGAATCCCCCTGTCCAACCAACCCATCACAAGAACTTGCCATGCACCATAAAAGCTTGACGTTAATTGCTTTTTTATGCGCCGCTGCGCACGCCGCCACCGGTGTTTTCTTTTTTCTGGATCCGACCCGCAATTTAGTTGCCGGAAGCGATGCTTATTGGCAAATGCTGGCACAGCAGCACTGGGGGCGGCAAGCGTTTTTGGCGGCTTTCGCTTTCATCGGCGTGTTTGCCATGGGACTTGTTCAGGCCGTTAGAACATCGGCTGACGCCGAATCATGGATTGGCCGTTGGCTGGCCAACCTGGCCTTGCTGGGGTACGCGGTCAGTGCCGTCAGCTACTTCCGCTTGTTGGGCGGTGAAGCGCGACGAGCACTGGCCTATTCACAAGGGGATGCGGCCGTGCAGGCGGCCATTCGCTCCTTCTCACTGGTGCTCGACCCCTTGGGTTGGTTGACTTTTGCAGCTGTCGGCGCATTTTTCCTTTGGGCTTCTTGGCGTGCTTGGAAAACCCGCAATTGGCCACGCCCAGTGGCGGCACTGGGCATGGCGGTCGCGCTGGGCTACCTGTGCGCTTGGCTTGGTTTGCTCCTAGATCTGCCAGCGCTCGTCAAGATTTCCGCCGGCCTCGGTGCCACAGTTTTGGCACCCATTTGGTGGTTGGCTTGGGGGAGGAGCAGCAGCCATCGGGCCATACTCGTGGAGAATGGATCCAACACACCCTCCGTGCGCTGAGGCGGTGTCGATAGGCTCCAACGACCCACACCGTTTCCCGCGCCGAGCGCCTTCTGACCCAGATGCAGTGCTTGCGCCTGCACTGTCACCCCCTGCAAGGTGCGCTACTGGCCGCAGAGTTGTCCATCAGCCTGCGCACGCTGTACCGCCTTCACTGCGGTCGGCCTGGTCAAGTACAAGGCCCCCTACTCGTTCGATAGGGGCAACGGCTTTTGCCCCAGGCCGCGTGATGTGAATTGGCTCCCCAGTCACCCCACAGTCATCGCACCCCTCCTGCAGCGTTTGGACTTCAGCAGGGGCCGCAAGAACTGGGGTTGCCAGCTGCAGTTTGGTTCGTTTGGGCTTTCTATGACTGACATGCGCTTGATTGCCGCAGAGATGAAGGGCTTGACAGCCTGAAAACTAGGCCTGGGGGTGAATCGCGCCCCATCGCCCCTGTTGTTTCCGCCTTAAGAATGTAGGAGCGGTGCTGAAAATGCGTTCGTGCGGCGGTCTGTACTTCGTCTGCACGGTGCTTGCTTGCCCCAACAGGGCAAAACACCCTTCCCAAGGAAGTTCTACTCAAGGAATCGACATGAAATTCTCTTCATTGCTGACCGCCTCAACCCTGATCTTTGGCTTGCTGGGAACCGCCCATGCGAACGACCCCAAAGCGACCATCGCCGACCTCGACGCCCGTCTGGCCAGGATCGGCGTGGCCAAGTAGGCTGGCGCGGCGTACATCATCACCTGCATCATGCAAAAGCCTGCCACGAACATACGCCACAGTGCGGCCCTGCTTTCAGCGGTGCGGACCGCGCGGTCGGAGGCTGCCCCGTCAGGAACGGCGCCATAGCCAGCCGCTTCAATGGCCGCGATCAAAGCCGAAGGGCGGGTAAGCTCGGGTGCCCACACCACCTCGGCGCGTTCGCTCGCTGCCTGCACACGTGCCGCTATAACGCCTGGGGTTAGGCGCAAGGCGTCTTCAATTTGGCCAGCACAGGCGGCGCAGTACATGCCTGAGATGCGGAACTGCGAGACCGCTTCCACCTCGCCCTGGCTAGAGGTACGCCTGGTGGTGAAGGCCGCTTGTTCCAGCGGGTCGTCCAGCAAGTTCGAGTCCGACCAAGGTGCAGCGTCGGCTCGGCCTGCCTGCGGCGCGGGCAGGGGTTCGAAACTCAAAGGCAAGGTCGCGACAGACACCCCGACAATCTATCCAGCACCCGAGGCCATCGACATGATCTATATCAAGACCCAGCACTTTTTCACCCATTTGTTCTTTGCTGCCGCCACGGCCCTTTGCATCGCCATGCCCCAGCCTGCGCAGGCGCAAGACCAAGCTCAGAAACTGCCCGTGGTCAGCCTGAACGCTGGCATGCACGTGATTCAAGCCATGGTGGCCCAAACCCCAGACGAGCGCGGCACAGGGTTGATGTTCCGCAGGGAGATGGGCAACAACGAAGGCATGCTTTTTATTTTTGAGCAAGCTGCCACCCAGTGTTTTTGGATGAAGAACACCTTGTTGCCGCTGTCCGCTGCGTTTGTGCGGGACGACGGCAGCATCGTCAACATTGAAGACATGAAACCCCAGACCACGGACAGCCACTGCTCCAAAGAGCCGGTGCGCTTTGTCTTGGAAATGCACCAGGGATGGTTTGCCAAAAAAGGGTTGAAACCGGGCTCGAAACTCGCTGGCAAACCGTTCACCCGGTGAACTGCAAGTCCAAATCCCCATGGGCGTAAATCACCACGCCGGTGTCGGTTTCGGTGATGCGGTGCCCGGTTCCCACTGGAGCCAGTTGGTAGTCACCGGTTTGCAGCAACAGGTCGTCCAGGAAAAGCTCGCCTTGCAGCATCAGGCATTCTTCATCGTGACCGTGTGCATGCTGGGGCACCTGGGCACCGGCTTGGGCGTAATAAAGCATGGCGGCTTGGCCACCACGCTGCCACAACACACGGCGTTGAATGCCGGGCGCGAAATCGGGCCAACCGGCGTCGGCGTCGCGCACGGTCGTGGGGACGTCGGTTGCAGCGGCAGCTTGTTCCGATTCGCGCAGGAATACGAGCGCGCCATCGGCAGAGAACAAGCTGGGTGTGGCGTGGCCTGTTGGCGTGACGTGGTAGTCGCGCTGGCCGAGCGACTCAGCACCGATTTCGACATGGCCAGAAAGCACCAGCCACTCACGGTGACGGGTTTGCATCTGGGCATCGGCACCAAGCTGGTCGGGTGCCAGGCGCGCACCTGCCGCCAATTCAATCAGACGAGCCTGCAGCGGCTCACCGGCGCGCAGTTCTTGACCTTCCTGCGCGCGGTACACGGTCTGAGCGCTCACGCCGCTGGCCAGCACGTCAGCCCGCAGTCGACGGCGGTAAGCCGTGTGCATGACCGCCTCTGCCGCATGGGAGGCCGCGACACGGCCCAGCAAACGGTCACGCAGCGGCTGCATGCCAATCAGTTGGTCCTCCGGCTGCGCCCATGCCTTGGCAAACGGTTCGCTCAACAAAGACTCAAACTCGCGATCGACCGGATCGGGCGCGGGTTGGATGGGCAGTGGTGTGTTGGCTTGGTGATTGCTCATGGCAGTGCATTTCTCATGGCAGACAACGTGTGGTCCCCCAGCAGCTCGCGCAGCGTCAAGAGGGCGCGCCGGATTTGTGACTTCACCGTGCCCAGGGGCAGCAAGGTTTGGGTGGCAATTTCTTCATGGCTCAAGCCTTGAAGAAAGGCCATCGCCACGAGCTGGCGCGGCTGGGTATTGAGCAGCGTCAAAGCGCGGTGCAGGTCCGCGTGGTGTCTGGCGGTGTCGAGCAATTCGTCGGCCGCTGGGGCGGTGTCCGGCAGGTCGGGCGCGGTGTCCTCGTCCAGGCTGTCGTGTTGGAAACGGGCCTCGCGGCGCAGGCCGTCGATGGCGCGTGAACGGGCCATGCCGAGCAACCAGGTGATGGCGCGCCCACGGCTGGGGTCAAAACGCACGGCCTGGCGCCACACTTGGAAAAAGGTATCTTCAACCACTTCCTCGGCCAGCGTACGCCTGCGCACGATGCGCAGCACGATGCCGAAAACCCGCGATAGGGTGGCGTCGTAGAGTGCGGCCAAAGCCGCCTCGTCATGCAGGGCTACTCCCGCTATCCATTGGTTGAGCTGGGCGTCGTCAACATGGGGGGCGAGTCGCTGGTGGGGGGTAGCCGTGTGATGCGCTACGCCGTCGTCAACTTGAGCCAACACAGCGTCGTCCAGGTCCTGTTCAGCGGACAGCCCAGAGTCGCAAAAATCCATGGCTGGGTCTGCGCTGTCCGCGTCATCGCGAGCATCAATCAGCCTCGTTGATTTGGGTGTGGTGGTCATCAAGACGCCTCGGGCGCGCAGAACAAGTGGTCGACGGCACAGGGAACGCGCCCATGGCCACGCGGCAAACAGGGCGCAGTATGCGCCAAATGGCATGGCGATATCGGATGCGGTGGGTCACTCAGTTTAAACATCACAGTAAGTTGGATTCGTCCGTCCATGGCGTGAATACGCAACGCACGCGCGTTTGGATGCACGGCGACAAAAAAGCGATCTGGTGCTTGCGCGGCGGCACGCCACGCGAGGCCTTGCCAGCGCATCCAAGCCGCCAGGCGCAGCGTATAGCCAGGTATGAACCTGCCCAACATCACCCATTGGCGATCACCCTTCATGCCTGCCACCCATTTTGACTTGGTCAGCCACTGGCGCATCCACGCCCCCATCGAGCGTGTTTGGGACGCCTTGATCCACATTGAACGCTGGGCACTGTGGTGGCCTTATGTTCGATCAGTGCGCGCCCTGCGTTCGGGCCGCGCTGAAGGACTGGGCTGCCAATGGCGCATCGAGTGGGCCACGCGGCTGCCCTACCGCTTGATGATCGACGTGGAAACCATCGACATGCAAAAACCCGAACGCCTGCGTGGCCGTTCCATGGGCCAGTTGCAAGGCGAAGGCATTTGGCTGCTGCGTTTCGAAGACGGCGTGACCGACATCACCTATGTCTACCGCGTTGAACTGACGGCAGGGTGGAAACGTTGGCTGGCACCGCTGCTGGCTCCCCTGTTTCGCTGGAACCACGAAGGGGTGATGCGTGCGGGTGGGCAGGGGTTGGCGCGGTATTTGGCCGGGGCACAGAATCCAACGGCGTGATGCTTTGCCATCGCACTTACCTCATCGGTCGGGTCGACCAACGCGCAGTTGAATTCACCGAAAGAAAGGGCCGGTGAAACACCGGCCCTTTATTGTTTCGCTGGAGCGGAACGATCAGGCGAAATTCTTCTCGGCAAAGTCCCAGTTCACCAAGGACGTCAAGAAGGTTTCAACAAACTTGGGACGCAGGTTGCGGTAGTCGATGTAGTAGGCGTGTTCCCACACGTCCACCGTCAGCAAGGCTTTGTCGGCCGTGGTCAGCGGGGTGCCAGCGGCGCCCATGTTGACGATGTCGACGCTGCCGTCGGTTTTTTTCACGAGCCAGGTCCAGCCGGAGCCGAAGTTGCCGACTGCGCTCTTCACAAACGCTTCTTTGAAGGCGGCGTAGCTGCCGAATTTGGCGTTGATGGCTGCGGCCAGCGCACCTTTGGGTTCACCGCCGCCTTGGGGCTTCATGCAGTTCCAGAAGAAGGTGTGGTTCCAAATTTGGGCAGAGTTGTTGTAGATGCCGCCCGACGATTTTTTGATGATTTCTTCGAGGCTCAGGCTTTCAAACTCGGTGCCCTTTTGCAGGTTGTTGAGGTTGACCACATAGGCGTTGTGGTGCTTGCCGTGGTGGAACTCCAGGGTTTCCTGGCTGTAGTGGGGAGCCAGTGCATCAATGGCATAGGGCAAGGCTGGCAGGGTATGTTCCATGGGGTGTCTCTCCTGGTGGTTCGTTGAATGAAAAGGCGGGGTGGCCGGGGCCATTCAGTCGGGCAACTCGGCGCCACCTCGTGACGCTGCCGCGCATTGTAGGCAGTGCGGCAGCGGCATTGATGCATTGCGGCATAACCCCTACCGCTTGGCTGGAATGAGCCAGATTTGAATCACTCTTTGGCGCCGGACTCGACCTGTGTGACTTGCACCTGGGCCCGCCCGTCGGCCCACACCGCGCTCAAGTGTTGGTGAAGCTGAACAGCATGAACCGATTGCACAGCCGCGCCGTTTTGGTCACTGATCCAGGCGTAACCACGCCGCAGCACCTGGTGGGGGTCGGCTGCCGCCAGCCGCGTCGCCAGGTTGTGCAGCCGGTGTGATTGCAGCACACCGTATTGCCGCTGCGCCTGTTGCAGACGATTGGCGCTGCGCTGCAACTGCTGCAGCGCCCGATCGCGACCGCGCTCTTGGGCGGTGATCATTTGCTGCGCCAATCGCTGCAGCTTCATCGCCGACAAACGCACTGCCTGCACGGGGCGTGACAAGGTCAAAGCGGCTCTGTCCAACCGCTGTGCATGCCGATCCAATTGGCTGCGCGCCGCGCGCTGCAAGTGCGCGGCCTGTACGCCCAAGAGGTCCAGCAGTTCTCTGGTGGCCGGTGCCACCATTTCAGCAGCCGCTGTGGGCGTGGGCGCACGCAAATCGGCGGCGAAGTCGACCAAGCTGACATCGGTCTCATGCCCCACACCGCTGACCACGGGCATGGGGCATGCCACCACAGCGCGCACGACAGCCTCGTCGTTGAAGGCCCACAGATCTTCAAGCGAACCTCCGCCGCGGCAAAGAATGAGCACGTCCACGTCTCGGCGCTGGCTGGCCAGCGTCAAGGCTTGAACCAAAGCGCTTGGCGCTTGCGGTCCTTGCACTAGGCTGGGATAGACCACGACTCGCACATGAGGCGCACGCCGCGCCAACGCGCTGGTGACGTCGTGCAGTGCCGCCGCCCCCAAGGAAGTTACCACGCCAACCGATGACGGGAAAGGGGGCAAATCGCGTTTGCGTGCGAGGTCAAACAAGCCCTGGGCCTGCAGCTTGGCTTTGAGGCGCAAGAACTGCTCCATCAAAGCGCCCTCACCGCTGCGCTGCATGCTTTCCACCACCAACTGCAACTCGCCTCGGGGTTCATACACCACCAAACGCCCACGCAGTTGCACCTGTTGGCCGTCTTGCGGATTGAAGTCGAGCAAACCCGCCGCGCGACGGAACATGGCGCAGCGCACGAGTGCGTCGCCGCCGTCAGCGTCTTTCAAGTTGAAGTAGCAGTGCCCGCTGGCAGCGCGAGAGAAACCCGACAACTCGCCGCGCACACTGCACAGCGCAAACCGTGCCGCCAGGGCGTCGGCCACCGCATGCACCAATGCGGCCACGGTCCAAACCATGGCGGGACCGACCGAGCTATTCGGGTTACCCCCAAGGGAAAAATCGTTCATGCCACCGCCGAATCGGCCCGCAAGCCAGCATTGGCGGGGCTTGAGAACTCCACAAGCGCGTCAACACTGGCTTGGCGAGCCACCATGGCTGTCACGAGGCTTTCATAATTGTGCAAGTGCTTGTTTTTCAATGGTTTTTTTGTGCTCAAACTTTAAGCATTCTGTTCATACGCTAGGATTTTCGCGGCCTGCGGCGAAACGAAGGGGTGTTACCCACAAAGTTATCCACAGTCGCAGTGGATGGATGCTGGGGTTGCCACAACAGGCTGGACCCCGTTCACCCGCAGGTCTGGGCGCGTCACAAAAACAAGTCCTTTTGTGGCTGTGTCGGCGCATGCGCCACTGGCCCCATAATCCGCCCAGCCCAAAAATTCGATCCTGTTTCGCCCCGAAAGGAAACGTGTTTGTTTTCGATCATACAAGCCGCTGGTTGGCCCATCTGGCCTTTAATTCTTTGTTCCGTGGTCGCGTTGGCCTTGATCATTGAACGCTTCTCTAGCCTGCGGGCGTTGCGTGTTGCGCCGCCTCGTTTGCTGGATGAGGTGATGTCGGTCACGCGCGAGCGACTGCCCTCCGCCGACGTCGTGAACAAGCTGTCCGAGAATTCGGTGCTGGGCAAAATGCTTGCCGCCGGTGTGCGTGCCGTCATCGCCGAGCCACGCATCGACGAAGACTCACTGCGCAGCAGCTTTGAGTCCGCTGGCCGCGCGGCGGTGCACTCCATGGAGCGCTACCTCAACACCCTGGGCACGATCGCCTCAGCCGCGCCACTCTTGGGCTTGCTGGGTACCGTGATTGGCATGATCGAGATCTTCGGTGCCCAAGGCCCTACTGGCGGCACCAACCCCACCCAATTGGCCCACGGCATATCGATTGCCCTTTACAACACCGCCTTCGGTTTGATCATTGCCATCCCAGCCCTGATGTTCTACCGCTACTTCCGCGGTTTGGTCGATGCCTACACCTTGCAGATGGAACAAGCGGCCGAACGTTTTGTGCCCCACCTGATGCGCTTTTCCGTGCGCAACAAGCCAAGCAACTGACACTCGCCGCTTCAGAGTCACATTCATGAACTTCCGCAAACACCGTTTGGAAGAGCCGGAGATCAACCTGATCCCCTTCATCGACGTGCTCTTGGTGATTTTGATTTTTTTGGTGGTCTCCACCACCTACTCCAAATTCACCGAGTTGCAAGTGAGTTTGCCCGTGGCTGACGCCGAGAAGCTGCAAGACCGCCCGCGCGAAGTCATCGTGGCCGTGGCTGCCGATGGCCGTTATGCGGTCAACCGCAAAGTGGTGGACGGCCGAAGCACCGAGCTCTTGGCCGCTGCGCTGGTGGAAGCGGCGGGTGGTTCTGCGGAAAGCATGGTCATCGTCTCTGCCGATGCCGCCGCGACGCATCAAATGGTGATCACGGTGCTGGACGCTGCGCGGCGTGCCGGCCTGGCCCGTTTGACCTTTGCCACCCAGGGCAACGACGCCTCCGGGCGTTGATGCCTCTGGTGTTGCGGATCCTGCGTCTCGATTCACCCCCCGCTTTTTCCTATGGCCGCTGCTCCACAACGGGCGTCTTGGCAACAAAACCTACAAGCGGCGTGGTTGAAGCGGGGCTGGTTGGCCTGTGCGCTTTGGCCTGTGTCTTTGGTTTTTGCGGCCCTGGTGCGACTTCGGTTGCGACTCTTTCGCTGGGGCTGGTTGCGCTCCACCGCGTCCGTCGTGCCTGTATGGGTGGTGGGCAATGTGGTGGTGGGCGGCGCGGGTAAAACACCCACCGTGCTGGCCTTACACCAATGGCTGGTGCAACAGGGCCGCACACCGGGCATCGTGTCGCGCGGTTATGGTGGCCGTGCGCAAGGCGTGCAAGAGGTGCAACCCAATTCTTCTGCGGCCGACATCGGCGACGAGCCGCTGCTGCTGAAGCTGCGCTCACAGGCGCCTGTTTTTGTGGGCCGCGACCGTGTGGCAGCCGTCCAAGCGCTGTTGTCGCAGCACCCCGAGGTCAACATCATCATCAGCGACGACGGGCTGCAACATGTTCGGCTCAAACGCGAATTTCAGATCATCGTTTTTGATGCGCGCGGCGCGGGCAATGGCTGGCTGCTGCCTGCGGGCCCACTGCGTCAGCCGCTGCCGCGCGAGCTGCCCCACCGTTCAATGGTGGTTTACAACTGCCCGGAGTCATCGACACCGCTGCCGGGCTACGTCACGACCTCACGGCTCAGTGGTGCGGTGTCATGGTCAGCTTGGCGAACAGGTCAACCGGCCACCGCAGAAGCACTGGAGACCCTCGCGGTTTTTTCTCAGCAACAACCCCTTTGGGCTGCGGCTGGCATTGCCCAGCCTGAACGTTTTTTCAACATGCTGAGAAAAAACGGGTTGAACATCAACCCGCTGCCCTTGCTCGACCACTACGACTTCGCCACACTGCCCTGGCCTGCCAATGCCACCGATGTCGTGATCACTGAGAAAGATGCCGTCAAATTGAAGCAGGCCGACCATACTCATACCCGGGTTTGGGTGGTGCCGCTAGACTTAACGTGGAACAAGGACATGCACCCCGTCCTGCTCGAGGCGCTGCACGACAGCCTGCGCCGGCGCACCTTCCAACGTTTGCCCTGAACCTACAGAGCCACTCCATGGACACTCGACTGCTAGAACTGCTGGTTTGCCCCGTATGCAAAGGTCCTTTGGACCACTGGCGGCCGCCGCACCACGACACCCACGAACTCGTCTGCCACGCCGATCTGTTGGCCTTTCCTGTGCGTGACGGCATTCCCCTCATGCTGGAGTCGCAAGCCCGCGCCCTGCCACCCGATACGCCCCGGCCCAAATCCACACCACTTGTGTCGGGCGCATGAGCTTCACTGTATTGATTCCGGCACGGCTGGCCTCCACCCGGCTGCCACGCAAAGCGCTGGCTGACATTGGGGGCGCGCCCATGGTGGTGCGCGTGGCGCAGCAAGCGGCCAAGTCGCGGGCCTTGCAGGTGGTGGTGGCCACCGACCACGAGGAAATCGCCGCCGCCTGCCAGGCCCACGGGGTGCAGGTGGTGATGACGGCCAGCAACCACGCCACCGGCAGCGACCGTTTGGCCGAGGCCTGCGCACTCTTGCGGCTCGACGACAACGCCATCGTGGTGAATGTGCAGGGCGACGAACCCTTGATCGACCCCAGCTTGATCAACGCCTGCGCTGCGCTTTTGGCAGCGCAAGACGACTGCGTGATGGGCACCGTGGGCCATGCCATCGCGAACGCAGAAGACCTCTTCAACCCGAACGTCGTGAAACTCGTTTGCAACGCACGCCAGCAAGCCCTGTACTTTTCACGTGCCCCCATTCCATGGTGGCGCGACGGGTATGGCAACGCAGACCAAGCACGGGCAGCCCTGTCCCACCCCGCACCACTGCGGCACGTTGGCCTTTATGCCTACCGCGCCGGTTTCTTGCGCAGCTTTCCCCAATTGGCAGCCAGTCCACTCGAAGCGGTCGAGTCACTCGAACAACTGCGTGTGCTGTGGCATGGTCACCGCATTGCAGTGCACATCAGCGCGCAGCAACCGGGTCCGGGGGTGGACACCCCAGAAGACTTGGATCGGGTTCGGGCACTGTGGCCGCAACTTCAATGACCTCCTGCACTTGCGGGGGAAACACCCGTCAGTTTGACGTGGGAGCCGCGTGCTATTCTCGCCCGCTGTTCTGATCTGAGACGCGCTGAATCCCCTGGCAGCGACACCCTGATTTCCTGGAAATACGACAACTAAGGACAACCATGAGATTGATTTTGTTGGGCGCGCCTGGCGCAGGCAAAGGCACCCAAGCCACCTTCATCTGCAAACAATTCGGTATTCCCCAAATTTCTACGGGCGACATGCTGCGCGCCGCCGTCAAAGCCGGCACGCCACTGGGCGTTGAAGCCAAGAAGGTCATGGACTCGGGCGGTTTGGTGAGCGACGACATCATCATCGGCCTGGTCAAAGAGCGCCTGGCCCAGCCCGACTGCGCCAAGGGCTTTTTGTTCGACGGTTTCCCCCGCACCATTCCCCAAGCCGATGCCATGAAAGCAGCCAAAGTGCCGCTGGACATCGTGCTCGAAATTGACGTGCCCGACGAAGCCATCATCGAACGCATGAGCGGCCGCCGCGTGCATGTGGCCTCGGGCCGCACTTACCACGTCAAATTCAACCCACCGAAAAAAGAAGGTGTGGACGACGAGACCGGAGAAGCGCTCATTCAACGCGACGACGACAAAGAAGCCACCGTGCGCAAGCGCCTGGAGGTGTACCAACAACAAACCCGTCCGCTGGTCGCTTACTACGCTGACTGGGCGGGCAGTGGCGACGCCGCCGCGCCCAAGGTGCGCAAAATCAGTGGCACCGGAACAGTCGATGAAATCACCGCCCGCGCGTTGGCCGCACTGGCCAGCTGATCTTCTCCATCCATCATGAGCCGCTCCTGCAGCGGCTCTTTTTTCGAGCACAATTGACGTATACGTCAACTTGAAACCTGCGTTGAATCAGCGCCACCACGCGGACTTCAACCTCAGCGTTTCACCTTCTCACCACCCACAGGAGTTCAACCATGGATATCGCAAACAAAGTTTTCATCGTCACAGGCGGCGCATCGGGTTTGGGCGAAGGCACAGCCCGCATGCTCGTCTCTCAAGGCGGAAAGGTCGTGATCGCCGATTTGCAAGCCGACAAAGGTGAGGCCCTGGTCGCCGAATTGGGTGCGACGAATGCGGCCTTTGTGAAGTGCGATGTCAGCCAAGAAGCAGATGGCCAAGCCGTGGTGGCCCGCGCCCAAACCATGGGCAAACTCATGGGCCTGGTGAACTGCGCCGGCATTGCGCCCGCCGCCAAAACCGTGGGCAAAGAAGGCGCGCACAGCCTGGCTTTGTTCAGCAAAGTGGTCACTGTCAATTTGATCGGCAGCTTCAACATGATCCGCCTCGCAGCCGCCGCCATGAGCCAGAACGAGCCAGAAGCCACCGGCGAGCGCGGCGTGCTCATCTCCACCGCCAGCGTGGCCGCGTTTGACGGCCAAATGGGCCAAGCGGCGTATTCAGCCTCCAAGGGCGGCGTGGTCGGCATGACCCTGCCCATCGCCCGCGATTTGGCACGCAACGGCATCCGCAACATGACCATCGCCCCCGGCATCTTCGGCACCCCCATGCTCTTCGCCATGCCGCAGGAAGTGCAAGACGCCCTCGCCGCAGGCGTGCCCTTCCCCAGCCGCCTGGGCACCCCGGCGGACTATGCCAAGCTGGTGCACCAAATCATCACCAACGACATGCTCAATGGCGAGGTGATCCGGCTGGATGGGGCGATTCGGTTGGCGCCGAAGTAAAGAATTTGTCGCTGAGCTTCGCAACGCACGGTGCCCGCGAACTCACCGCCGCAACATCACCTTCAGCATCCGCGCCACCAACCCACCATAGGGAGGGGCCAACAGCCCCAGGGCATTGATCCGCGACTGCCGGAACACGGGCTTGAGTTTGGACATGGCCTCGAAACCAAACTGCCCGTGGTAGTGGCCCATGCCCGAGGCGCCGACGCCGCCGAAAGGCAGGTTGTCTTGGGCAATGTGCACCAGGGTTTCGTTGATGCACACGCCGCCGGCGATGGTTGATTGCAGCACCTGGGTTTGGGTGGCTTTGGAGTCGTCGAAGAGGTAAAGGGCCAGAGGGTGCGGACGCGCATTGACCCAGGCCACCGCCTCGTCAACGGACTCGCAAGCCACCAAGGGCAACAGGGGCCCGAAAATTTCTTCTTGCATCACGTTTGAATCCGGCGTGCAGTCGGTGAGCACGGTCAAAGGCAGTTTGCGTTGTCCGGGGCCTGCCGGACCCATCACGGCACTGGCGTTGACACCTGCTGTGGTGGCGTCCATCAACCAGTTTTGCAGCCGCTCGAAGTGCCGGTCGCTCGCAATGCCGGTGTAATCCAGGCTGGCCGCGCCCTCGGGGTACTGCTGGCTCAAGATGGCGCGGGCCGTGGTGATAAAACGCCCCATGGCGGCGCGGGGCAAGAGCACGTAGTCGGGGGCGATGCAGGTCTGCCCCGCGTTGAGCACTTTGCCGACCAAGATGCGCCGCACGGCGTGGGTGAAGCGTGCGTCGTCAGCGCAAGTGGCGGGGGTGATGATGGCCGGGCTTTTGCCGCCCAACTCCAAGGTGACGGGCACAAGATGCTCGCTGGCAGCGGCCATCACGCGCCGCCCCACGGCGGTGGAGCCGGTGAACAACAAATGACCGAAGGGCAACTTGGAAAATGCGGCAGCCACCTCGGGGCCACCCTGCACCACCTGCACCACGTCAGGCCCCAAGGCATCAGTTAAAAGCTCGGCCATCAAAGCCGCAAATCTGGGGCTGAACTCCGACACCTTGACCATGGCCCGGTTGCCCGCGACCAAGGCGCTGCTCAAAGGCCCCAGCAGCAACAGCAGCGGATAGTTCCACGGCACGATGATGCCGACCACGCCCACAGGCTGGGGCACGATGCGGGCTGCCCCGGGCTGAAACCACAGCGACACCGGCACCTTGCGCTCGCGCATCCAGCTTCGACCGTGACGCAGGGCATGGCGCAGACCTTCGAGGCTGGGGAAGACTTCGAGCAGATCGGTTTCATGGCTGCTGCGGTGACCAAAGTCAGCGCTGATGGCCGCCTTGATGCGCTCACGGTGATCGAGCAGCATGGTGACCAGGCTTTGCAAGCGTGCAGCGCGGGTGGGCCAGTCAGGGAAAGGCGCGGCTTGGTGCTGGGCCAGGAGGTCGTCGAAGGTTTGCCGCAAAGACGCAGCTTCAGCCGAAGCCAAATCAGTCACACCGACGTTTGTGCTTTTCATGGATGACCTTTGTCTTTTGTCGCTGAGAGCCCTCACTTGCAGTGCGCACCCGGGCTTGCAAGCCCAGGTCGCTGCGCGGGCAAACCGCATGCGGTTTGAGTTCCCCGCTTCGCCCCCTGCCCTCTCTCAGAGGGTGAGGGAGCTATTGCCGCCTCTTCGGCTCCTCTAAAAGAACTGGAGATGCTTTGGGTGAAGGCAATTCTGATTCACCCGCATCATCGCGCAAATTGCTCTTGCCCCACCAGACCGAGCTTGCTCACATTCAAACGCTGGGCGGCAGACAGCACGCGGGCCACAGCGCCGTAGGGTGCAGCGGCATCAGGGCGCAGGTGCAATTCGGGCGCTGGGTTTTGTTGGGCCAGGGCAGCCAAGCGCGCATCGAGCGCTTCCGGCTGGGTCAGCAATTCACCGTTCCACAGCACCTGTCCATCGGGCCTCACCACCACGAGTACCACCTCGGGTGGGGTGGGTGGTGCGGTGGTGGCCTTGCTGGGCAAGTCCAAATTCACCGCATGCAGCTGCACGGGAATGGTGATGATGAGCATGATGATGAGCACCAGCATCACATCGATCAGCGGCGTGGTGTTCATCTCCAGCATCACCTCGGGCTCGTTGCCGTCAACGCCGCCCGTGTTCATCTGCATGGCCATCAGCGCCCTCCCCCATTGCCCGCCTTTGGCTCGGTGACAAAGTGCAGCTTAATCAAACCCGCTTGCTGGCAGGCCAGCACGATGCGGCCCACCACAGCATAGGGCACCGCCTCATCGCCATGAATGTGCACTTCAGGCTGGGGGCTGGTCGTGGCCAACGCCAACAAACGCGACTTCAACGACTTGTCGTTCAACGCCTGTCCGTTCCAAAACACCTGGCCTTTTGCATCGACTGAAATTTGCACGTTCTGCGGCGCGACCTCGCGCACCACATTACGCTCCTTCGGCAAATTCACCGCCACGCTGTGCGTCACCACCGGAATGGTGATCAGAAAAATAATCAGCAGCACCAACATCACGTCCACCAAAGGGGTGGTGTTGATGGTGGCACTGACCGCGTCTTCTTGCGCGTCGTTGTTGGCAAATAGACGGGCCGCGAAGAGTGGGGTCATTGGGGGCCCACGCTCTTCATGCCCAAGAGCACGCCATGCAAATCGGCGGCAAATCCGCGCACTGCATCCATGTTGACTTTGTTGCGCCTGACCAGCCAGTTGTAGCCCAACACGGCGGGCACGGCCACGCCCAAACCGATGGCCGTCATGATGAGGGCCTCGCCCACGGGGCCGGCCACTTTGTCAATGGATGCCTGGCCCGCAATGCCAATCTCGGTGAGCGCGTGGTAGATGCCCCAAACGGTGCCGAAGAGGCCCACGAAGGGCGCGGTGGAGCCCACAGTCGCCAAAAATGCCAGTCCATTTTGCAGTCGCGACTGCACCTCACCAACGGCACGCTCAATGCTCATCGTCACCCAGGTGTTGCGGTCAATGTGCTGGGTGAGCGTGCCTTCGTGGTGTTCACCCGCAGCAATCGCTTGTTGCGCGATGAAGTGAAAAGCCGTGCCCTGTGGCAGACGCAACAAACCTTGCTGCAAATCGCTCGCCGCAAAAAACTGCGCGCGTGCAGCACGCGCTTGGGCGGCCAGCTGAAAACTCTCCCGCAGCTTGCTGATCAGGATGCTCCAGCTTCCGAGGCTCATGGCCAGCAAGATGAAGAGCGTGCCTTTGGACACCCAATCGCCACTGGCCCACATCGCCTGCAGGCCGTAGGGGTTGGTGACAGCCTGAGCCGTCGCATCGTTTTGAGCCCAAACGCAAGCTGACCCAAGCGCACAAGTGGCCGCAGCAAACACAGCGGCAGCACGCCGTTTAAGTTGTAGACAGGTAGGCATCACGGGGTTCATTCCTCAACAACGGTGAAATTAAATTCTTGCGGCACTTTGACGTCGACATCGGGGGGTGATTCACAGCGGTACTGCATCATGGCTTGGCGCACAACCCCCTCAAATAGGCCTCGTGGGCGCGAGGTCAGTACCTCCACCGCCACCACCTTGCCGCCTCGCACCGTCGCCATCACCTTCACGAACCCGCCAGTGCCTTCTTGTAGGGCACGCCTAGGCATGACGGGTTTGACTTGGTGCGGACAGACCAGACCAATTTCTTGCGGCAC
This sequence comes from Pseudomonadota bacterium, assembly GCA_046049865.1. GTDB lineage: Bacteria > Pseudomonadota > Gammaproteobacteria > Burkholderiales > Burkholderiaceae_C > JANPCX01. The sequence goes on along the minus strand of JBJOQO010000022.1, from coordinate 19,714 downwards.
CACACGCGCAGGCGGCGTGACAACAGCAGGCGCTGCGGCCACCACCACGGGCGGCTCTGGCGTCGGCGCGGCGGGCGCTGTCGGTGTGATGGCCGCAGGACTTGGTAAATCGGTCGCGACCGCTTGCACCACAGGCGGGGGGGCTTGCGGCGGCGGCGCAGCGACCGTTTGTTGCACGGGAGCGCTCTTGGGAACGATTCGAAGTTCCGGCGGTGGTGGTGGTGGTGGCGGTGGTGGTGGCGGCGGAGCTTCGGCCACCAAAGCCACTTGCACAGGCGTTTTGATCGGCGCTACAGCGGGCCTGACCAGGCCCTCGACCAAGGCCCAACCCACCAGCAGGTGCAAAGCCAGCACTGCCGCAAAACCCCACCAGCGGGAGCGGGTGGCTTGAAGGTTGGGAGAAAAATTCATGCGGAGTTTGACTGCGGGCATCGCCAGTCATTGGTGAACCGAGTCAATGGGTTGCGATGGCGATTCGGCGCGGCGCGAGTGAACTGGCCCTTGATTTTATGGGTTGAGGTTGGCCACAGGTGCGGCGCGGTATGAACCATCAGCACAGCAAGCCCTTCACGCCCGCATCACCAACACGGGGCGCTGGTCGCTGCTGCTCCACTGGCGATCAACGGGAACACCGAACACGGTCTGGATTTGTGCGGGTTCGAGCACCTCCCGGGGGCTGCCCTGGGCCACGAGTTGGCCGTTGTTGAGCATCAGCACACGGTCCGCATGCCTGGCCGCGAGGTTCAAATCGTGCAAAACCGCTATCACTGCAGTTCCCCGTCGTGACATCTGGTGGGCCCAACCCAGCACGCAGCGCTGCTGGGCCAAGTCCAGGGCAGCGGTCGGCTCGTCCAACAGCAAAAGGCTGGACTCCTGCGTTTCCCACAGCTGTGCCGCAGCCCGGGCAAATTGAACCCGCTGGCGCTCACCGCCCGACAAGCTGAGGTAGTCACGTTCTGCAAAACCCTGGAGCTGCAAGGACTGCAGCACCGCGTCCACCACCTCGCGGTCGGCAGCGGCACCCGCGCCCCGGTGCGGCAAGCGGCCCAAGGCCACCACCTCGCGCACGCTGAAGTCAAAGGAGAGCGTGGCCTGCTGCGTCATCACCGCGAGTCGCTTGGCGAGTTGGTCACGCGGCCAAGCCCGCACGGAACGGCCATCGAACACCACATCACCCTCGATGGGCCACTCGGCACAAAGCGCCTTGAGCAGGCTGGACTTGCCTGCACCGTTGGGGCCCACCACCGCAATGAACTCACCGGCCTGGACATCAAAGGTCAGGCCTTGCAACAAGTTTCGTCCACCGCGCTGCAACCACAGGGCTTGCACCTGCAAGAGTGTCATGGGCATCATGACCAACGGCCCCGGTGACGCAACAGCCACAAAAAGAATGGCGCACCAATGAGGGCCGTGAGTATGCCGATGGGCAATTCAGCGGGCCGCACTGCCGTGCGGGCGACGAGGTCTCCTGCGGTCAGCAATGTAGCTCCCAGCATCGCCGCGAGGGGCAAAACCAGCCTGTGATCCGGCCCCACCAGCAACCGGGCCACATGCGGAGCAATCAAGCCGATGAAACCGATCACGCCGCACATGGCGACCACCGCACCCGCACCGGCAGCGCTGAGCAGGATGACACCGCGCTTGAGCCTTTCAACCGCCACGCCCAGGTGCAGGGCCTCCGACTCCCCGAGCAACAGCGCATTGAGCGGGGCCGCAAGCAGGGGCACCGCCACCACCAAAGCCAATGCAGCAGGTGCAATCCCCGCCAGCGACCCCCAAGTGGCTGCGCCCAGACTGCCCAAACTCCAGAACGTGAGGTTGCGCAACTGCTCGTCGGTGGCCAAATACGTGAGCAAACCAATGCCCGCCCCTGTCAGGGCATTGATGGCGATGCCGGTGAGCAGCAAGGTGGTGGGGTCCAGCACACCCTCTCGGCGCGCCAAACTGAACACCACGGCGGTGGTGAGCAGCGCGCCCAAAAAAGCAGCGACAGGCAAGGTCCACACACCCAGCGCATGAGACAAACCAGCGAACAAAGTGGCCCCGAGCACGATGACGGCCACCGCACCGAGTGCAGCCCCGGCCGACACACCAATCAGTGCGGGATCGGCCAAAGGATTGCGAAACAAGGCCTGCATCAACACGCCGGTGCACGCCAGCACCCCGCCCGCCAACAAGCCCTGCAAAACACGGGGCAAGCGCACCGTCCACACCACCGTGCGCATGGCCTCGCTCACGTCGGGATCGTCCCAGCCCAGCAGCGCGGACAGCACCTGGCTGGGCGCAATGCGCACGGCACCGGTGCCTATCGCGAGCAAGGCGACCAGCATCAACGCCCCAACCGCCACGAGCAAGACCAGGGGAACCTGAAGACGACGGGGGCTCACCGGCACCTTCTCCAGCGCAAGCATGCGGGGAAATCAGCGGTGGAATTCATTTGAACTGCCCCGGATGCAGTGCCCGAGCCACTTCGCGAATACCGGCTGGTGTGTGGATGCCCATGCCTTGCAGATAGTGCCCCTGCACCGTGATCAAGCGGCCCGCCTTACCCGCTGGCGTGGCTCTGGCACCCGGCGCTCGCAGCGCCACCGGAACGCCGTCGCTGGGTGCGGTGCCATCCTGGTTGGTCAGGATGAACTCGGGTGCGGCTTCAATCATGGCTTCGGCGCTCATCACCTTAAAACCTTCAAACGCTTCGGCCACGTTGTCGCCTCCGGCCAAGTCCAGCAGTGCTGCCACATTGGTTCCTCGCCCGCCCACCAAAGTGGGCCGCTGCCCACCGGCCAAAACAAAAATGGCTTTCGGTTTGCGCTGCAGCTTGGCCACTTGGGCTGCAACCTCGGCCATGTCGGCACGGAACTTGATGACCAGCCGCTCGCCTTCGGTCGCTTTGCCCAGCACCGTCGCCACGAATCGAATGCGGCGCTCCACACCGGCGGGCGTTTGTTCGCCGTCGATCACATCGACCTTCACGCCCGCCGCCCGCAACTGATCCAAGGTTTGCGGCACCATCCACTCGCTACTGATAAGCAAACGTGTGGGCGACACCGCCAACATCGGTTCAGCCGATGTTTGGCGAAAACCTGGCAAACGCGGCACCTTGGCCAGCTCGCTCAAGTGGTCGCTGCCGCCACCCACCGCCACGATCTGTGACGCCCCGCCCAAAGCGACGACGATTTCCGCCACATAGCTGTTGGTCACGATAAGCCGCTCTGCAGCGGCAACCGGGCCCGCCAGCAGCATCAGCCCCAAACCGATCAAGGCCCCGCATCGACACAGTGCCGGATACCGCTGGAGATGTTGAACCGCTGTCGCCATCTTCATGTTGCCTCCTTGGCCTGGGAATCGACCGCCAGGGCTTGCGCTCGGCGGGCCACAGCGCCATACCAGGCTTGAGGGTTGTCCAAGCCCTGCGGCATGAACACGAGGCTGCCACCATCAGCCTCCAGCACTTGCAGCCCCATCACCTCGCCCTGCGTGATGGCTCGCACGGCGACGGCACACTTTGGCCGGGCATGCAGCTTGCACAACAAGTCGGTGGCGTGCGCGCCGGGTGGGGTGTGCATGGTTTTACCGAGCGCGCCGCGATACACCGAGGCAGCCCCCATGCCGCTCATGTCCAGCTGCATCGCAGGGGCTTGGTCACAACACAAAATGGCCGCCGTGGCCCAGGCCTGAACCTGTGCGCCCTGCGCTACCGGTTCACCCACCAACCACTGAGGCGTCATCACGTCCACCCTAGGCGGCAGGGCCATGGGTGCGGCCCCCCAAACGGCTTGCGGTGAGGCCACCGCGAACTGTTGCAACCACGGCAAGGCTTCTTCGCGACCGCTTTTGCTCATCAAAAACAAGCGGCCAATCACGTCACCCCTTCCATCGAACCAATTCAAACTGAAGGTGTGGCCGTGGCCATCTTCTTCTTCGAAGAGGTCGATGCGTGCCACGCCCTCAGTGGACAAACACAGCTGGTGCTGATCACCTCGAATCGTGAGCGTCGAGGATGTAGCCGCTTCAATGTCAGCGCGGGCCAGAATATCCAGCTTCACGCCCAAGCGGTTGCGTACCGCCACCAGCACCCTGCCCCACTGTGCAAGCGGTGCGAGCACTGTCGCCAGGTCGGCTTGCAAAGGGTGGTTGCCGCGCCCCGTGGCGCTGGCCAGCAAAGCCGCTTCGGGCACACCCAAAAGCGCCGCCGCTTCGGGGCCATGCAGGTGGTGGTGCTCGGTCAGGGCTTGTCGCCAACGGGCGTACAAACGATCCGGGTCACGCAGCAGAACTTGTGACTCTTCAGGCGGCAAGGAGGTGGTCTTGTGATGCATCAGCCGTTCTCCTGGGCTCAAAAGCTGTAGCGGGCGTTCAGGTACACAAAACGCGCAGGCGGGTCCATGGTGGCGCCGGTGTTGCTCCAGTTGATGGGTTGGCGTTTGTCGCTGAGGTTGTCGATGCCCAGGGCCAAGGCCAAGGCTTTGGTGGCGCGGTACTCCAGCCGCAGGTCGGCCGTGCCGTAGCTGCTGTTGAACGGCGCGCTGCCGCGAATGGCAGGGTCGGCGTTCCAGTAGCCGCTGTAGTGGCGGGTGCGGAAATCAACCCGCCAGGCGCCACGCGTGTAGGCCACACCCAGCCTGACCATGACGCGAGAACGTTGCGTCAAGCGTGCGCCGGTGGACTCATCGGTGGCGTCCAAATAGTCCAAACCGAGTTGGGTAGACCAGTGGGGCGTGATGCGCCACTGGCCCTGCACCTCCACCCCCTTGAGCCGTGCCTGGGCCACGTTGGCGTATTGGCTGCGCAACTGCACACTGGCTGGATCGGAGGCCTCGCGGGGGCGCGAGACGCTTTGGATAAGGTTGTCAACTTTGGAGTCGAAATAGGTGACCTCGCCACTGAAGTCGCGCTGGTTGAACCCCAGAGCGATCTCGTTGGTTTTGTTGGTTTCAGGCTTCAAATTGGGGTCGCCCACAATCAAAAAGCGGCCACGCAAGAAGCTGGAGTACTGCTCCAGCACACTCGGTGCGCGGTAGGCTTCGCCATGCCCCAAACGCACGGACCAGGGACCGGTGCGGTAAGTCAAGGCGGCGCGCGGCGTCGTTACTGAACCGAAGTCGTTGAAGCGGTCTTCACGAATACCCGCCAGCAGCGAGAACCCACCGCCGATGCGCCATTCATCTTGAAGCAACACATGCTCGTTGCTGCGACGCGCCTCGCGGCTGTTGATGCTGATGTTGAGCTTGTCCACCGTCTGACCCGCGCCCAACACGAGGGCATGGGGACCCCAGTCGTAAAAATAGCGAGCGTTGAGCTGGGTTTGTCGATAGTCGGTGGTCTCGATCGTCGGAAAGGCCCGCGTGGTGGACGCATCCGACTGGCCTTGCGCCACGTCCACCGCCAACTGGCCGCCGGCCACACGGCCGCTGTATCGCAATGCGCCGAAGGTTCGGCGCTCCTTCTCATAACCCTCATAACTTTGCGCCGTGGGCCTGGCAGGCGGTGCTGCCGCCAGCAGGCCGGGGCTTTTGTCCGATTGATCCAAGTGCTCCAGCGCCCACGTGAGGCGGTGGTCTTCGTTCAAGACCAACTCACCTTGGTACATCAGGAAGCGCTGATCGATTTTTCCCAGGTCCGCCAGCGCTGCGTTCTTGTTGTAGCGGTACAGGTCACGGCTGCGCTGCTCCAGTGATACACGGTGCCGCGTGGCCGCAGCCGCAAAGTTGAGTGTGGCCCCGGCAGCCACCGTGTCGCGCTGGTGGTCGGTGGTTTGTCCCAGGGTTGCGCGCACACTGCCGCTGCCCGGCGCAGCTTTGGCCAAGGACTTGGTCACCACGTTGATGACACCACCCGTGGCATCGGCACCGTACAGCGCGGACATCGGTCCACGCACAATTTCAATGCGCTCGACATCTTCCAGCGCAATCAGATTCAGGTTCACCCCGCCGTACTTGGCCGTGCGCCGCAAACCATCCACCAGCACCAGGACGGGAGAACCCGCGTTGGTGATGATGCCGCGTATGGCCAACGTGGAATTGGCCCCATTGGCCCGAGCATCCACCCCCACAGCCAGTTGCAATGCTTCCGTCAGGCTGGTGCCGGGGTAGCTCTGCAACTCGCGCTGCGAAATCACCTGCACCGCCGCCTGCACATCGGCCACCGGCTGGGTGCGGCTGGTGGCTGTGACCACGACGGGTGGCAACGCAGCCGCTTCACCGGCATGGCTGGATTGCGCTTGTGCTGCGGTGCTGAACAAGCCCGTCAGACACATCCCCACCACAGCCCCACAAGGCAAGGGGCGGCTAAAAACCGCACGGCCACTGAGCGCGCGCACCAAAGGTGCCAAAGAATATTTGGATTTCACAGTCATCTCCTGATCGCCGCGTGCTCATGCACGCGGCCGAAAAACAAAGTCTCAGCAGCGCGTGGTGTTTCCACGCACGCTGGACGAGCGTCGGTAAATCAGGAGAAAGAGGGAGGCCCGCGCGGTTGCGCGGTGCGCCAGGCAAACAGCGTGTGTGCTGCGTGCAAGAACAGAGGCGGTTCTAGCGCACTCACATGCGGCACCCAAACGGCACCGGCTGCTGCGGGCGGCAAGCCCATGGCGGGTGACGAGCCACAGTAGGGGCAGCTTTCGCTGTGCTTTTTGGCGTTAGAGGAGCTCTGGTCGGAGGACCGATCCGCCCCCGGATCCTCACCTAACGCTACAAAACGCGCCCCCTGCGCTGTACACACTTCCACCCAAATGCTGTCGCCCTTGGCTGCATGAACTGCATGCGACAAGGTCGGCAACAACACCGCCGCCAGCATCGCAAAAAGCGCGAGCCAGCAACGTCGGCGAAGTGTGGTGGGCGTCAAAGTGAACACGGGGCGGATTGTATCGACAGGTTTTTATTCGAAGGACTTTGGTGTTCGCATCTAATTGATTTGCGGCGTTCACCTCTGCACCCAAACCAAAAAGCGAGAGCAAGCGTGACCGTGATTCGGTGCCCCCACGGCTTTTCTGATGCGCTTGATATAAAGCTGATCAAACCACTGAGTATTCAACATGGCAAAAAGCGTTCAAACCCTTCTGGAAGACATCGCCCTGCTGGGGCAGACGCAGTTTGAAATTGTTCAAGCCGTGCGCGCCTTGGCCATGAAGACCGTCCGGCCACTGACGGAGGAAGTCAAGTACGGCGGCATCCTGTTTGGCTCCACGGTGCAGTTCGCCGGTGTGTTCGCCTACAAGGCGCACGTGTCTGTGGAGTTCAGCCAGGGCACGCGCATCCACGACACCGACGGACACCTGGAGGGCAACGGCAAGGGACGCCGCCACGTCAAACTGCAAAGCGTCGAGGACCTCAAAGCGAAGAATCTGAAGAATTACCTCAGGCTGGCGTATGAAGCCGCGCTGGACAACGCGGCGTCGCCAAGAGCGGAGGAGAAACCATGAACAAGCTGCACATCACCGAAATCAAAGCCTTCGTTCCTGCGAAAGACTTTGCCGTCTCCAAGCAGTTCTACCAAGACCTCGGATTCACCATGGCCAGTGAAGGCGGTGGCGTGGCCTATTTCCATTTTGAACACGTGAGTTTTCTGTTGCAGGACTACTGCGTTCCTGCTTTGGCCGAGAACTTCATGATGCACATCCTGGTGCAGGACGTAGACGCCTGGTGGCAACATGTCAAAGCCAGCGGCGTCGAAGCCAAGTACCGTGTCAAAACCACGCCGATTGAATCGCAGCCTTGGAAGATGCGCGACTTCTGCCTTTACGACCCGTCCGGGGTGCTGTGGCGGATTGGCCAGAACACGGATTGAAGACAGGTTGTGGATCTGGTGACAACTGACTTGAGCTGTCGGGGCGTGTCAGTCATGTGCTGAGCGCGTCGGCCCTCAGACTCAGTGGGCCGCCTTGGGCAGGGAGTCGACCGCGACCTCCAGGAGCCGAGGCGCGATATACCTGCGATGGGTTGCGGCAATGAGCGCCATGTACATACGACCAAATAGATTGCGGCAAGCGACGCGCGTCGACAACGAGAACGCGACACTCCCATCTGCCAGGCATCGCACCTCAACGCAGGAGCGGAACACGAGGTGCTTGTCATCGGCACCCAAGATGGCCTGAGCTGTACATCGATCAGCGGACACGTGGTGCGAGTACACAGGATAGCGCCCGGCATAAACGTGGGGCGAGTCTTCGGAGAGCAACGACGATACCGGGCAAGCCAGAGGCGAAGTACGCAACTTGAAGGGTCGCACCAACAGGTTTCTGAACGCCATCACCCGGGTAACGCCGTTGTGCCGATTGCTCAGGAAGCTGCCGAGCAAATCCGCGAGCAGGTGCCCGGCGTCGGCTTTCACTCCACCCACCTCGGCAGGGGAGACTGTCATCGTGAAGCGATCCTGGTGATGAACTGTTCGATCGGTCAACTCGCGTTGCAACAGCGAGTCGACGTGCAACTCATGGTGCGCTTGGACACGTGCAGGCGAGACTTCACTGACGAAGCCGGGCCGCGTAAAGGTGCGGGCCAGCCAACCCCTCACGTGGCCGCTGAGCGAGCGATAGCGCAGGCAAAGACTCTCCAGCAAGCCGCCAGGCCGGTCGTTCAAGGAAAGGTCAGTGGTTGGCACCCGAAGCAAGTCAGCCGACGATCGGTTCAGCAACTCGGCCACCGGATCGGGCAGCAATTGCGTCAATGACGGGATGTCCGCGCTGTCCTCGAGTACCTTCTGGCGAAGCTCGTCACTGAGCTGCCCACCGAGTTCGTTGGTGTGGATCGACAAAGCGAAGAACGCGGGATGGCCCGATCCGGGATGAAGTGGCGCGAACTGATGCCACGTCTCGCCGGAGAAGCGGACGGTGAAGAGGCAATCCGGTGGAACATTGACATGGCGCAGCGCCCGAACGAAGCTGGACGGATCCTTGTCGAGCTGTTCAGCCGTCGCGCTTGAGAAACGCAGTTGGGCGCCGCTGCTGCCAGAGATGGCCGTGAAGACACGGTGTCCGGCGTGACGGTGGAACGGATGGCCGCCGTTTCCGACGCTGAACGAATACAACGCGGTCGGGTCGCCCTTGGAGAAGTCACTGCCACCCAGCTTGGCGGAAGGCTCGTCGAGTTCGTCCACGAACCGGCTGTGCTGACGTTGGCGGTTGAGCAGGTCGTGAAACAACTGTGAGCCCAAGCCATGGCTCAGGCGTGACACCAAGTTCACCTCGATGGACGGCTGACCGGGGCGGGTGGGTAGCGCCACGCTGGGAAAGGTGGCGGTTCGGCGGGTGATGCGCACCCCTGGGGCGATGGTCAGGTCTGGCGAATAGGCGCTCATGATTTGGCTCTTTCCGTGTTGCGGCGCTTGGCCTGGGCGAGCAAGCCACTTTCTTTCTTCAGTGGACCACCCACGGGGCAGAACGCGACCAAGTAGTTGTGCAAGGTCGCGAGCAAGTTGTCATCGGCCAAGCTGTAGTGGACAAACTGCCCTCGCTTCTCGCTGCGCACCAGCCCCGCATGCTCCAGGACCTGCAAATGTTTCGACAGCGAGGGCTTGGTCATCTCGAAGCGCTCGGCGATCTCCCCGGCCGTCAAGGAGGTCTTGGAGAGATAGGCGAGGATTTTTCGACGCGGGGTCGAGGCCAGGGCGGCAAAAACGCTTTCTTCTTTCATGGGCGGATTGTATTTAGCTAATTAGCTAAATGCAACTCTGGAGTGTTCGGTGTGGAACATGGAGGTAACGATCCGGGCCTGCGTTCGACTGGCAAATAGTTCGCCGTCCTTTAGGCTGCCGCAAAAACCACAGAAAGAAGGTGCCATGCGTTTGCTCATCGCTGAAGACAATCCCATTCTTTGCGAACTGAATCAGGAATGGATGAACGCATGGAAGTTTCAATATGATGCTACGCAGAGTAAGAATGCCATTCTCGGACAGGGTTCATGCGCCAAAGTTGGAATTTGATTGGCTGCTCGCTCAGCGCGAACACGCAGAGGCAGCATGCGGCTCAGGCGCAGGTGTTGCGTGCCAAGCAACTTCAGGGCCATTCTTGGGCGGTAGCCAGAGTCGATAACCGAGCTCCGCGTCCACTCATCTTTTGTTCTGGGCGGCGCGGCGAATAAACGCTATTTTTCGGCCGCACGGGCCACATATGCAGCAACTCGTACTTTTTTTGATCCGTCAGTACAAGCGACACGTCTCCCCGCACAAGGGCTTCTCATGTGCCTACCGAGTTCATTGCGCAGGACAAAGCTGTTCGTCTCTTGGGTTTCGCGCGGTACGTCGATTCGGGGTCATAAGGGGATTAGCCATCCTGAATCAAAGAACTCACAAGTGTGGAGTTGCGTCTCGTAGATTCGGTAGTGAAAGAAGCGGACGGCCTCACGTCAGTCAGCGCGGTGATTGCGACCTTGGATGCGACGCACCCGGGGACTGTGATCTTCCCAGCGGAAAGAGCCTGGGTAGGCTATGCGATGTCCGCCAGTTGCTGCGATTTTGGGAGCTGCGACTGGCAGCGGGACAAGAAGAAAAAGCGGTCCGATGACAACGTCTATCTGCCTCCAAAGGTTGGCAAGGGTCAAAGGTGAAGCGAGATCTTGCGGCTCGTTTCGCGTTGGGTGAAGTCGAACAAAAAACTCATATCGGGCGGCAAAAATCCCGCTGCACAAAAAAGTTGATGGGCCGTGCTGCGCTGCCACCACCCACAGCATGTTCTTTTGTGCGCGCGGACGCATCGCATCGAAAAACCGGGCCGCCTCGTGGTGGGTGGCCCCGACATTGGCCGCAAGCACGGTGTGGGCGACCATGTCGCAAGGCAACGCCTGCCAGGTTTGTGGATACAGCAACAGTTCAATGCCGCGCGGTGCCAGTGATGGCCTTTGCGCGTGCAAACGACGTTGCATGGCAGGCTGTGGCTCCACCGCTGACCAGCGGGCACCATCACTCAACACCCGGTGTGTCAGTTCACCGCTACCGGCCCCGATGTCCAGCACATCGGCAAAGGGGCCACCCAGCAAAGGCACCACCGCATCTGCATAACCCGACTGCGCAATTGTTTGTGCGTATAACTCGGCCTGAGCGTCGTCCCAATGGTCGGGACACAAGGCACTCATTGCACGGGCACTGTCGCCGCGCTGTGTCGGCCAGCCACGCATTGGTTCAATCCGTCGAGCAACACCTCTTTGGGCATGTCGCGGCCGATGAAGACCATTTTTGATTCGCGTATCTCGCCCTTTTTCCATGCACTGGCCACTTCAGAGCCCATCAGCATGTGAACACCTTGGAAAACGATGCGTTCGTTGACCCCTTCGACATTGAGCACGCCCTTGTAGCGCATCAACTTCGTGCCGTAGACCTGAACGATGGCACCCAAAAAGTCTTCCAGGCGAACCAGATCCAGCGGTGCTGATTCACGCCAGACGAAGGACGTCACATCATCGTCATGTTCATGGTCCACGTCGGTCAAGAAGTCGGGCTCAATTTCCAAAATGGCGTTGAGGTTGAAGCCACGAATGTCGAGCAGGTCGCTGACATCGGCCACGCCGTGCTTGGCTTGAGAAATCTTGGCGCGCGGGTTCATCTTGGCCAAGCGTTTTTTGAGAGTCTGGATGTGGGCGTCGTCCACCAGGTCGGTTTTGGTCAAGAGCACACGGTCGGCGAAACCGACTTGCTCTTGGGCTTCATGGTGTTCGTCGAGTTGCTGCGGCGCGTGCACCGCATCCACCATGGTGACGATGGCGTCGAGCAAATAGGTCATGCCGATGTCGTCGTCCACAAAAAACGTTTGCGCGACCGGGGCGGGGTCGGCCAGGCCGGTGGTTTCAATGACCACACGGTCAAACTGCAAAGTGCCTGCCGCCCGTTTGGCGGCCAACTCGCCGAGGATACGAACCAAGTCGCCACGCACGGTGCAACAGATGCAGCCGTTGTTCATCTCGACGATTTGTTCATCGCGGTCTTGCACCAGCAACTCGTTGTCGATGCTCGCTTCACCGAACTCGTTCTCGATCACCGCAATGCGGTGGCCGTGTTGTTCCTTGAGGATGCGGTTGAGCAAGGTGGTTTTGCCACTGCCCAAAAAGCCAGTGAGGATGGTGACGGGGATCATGCTCATGAGGGGTTCTCCTGTTGAATGGGGGGCAATTCGTGTGCTGACCGTTGTGAGGTGGTTTGTTTGGCAGTTCTGAAAGCACTGGCCACGCCCCATGCACCCAGAGCCAGCGCCACGCAGGCACCGCTGGGGGCGTCAAACCACCACGACAAACTCAAGCCCAGCGCGGCAGCCACCATGGTGCTGCTCACGGCCAGCCACCAAGCAGCGCCCGAGCGCCACCACAGCGCCGGAGCAATCAAGGCGACGAAGACCACGAATAGGCCCAGAACCGGAACGACCACGCTGGCGACCAGCGCGAAGGCGATGTAAAAAACGGCGTCACGGCGCAGCCAATGCGCGCTCAAGCGTTGCAACAGCGTCATCAGCACCGCACACACGGCGAGCGCCCCCACCTGCCACCAACCGGACCACAGCACATCGGCGGCGAGAAGCTCTGCCAAGCGCTCGCGGCCATGGGGGTTTTGGCGAGCGCCGAGCAGGGCCAGGCTGGCGCCGACCACGTACACCAGGCCGATCAGAGCCTCACGTTGAGCGGGCCAGCGGCGGGCCAGCGCCGCCACCAGGGCCGCACAGGCCAGTGCGCCGGCCGCAGCGATGCCCTGGGTTTCCAGCATCGAGGGGTGGTCAATCCAGGCCCCCGCCCAAAGCGAGGCGGCGGCAGCGGCCTGGGCCACGGCCAGGTCGATGAAGACCACACCACGCGACAGCACCTGGGCACCCAACGGGGCCAGGGCCAGCACACCCAAGCACAGGGCCAAGGCGGGTGCGAGAAACCACCAGCGCAGGGCCTCGGCGGGTAGGTTGTTCATCGCTCCACGGTTTTCAAGAACTCGTCCAGCAGTTGGTCGAACCACAGGCCCAGGGCGTCGGGGCTGCTCGGGTCCGTCACCGTAGCGGGCAGCACCAACAAAGGCGGCTTGCCGCCGAGCTGACCGACCAGCCAACGTGCGGAGCGCGGATCTTGGTAGCTGGAGACCACCACGATGGCGGGTGGTTGCGCACGCAACTGCGTCAACAGCCGCTGCAAATGACCTGGGGTGGGCGCCATGCCGGGTTGGGGCTCCAGGTCGGCCACCTGCTTCAAACCCAGCCAGCGCCACAGGTAGGCAAACCCGCTGTGCTGGGCCACCACCTCGCGGCCACGCAGGGGTGCGGCGCGGCGTTCCCAGACGGTGATGCGGGCCTTCCATGCGGTTTCAAAATCTGCTTGGCGTTTGGCGATGGCTTGTTTTTGCGCCGGCTGCAGCTTTTGCAGTTGCTCGGACAAGGCTTGCGACACCACCAAGATGCGGTGCGGGTCGGTGTGCAAATGCGGGTTGCCTGCGGCATGCACATCGCCCGCAAAGGGACTGCCCACAGCGCCGGGTTGCGGGTCGATCAACACGACGTTGTCGGCGGCGTAAAACATGCCGGGCGCGCCGTCTTGAACTTTGGCGTTGCCCGCACGTTGCTGCAGCGTGGGCAACCAGCCGGCCTCCAGGTCTGCCCCAGTACACACCGCCATGTCAGCGGAACGCAACTGGGCAATCAGCGCGGGCCGGGCCTCGATGTGGTGGGGGTCTTGCCCGGCGTGGGTGGCCACGAAGACCTTGGCCTCGGGCAACAACACCCGCGTCAGCGCGGCCCATTCGGGTTCGCAAGCGAACACGGTTTGGGCCTGGGCCGTGTGAGCCAGCAGGCACAACAGCGCCCCCGCCACACGGGTTGTCACACGATCAATACGAATGTGCACCATGGGCTCCGAAGGACAGGACGTACTGCAGTTGCACCGAACGTTGGGCCGCGTCTTCGATTCCCTGGGCGTCACGCTGCTGGGTGTATTGCAAACGCAAGGACTGCATGTGGGTGGGCTTCCAGGCCAGCATGACGGCGTTTTCGCGCAGTTGGTCGCCATGGAAGTGGTCCTCATGCGGAATGCGCACTTTCAACTCGTCGGTTCGTGCGCCCACTTCCCACGAGGGCGCAAAACGCCAGACGATGCCCAGCGACGTGGCCTCGTGTCGGTCGGATGAGCGGGCATAGCGGTTCAAATCCGTCACACGGGCCCACTCCACATTCACGCGCACTTGTTGCTCGCGGTTGTTGCCACCCGGGGCCCACTTCCAGGTGAAGTCCACCAGATTGGTTTTACGGCCGCTGAACTGGGCGCCATGGGCGTGGCTGTGGTCATGGCCATGGTCGTGGCCTGCCCCCGTGTCCTCTTCGTGTTCTTCCTCCAACGCGGCTTCGCGCCGGTTGCGCAAGTGGGACAGGCCGAGTTGCCAACTGTGCTCGTTGTTCAGGTCGGCACCGAGTTTGGCGGTGAAGGTGATGGCACCGGGGCTTTTGCTGCTGGCGGCCTCCTCCACCAGTTGTTTGCCGCGAAACACCTCGGTGCCCAGGCTCAAGTAGAACGGCGTGGGCGCGGTCCAGTTCAGGCGCAGGCCGTCGTCAAACCAATGGCCGCCCAGGAAAGCGCGGTACAGCAAGGGCCGTTCGACGAAATCGTCTGCATGCGGGTGCTGCTCATTCAGATAGCCGATTTGCGAGCCGAATCGACCCAACCGCACTTGAAGCCCCATAGGCAAGGTGCGGGTTTGAACCCAGGCCTCTTCCAGCTCGAACTCCACCTTGCCATCATGGCTGTGGGCCGCCGCGCCGAACTGGGCGCTGAAGTGGCGACCCAGTGGCCCACGCGCCACCACGTCGCTGTGGCCCAAGGCCAAACCTTGTTCCCGCTGCCCCAAGGCCAATGAACGGGTGGTGTGGGCCACGTCCAGCACGGCACCGAACTCCCAGCCTTTGCTGCTGGGGTTGGCGCTGGTGTTGATCTGAGGCGCTGTGGCTGTTTGGGCTTGTACCGCCACCGTGGCCATTGCGGCGGCGACCACGCTGAGTTTGCAAATGGTTTTCATCGTTTGATGCCCAACCACACGGCGTTCGATGGGACATAGCCGAGATCGCGGCGCGCCGTGATCGCATTCGTGCTGCTGTTGAGCACCACGAGTTTCTGGCCTGCGGGGTCGGTGATGTAAATCTCGTCCCGCGCGCCGTTGGCGGTGATGACGGGCCAAGGTGCGGCGGTAGGCATCACAGGCACCGCACCGCTGATGCGGGCGGCGTTGACCCAGGCATTGCCTTGACGCTGGAAGACGATCAAGGTGCCTGCGTTGTCGAGGATGTAAAAACGCGTGCCGCTGCGGTCAAACCCATGGGCGCGGCGAACGGTGCCTGTGGTCCAGCCTGTGGTCCAGCCTGTGGGGGTCAATTCGGTGGCACTGGCTGCGTCGCCGTTGATGGCGTAGAAGCGGGTGGTGACCGGCGCGGGTGCCACTCCTTCGCTGGCGATGCCGATGAACTGCCCCGGCACTTTGGGATGGCCCGCCAGGGTACCCACACGCAGCGGCGTGGTCACTTTCTGGTCGGTCACGGCGGTGCTGCTGGTGTGTTTGACCAAGAGCACACCGTCCAAACAACCGGCCACGGTGTAGCTGCCGGAGGAGTAGCTGCCGTGCATGCCGTCACAGCGGGTGGTGAGCTGGCGATCCAAGGTGTAGCCACTGCCGCTGCGTTGGTACAGATTCAAATGAGTGGGCAAGGTGTCAGGTGCATCTGCCGCACGCGAGACGGTCAGCAACTTGTTGTCCACCGGTTCACCCAGGCCGTGAATGGGAAAACTCAAGTTCAGGCTAGCCACCACCTGTCCCGAGGCAATGGACGACTCGGTGATCAAACGCACGCCAGCGTTCTGAACAGGGTTGGCGGCGCCATCACCGTCCATGAAGAAAGCGGCTTGTTTGCCTTCCTGCACGTCGTAGTGGGTGGGTTTGGATCCGGTGAGTTTGAAGGCCACCAACTTGGAGGCTTCTTTGTAGTCGTGCAAGTGGTCGACATGGTCTTCTTGCCAAACGCCACCGTCTACAAACTGCACCAGGTCTTGGGTGCGCTGCACGGCCACAGCGTAACGACCACCCGGGCTGGCATAGAGCCCGGACGGTTCGTTGTCGAGCGCGTGGGTGGCCTGCACGGTGTTGCTGTCCAGGTCGTGAATGCGCAAGGTTTTGCCTTTGCTCTCGGTGAGTGCAAGGCGGCCTGAGGTGTCTATGCTCACCGCGCTGTCGTGGTCGGCGTCGTCACCTCCACCGCCGCAAGCCACCAACAATGCGGCAGCGGCCAATGTGGTCAGCAAAAGACGAGCGGGTTTCATGGTGGACATGGGTTGATTTCCTTCAAGGGTCAAAAGTGGTTCAAAAAATGGCGAATCAGGACAAGGCCAAGGCCTTGTCCCATGTGATGTGGAACCTCAAGCTGCCGCGGTCTCGGCGGTCTGCTGCCACTGTGGAAACGGGTCAGGCAAAGCGGCCCAGCCTTTGATGCCTTTGCGGGTTTCCGTGAAATTCAGGTGCATGGTTTTCCACGCCAACTCGATGGCGGCGCGGTCCATGCTTTTGCCGATGAAAACCACTTCATTGAGCCGATCGCCGTGGGGCTCTTTCCAGCGGGCGTCGATGTTGCGGCGCTCGTCCGTGCCCTTGGCGGGCCAACGCTCACGCGGTGCCGCCGCCCACCAGCGGCCCACGGGCTCGTGGGTGGCGGTGTTACCGGCACGGGAGTAGTTCACCACCCAATCGGGGCGGCTGGCCAGCCACACATACCCTTTGGCACGAATCAACCCGGGCAGTGGTTTTTCCATGAAGTCCGCGAAGCGCTGCGGGTGCAAAGGCTCGGGGCTGCGCAGCACGAAACTCTCGATGCCGTAGGCTTCGGTCTCGGGCAGGTGCTTGCCTTCCAGCTCACGGGCCCAGCCCGGGTTGCCGCTGGCCCGCTCCAAGTCGAACCGGCCGGTTCCGAGCACCGCCTGCAGCGGCACTTTGCCGTGGTCGGCATAGATGATCTGCGCCACCGGGTTCAGGGCTTTGACGACGGCCGTCACTTCATCTCGCCGCGCCGCGTCGACCTTGTCGATTTTGTTGACCACCACCACGTCGGCAAACTCGATCTGCTCGGTCAGCAAGGCCGCCAGGGTGCGATTGTCTTCATCCCCCGCCACCTCGCCGCGCTGGGCCAAGAGGTCGAAGCTGCTGAAGTCGGCCAACAGGTTGTGGGCATCCACCACGGTGACCATGGTGTCAATGGCGGCCACGTCGCTGAGCGACTCGCCCTCTTCGTCGGTGAAGTCAAAAGTGGCCGCGACAGGCAGCGGCTCGCCAATGCCAGTGGACTCGATCAGCAGGTAGTCAAAGCGTCCTTCTGCTGCGAGGCGTTTCACTTCGATCAGCAAATCTTCGCGCAAGGTGCAGCAGATGCAGCCATTGCTCATCTCCACGAGTTTTTCGTCGGTGCGCGACAAAGCCGCGCCTGCGCTGGCCGCGCCTTGTTGCACCAAGGCGGCGTCGATGTTGACCTCGCTCATGTCGTTCACGATCACCGCCACACGCAGACCCTCGCGGTTGGCCAGGATGTGGTTGAGCAAGGTGGTTTTGCCTGCGCCGAGGAAACCTGACAGAACGGTGACGGGCAAACGGGACGGGCGGTACGAGCGGGACGGGGGCATGTTCAAGTGATGGGCTGGGTGCGACTCTATTGCAAATGATAACGCAGTATCATTTGACGGACTATAGAAACCTCAACATGTCCTTGGGAACCGCTGCCGACGGCGTATCGTTTAAGGCCCGGCACGCCACCTTGCAGAGGGCTCAGGGCGACAGCGACAGCACTGTCGATGCCGCTGCTCGGGGCGTGACCGTTCGCGCCGCGCCGCGTGCAGCGCAATCAACCGATCAACACGCGGTCGTGCTGCGTCACTGCAGCCGGACGAACTGATCCCCAACGGCCTGTGCCATGTCGTCATCGTGGGTGATGAGCACCAAGGCGGCGTCTTCCTCTTGCGCTACCTCCAGCAGCAGTTGCATGGCGCCATGCTGAGACACAGGATCCAGCCGTGAAGTGGGCTCGTCGGCAACAAGCAGGGCTGGCCGTGCTAGCAAGCTGCGCGCCAGAGCGATTCGCTGAAGTTCACCGCCAGAGACCTGAGCGGGTCGGCGCGCCAAGAGCGATTCGTCGATGCCCAAGCGTTGCAATCGCTGCAGAACCTGTGTCCAGCTTTGCTGATGCAAGCGGGCGCCATCACGCAGCGACTGCGACAAACTGGCCTGCGCAGCAAAGGAACTCACAGGGTCTTGGTACAACTTTTGAAAAGCGGTGGCAGGCAGCCCCGGCGCTCGTTCAAGCCGTCCACCATCCACGGCAGTCAAACCCAGCAGCACATCGCCCAGCGTGGTTTTTCCAGCGCCACTGGGGCCTTGAATCACCCAACGATCGCCGCGCCGAATGTGCATGTCCAAATGCTGAAACAGCAGCCTGCCGGCGACCTGTTTTGCCAACCCTTGTGCCTGCAGCACGGCGCTGTTTGCATGTTGCGCATGCAGGCCATTTGGCGCCGGTCGCCGCGCCCATTGGGAGGGATCTGCGGCCAGCAGTTCGCGTGTGAATGCGTGCTGAGGTTGACTCAGAACCACCTCGGTATCGCCTTGTTCAACCACATGGCCCTGGCGCAACACTATCAATTGCCCCCCCATCGCCCGAGCGACCCGCAGGTCATGGGTGATGAGCAGGACGCATCCTCCCGCATCCTGGACTGCACGCAGCTGGGCCACCACCTGGTCACGCCAGTGGCTGTCCAATCCTTTGGTGGGCTCATCAGCCAACAAAATGGGCCCCCCCGCTGCGCGTGCCGCCGCCATGGCCGCACGTTGGGCCATACCACCCGACAGTTGCCATGGATACCGACACGAATCGGCCAGCAACCCGCAGTCACTGAGTGACTGCCGCGCTTGGGTTGTCGCCAGGATCGGCGCTTGACCACACACCAAACGGCGGACCTCTGCCACTTGCGGCAACACCCGCATCAAGGGACTCAGAGCCTGAGCAGGCTCTTGTGGCAGCAAGGCCAGATGCCGCCCCCAAAGAGGACGCCGCTGGTGGCCATCAGCGGCGGCACTGCACTTGCCCGCCGTGGTGACGGTGCCCTGCGCGCCAAGTGATGCAGGCAGATTGCCCATGATGGCCTGTGCCAACAAGGACTTGCCCGCACCGCTTTCGCCCAATAGCGTCAAGACCTCGCCCGCACGCAGTTGCAGGGACAGCGGAGCCAACAGGGTGGAGCCTCCCGCGTGCACGGCCAAACCATCGGTCTGCAGAAGCACTGAAGGCGCGCTCACGGTGCGGCTTCCTCTGTTGTCAACAGCATCATGCCCAGCACCAGCAGCATCAACACCGCAACAGGAGAGGCAATCAACCAGGGCGCTTCTTCGTAGTGCGGCAGGAATTCCGTCATCATCAACCCAAGCTCTGCCGTGGGTGGTTGCAACCCCACCCCAATGAAACCCAGCGCAGCCAAACCCAAAACTGCTTGGGCCGCGCTAAATGCCAGCAAGGTGCCCAGCACCGGTGCCAGAGCCGGCAGAACATGGCGCCACATGACGTATAAAGGCCCGAACCCCAACAAACGGGATGCCTGCACCGCATTGCCAAACAACACCCTGCGGCTGCTGGCACGGCTGACGCGGAAGTACTCCACCCAAAGCGACAAGGCCAAGCCCAAATACAAGGCCCAGTATTGGCCCGGCGCGAGCGCCGCCAGCAGCAACACGAGCAACAGGCCGGGCA
>JBJOQO010000021.1:0-41152 GCA_046049865.1 Pseudomonadota bacterium | reverse complement strand
AACAAGGCCAGTTGCGGGTAGATGGACAGCCAATTCATTTCGTTCATGGTGCGTCTTGCCGGGTTGCTGTCCGCGGACTCATGGGAGTTTGGAAATGGAGACGTGCTTGAGCAGCTGCGTCACCGAGACATGCATGGTGTCGGTGAAGGGTTTGGGATACACCCCCATCCACAACACAGCCACGGCCAGCACGGCCATCATGAAAAACTCTCGCGGGTTAAGGTCGGTGAGTCCTTTGACATCGTCGTTGGCCACACGGCCGAAGTAAACGCGTTTGACCATCCACAAGTTGTAGGCGGCACCAAACACCAAAGCCGTGGCGGCCAAAGCGCCCAACCAAAAGTTGACCGACACCGTGCCGAGAATCACCATCCACTCGCCCACAAAACCACCGGTGCCCGGCAAGCCACAGTTGGCCATGGCGAAGAACACTGCAAAAGCGGTGAAGGTGGGCATGGTGTTGACCACACCGCCATAACTGGAAATTTCTCGCGAATGCACACGGTCGTAGAGCACACCAATGCACAGAAACATGGCCCCCGAAACAAAGCCGTGGGAGATCATTTGCACCAGCGCGCCAGATACACCCAGCTCGTTGAACATGAAAAAACCAAGGGTCACGAAACCCATGTGCGCGATGGACGAATACGCCACCAGTTTTTTCATATCTTGCTGCACCAGGGCCACCAAGCCTATGTAGATAACAGCGGTCAGCGACAAGGCCACGATGAACCAAGCCCACTCATGTGCGGCATCGGGCGTGATGGGCATTGAAAAACGCAAGAAGCCGTAGGCACCCAGCTTCAACATGATGGCCGCCAGCACCACCGAACCACCGGTAGGCGCTTCGACGTGGGCGTCGGGCAACCAGGTGTGGACCGGCCACATGGGCACCTTCACGGCAAACGCTGCAAAAAACGCAAAGAAGAGCAAGGTTTGCGCTGGCATCGGCAAGGGAAGTTGGTGCCAGGTAAGGATGTCAAAACTGCCACCCGACTTGAAGTACAGGTACAGCAGGGCCAGCAACATCAAGAGAGAACCGGCCAAGGTGTAGAGGAAGAACTTGAACGCTGCGTACACCCGGCGCGGCCCACCCCACACACCGATGATGATGTACATCGGGATCAAGGTGGCCTCAAAAAACACATAGAACAGCAGGCCATCCAGCGCGGTAAAAACACCCACCATGATGCCGGAGAGAATCAAAAACGCGCCCATGTACTGGTTGACGCGTTCGGTAATCACTTCCCAACCCGCAATCACCACGATGATGGTGATGAAGGCGGTGAGCAGAACAAACCACACCGAGATGCCATCCACGCCCAGGTGGTAATTGACATTGAAGCGGTCGATCCACTCTAGTTTTTCAACAAACTGCATGGCCGCCGTGGTGTTGTCAAAGCCGGTGAGCAAAGGCAAAGTGACCACAAAACTGGCGATGGCCGCAACCAAGGCCACCCATCGCGCCACCTTGGCGTGTTCATCGCGCCCCAGGGCGAGCAGGAGCACACCGCTGAAGATGGGCAACCAAATGGCAAGACTCAACAATCCCATGTTTTCAACCTAGAAACGGCAGTTGGACGCGCCCGAGTGGGCTGCGATGAGGTGCGGTGGCAAGGCGCGACGAAGCAGCGGGCTCATGCCCGCAATGAGGAGCAACGCCGCCAGCGTGCCGCAGCGCGGCTCAATCGGGTGCGTAGCGTTGCCACCCCAAAGGTGCTGTCCATCGTGTAGAGAACTCTCAATATTCATCTGATGTTTCCAGCGGAAGAAAGCGGTCAACTGCCGTTTCTAGGTTTACTCCGGGGGTGTCGTTTGTTAGCGCCAGCGATCAGCGGCCGAGCAAATTGCCCAGATAGGGCCACAACTGCCAAGTCATCAAACCAATGACACCCAAAATCATCACCAGGGCATACCAGAACAAATGCCCGGTTTGCAGCAAACGCATGACGGTGGCCAAACTGCCCACGCTGCTGGCCGACCCGTTGATCAACAACCCGTCGATCAAACCTTGATCACCGCCCTTCCACAACCCGCGGCCCAAAAGGCGTGTGCCCGCGGCCAGAACGTTCTCGTTGAACCAGTCGAAGTAGTACTTGTTTTCCAGCACACGGTTGATGAAGGCGGTGCGTGCCTTGATGGCGGTGGGAATACTGGGCTGAACCATGTAGAACCAGTAAGCCGTCGCGACGCCCGCCACCGCCAGCCAGAAAGGCAAGGTTTGCAAACCATGCAAAGCCATGGCCCAGGCCCCGTGGAAATGCTCGGCCAAGTGCTGCATGGCCGGGTGCTTGGCGGCATCAATGTGAATGGCACCGTCAAAGAAACCCGCAAACAACATGGGAGAGATGGTGTAGTAACCGATCAACACCGAGGGCACAGCCAAAAGCACCAGCGGCAACCACACCACCCACGGTGACTCGTGCGGCACATGAGGTTCGTGGTGGTGACCATCGTCGTCGTGGTGATCGTGTTCACCCGGGAATGGTTTGTGGCGGAAATTCTCTTTGCCGTGGAAAACCAAGAAATACATGCGGAACGAGTAGAAGGCGGTGACGAACACACCCGCTATGACCGCGAACTTGGCGAAGCCTGAGCCCCACAGATGGCTGTTTTCCACTGCCAAGATGATGCTGTCCTTGGAATAAAAGCCCGAGAACAGCGGCGTGCCGATCAAGGCCAGCGAGCCGAGCAAGGACGTGATCCAGGTGATCTTCATGTACTTGCGCAAACCGCCCATGTTGCGGATGTCTTGGTCGTGGTGCATGCCGATGATCACCGAGCCTGCAGCCAGGAAGAGCAGCGCTTTGAAGAAGGCATGGGTCATCAGGTGGAACACGGCCACCGAATAGGCAGAGGCACCGAGCGCCACCGTCATGTAACCCAGCTGAGACAACGTGGAATACGCCACCACACGTTTGATGTCGTTTTGAATGATGCCCAAAAAGCCCATGAAGAGAGCCGTGATCGAACCGATCACCAAAATGAAACTCAAGGCGGTGTCCGACAACTCAAAGAGCGGCGACATACGCGCCACCATGAAGATGCCGGCCGTCACCATGGTCGCAGCGTGAATCAAGGCAGAGATCGGGGTCGGGCCTTCCATGGAGTCGGGCAACCACACATGCAAAGGGAATTGGGCGCTCTTGCCCATGGCACCAATGAAAAGGCAAATGCAGATGACGGTGATGAGCATCCACTCGGTGCCGGGAAACGCGAGCTTGGCCAGTTCGGGCGCTTTGGCAAAGGCCTCGGTGTAGTTGAGCGTGCCGGCAAAAGCCACGATCAAACCAATGCCCAAGATGAAACCAAAGTCGCCGACCCGGTTGACCAAAAACGCCTTCATGTTGGCGAAGATGGCCGTGGGTTTGTTGTGCCAAAAACCGATGAGCAAATAAGACACCAAGCCCACGGCCTCCCAGCCAAAGAAGAGCTGGAGCAGGTTGTTGCTCATGACCAGCATCAGCATGGAGAAGGTAAAGAGCGAGATGTAGCTGAAGAATCGCTGGTAGCCAGGATCCTCTTCCATGTAGCCGATGGTGTAGATGTGCACCATGAGCGAGACAAAGGTCACCACGCACATCATCATGGCCGACAGCGGGTCGATCAAGAAGCCGACCTCCATCTTCAAACTGCCCAGCACCATCCACTCGTAAATGGTGGCGTTGAAGCGTGCTCCTGCTGTGGCGACCGCATACAAGGTCATCGCAGAGATGACGAAGGACACCAACACGCCCAAGATGGTGACGGTGTGCGCGCCACGGCGGCCTATGGTCTTGCCAAAAAAGCCAGCCGCAATAGCACCGACCAAGGGGGCCAATGCAGCGGTGAGCAGCAGGTTTGCGGAGAGTTCTGTCGCCATGGTGTTGATTCTTTAAGTCGCTGTACCAGGTCAGCCCTTGAGGGTGTCCATCTCGTCCACATTGATACTGGCGCGGTTGCGAAAGAGCACCACCAAAATCGCCAAGCCGATGGCGGACTCGGCAGCAGCCACGGTGAGGATGAAAAATACGAACACCTGCCCAGCCATGTCACCCAAGTAGTGCGAGAAGGCGATGAAATTCAGGTTGACTGCGAGCAACATCAGCTCAATGGCCATCAAGAGCACGATGAGGTTTTTGCGGTTCAGGAATATGCCAATCACGGACAGGGCAAACAAAATGCCGCCGACCGACAGGTAGTGACCGAGGGTGATGGATGTCATGGCCGCACCGTTCATTTTTTCTCTCCGGTCGCGGGCTCAATGGCCGCAGCAGGCGGATCCGGCAATTCAACCGTGGCTTGCATCTTCACCAAACGCACGCGGTCGGCCTTCTTGGCCAGGACCTGTTCCGCAGGGTTGATGTATTTGGAGTCTTTGCGGCGGCGCAAGGTCAATGCGATGGCCGCAATGATGGCCACCAGCAAAAGCACCGCAGCGAGCTGCAGGGGGTAGAGGTACTGGGTGTAAATCTCAATACCCAACATCTTGGTATTGCCAAGTTGGACGGCCTGTGCATCCAAGACGGGCGCTTCCTTCAAGCGGAAACCGCCCAGGAGCACGGCCGCCATTTCAAGCGCAATGATCACACCGACAAAGGCCGCCACTGGAAAATGCTTCCAGAACCCTTTGCGCAGGCCTTCGACGTTCACGTCCAGCATCATCACCACAAACAAGAACAGCACCATCACCGCGCCCACATACACCAGCACCAAGGAGATGGCCAAAAACTCGGCTTGCAGCAAGATCCACAAACAAGAGGCGGTAAAGAACGCCAGCACCAAATACAGTGCCGCATGCACCGGGCTGCGTGCAGTGATCACGCGGAAAG
Source organism: Pseudomonadota bacterium (assembly GCA_046049865.1). Classification (GTDB taxonomy): domain Bacteria; phylum Pseudomonadota; class Gammaproteobacteria; order Burkholderiales; family Burkholderiaceae_C; genus JANPCX01. The sequence goes on along the minus strand of JBJOQO010000021.1, from coordinate 36,341 downwards.
CAGCAAACAAGAGCACTGCTGAAAAAACGTAGAAGAGCGCCGAAGTTGTATTCATGGGCTTGTGGATCAGCATGGCTGCAGCGAAGGGCTTGCGCTTTGAAGCGCAAACTCCGTCAACGGTCAGCGATAGCGAGCATCCGCCTCCTTGTTGGCTGCGATGTCTTTTTCATAACGGTCACCCACGGCCAGCAACATGTCTTTGGTGAAGTACAGGTCGCCACGTTTTTCACCGTGGTACTCAAAGATGTGGGTTTCGACAATAGAGTCCACCGGGCAGCTCTCTTCACAAAAGCCGCAGAAGATGCATTTGGTGAGGTCGATGTCGTAGCGTGTGGTGCGGCGTGAACCATCGTCGCGCACGTCACTCTCAATGGTGATGGCCATGGCGGGGCAAACGGCTTCACACAATTTGCAGGCGATGCAGCGCTCTTCACCGTTGTCGTAGCGGCGCAAGGCGTGCAAGCCGCGAAAACGCGGGCTTTGCGGAGTTTTTTCCTCGGGGAAAAGCACGGTGATCTTGCGCGACCAAAAATGCCTGCCGGTCAGGGCCATGCCTTTGAACAACTCAAAAAGCATGAAACTGGACAGCGTTTGTTTGAGCGTGGCAACAGCACTCATGGAGACACCTTTGTAGCGGCGTGCATTGGTGAAAGCGAAGTCATGACGTACTCGTTCACTTCCAAATGTTGTAAGGGGTTTGAATCCACAGGCCGATGACAACCAGCCAAACCAAGGTCACGGGAATGAAAATCTTCCAACCCAAACGCATGATCTGGTCGTAGCGGAAACGCGGGAACGTTGCGCGCACCCAGAGGAACAGGGTGGCCACCACAAAGGTTTTGGCAAAGAGCCAGAACCAGTTCCAGAACCACATCGTGTCCACAATCCACTGCGGCGTGGTCATGCCCAGCACCGAGAATGACACGGGTGCAATCCAGCCGCCCATGAACATGGTGGCCGCCAACACCGAGATGAGAATGATGTTGGCGTACTCGGCCAAGAAGAACATGGCAAAGGACATGCCGGAGTACTCCACCATGTGGCCGGCCACGATTTCAGACTCGCCTTCCACCACGTCAAAGGGGTGGCGGTTTGTTTCTGCAATGCCGGCAATCACATAGACCACAAAAATGGGCAGCAGTGGCAACCAGTTCCAGCTCATGAAGGCCCAGCCGTGGTCGGCGAACCACCCTTTGCCTTGTCCCATGACGATGTCGGTCATGTTGAGGCTGGCAGACACCATGAGCACCACCACCAGACAGAATCCCATGGCGATTTCGTAGCTCACCATTTGAGCCGACGCGCGCAAGGCACCCAAGAAAGCGTACTTGGAGTTGGAGGCCCAACCGGCGACGATCACGCCATAAACCTCCATGGAAGTGATGGCCATCAAAAAGAGCAAACCAGCATTGATGTTGGACAGCGCTGCGTCGGGACCGAAAGGCACCACCGCCCAGGCCGCCAGAGCAGGCATGATGGTCATCACCGGAGCGAGCAAGAACAGTCCTTTGCTCGCTGCCGTGGGGACAATGATTTCTTTGAAAATCAACTTCACTGCGTCTGCAATGGGCTGCAACAGACCCAAGGGGCCAACACGGTTGGGGCCGGGCCGAATTTGTGTCCAGCCGATGGCCTTGCGCTCCCACAGCGTAAGGTAGGCCACGCAAATCATCAGGGGCAATACCAGGGCGACGATTTTGATCAGCGTCCAAGCCACAGGCCAAGCACCGCCCAACAAAGATGAACCCAGGTTGTGAATGGTGTCAAACATGGTTCTCTACCTCACACCTTTTCAAGCCGCACAGCACCAAACTGCGAACCCAGCGCCGTGGAAGCCAAACCAGCTGGCAAGCGCACCACTTGGGGTGCCAAGCTGGCATCCAGACGAACCGGCAACACCACGCTGGCAGATCCCTGCGTCGCACGCAACGAGGCGTTGGCCGAAAGGTTCAATTCGTTCCACAGCGCGGTGCCCACACTCACCACAGCAGCGCGAGCATCTGCAGTCAGTTGCAGTGACGACGCGCGTCGCACCACTGCGTCGGTGGCATAGATGGGCACATCGGCCAAACGCTGCAAGCCAGCGGACGCAGTGGGCGCTTGAACGGGAGCTGTGGAGCGGTTGCTCAAACGGGCGGGCAACGTGGTCACATCACCCAAGGCCTGGGCGCGAACGTCTTCCGAGGTTTCAAAGTCAAAACCCGGCAGGTTGAGCATGTTGGCGAGCACGCGCAGCACTTTCCATGCGGGGCGGGTTTCGCCCAAAGGTTTCACCACACCGTGGAAACTTTGCACCCGGCCTTCAGCATTGATCAAAGTGCCTGAGGTTTCTGTGAACGGCGCAATGGGCAACAGCACATCGGCCACGTCCAGTGCCACGTTCTTGAAGGGCGTCAGCGCCACCACCATCTCAGCGGTTTGCAAGCTGCTGTGGGCAACCAACGGATCGGCCACGTCGAGCGCAGGTTCAACATTCAACAGCACACAGGCTTTGAGCTTGGGACTGGCCAACATTTGTCCGGCGTTCAGTCCGCCAGGCCCAGGCAGCGCATTCACCAACTGCGCACCTACCGTGTTACCTGCTTCGGTGAGGTAACCCACCGTTGCGCCGGTTTGTTCTGCGATCCAATTCGCTACCGTGAGCAAACCGCTGGCTTGCGGGTGCTGGGCAGCAGTATTGCCCAGCAAGATGGCTTTGCGTTCGCCGCTGAGCAAGGACGCCGCGATGGCTTGGGCTGTTGGGCTTGCCACAGCGGCCCAAGGCGATGGCACACCTTTGCTGGCCGCCACGCTGCTGGCGACCTGGGCCAGAACCTGGACCCATTCCGCCGGAGCGGCCACCAGGTGCTGGGCCACTGGCATCAGCCAATCGTCTTGCAAAGCGTGCAAGCTATGGATGTGGGCACCCTTCTTGGCGGCTTGACGCAAACGCTGTGCGAACAGTGGGTGGTCTTTGCGCAAGAACGAGCCCACCACCAACACGCGCTGCAACTCCATGAGTGATGCAATGGAAGTGCCGAGCCAGCGCACACCCTCGGGCGCGGTGAAATCGGCATGGCGCAAGCGATGGTCGATGTTCTCGCTGCCCAGGCCACGCATCAGCTGGGCCAGCAAATGCAGTTCTTCCGTGGTGCTGTGCGGTGCCGCCAAGGCCCCCAGGCTGGCAGGGCCATGGTCCGCTTTGATTTGATTCAAACCACGGGCCACGTATTCCAGGGCTTCGGTCCAGCCCACGGTTTTCCACTGCCCGCCTTGTTTGATCATCGGCGAGGTGAGGCGGTCTTCGCTATTCAGCGCTTCGTAAGAAAAACGATCGCGGTCGGCAATCCAGCATTCGTTGACTTCTTCGTTTTCCAGCGGCACCACACGCATCACCTTGTTGGCCTTGACCTGCACGATCAGATTGGCCCCGGTGCTGTCGTGCGGAGAAATGCTTTTGCGGCGCGACAACTCCCAAGTGCGGGCGCTGTAACGGAAGGGTTTGCTGGTGAGCGCGCCGACGGGGCAAATGTCGATCATGTTGCCGGACAGCTCCGAGTCCACCGTCTCACCGACAACTGTCGTGATCTCAGAATGCTCGCCACGGTGGATCATTCCGAGCTCCATCACGCCCGACACCTCTTGACCAAACCGAACGCAGCGGGTGCAGTGGATGCAGCGGCTCATCTCTTGCATCGAGATCAGTGGACCCACGTCTTTGTGGAAGACCACGCGTTTTTCTTCTTGGTACCTTGACGAAGATCCACCATAGCCCACGGCCAAGTCTTGCAATTGGCATTCGCCGCCCTGGTCGCAAATCGGGCAGTCCAGAGGGTGGTTGATGAGCAAAAACTCCATCACCGATTGCTGGGCCTTGATGGCTTTTTCGCTCTTGGTGCGAACGATCATGCCCTGCGTCACCGGCGTGGCGCAGGCTGGCATGGGTTTGGGCGCTTTTTCAACGTCCACCAAACACATGCGGCAGTTGGCCGCGATCGACAACTTCTTGTGATAACAAAAATGCGGGATGTAGACGCCAGCTTTGTCGGCGGCGTGCATGACCACGCTGCCCTCTTGGACTTCTACTTTTTTGCCGTCGAGTTCAATTTCAATCATCTCAAGCCTCGGCCGCCTCAGGTGCTTTGGCGGCTTTGCTCAAAGGCCCCAGCACTTTGTTGGTCTTGTGTTCGATGAGGTGAATGAACTCATCACGGAAGTGTTTGATCATGGCTCGCACCGGCATGGCGGCGGCGTCGCCCAAAGCGCAAATCGTGCGGCCTTGAATGTTGTCGGCCACGGAGTTGAGCAAGTCGATATCGTCTTTGCGGCCCTGACCGTGGGCAATGCGCTCCACCATTCGGTAGAGCCAACCCGTGCCCTCGCGGCAAGGCGTGCATTGGCCACAGCTTTCGTGCATGTAGAAGTAGGACAGACGTAAAAGTGAATTCACCATGCAGCGCGAATCGTCCATCACGATGACGGCGCCCGATCCGAGCATGGAACCCGCTTTGGCGATGCTGTCGTAGTCCATGGTGCATTCCATCATGATGGACGCAGGCAGCACGGGCGCAGAGGATCCGCCGGGAATCACGGCCTTGAGGGTGCGCCCCTTGCGCACACCACCGGCCAACTCCAACAGTTTGGAGAAGGGAGTGCCCAAAGGAATTTCGTAGTTGCCGGGACGCTCAACGTCGCCCGAGACGGAATACAACTTCGTGCCGCCGTTGTTAGGTTTGCCCACTTCGAGGAAAGCCTGCCCGCCGTTGCGAATGATCCAAGGCACTGCCGCAAAGGTTTCGGTGTTGTTGATCGTGGTGGGTTTACCGTAAAGGCCATAACTCGCAGGGAAAGGTGGCTTGAAACGCGGCTGCCCTTTTTTGCCTTCGAGTGATTCCAGCAGTGCGGTTTCTTCACCGCAGATGTAGGCCCCAAAACCGTGCGACGCATGCAGTTGAAAGCTGTGGGTCGAACCCAAAATGTTGTCGCCCAAAAACCCAGCAGCACGGGCTTCTTCCAAGGCTTCTTCAAACCGCTGGTAGACCTCGAAAATCTCACCGTGAATGTAGTTGTAGCCCACACGGATGCCCATGGCGTAGGCCGCAATGATCATGCCCTCGATCACGATGTGCGGATTGAACATCATGATGTCGCGGTCTTTGCACGTGCCAGGCTCGCCTTCGTCGGAATTGCAAACCAAGTACTTCGCACCAGGGAACTGACGCGGCATGAAGCTCCACTTCAGGCCCGTCGGGAATCCCGCACCGCCACGGCCGCGCAAGGCCGATGTTTTCACTTCAGCGATGACTTGGTCGGGCGTTAAACCTTCGCCGCCATCCTTGCCCAATATTTTGCGCAGCGCCTGGTAACCGCCACGTTTTTCGTAGTCGGCCAATCGCCAGTTGTCGCCATTCAAGTCCGCAAAAATTTGCGGCTGCAAGTGGCGGCCATGGAAACAGGTTTCAATTCCTGTAGCTTGAAATTTGCGCAAGTCCAGCATGGGTGATTGCCTCGTCCTGCCTTTAGCGTGGCGATGAAGGCGTTGCCTTCAACACTTGAATAACTTCGTCGAGCCGCTCAATGCTCATGAAGCTGCACATCTGCAAATCATTCACCAACATCACCGGTGCGTCGGCGCAAGCACCCAGGCATTCGCTTTTCTGTACGGTGAACAGGCCATCGGCGGTGGTGCCGCCCTCTTCGATGCCGAGCTTCTTGCACACATGGTCCAGCGCCTTTTGACCATCACGCAATTGGCAAGGCAGATTGGCGCACACATTCAACTTGTAGCGGCCCACGGGCTGCTGGTTGTACATGTTGTAGAAGGTGGTGACCTCGTGCACAGCGATGGGGGGCATGCCGAGGTATTCAGCCACTTGTTTTTCGCTGTCGACCGAAACAAAACCGCGCTCTTGCTGAACGATGGTCAAACAGGCCATCACAGCAGACTGTTTTTGGTCAGCGGGGTACTTGGCCACTTCGCGGGCGAAGCGCTGACGCATGTCGTCGGTCAAATCAGGGGTTGGGGGCACTGAGGCCATAACAGAGGTGCTCACCGGTCAATCTCTCCGAAGACGATGTCCATGGTGCCAATCACCGCCACAGCATCGGCAATCATGTGGCCACGCGCCATTTCATCCAGTGCGGCCAAATGGGCGAAACCAGGCGCGCGAATTTTCAAACGGTAGGGCTTGTTGGCACCGTCGCTCACCAGATAAATGCCGAACTCGCCTTTGGGATGCTCCACCGCCGCGTAGGCCTCGCCTTCGGGCACATGGAAACCTTCGGTGAAGAGCTTGAAGTGGTGGATCAGCTCTTCCATGCTCGACTTCATCTCGACGCGTGAAGGCGGGGCGACTTTGTGGTTCGACGTGATCACGGGGCCTGGGTTGGCACGCAACCAGTCCACGCACTGCTGGATGATGTGGTTGCTCTGGCGCATTTCTTCCACGCGCACCAGATAGCGGTCGTAGGTATCGCCGTTAACACCCACGGGCACATCGAAATTCACTTTGGAATAGACGTCGTAAGGCTGTGTCTTGCGCAAGTCCCACTCAATACCCGAGCCGCGCAACATGGGGCCGGTGAAGCCAAGGTTCAAAGCGCGCTCAGGCGTGACCACACCAATACCCACGGTGCGTTGCTTCCAAATTCGGTTGTCGGTGAGCAGGGTTTCGTACTCATCCACGCACTTCGGGAATCGGCGGACAAAGTCTTCGATGAAATCCAGCAAAGAACCCTGGCGGTTGTCGTTCAGCTTGGACAGTGCCTTGGCGTTGCGCACCTTGGAAGCGCGGTACTGCGGCATCTCATTGGGCAAATCGCGGTAAACACCACCGGGACGGAAGTAGGCAGCATGCATGCGCGCGCCGGAGGCGGCTTCGTACATGTCGAACAAATCTTCACGCTCGCGAAAAGCATAGATGAAGATGTTCATCGCACCGCAATCCAAGCCGTGTGCACCGAGCCACATCAGGTGGTTCATCAACCGGGTGATTTCGGAGAACATCACGCGGATGTACTGCGCCCGCTCTGGCACGTCCACGCCCAGCAGTCTTTCAATGGCCAAGCAATAGGCGTGCTCGTTGCACATCATGGACACGTAGTCCAGCCTGTCCATGTAGGGCAGCGACTGGATATAGGTTTTGCTTTCGGCCAGTTTTTCGGTGGCGCGGTGCAAGAGGCCGATATGGGGATCGGCGCGTTGGATGACTTCGCCATCGAGTTCCAACACCAGGCGCAGCACGCCGTGGGCTGCTGGATGTTGCGGGCCAAAATTGAGCGTGTAGTTTTTTATCTCAGCCATTTCAGTGCAACCCACCGTAGTTGTCTTCGCGAATGATGCGCGGCGTGATGTCACGGGGCTCAATCGTCACGGGTTGGTAGATAACTCGTTTTTGTTCGGCGTCGTAGCGCATCTCGACGTGGCCCGAGGTGGGGAAGTCTTTGCGGAAAGGGTGGCCAATGAAACCGTAGTCAGTCAGGATGCGGCGCAGATCAACATGGCCTTCGAAAATAATGCCGTAGAGGTCAAAGGCTTCGCGCTCGAACCAATTGGCTGAACTCCAGACTTCGTTGACCGACGCCACTGCAGGCAGGTCATCGTCGGGGCAAAACACTTTCAGGCGCAACCGCCAGTTCAAACTCACCGACAGCAGGTGGGACACCACACAAAACCGCGCGCCGTCCCAGGCTTGGTCTTTGAAACTAGAGTAGTCGACACCGCAGAGGTCGATGAGCTGCTCAAACTTCAAATTCGCATGGTCACGCAGCAGAGTGGCCACAGCGATGTAGTCGGACGCTGAAACAGTGATGGTGATTTCACCGCGGTCAGCGACCAGCTTTTTGATCTGGTTTCCAAGCACTGCTTCCAGTGCCGCTTTCAGGTTGTCGAGTTTGCTCATTTTCTTGCGCTCTCAACGTGCAATCGTATTTTCACGGCGAATCTTGGCCTGCAACTGCAAGATGCCGTAGAGCAAGGCCTCGGCCGTCGGAGGGCAACCGGGAACGTAGACATCCACCGGCACGATGCGGTCACAGCCGCGCACCACCGAGTAGCTGTAGTGGTAATAACCGCCACCATTGGCACAGGAACCCATGGACAGCACCCAGCGCGGCTCGGCCATCTGGTCGTAAACCTTACGAAGTGCGGGGGCCATCTTGTTGCACAGCGTGCCGGCCACGATCATCAAATCGCTTTGGCGAGGACTGGGGCGAAACAGCATGCCGAAGCGGTCAATGTCATAACGAGCGGCACCCGCATGCATCATTTCGACGGCGCAGCACGCCAAGCCAAAGGTCATGGGCCACAAGGAACCCGTCTTGGACCAGTTGATGACTGCGTCCATGCTGGTCGTGACGAAACCTTCTTTCAATACGCCTTCAATGCCCATGGCAAAAACCTTTACTGCAACGACACTCGCGGGCCGAGTGCCGGGCCGCCCCAAATCGGCCCGCATCCCCTTGGGAGATCGGCCAACGTACTCGTTGAACGAGGGGCACCATTACTCCCAATCTAAGGCACCCTTTTTCCATTCGTAGACAAAACCCACAACAAGGATGCCTAAGAAAACCATCATGGCCCAAAAGCCAGTGGGACCAATTTCTTTCAAGGAAACCGCCCACGGAAAGAGGAAGGCAATTTCCAAGTCGAACAAGATAAAGAGGATAGCCACGAGGTAGTAACGCACGTCGAACTTCATGCGCGCGTCTTCAAACGCTTCGAAACCGCACTCGTAGGGAGAATTTTTTGCTGCGTCGGGCTTGCGAGGGCCCATGACGAAGCCGATGACCTGGGGCAACACGCCGACCGCAATGCCCACCAAGATGAACAAAATAACGGGGAGGTATTCGCTCAGGTTCATGGTGCTTCGCTGGATGCGTCGTACGGATGGCGTGACTACGGGTCGTACAGAACTGGTGCCGACGGCGAGACTCGAACTCGCACAGCTTTCGCCACTACCCCCTCAAGATAGCGTGTCTACCAATTTCACCACGTCGGCGCGTAATCACTGACTGCAAATTTCTTTGCGAATGACCCTGCAAAAGGGCAAACAGAAGGCGGGAGGAGCGCCATCCGAATCAGCCACACATTCTAACCCGAAAGCATGACGCTCTTTGAGCTGCGAAGCCGCTCAAAGAGCCGTCTTAGCCGCCCAATTACTGCTTTGGAATCGAGTCGGCGCCAGACGCGGCAGGTGCGGCGGCTGGTGTGATGGTCACCGGAGCCGCGCCAGGAATTTGCGCAGCGCCGGACGCTGGTGCGGCTGGGGCGCTGGGTGCATCCAGAACACTCGTCGCTGCCGCGGGAAGCTCGCGGGAGTTTGCCAGGTAGGCCAAACCCAAGGTACAGCAGAAAAATACCGCAGCGCACGCCGAGGTGGAGCGCGACAAAAAGTTGGCACTGCCCGATGCGCCAAACAAACTACCTGAAGCGCCACTACCAAATGACGCACCCATGTCGGCACCTTTGCCGTGTTGAATCAATACCAAACCCACCATCACGACGGCAGAGAGGATTTGCACCACGACCACCAAATTCATCAACCAGTTCATCTCACTTCACTCCAAAAAATATTGTCCGGGCGACCCGCGTTGGTTCAAGAGCTTGCCGCTTGGGAGGCCTGTGCCGCATGCACGATGGCCAAAAAGTCTGTCGCTTTGAGCGAAGCACCGCCGATCAAACCGCCATCAATGTCGGTCTGCGCGAACAAGGTGGCCGCATTGTCGGCCTTGACGCTGCCGCCGTAGAGCAACAACATCTGACCCGCCTTTTGTGTGGCTGCTGCCAGCTGTTGACGCAAAAGAGCATGCACCGCTTGCGCCTGCTCTGGCGAGGCTGTTTTGCCTGTGCCAATGGCCCAAACAGGCTCATAGGCCACCACCACCTGGGAGATGCAATGCCCGAGGGTGTGGATCACAGCAGACAGCTGGCGCTTGACCACAGCTTCGGTCTGACCGGCTTCGCGCTCTTGCAGCGTTTCACCGACACATACGATCGGTGTGAGGTTATGAGCCAAGGCAATCTTGGCCTTATCGGCCACCAACTGATCCGACTCACCATGCAGCGCGCGGCGCTCGGAGTGCCCAACAATCACATAACGACAAGCAAACTCTGCCAGCATGGCTGCAGAGACTTCACCCGTGTAGGCCCCCGCCTCGTGGCTGGAGCAATCTTGAGCGCCCCAAAAAATGCCCCCGGATTGCAAAGACAGCGCCACGTCTGCCAAGTACGGGCTGGGCGCGCACACGGCCACATCACACAAAAAAGGCGCTTTTGCGGCCAGGGCCGACAACAACTCCGCGTTGCTTGCACGCGAGCCATTCATCTTCCAGTTACCGACCACCAATTTGCGACGCATTTCATTTCTCCTTGAATTCGAGCTGCGGCTTGCGCCTACCAAGTCAGCACCAATTTGCCAATGTGGACATTGGACTCCATCAGCGTGTGGGCTTGCGACGCATGCTTGGCCTCAAAGATCTGATGGATCACAGGTTTGACACGTCCTTGCTCCAACCACGGCCACACCTGCGCACGAAGCGCCTTGGCGATGGCCGCTTTGAACGCCACCGAACGGGCGCGTAACGTAGATCCTGTCAAAGTCAAACGGCGGCGCAGCACCAGTCCGGCATCAATCTCTGCCTTCACGCCACCTTGAACCGCAATGATCACAGAGCGGCCATCATCGGCCAAACACTGAAGGTTGCGGGCCACATAACTTCCTGCCACCATGTCCAAAATCACATTGACACCTTGGCCAGCGGTGCAACGTTTGACTTCCTCGACGAAGTCAGCTTCGCGGTAAGTGATGGCGTGGTCCGCGCCGAGCGCCAAACAAGCTGCCGCCTTTTCGGCCGAGCCCACGGTCACGATGACCTTGGCACCGTAGGCTTTGGCCAACTGAATGGCCGTCACGCCAATGCCGCTGCTGCCACCATGCACCAACAACCACTCGCCCGGCAACAAACGCGCACGGTCAAACACATTCGACCACACGGTGAAGGTGGTCTCGGGCAGGCTGGCAGCCTCCGTCAAACTCCACCCCTTGGGCACCGGCAGACACTGTGCAATGGGCGCGACGCACAACTGCGCATAACCCCCTCCTGCCACCAGCGCACAAACCGCATCGCCCACCTGAAGGCCCGCGGCCGTCATCGCTGCGTTGTCGCCAGCCACCACGGTGCCCGCCACTTCCAAACCAGGAAGGTCACTGGCACCGGACGGGGGTGGATAGACGCCTTTGCGCTGCAACACGTCGGGGCGGTTCACGCCCGACGCTGCCACACGGATCAACAGCTCACCCGGTCCAAATACTGGATCGGGGCGATCAACCCAGCGCAGCACGTCGGGGCCACCCGGCGACGCAATCTCAATCGCTTTCATGGGGCGGGCGAGATCACTCCTGCGCAACAGGCGCAGCGTCGCGCTCGATCAAGGCCTTCATCGACAATTTGATGCGGCCCTTCTCGTCGGTCTCCATGACCTTGACTTTGACGATTTGGCCCTCAGACAAAAAGTCCGTGACCTTCTCGACACGCTGGTGCGCGATTTGGCTGATGTGCAGCAAACCATCTTTGCCTGGCAGCAAATTGATGAGTGCGCCGAAGTCCAAAATCTTGGTGACTGGGCCTTCATAGACCTTGCCAATTTCCACCTCGGCGGTGATCTCTTCGATGCGCTTCTTGGCGGCTGCGGCTTTGTCCGCATCAGCCGAAGCGATCGTGATGGTGCCGTCTTCGCCGATGTCGATGGTGGTGCCGGTTTCTTCGGTCAGCGCACGGATGGTGGCGCCGCCTTTGCCGATCACGTCACGGATCTTCTCGGGGTTGATCTTCATGGTGTACAGGCGCGGCGCAAACTGCGACACCTCGGTTTTAGCGCCACCCATGGCTTGCACCATCTCGCCCAGAATGTGCAAGCGCGCTTCTTTGGCCTGTGCCAAGGCAACTTGCATGATCTCTTGCGTGATGCCTTGGATTTTGATGTCCATTTGCAGGGCGGTGATGCCATCGCTGGTGCCGGCCACTTTGAAGTCCATGTCGCCGAGGTGATCTTCGTCACCCAAGATGTCAGTCAACACGGCGAAACGGTTGCCTTCTTTGATCAGGCCCATGGCGATACCCGCCACGTGCGCTTTGAGCGGCACGCCCGCATCCATCAGCGCCAAGCAGCCGCCGCAGACGGAGGCCATGGAGGACGAACCGTTGGATTCAGTGATTTCCGACACGATGCGCATCGAATAGGGGAAATCAACACGGTCTGGCAGCACCGCCACCAATGCACGTTTGGCCAAACGGCCATGGCCGATTTCGCGGCGTTTTGGCGTGCCGACGCGACCGGTTTCGCCGGTGGCAAAGGGAGGCATGTTGTAGTGGAGCATGAAGTGCTCGGAGAACTCTCCGGCCAACGCGTCAATCTTTTGTGAATCGCGGTCAGTGCCCAAAGTCGCTGCGACCAAGGCCTGTGTTTCACCGCGGGTGAACAAAGCGGAACCGTGCACACGGGGCAACACGCCGTTGCGAATTTCGATTTGGCGCACCGTGCGTGTGTCGCGACCATCAATGCGTGGCTCGCCGGCCAAAATTTGGCTGCGAACGATTTTGGCTTCGATGTCGAACAGCACGTTGTCCACCTTGACCTTGTCCACAGCGGCACCGTCGGCAGTCAACGCCGCCATGGTGTTGGCAGTGACTTCGCGGGTGGCTTGGGTACGGGCCTGCTTGGAACGAATTTGGTAGGCAGCGCGCAGTTTGTCGTCGGCCAGGGCCACAACCTTGGCGATGAAGGCTTCGTCTTTGGCAGGAGCAGCCCAGTCCCAGGCTGGTTTGCCTGCGTCACGCACCAACTCGTTGATGGCCGCAATGGCGATCTTCGATTGGTTGTGGCCAAACACCACACCACCCAGCATGATTTCTTCGCTGAGTTGTTGGGCTTCAGACTCCACCATCAACACAGCCGCTTCGGTGCCAGCCACCACGAGGTCCATCTTGGAGCTGAGCAGTTGGGTTTTGCCAGGGTTAAGGACGTACTCGCCATTGACATAGCCCACGCGGGCCGCACCGATCGGGCCGTTGAAAGGAATGCCAGAAATCGCCAGTGCAGCGCTGGAACCAATCAAGGCGGCGATGTCGGCCGACACCTCAGGATTGAGCGACAGCACATGAACCACGACCTGGACTTCGTTGTAGAAGCCTTCGGGAAAGAGTGGACGCAGCGGACGATCGATCAGGCGCGAGGTCAGGGTCTCCAATTCGCTCGGACGGCCTTCGCGTTTGAAGAAGCTGCCAGGAATCTTGCCGGCGGCGTATGTTTTTTCGATGTAGTCAACGGTCAGAGGGAAGAAGTCTTGACCGGGTTTGGCGTTCTTGGCGCCAACGACGGTGGCCAAAACGACCGTGTCTTCAATGTTGACAATGACCGCACCACCCGCTTGGCGCGCGATTTCGCCGGTTTCCAGAATGACTTGGTGCTGACCCCATTGGAAGGTCTTGGTGACTTTATTGAACATGCTCATGTCGATTTCCTTATGAATTGGTGGAGAGCAACGCCCTGTCGAGCGCCGCCCCCACAGACATGAGTTGCAGCAACCTGGCGCGATGCCATTCCAGCGAAATTCAAACGCACGATAAGGCGGGAACTTCAGTGGAATGACACATCGTCATCATTGGCCGCTTCAACTCCGAAAAACAAAGAGCCTGTGCTGGGGAATCCAGACAGGCTCTTCACTTAGGTTGGCAACTTACTTACGCAGACCCAATTTCTGGATCAAGGCGGTGTAACGCTCGCCATCTACTTTTCTCAAATAGGCCAGCAAGCTCTTGCGGGTGTTGACCATTTTGAGCAAACCGCGGCGACCGTGGTGGTCCTTCAAATGGGTTTTGAAGTGCGGGGTCAACTCATTGATGCGGGCCGTGAGCAAAGCAACTTGGACTTCCGGCGAACCGGTGTCGTTGGCGCTGCGCGCATTGGCCTTAACGATTTCTGCCTTTTGGGCGACGGACTGGGTCATGGTGTTTCCTTTGTTGAAGCAAGCGCTTGGGCCTCTACCCGATAACGCCTAACTCCTTGATTTAACTTGCGGTCGCCAGTGAAACTGACCAGCGCCGTGCGACTACTTTTTACTGCCCACACTGCCTCAACAGCATGCGATGTGCAAAGCCCGTCGATTGTAACCCATCAGGATCTGCCTCACCTCATCTCGCAGGCTGCGGGACTTCACTCAGGGGCGCACCATGGTGCAGGCATGGGCCTGCTCGGTTTGCGCCGGAGCCAGATATCGCACGGTGCGAAAGCCAAACCCTGACCCTTCGTTGTCAAAGCGCACGCCCGGGGCACCCAAACGCTGCATGCTGCTGACGTAGAGGGGCTGAATGAACTGGTGGTCGGCCGCGCGCATCACTCCCTCATGAAAGCCCCCTAGGTGGCGTGCGTCCAGTGCGGCACCCTCCATGGCTTTAGCAACAGCGGCTGCCTCAACGCTTTTGGAACGCTCCATTGCGGCGACCAGCATCTCCACCATGGCATGCATGCGGGCATGCACATAGTCGTCTTGAGGCTTGGGGAAACGGGTGCGGAACGCCTGATAAAACCGATCCGAGGTCTGGGTTCCAACATTGGGATGCCATTCGGCCACCGCCAGAACGCGACCGACACCGGCCTCGCCAATGGCCGCAGGAGCGCCATGACCGTTGGCATAGAAGGTATAGAAACGCGCATCCAGCCCCACGTCACGGGCAGCCTTGATGAGCAAGGTCAAGTCGTTGCCCCAGTTGCCCGTGAGCACGGCCTGCGCACCGCTGGCCTTGATTTTGGTCACGTAGGGCAAAAAGTCTTTGACCTTGCCGATCGGGTGCAACTCTTCTCCGACCACCTCAATGTCGGGCCGTTTGGCGGCCAACATCTCGCGTCCCTTTTTGAGCACATGCTGCCCAAAGCTGTAGTCCTGTCCGATCAGATAGAGCTTTTTGACGGAGGTATCGCCCTGGATCACATCGGTCAGCGCAGCCAAACGCATGTCGGCGTGGGCGTCAAAACGGAAATGCCAAAAACTGCATTTTTCGTTGGTCAAACTGGGTTCAACCGCGGAGTAATTCAAGAACAAGGCGCGTTTGTCCGGCTGGCGTTGATTGTGTTTGTTCACTGCGTCAATCAATGCCGCAGCGGTCGCTGAACTATTGCCTTGCAACACCACAAGGGCATTGGCATCCACCGCAGAGCGGAACATGGCGAGTGCTTCTTCGGTTGAGCCTTTGCTGTCAAAACGCATCAACTCCAAGGGGCGCGCACCGCCGGGCAGCTTGACACCCCCGCGCTGGTTCACACGCTCCACCGCCCACTGCAAGTTACGAAAAACTGCTTCTCCGGTGTTGCCAAACGGACCGGACAAACCTTCGATGAGGGCCAATCGAATCGGTTCTGCCGGTGTTAGGTTGGAGACAGGCTTGGCCATGACGCTCAGTCCGCAGATCAAGACCAGAGACATCAAACAAAAACGCAGGCCACGCTGAAAAAGAACCGGAAATGAAGTCATACAGACGAGTGGCTATGGCGCATGCATGCGCATCAGGAAAAAGAATAGCCGCAAATTGCAAGCGGCCTGAAGAACCAAGCGGAATTCTAGGTGGAGGCCCTGTGCTGAGGATTCAGCCAAGCCACGCCTTGCGTCAGCAAGAGCCCGCCTGCATCAAGCAGTTGCATTCACCACCTCGGCCAAGGGCCAGCGAGGCAACACACGAAAGGCGTGATCGCTCTGCATGTGTGCCAACCCGCGCTGCAGTCGCATGGCAGCAGCCAAGGCAATCATCGCGCCGTTGTCGGTACACAGCGACAGCTCGGGGTAGTGAACACGAACGCCCACTCGGCCGCACGCAGCATTCAAACGCTCTCGCAATCGCGCATTGGCACCAACACCCCCAGCGACAACCAAGCGCTTTAATCCCGATTGGCTCAGTGCACGCATTGCCTTTTTAACAAGCACATCGGCAATGGCCTCTTGCGTGCAAGCGGCCAAGTCGGCGAAGTCTTGTTCGCTTGGCGAGTCACCCAGCTTGAGCACTTGGGTTCGAACGGCTGTCTTCAAACCAGCGAACGAAAAATTCAGATCGCCACTGTGCAGCAAGGGTCTGGGCAGCTCAAAACGCTGGGCATTGCCGCTGAGCGCAAGTCGGGCCAAGGCAGGCCCGCCGGGGTAACCCAGGCCCATCAGCTTGGCGGACTTGTCAAAGGCCTCGCCGGCGGCATCGTCAATCGACTCACCCAGCAAGGTGTATTGGCCCACATCGTCGACCCGCATCAACTGGGTATGCCCTCCCGAAACCAACAAAGCCACAAACGGAAATTCAGGCGGCTGCGCGGACAAAAATGGCGACAACAAGTGCCCCTCCAGGTGATGCACACCCATGACGGGCTTTTGCAGCGCCGCCGCCAGCGCGCAAGCCACGCCCGCCCCTACCAACAGAGCCCCCGCCAAACCGGGGCCTTGCGTGTAGGCCACGACGTCTACCGCACCCAGGCCCAGACCGGCCTTGTCCATGACTTGTCGCGTCAGCGGCACGACCCGGCGTATGTGGTCGCGAGAAGCCAATTCGGGCACCACACCGCCGTAGGCTTGGTGCATGTCGATTTGACTGTGGAGTGCCTCAGACAGCAGGGTCGGGATTTGTCGGACGTCTTGGTAGCTCACCAACGCCACACCCGTTTCATCACAGGAAGACTCGATACCCAAAATGTTCATTGGTGGAGTTTAAGTTGACGCCTTCCCCAAGGCCCTCTGTAACAGCTTGTTGCGCTCTGTGGAGTAATGGCTACGTATGGGCTTGAGTGCACTGGTAATTACCCGCGTTCGTGACGGAGTTCGCTTCCTTGAACGACACAAGACGACTATCTTCCCCTTCCCGAAGCCCGATTCCATCACGGGCAGGCAAAACAGAAGTGACTGAGGGCTCAATGACATGATGAACAAAGAGTATCGACTGGCATCTTGGCCGGAGTTATCACCGGCCCAACATCGCACGGCGTACCGCCGCATGCTCAGTGAAATGTCTCAGCGTTATGTTTCCTTGGGCCAGCTGGTTGATTCCAGCGGCCTCAAACGTCCAGAGGTCAAACATTTCTTGGAAACCCTGGAAGCCTCGGGCAAGCTGCTGGCGCGCGACGCCAGCGCATCCAAAACCTCTCGCTGGGCCGCATTACGCGGCATGGGAGCTTGGTTTCGGCGGGCACCAACAACGGCAGAGCAGCGCCGCTGACATTGCAGCGTCAAATACAAACAGAAGAGCCCGCGACTTGCGGGCTTTTTGTTGACCGAGGGACTGAAAATCAAATCCCCAACTGCGCCTTCATTGCCACCCAGGCGGTTTCGTTCAAACGGTTGTTGGTTGAGAGGTTGAAATCGACCTCGGGCTTGAGTTCCCGGGCTTGATAGACCCAGTTACCACTGACCACGGTGGGGGCGTTTTGCACTTCCACATACAAACGCACATGGTTCATGGTGGTGACGGGGTGGCCCGTGAACCGCATCACGCGCACGCCATTGACGGTGCTGATGGCATAGGTGCCGGTGGTGGTGGTGGTGCAGTTGGACACCACCGTTTGTGCAGCATTCAAGTCGCAGTCGTAAAACTGCACCGTGCCTGCCGTGGCACTGGTGGTGCCCGTGAACGCCACACGTTGCGTGCGCAGGTTGCTGCTGCTGATGCCCAAGCTCAAAGTCCCCCCCCCCGTGGACAAATTCACCGCCGACGCTGGCTTGGCCGCAATCAGCTGCTCCAGCGTGGTGGCTTCAGACTGAGGGCGTCCGTCGGTGTTGATGCTGTTGATAAAAATGGGACGTGTCAGTTGCAGATTGAAGCGGCGGGTGATGCTGCTATCGGCGGGGAAGCTCGCGCCGCCCAAGGCACTGAGCAATCCGGTGGTGGCGACGCCGTTGTTAAAGACGTTGGTAGCAGTATCGGCTCGCTGCTCTGTGACGACCGTGGACATGCTGCGACCTGCGACCGACGTAAAAACGCTGTGGCCTAAGTACAGCGCACTGCCGTTGCAATCGAACGACCGATTGGGGTTGCCCACCGTACCGGGAGTCGCGGTACTGGCGTCGCAGCGTACCCAACCAGTGCTCGTCAGATTGGCAAAGTTGTACAAGGTGCTCGCTGGTGTGTCGGCACCCGCAGTTTTCCCTGCACGCACGTCAACCGTCGTTTGTCCTGCAACGCCCGCCGCCTTGGCCAGCGTGGGGCGGGTGCGCACGAGGTAGTTGCCTGCATCGGTGTAATTGAGGGAGCGCAGCGCGCCGGGCGACGAAGCCGCGATGGCGGCAGTTTGATCGCCCACCACCAAGGTGCCGCCCCCCTCCATCAAGTCGCTGGTCACTTGAGCGGCGGTGCGGGCCGTATCCAACATCACGTCAACACCATCACCAGGCCTTTCGACTGGGTCGTCTTGGTAGTTGTCAACCTTGGACGCGGCAATTGCCAACTGCACTGCCACATTGCTTCGGGCAGTGGCTTCGCTCATGCCTGCGGCGATACCTGCCGACACCAAGGAAGTCAGCGGATTGATTTGCCCCGCTTTGCCCGGCACCTGTTTCAACACATACGGTTTGGCGGTCACGGCACCACCATCGGCGGTATCAATCGTTGTGTTGGGGTCATTGTCCGGCCCCGGCACCATGGGTGCAATCAACGAAGCTGCCGCCACCTGTGCCGCCGTGATTTGCGTGTTGTTGTAGGTCAGGCTGTAAGCCCCATCGGCCCCTGTCTTGGCAGCAGTGGGCTCGCCGGTGTCGCAGGTGTTGTTGGCGTTCAAGTCCATGCAGACGACGGCATTGCGGACGGCTTCGTTCACCATCACCGTGCCAGTCAGGGTGGCTACTGGGTTAGCAGCAGGTGCTGGGGCTGGGGCCGGTGCAGCAGGGCTGGGTGCAGCCGCCACGTCGGTGCCCGAGTCAGAGCCACCGCAAGCGGTGAGCATCATGGTCAAGGCGGCCAGGGTATACGAGAGTGCGAAAGTTTTGGTTTTCAAAGTGATCTCCTCAAGAATAATGAATCCGTAGGGAAACAAACAACACGCTTGCTCCCTGGTTGGTCTGCTGCGAGCTCCACAATGCCGCGTCTCCGTTGCACGGCTGTTGACCGAACGGGTTCGCTGCTGTTAAAGCGCCGAAGAAGTCTGCAAGCGGCCGTGCTGTTGCGCAATTGCACCGATGGCCGACGCGATTGGCCTAGGCCTGCGGTTTAGGTGTGCAGTCATGCACCTTGGTGCTGTAATTCGATGAAAACTGGAGTCGTATGAGAGTCTTGGTCGTCGATGATCATGAAGTCGTCTGGAGCGGCATTCGCGCGCCACTAGAGTACGCCGCTGCCCAGGCAAATTACGAACGGCCGCTTATAGAGTGCCGCCGTTCGGTTGAGACCGCAGTCGCGATCTCGGATCGTGACTTCGACGTGATCCTGCTGGACTATCACCTGCCCGGGCTGTCGGGTCTTGCCGCATTGGCACGGATGCGCGAATCGTTCGAGAGCTCGCCCATCGTCTTTTTTTCTGGCGACACGGATGCCCGCCGCGTACGCGAGGCGATTAGCCATGGAGCGGCTGGATACATCCCCAAGAGCACAACCGAGCGGGAGACAAGCGAGGCATTGGTACAGGTTCTTAGGACGGGCGTCTTTTTGCCGCCGCTGCTGGAGTTTGAAGTCATTCCAGACATTTCCGCAGAAGCCAGCTTGCCGCACGACGCAATCGAGGGATTCATGCGTGCCGAGCTCTCCCCGCGCCAGCGTGAGGTTTTCTCGAGGGCGTTGCGGGGCAAGCCCAACAAGATCATCGCCCGCGAGTTGGGAATTGCAGAGGGCACAGTCAAGGTGCACCTGGCGATGGTGTACCGAGCGTTAGGCGTGCGCAACCGCACCGAGGCGATGTATCGCGTCATGATGTCCAACGCGCAAGGTGCGCTGTCACCGCTATGAGCGGGCCGCGCTCTGCCGCCTCGCAGTTGCCACCGCTCGACGTCGACTTAGCAGTGGTGGGCTCTGGCGCTGCGGGCCTGTCCGCAGCGCTGACGGCGGCCGAAAAAGGATTGAAGGTCGCGGTGTTCGAGAAGGAGTCGCACCTCGGCGGAACGTCTGCCTGGTCCAGCGGATGGATGTGGATCCCTGGCAGCGGTGTCGAGCCCGTGCAGGATGGCGATCCCGACGAAGCGTTGGCGTACCTGCGTGCCGAACTCGGTGAGAAAGTGCTTGACGCCCAGACGGCCAAAGTGAAAGCGTTCCTGGAGAGTGGCCCCGAAATGCTTAAATTCTTCAGAACCAAATTCCCAGACACCATGCAGTTTGAAAAGGACGTCGCCACACCGGATTTCCACGCCCGGCAGGGCCAGCACATGGGCGGACGCATGGTGCGCGTTCGCGCGTTTGACGGGCGGTGTTTGGGTTTGCAGATCGAACGTTTGCGACGCCCGCTGCCTGAATTCACCTTCATGGGTTTGGCGATTGAAGCGGGAGACGACCTGAACGCGTTTCTCACTGTCAGCCGGTCTTTGCGCTCGTTCGGTCGCGTGGCCTTGCGTTTGGCCGACTACCTCTACGACTTGGTCACCTGTGGCCGCGGGATGCGGCTGGTCAACGGCAATGCGCTCATCGCCCGGATGATGGCGTGCGCGATATCGCTTGAGCACAAGGCTCGCAATGAGCGAGCCGCTGTGGGGTTTGATTCGGCGGCTTCCAATGACTTCGAGCGCCTTCGGCTCTTCACTGACCACGCCGTCGAGAAGCTGACCCTCAGCGCTTCAGGAATGAGCCTGCTCACAGTGCGCACCCCCGATGGCAACCTTGAGGTGCGAGCGACGAGAGGTTTGATCCTCGCTTGCGGCGGCTTTCCGCACGATATGCGCCGTATCCACGGGCTCTTTCCTCCAGCGCTGACTTACTGCGGGCACCGATCAGCGGCCCCCGAGGCAAATACGGGGGATGGACTGCGGCTAGGCGAGAGTGCGGGCGGCCAAGTCGCCCCAACGTTTGGTGCGGCCGCAGCTTTCGTACCAGTGTCCGTGCGACGACGCCGCGACGCTAGCCGGGCGGTCTATCCGCACTTTGTTGACCGTGCCAAACCCGGCGTCATCGCCGTTCAGCGCGATGGCCACCGGTTCTGCAACGAGGCCGCTGCTTACCACGACTTTGTGCAGCACTGGCTTGCCAAATCACCGCGGGGCGAACGCCTGCAGGCCTGGCTAATTTGTGATTATTGGTTCTTGCTGCGTTTCGGCTTGGGGATGGTCAAGCCCGCCAGTGCGTTGCCGTTGAGTTCGCTGCTCAGTGGTTACTTGACTACTGGCTGGACGATCAAAAGCCTTGCAAAGCGCTGCGGAATCGAAGCAGACGCGTTGATTAAGCAGGTCGCTTGCTACAACGCCGGTGCTCCAGCGAAGGATCACCAGTTCGGGCGAGGTGAGTCAGCTTACGACCACTCGCAAGGCGATCCACTCACGCGGCCCAACCCGTGCGTTGGGCGGATCGCGCTGCCGCCGTTTTTTGCAGTGCAGCTACATCCGGGTAGCTTAGGGACACTCGCGGGTCTCAACACAGACGAACATGCGCACGTGCTGAACTCCAACGGTGCGCCCATTCCAGGTTTGCACGCCTGCGGCAACGACATGACAGCCGTGATGGGCGGCATGTACCCGACCAATGGCGTAACGCTGGCGAGCGCGATGATCTTCGGCTACCGGGCAGCATGCGATATCTCGGCCAACCAGGAGGCCGATACAGCAGCCCCATGAACTCCCACACGGACGACTCCCAGCAACTGAGCGAGGCGCTCACCTTGCGCCGCTTCGGCATCATGGTTGGACAAGTGAAAGCAATACGCTGGCCGTTCGTGCTGATCAGTTGCGTGATGGCGATGCTGGCCGCGCGCGCGGTGCCATTGCTGCTCGTGGGCGCCTGGCTGGTGTTGGTACTGGTGGTGTTTGCCTTTCGCGAGGCCTGGCTGACGGGTCAGGCTGACAACATGCGGCTGTCCGCAGCGCGTAAAGTGCGTGGAGCATTGGTGTCAAACCTGGCGATAGGTTGCGGCTACGGGCTGTCCGCAGGGTTCATGCTGTTGCTGGACCAGACCACCTCTGCCGTGCTCACCACCATCACCGTGTCGGCTGCGGCCGGCGCGATAGCCATCAGCGGCACTCTTCCGCGCGTCTACCTCGCCTACACATTGGGCATCATGATTCCTTACGCCGCAGTCTGGGCCTTCAACGGGACGCTGCTGGGCGTTCTGCTGGCCGTGCTGATGGGAATGTTCATGACACTGCAGTACCGCTTTGCCAAGAAGGTCAGCGAGATGTTCAAAGAGTCGTTCATGATCCGGCGTGAGAACGAGGAACTCGTCGCACAGCTGACCGCCGCTCGCGACCAAGCACACGCCGCAAACGTCGCCAAGACTCGCTTCCTGGCTGCGGCAAGCCACGATCTACGTCAGCCGATGCACGCGCTGTCGATGCAAAGCGGAGCGCTGCTGCGCGATCCCCGGGCTGAGGATGCGCCGATCATTGCCACGGCCATTTCAGAGGCAATCTCGGATGTCAACGTCCTCCTCAATTCGTTGCTGGACATTTCCAAACTGGATGCCGGCACGCTGCAGGCCGATCGGCGGCCTATCCACCTGTCTCGAATGCTGGAGTCAATCGGGCGGTCATTCCGGGTCTCGGTCGAATCGCGCGGTCTGGGCTTTGAACTGAACGTTATGCCAGAGCAAATTGCCATCACCGACCCTGTCCTGCTGGAGCGCGTACTGCGCAACCTGATGGACAACGCAGTCAAGTTCACGCCGCGCGGCGCGGTGCGGCTGTCTATGGTGCGCTCGGCAGAGCATTTCGAGCTGTCGGTCAACGACACCGGTATTGGAATATCCGCGGACGCTCAGACTAAGGTCTTCGACGAGTTCTACCAGATTGACCGGCACGCGCAGGGACACGCGCAGGGGCTTGGTCTAGGGTTGTCGATTGTGAGCCGGTTGTGCGAGCTATTGGGGATGTCCGTTGCGCTGGACTCAGCGCCCAATGTCGGAACGACCATCACTTTGCGCATCCCGCGCAGCGACCAGGATCTCCCGCCAGCTACACCCGCCGTGGAGACTTCCAGGGAGGTCGACCTGAGTGGCCTGCGCGTGCTGGTATTGGACGACGAGCCGTCCATTTGCACTGCTGTGGCGACACTGTTGCGTCGGGAGGGCTGCGAGGTGGTGACCGCACTAACGATTGCACAGGCCCTCTCCACAACAAACACTTTCAAGCCGACAGTCGCCTTGGTTGACTGCCGACTCGGCGGCCCCAGCAACGGCATCGCAGCAATTGCGCAACTCCGCGAGGATCAACCTGACCTGCTGGCGCTACTCATCAGCGGCGACACCGGGCCTGACCGGCTTCGAGAGGCCCGCGACAGCGGGTTGGATCTGCTGCACAAACCGGTATCTCCTGAACAGCTCAAGCGCGCTTTGTCAGACCTCATCACGCACCGCGATTGATTGATCTCGGATGGGTCGCAGTGCGAGACCTAAAAAGTACCCGCGCAGACACAAGAAAGTGAGTGAGACAGATGGTGAACGAAACCGGACCGACGCCCGACGCTGCCTGCACTCCCAAACGACCGCGTCTTGCACGCGAGTTTGGCGAACTCCTCGCTGATCCTGACGCACCGAAGATCCATGACGTCGTCATCGTCGGTAGCGGCTATGGCGGCAGCGTCGCAGCTGAGGCATTGGCGGATCTAGTCAAGTGGGAAGACGACCAAAAGAAAAAGCTTGTACCGATCTCGGTCTGCGTGCTGGAACGCGGCAAGGAATATCTGCCGGGTGAGTTCCCGAAACGTTTTGAGGACATGCCAGGTCACCTGCGACAGACCAACGAGAGGGGTGACCAGGTCACCGGTAACCCCGAAGGTTTGTTCGATGTCCGCATGGGAGCAGACGTCGTTGCGTTGGTAGCAAGCGGCGTCGGCGGGGGCTCGCTGATCAACGCAGGTGTTCTTCTGGAGCCCGATCTCGACGATTTTGACAACAAGTCCGAGGCGTATGCACTCATCGCCTCGTTGAAGAAAGGCAAGTGGTACGACAAAGCGCACAAAGCGCTCGGTGGGCTTGCCAAGAACGGAAAAATGAACACCATCGACCTGCATCCGGACGCCAACAAGGTCAAGAAAACCGGAGCACTCAAAAGCCTTGGTGAACACATTGCCCCACCCAGCATCAGTGTGTCGATGTCCGACGCACCGAACCAGGCCATGGTTCAGCTGACAGCTTGTGAGCTCTGCGGCGATTGCATGAGCGGCTGCAACGTCGGTGCCAAAGACTCGCTAGACGCTAACCTGCTGGACCTCGCTGAACGCGCCGGGGCGAAGATCTACAGCGGTGCCAGCGTGCTGTCGATTGCACAAGATCGTGACGATCACAAGGTCTGGACGCTGAAGGTTTGCCACACCGACACCAGCTTGCAAAGGCGGGAAACCGGGCCCGTAAAGATCAAAGCACGACATGTGATTTTGGCCGCAGGAACGCTGGGGAGCACAGAGATCCTGCTGCGATCACGCACCGACAAGCTGGTGTTTTCGCCGCGACTGGGGGAAGGATTCTCATGCAACGGCGACAACCTGGCAGCCATCTACAACATGGGCCAAACCACGAACGCCTGCGCGGATGAGGACGCGCCACGAGGCGAACGTTTCGTCGGCCCAACGATTACCGCAACGGTGAAGATGCACACGCACATGGAGGGTGCGAAGACGAATCCTGCCAAACGCAGCTTCCAGCTGCAGGAGTTCTCCGTCCCCGGACCCATGAAGCGGATCTTTGAGGAACTGGTCACCACGGCGAAAGTGCTCAACGACCTCCCACAATGCGACCCGCACCGGCATGGCCAAGAGATACCCGGTGCGCTAGACCCCATGGCGGTTGACGACGAGGCGATGGGTCGAACGCTGCTGGTCGGCACCATCGGCCACGACGAGGCCGACGGCGTTCTGTACCTGCCGCGCCCACTTCCAATGCTGAATGCGCCTTCCCAGCAGGGCACGGTCGGCATTCGTTGGGTGAGTGCACGACATGGCGCGCGGCTTGATGGCGCGCACAAGTCTGTGAACGACGCTGTCGAGGCTCTTAAAAAGAAAAACGGAAGCACAGACCCTAAGTTGGTCGCCAATCCACTGTGGCGACTACTGCCCGAGAAGCTGGAGTCACTGATCTCGCAGCCGCGTGGCCCCGTATTGACCGTACACCCACTGGGCGGTTGCCGTATCGGCCCCCGGGATGTTTCCAAAAACGGTGCGGGCGTCGTCGATCGGTACGGCCGCGTTCGTGATTTCTCTGGCTTGCCCCGTAGCATTTTCAAGACGCTGGTCGTCCTTGATGGCTCCATCATCCCAGGTTCACTGGGTGTGAACCCGTCGCTGACCATCACCGCAACCGCGATGCGTGCGATGGACAAACTCCACAAGGCTTGGGGTTATCAGCAGGCTCAAGACGCGCTACAACAGCCTGCAGCCGCGGTCATCTGGCTACGCCGAAGTGCTGAGGCTGCCAATGTGCCAAATCCAAACGGAACACCGGAACAACCCGCTGGGCGGGGCTCCACAGAAATCCAGGTCGTTGAACGCCTGCGCGGCACAGTACCACTGAAATTTGGCGGCAAAGCGAACGATTGCATCGTCGAACTCACGCTGGCGTATCGCCCGCTGCCGATTGGGCAGTTGATGAGTCAGTTGCAACGCCGGATGACGGTCGATCCGCAGGACGAGGCCAGCCGCATCCGCATCTACGACCAAGGCGAATGGAATGCCAACCATCTCAAGCTGGAGCGCGACGAGGTACGCTGCCAGTGGGCGCTTTTCGAGGGGCGTCTCAGTGGCACACTTTCTGTGCTGGGGCGTGAACCTTCTCGACCTTGGTGGCGCATTCTCCGCTCGGTGTCGGCTTGGTTCGTCAATCGAGGTGCCCGCGATATTTGGCAGCGCAAAGCCAGCCCAGCGCAGACCAAACGGGAGGACAAGAGCGATCGCATCTACAGCTACTTTTGGTCGCTGTTGCGGATGGGAACGCACGCGGGTGAGGTGCGTCGGCTGGACTACGACTTGGCGATTGCCGAGGTTCTGCCGCTCCCAGGCCACCGCACGGAAGTAGATGCGCGCAGCCTGCAGATAGGCCGCTGCGACACGATCCGCGGATCGAAGCGCCTGACCTATGGAAGACGCGCCAACCCGTGGCGTCAGTTGACGCAGCTCACCATCGAAGAGATGCCTGGAATGAATACCAGTCAACGACCCGTGCTGGAGCTGGACGGCCACTTTCTGGCGGGTCAGGGGTTCCCGCTTCTGCGCATCACCCGCCAGCGCAACTCAGCGGTCGCCCTGGCAGATCTCTGCTCGTTCGGGCTCTACATGGCGCGTGTGCTCGTGACAATTCACCTGTGGACGTTTCGCAAGCCGGACACCCAGCCCAGGCGTCAGCCGGATCGCCTGCCTGGCCTGGTTGCTGGCTTGATGGAGCCGGAAATTACCGAGCTGGTGGTTGATCGCTATCCGGACACCAACACGCCGGTCACGATTCGGCTCACGCGCTACCGGCAACCTACAGGCCCCAGGCGCGAGCCGGGTCGGCCGCTGGTCATGATTCATGGCTACAGCGCGAGCGGCAATACGTTCACGCACGCGAGCCTTCCTGTCAGCGCGGCCGCGTATTTCTGCAAAAGCGGGCGCGATGTTTGGGTGGTCGACCTGCGCACCAGTTCCGCGCTCTCAAGCTGCACCTACCCGTGGTCGATGGAACAGGTGGGGTTGATCGACATTCCGGCTGCGCTCATGCACATCCGTAACGTCTCCAAGCAGCCGGTCGACGTGCTGGCCCATTGCATCGGCTGCGTCATGTTGAGCATGGCACTGCTTACAGATGCCAAGGAGGTGCGGGACAACACGATCGAACTGGGCCCCGACACCTGGCTGACTTCATACCAACTGGGCGTACTAAGGGCATTCAACAGCCAGTTGCCTGGCCAGCCCCATCCGGTCATACGCAAACTGATACTCAGCCAGAAGGGCCCGGTGCTGCGCTACACCGACGACAACATCCTGCGTGCTTTCGTGATGCAATCGGTGCGACGCTGGATGATGCGCGACGACTACCAGTTCCAACCGAGCGATAAGCCGGGCGTCTTGGAGCAATTGATGGATCGGTTGCTGGCCAGCATCCCCTACCCGGATGCCGACTACGACCGCGAAAACCCTTTCATCTGGCCGCTGTACGTGCCGTGGACGGCAACTCGCCATCGCATGGACGCGCTCTACGGTCGCGCCTTCGATGTGAACAACATGAGCCCCCAAACGCTGGAATCCATCAATGACATCTTTGGGCCGATGAATTTGGACACCGTGTCACAAACGATTCATTTCGCACGCACTGACTCCATCACCAACCAGGCGGGTCGTGGCGAGTTTGTGACGCGTAAGCGCCTGCGCGAGCGCTGGGGCGGCATTGACACCTACGCCATCCATGGGGCGAACAACGGTCTGGTTGACGCGCTAACTCAAACCCTCTTGAGCCAACATCTCAAGTCGGCAGGCGTGCCCTTCTCGGAACCCGACCCAAAATCGTCGGTGTATACCCATCTCGGTCATCAGGACGTCCTGATGGGAACCCGCTCGCACGCCGTGTTCGATGATCTCCTGGTCTTCCTAAAGAGCGAGGTGCCCCCAGTCACACGCTATGACTCTTTGCCCGATGTCATCACGCTGCCCTGGCTAGGACCGCGATTTGCGTTGCCGTTCCAGCCAAATGACAACGTCAAGATCGCCTGTCTCTCCGATCCCACGCAGGGGAACGGAACTTTGCACCTCATCCCGTCAAAACGTCTGACCAGTGCACACGGAGAGCGTGACTACATGCTCATCAATGATGTCCGCTGTATGAGTCAGTCTTCGTCAAATGGCAGCAGTGCGGATTGGATGCTCGCCGAGCCGAATACCGCCAGCATGACGCCGCACAACACTGAGGCGTTGCAAGAAAACCAATCGGCGAGCACGGCGCTCGGTTGGTTGGCGCTGGTCATCTATCCGGCCGACGAGACAAGGGCGCGGCTGTCAGCGCTGGACAGGGGCTTGTACAACGCACCTGTGTCCCCGGACAACTCAGGCGCCACTGCGCCAGCAGCAAAGAAGGATCAACGCGGGAGCCAGGGCATCCGACCCGACTCGGCGCGCAGCCCTGAGCCTGTTCCAATAGTTGATCGGACGTTTGGAGGCGGCATAGACCACGCAATCAACCCTCTCCTGTGGAACTCCGAACGAATCGTGAACAACTCTCACTTGATCCGTTCTTCTCAAGAAGCCGATTCGATGAGCCCATCGGCAAAGCCCGTCGACAACAAAGACTACATCATGCAGCGTGTTGATGACTGGCTAAAGCGTCAACGCAGCGACGATCTCGAACTCGCGTTCGTCGAACTATCGAACATCATGTCGGCGCAGGCGATGACGAAGGCCGATAAGCCCAGCGATTCATTTGCGTTCGCTTTAGGCAGTTGCCAGTACGTGTCTGGCCTGCTGGACTCCCGCGTAGGCCAAGCCAGCCTTCATCGGCTCGCCCAACTGATCGAGACGCCCGAGAGGCGGGTCGACTTCGCTTTGTTCGTCGGAGATCAAATCTACGCGGATGCCACCGCCGGTCTCATCGACCCGACCCGCCGCGACGAGCTGTACGAACAACCCAACGAAAAGGCCATGCGAGCCTCGGGCATGCGAGAAGTGCTGCGCCGCATACCCACGTGGATGCTGCTCGACGATCACGAGTTAACGGACAACTGGGAACCGTTGCCAGCGAAGGTAGCGCGGCTGCGGCCGGAGGCCAACCGCCGGAACAACCACGCGCTACTGCAAGGCGCTCACGCGTACTCGAAGTTCCAGCGTATGGAGTTGCTCAGACCGCGTGTACATTCCATCGGTGTGGGCGACCTTGAGTTCATGGCGGGCGGCCTGCCATTCAGATTCGCCGACACGCGCACCGGCCGCTCCGCGCGCGGGACGACCGTTCCGCCACTCGACCGAAGGATCCTGAACAAAAATCAGTGGCGTGACCTTAAAAAATGGTTGCTTCAGCAGGGCAACAAGGTGAAATTCGTGGTGACACCCTCGATCCTGCTGCCGCGCCGCTGCACAACAGTTGCTGGCGAATTCAACAATCCCAACAGACATCCGCCAAACCTCTGGCCGCCGTCGATAGTCGGCGAGATTGGCAGCGCCCACAGCGACGCATGGGAGGCCTTTCCTGCCTCGATGGACGAGCTCTTCGCACTCATCGTCGAAAAACAAATCCTAAACACTGTGTTTATTTCTGGTGATGAACACCATTCGATGACCGCTGAGGCCATGCTCACGTCACGCCGCGATGCGAAAAAACCGGCCGTAAAGATCGTGTCTGTGCACAGCTCCGGACTCTACGCACCGT
Source organism: Pseudomonadota bacterium (assembly GCA_046049865.1). Classification (GTDB taxonomy): domain Bacteria; phylum Pseudomonadota; class Gammaproteobacteria; order Burkholderiales; family Burkholderiaceae_C; genus JANPCX01. The sequence goes on along the minus strand of JBJOQO010000021.1, from coordinate 6,895 downwards.
ACCCTTTCGCGAACGGGCATCCGGACGAAATGGCGCAGAATGACTCGTTCTCGCTCCCATCGGTAAACGTATCCGCTTTCGTCCGATTCGCGCCTTCGGGCGATGGTTTCGCGCGACTACGAGTTGAAACGAAAGAATCTGGATCACGTCTCGTTGTTCAGTGGATCAAGTCTGGTGGTGAGGTATCAGAAGAAAACATAGGCCTGACGTGATCAACCGTTTAGCCACAACCACCCTACTTCGGATGCGCCTCTTTGGCGTGGTTGACAGAGTACTTGGGTATTTCAATCGTCACGTCTTGCTGGGCCAAGATGGCTTGGCAAGACAGACGCGAATTGGGCTCCAGGCCCCATGCCCTGTCGAGCAGATCCTCCTCCACTTCGTCGATCTCATTCAGGGAATTCAAACCCTGACGCACCACCACATGGCAGGTGGTGCAAGCGGCACTCATCTCGCAGGCGTGCTCAATCTCGATATCGTGTTCCAGCAGGGCCTCACAGATGGATTCACCCGGCGAGGCATGGATAGCCGCGCCATTCGGGCAGTACTCGGGATGGGGCAGGATGGTGATGACGGGCATGGAGAGTGTCTTCCTAAATGTCGTCCACGCGACGACCGGTCAAGGCGTCATGGATGCTGCGGTTTATGCGTGCGGCCGCGAAGGCCTCGGTGTTGTGGGCCAGCGCTTCAACGGCTGCGTTGATTTGGTGATGGTCGTTGCCTCGGGCAGTGCGCTCCAGTTCGGTCAACTGGATTTGCAGTTGCGTGACCTCTGAGACAGGAAGCAGTTCGCCATCAGCCAACAAAGCGGCCCGGGTGGCCAGCACCATACACTCAGCCTCCACCTGCGCTTCGCGCAAGCTGCGAGCCTGCATATCCACCTCGGCGGTGGTGAAGCTCTCCCTCAACATGCGGGCAATGTCTTCGTCCGCCAGACCATAACTCGGCTTGACTGAAATAGACGCCACCACCCCCGAGCCTTCTTCTTTCGCACTGACGCTCAACATGCCGTCGGCATCAACCTGGAAGGTGACGCGAATTTTCGCGGCGCCAGCCACCATGGGCGGAATGCCGCGCAGCTCAAATCGGGCCAAGGAACGGCAATCGCTCACCAGTTCGCGCTCGCCTTGCAACACATGGATGGCCATGGCAGTTTGGCCATCCTTGAAGGTGGTGAAGTCTTGGGCGCGCGCGGTGGGAATCGTGCTGTTGCGGGGAATGATGCGCTCCACCAAACCACCCATGGTCTCCAGGCCAAGCGACAGCGGAATAACGTCGAGCAGCAAAAGCTCTTGCGCACCCGCATTGCCGGCAAGCGCATGGGCTTGAATCGCGGCACCTAGCGCCACCACTTCGTCGGGGTTCAAATTGGTCAACGGTGGTTTGTCGAAGTAAGCGGCAACGGCCTGCTGCACCATGGGCATGCGGGTCGAGCCGCCCACCATCACGACGCCCTGCACTTCGTTCTTGTCGGTTTTGGCATCACGCAGCACACGCCGCAAGGCGGCCATGGTGCGCTCCAGGAGGGGCTGGGCCAGCAAGATGAACTGCGCGCGGTCGATACGCACCGACAGCTCGGTGCCTGCGATGGGGCAAGCCATGGTCGCATGGTCGCTGCTGGAGAGTTTTTCCTTGGCAGCGCGCGCCGCCACGAGGACGGATCGTTTGTCTTGTGGCGTCGCGGCAGTCAAGCCGGTTTGCGACAAGGCCCAGTCGGCCAACAAACGATCAAAGTCGTCGCCACCCAAGGCAGAGTCACCGCCCGTCGCCACGACTTCAAACACACCTTCACTCAAGCGCAACAGGGATACATCGAATGTACCGCCGCCCAAGTCATAGACGAGGTAGAGCCCTTCAGATCCGTGCTCCAAACCGTAGGCAATGGCGGCCGCCGTGGGCTCGTTGATCAGGCGCAACACGTGAATACCCGCCAGCTCGGCGGCATCTTTGGTCGCCTGGCGCTGTGCGTCGTCGAAGTAAGCGGGCACCGTGATCACGGCACCAAACAAGTCGTCGTCAAAACTGTCTTCGGCGCGTTGACGCAAGGTGGCCAAAATTTCTGCGGACACTTCTACCGGTGACCTCACCCCATCCACGGTTTGAATTTGCACCATGCCTGGCGCGTCGCCAAACTCATAGGGCAGCTGTTGATGCTCATGGATGTCCAGTAGGCCACGGCCCATAAAACGTTTGACCGACACGATGGTATTACGCGGGTCGGACGCGGCTTCGGCCAAGGCGTCAGCACCAATTTGCCTTCGCCCACCGGGCAAATAACGTACCGCCGATGGCAAGATCACCCGCCCTTGCAAGTCGGGCAAACACTCCGCCACGCCGCTACGAACAGCCGCCACCAATGAGTGCGTGGTACCCAAGTCAATCCCCACGGCCACACGGCGCTGGTGGGGATCGGGCGTGCCGCCGGGCTCAGAAATTTGCAGAAGGGCCATGGGTTTATCAAATCAAGGTTGAAGGTGGTCCAGCCGCTGCCGCACGTCGTCCGAGAAACGTTCGATGAACATCAAAGCGCGGACCTCTTGAACAGCAGCGGAAGCGTCCTTGTTTTCATCGAGCAAACGTGCCAGAGACTGCATGCGGCTGGCACGGACGGCCGAGACCTGTGTCTCTAAATCCGTCACTGCAGACACTGTCTTGGCCTCATCCAGTGCTTCACGCCACGTCATCTGTTCCATCAAAAAACTCGATGGCATGGCGGTGTTGTTGTTGGCGGCAATCGGTGCGCCTCTGATCTCACACAAGTACGCAGCGCGGGCTAGCGGCTCCTTGAGGCGGCCATAGGCCTCGTTCACGCGCACGGACCATTGCATCGCAACACGCTGCGCGGCAGCGCCTTCACTGGCAAAACGATCAGGATGCACCTCGGCCTGCAAGCGTCGCCACTGGGCGTCAATCTGGGCGCGCTCCTGTTGGAACTGCTGCGGCAGGCCGAAGAGTTCAAAGTCGTTGCTATCGAGTCGCATGGAACCAGTGTGGATCAAGAAAAAGGCGCGGCAGGAAGCCGCGCCTGATGAGATGTCATGTGAGCCTTAAACGCGGAAAGACTCGCCACACCCGCAGCGATCCTTCTCACGCGGGTTGCGGAACTTAAAGCCCTCATTCAACCCCTCGCGTACGAAATCAAGCTCGGTGCCATCAATGTAGGGCAGGCTTTTGGGGTCCACCAACACCTTCACGCCCTGGTGCTCGAACACCACGTCTTCGGGTGCCAGATCGTCCGCATACTCGAGCTTGTAAGCCAGCCCAGAGCAGCCCGTGGTTTTGACACCCAAGCGCACGCCGACGCCTTTGCCGCGTTTGATCAGGTAGCGCGACACATGGCGCGCTGCTGCTTCGGTGAGGGTCACAGCCATGGTTTATGCCGCGTTGATGGTCTTGGCTTTGTAGTCGTTCACCGCCGCCTTGATGGCGTCTTCCGCCAAGATCGAGCAGTGGATTTTCACAGGCGGCAGTGCCAGTTCTTCGGCAATGTGAGTGTTCTTGATGGTCAGCGCTTCGTCCAAAGACTTGCCCTTGATCCACTCGGTAACGAGTGAGCTCGACGCGATAGCCGAGCCGCAACCATAGGTTTTGAACTTGGCGTCTTCAATCAAACCGGTTTGCGGATTGACTTTGATCTGCAACTTCATCACGTCGCCGCAGGCCGGCGCGCCCACCATGCCGGTGCCGACGGTTTCATCCCCTTTGTCGAATGAACCCACGTTTTTAGGGTTCTCATAGTGCTCAACGACTTTTTCACTGTAGGCCATGATCTTGACTCCTGAAATGCTGCGGGGCGGATGAGGTGGTGTTCAGTGGGCCGCCCACTGAATCGTGCTCAAGTCCACGCCGTCTTTGTACATGTCCCAAAGCGGGGACAAATCACGCAATTTAGCGACCCTGTCCTTGAGGGTGGTCACCACATAATCAATCTCGTCTTCGGTCGTGAAGCGACCGATGGTCATACGCAGAGACGAATGCGCGAGTTCATCACTGCGCCCCAAAGCCCGCAGCACATAACTCGGCTCCAAACTGGCCGAGGTGCAAGCAGAGCCCGACGACACGGCAATGCCCTTGATGCCCATGATGAGCGACTCGCCTTCCACATAGTTGAAGGACATGTTCACGTTGTGCGGAACGCGCTGCGTGGCGTGGCCATTCAAAAACACCTGCTCCATGCCTTGCAAACCGGAAATCAAACGTTGCTGCAAAGCACGAATGCGCGGCAGCTCGGTGGCCATTTCCTCGCGCGCAATACGAAACGCCTCGGCCATGCCCACGATTTGGTGCGTAGGCAAAGTGCCTGACCGCATGCCGCGCTCATGGCCACCGCCATGCATCTGGGCCTCAATGCGCACACGCGGTTTGCGGCGCACATAAAGCGCGCCAATGCCCTTGGGACCATAGGTTTTGTGCGACGCCAAGCTCATCAGATCAACCGGGAGCTGGGCCATGTCGATGGCCACTTTCCCAGTGGCTTGTGCGGCGTCCACGTGAAAAATAATGCCTCGTTCACGGCACAGCGCACCAATGGCCGGGATGTCCTGAATCACGCCGATTTCGTTGTTCACGAACATGACGGACACCAAGATTGTGTCCGCACGCATAGCGTCTTTCAAACGGTTTAAGTCGAGCAAACCATCTTCCTGCACGTCGAGGTAAGTCACCTCAAAACCCTGGCGCTCCAACTCACGCATAGTGTCGAGAACAGCCTTGTGTTCTGTCTTCACGGTGATCAGGTGCTTGCCTCGGGTTTTATAAAAATGTGCCGCGCCTTTGATGGCCAGGTTGTTGGACTCGGTGGCCCCGGATGTCCACACAATCTCGCGCGGATCCGCACCAATCAAGGCCGCCACTTGCTCACGCGAACTTTCAACAATGGCTTCGGCCTCCCATCCCCACGCGTGGCTACGCGAAGCAGGATTGCCAAAGTGCTCACGCAACCAGGGAATCATGGCGTCGACGACACGTTGATCCACCGGGTTGGTGGCACCGTAGTCCATGTAAATCGGGAAGTGGGGGGTCATGTCCATCACATGCGCTCGGTTTCAGTACAAAAGTTGAGTGAAGTTATTTTGAGAACACGCCGCCCAAAGCGAATACCGAATTGGGCGCGGTGATCTTGATAGGTTTGACCACAGGCTGAGTTGAAATCGCCCGCTTGACGTGGTGAGCCTCCACCGAGACGCCCTTGGCCAGTTGCTCATCAACCAGATTGCGTAAGGACACGGAGTTCAGGTACTCAATCATTTTGGCGTTGAGACTGGCCCACAGATCATGGGTCATGCACCGACCTGCGTCTTCACCCATGCAGTTCTCTTTGCCTGCACAACCTGTTGCGTCTAGAGGCTCGTCTACCGCAACAATGATGTCCGCTACGGAAATCTCAGCCGCTGCTCGCCCCAAGGAGTAACCACCACCTGGGCCACGCGTGCTCTCCACCAAAGCGTGGCGACGCAGTTTTCCGAACAGTTGTTCCAAGTAGGAGAGCGATATCTGCTGCCGCGCACTGATGGCGGCCAAGGCAACCGGTCCCGCTTGCTCACGCAAAGCCAGGTCGATCATGGCCGTGACAGCAAAACGCCCTTTGGTGGTCAATCGCATGCTTCTCTCCTTGACGCCGTTGGTCGACCCGCCAAAATTGGATAGGGCCTAAACACAGGCTCGGCAAGCCTTCGGTACAAACCCTGAACTTCGACGTTGAAGTCACCCGTTTATTCCGTAGTACTTTAGTCAAGTATAACAGAACTTGAGTGATTCAGTCGGCTTTGTGGAGGGTAAACCCGTTCTTGCCCGCAACCTGGCTGTTGCTCGGGGTCAAACCGAACTCAGTGAGCGGGCGCTCACCTCTCAACGTCACGTACGAAGCTGAGCGCAGCGGCTTGCGAAAGGTTCAAGAGCTGCGCGATGTCGTTCACGTCATCGGGCAGCGCAGCGTTCTCCCAACCTTGGGCGGTATGGCGAGCAAGACGCATGGCCAAAAGCACACTTTTCACGCTGGGGTGATCTGCATGTTTGTCGTCGGTAATGCGGATGAGCAGTTCAGGCAACCGCCAAACCTTCATCAGAGATTGCTGCAGGTCCGACAATTCAATGTTGAGTGTCGCCTGTTGCGCGGCTGCGGAGCGCAACGTCGAGTCGGCAAGCTGGGCCACCCGAATACGCAGAGCCAAAGCCGGCGCGTGTGTCCACAACAGCATTTCGGCGAAGTCGTGCAAAAGCGCCGCTTGATGGATGACTGCGGCGTCGTGATCCATGCGGTGCACTGCAAATGCCAGCGCGAAGTTCGCTGCGCGGTGCGAACGTCGCAAAACCTGACGCAGGCCATCCAGCGCTTCTGGCGCACCTTCGAGGCGGTCTTCTAGTGTTGGTTGGGGACCGAACGCTCGGAAGAACGGCGAGATACCCATCATGACCAACGCTGCGATGACGGTCTCGGTGTCTGTTACCCGACTTGCGGGGCGGTTGCTGGACGCAAAAGCGAGCACTTTGAGCGTCAACAGCGGATCGGTAGAGATTACCTCCCCGATCGTATTCGCGTCCACATCGTCTTCATTGGCCCGCAATGCCTCCAGTGCCTCGGCGCTGTCCGCCTGGACAGGAATTTCCGCATCACGAAAATAGGCGGTCCACGCACTCAAATCGCGTAAGGCTTCGGTCAACAGCGGTTTGTTCGTCGCAGCAGGCATCATGGTTCCAGATTGGGGGACCTACGACCATATTGTCGGCTGGCAATGGGACAACTTGAGACTGTGCTTTGCGAGCTATATCGTAAGCGCGCGGTGAACCGCACCCTATGCAAGCCATCAGAACCCTGCGAAGGTTGCTGTTTTGACAACAGCGAGGGTGCAAATGGAAACGGTGCAGTGGCACGAGAAGATCAAGCGGCAACTTGAAG
>JBJOQO010000020.1:0-42409 GCA_046049865.1 Pseudomonadota bacterium | reverse complement strand
GCCATAACGCATGGCTTCGCGGAACGTGGGTGCCCCCACGGGAATGATCATCAGCTCTTGCAAGTCCAGGCTGTTGTTGGCGTGTGCACCGCCGTTGATGATGTTCATCATGGGCACAGGCATTTGCATGGCGCCGGAACCACCAAAGTAACGGTACAGCGGCAGGCCACTTTCTTCGGCGGCGGCGCGGGCCACGGCCATGGACACGGCCAGCGTGGCATTGGCACCGAGGCGGCTTTTGTTGTCGCTGCCATCGAGGTCGATCAAGGTGCGGTCCAAGAAGGCCTGCTCGGAGGCATCTAAACCGAGAATGGCTTCCGAAATTTCGGTGTTCACATGCTCCACGGCCTTGAGCACGCCTTTGCCCAAGTAGCGGGCTTTGTCGCCGTCGCGCAGCTCGATGGCTTCACGTGAGCCAGTGGAGGCGCCCGAGGGAACTGCGGCGCGGCCCATGACGCCACTTTCCAGCAGCACGTCACATTCCACGGTGGGGTTGCCACGGCTGTCCAAAATTTCTCGGCCGATGATGTCTACGATGGCGCTCATGTCAGGGTCTCCAGTTTCAAAGGTTCTTTAACGGTTACAGGGCGGATGACCTTCACCCGCGCTGCGGTCATGTTGCCCAGATTCAGTTACAGGGGCCAATCCAATTTGTTCAAGACCCCATGCCCACAGGGAATGAGGTGGTTCAACAAGAAAAATCGTTCTCCAGCAAGGGCTGCGCTTTGATCACACGGTCCAGGGCCAGCAATTGGGTCAGCAAGGCCTTCATGTGCTTGAGTGGCACGGCATTGGGGCCGTCGCTCATGGCTTTGTTGGGGTCAGGGTGGGTTTCCATGAACAGCCCAGCGATGCCCACGGCCACGGCGGCGCGGGCCAGCACGGGCACGAACTCGCGCTGCCCGCCGCTGCTGGTGCCTTGGCCGCCAGGCAGTTGCACCGAGTGGGTGGCGTCAAACACCACGGGCGCGCCGGTTTCTCTCATGATGGCCAGCGAACGCATGTCGCTCACGAGGTTGTTGTAGCCAAAACTCACGCCACGTTCGCAGGCCATGAAGTTGTCTTCATTCAGGCCCTTTTCTTTGGCCGCAGCACGCGCTTTGTCGATCACGTTTTTCATGTCGTGCGGTGCGAGGAACTGGCCTTTTTTGATGTTCACGGGTTTGCCGCTTTGGGCCACGGCGCGGATGAAATCGGTTTGGCGGCACAGGAAGGCCGGGGTCTGCAACACGTCGACCACCGCAGCGGCGGCGGTGATGTCGTCCTCGGTGTGCACGTCGGTCAACACCGGTATGCCGAGTTCGTGTTTGACTTTGGCCAGTATCTCCAGCCCCTTGTCGCGGCCGGGGCCACGAAAGGTGGCGCCGCTGGAACGGTTGGCTTTGTCGAAGCTGCTTTTGAAGATGAAGGGAATGCCCAAGCTGGAGGTCATCTCTTTGAGCTGACCCGCCACGTCCATTTGCAATTGTTCCGACTCAATAACGCAGGGCCCGGCAATCAAAAAAAAGGGCTGGGTCAAACCGACATCGAATCCGCAAAGTTTCATGCCGCCGCCTTGGTGGTTTGCACTGACGCGGCTTGCACCAAGGCCGCTTTGACATAAGACGTGAACAGTGGATGGCCGCCCCACGGCGTGGACTTGAACTCGGGGTGAAATTGCACGCCCATGTACCAAGGGTGTACCGCGCGTGGAAGCTCGACCATTTCGGTGAGTTTTTCGCGTTGGGTCAGAGCGGAAATGACCAAACCTGCTTGCGAGAGTTGATCCAGGTAATGTTCGTTGGCCTCGTAGCGGTGACGGTGCCTCTCGGTGACCACGGGGCCGTAAATCTCAAAGGCCAAGGTGCCGGGTTTGACGTCGGAGCTTTGTGCGCCCAAACGCATGGTGCCGCCGAGGTTGGAGTTGGCGTCGCGTTTTTGGATGGAGCCATCAAGGTCCTGCCATTCGTCGATCAAAGCAATGACCGGGTGGGGCGTGGCAGGTTCGAATTCGGTGCTGTTGGCGTCTTTCAAGCCCGCCATGTGGCGCGCGTATTCGATAGTTGCCACTTGCATCCCTAAACAAATGCCGAGGTAGGGAATTTTGTGCTCGCGCGCAAAACGTGCCGCCAGAATTTTTCCCTCTACGCCACGTTTGCCAAAACCGCCCGGCACCAAGATGGCGTCAAACCGTGCGAGTTGGCCGATGTTGTCCGCCTCTAAGGTTTCCGAGTCGATGTACTCAATGTGCACCCGGGCATGGTTGTGGATGCCCGCGTGGCGCAAGGCTTCGTTGAGCGACTTGTAGGAGTCGGACAGCTCGGTGTACTTGCCGCACATGGCAATGGTGATGTGGTGCTGCGGGTGCTCGACCTCGTGCACCAGGGCATCCCAACGCTTCAAATTGGCAGGCGGGGTGGACAAGCGCAGCTTGTCACAAATGAGGCCATCGAGCCCCTGCTCGTGCAGCATGCGCGGCACTTTGTAAATGCTGTCGGCGTCCCAGACGGAGATCACACCCCACTCAGCCACATTGGTGAAGAGAGAAATTTTTTCGCGCTCTTCGGCAGGAATGGGCCGATCCGCACGGCACAAGAGCGCATCGGCTTGGATGCCAATTTCGCGCAACTTTTGCACCGTGTGCTGGGTGGGTTTGGTTTTGAGTTCGCCAGCCGCCGCGATAAATGGCACGTAAGTCAGGTGCACAAACGCTGTGTTGTTGGGTCCGTTGCGCAGCGCCATCTGGCGGGCGGCCTCCAGGAAGGGCAGGCTTTCAATGTCGCCGACGGTGCCGCCAATTTCCACTATCGCGACGTCCACAGCGTCGGGCGTGTCCACGCCCGCGCCACGTTTGATGAAGTCCTGGATTTCATTGGTGACATGGGGAATGACCTGAACGGTTTTCCCAAGGTAGTCGCCACGGCGTTCTTTTTCCAGCACCGATTTGTAAATTTGCCCGGTGGTGAAGTTGTTGGCCTTCTTCATCCGGGTGGTGATGTAACGCTCGTAGTGGCCGAGGTCGAGGTCGGTTTCCGCGCCGTCTTCGGTCACGAAGACCTCGCCGTGCTGGAAGGGCGACATGGTGCCCGGGTCCACGTTGATGTAGGGGTCGAGCTTGATGAGGGTGACTTTGAGGCCACGCGATTCGAGAATCGCCGCCAAAGATGCAGCCGCGATGCCCTTACCCAGCGAGGACACCACACCGCCGGTCACGAAGACAAACTTGGTCATTGCATGCAGCACGCACTTTTCATCGCGAATGCCGTGGTGGTAAAGGGAAATTATATCGACGCGCGGAGACCGGTCTGTTACGAAGCTCTGCCGAACTGACAAAAACTCTGTGGTAGTTTCCCTTGGACACCGCTGCAGCCCATGAATGATCGCCTGATTGCCCACCTCGACATGGACGCGTTTTACGCGTCCGTGGAGTTGCTGCGTTACCCGGATCTGCAGGGCCAACCCGTGGTGATTGGCGGTGGCCGTGACCACCAGCCTGAGTTGCTTGCCGATGGCAGCCGCCGCTACGCTCGCCTGCGGCAGTACGTGGGGCGCGGTGTCATCACCACCTCGACCTATGCGGCCCGTGCTTTGGGCGTGCACTCGGGCATGGGGGTGATGAAAGCCGCCGCCCTGGCCCCAGACGCCGTGCTGCTGCCCGTGGATTTTGAGGAATACCGCCGTTACTCCCGTCTCTTCAAAGCGGCCGTGCGGGCCATCACCCCGGTGGTGGAAGACCGGGGCATCGACGAAATTTACATCGACCTCACCGATGTTCCCGGCGCACAGGAAGACGGCGGCCACGGCATCGCCCTTGCCCTGAAAGACGCCGTGCACCAAGCCACAGGCCTGACCTGCTCCGTTGGCGTTTCACCCAACAAACTGTTGTCCAAAATTGGCTCAGACTTGAACAAACCCGATGGCATCACCCTGCTGCGTTTGAAGGAGGTCGAGAGCCGCATCTGGCCCCTGCCGGCCAAAAAAATCAACGGCATCGGCCCCAAAGCCAACGCCAAACTGCAACTGCTCAACATCCACACCATCGGCGAGCTGGCCGCCGCACCGCTGGATCTGCTGCAAACCCACTTTGGCCCCAACACCGCCGCTTGGCTGCATGCGGTGGCACATGGTCGGGATGAGCGGCCTGTGGTGACCTTCAGCGAACCCAAAAGCATCAGCCGCGAAACCACCTTCGAGCGCGACCTGCACGCCGTGCGCGACCGCCCCACCTTGTCCGCCTTGTTCACCGACCTGTGCCAACGGCTGGCGGGCGACCTGCAGCGCAAAGGGTACACCGCCAAAACCATAGGCATCAAATTGCGGTTCGACGATTTTCAAATCGCCACCCGCGATCAAACCCTGGCCGATGTGACCGATGACGCAATGCAAATCCGCCGCGCGGCGGGCGAATGTTTAAAACGGGTGAACCTGACCCGCCGCCTGCGCCTGCTCGGGGTGCGGGCCAGCCAGTTGCACAAAACCGAGGTTTTTAACTTAGACACAAACGTTTTGTCGTCACCGCAAGCTGTGCGAGCTTCTCGTGACGACGGTCCTTTGTTTGGCAACTGAGTTTTGGCAGCTGAGTTTTCGCAGTTGATTTTTGGAAATTCAACAACGCCCTGCATCCAAAGCGCTGGCGTTTTCGTAGGTAACGGTTCAGCATCACAACCCAACGCGGCTGCATCGCCCACCCCCCTTTTTCTGGAGGCTCCATTGAAACCATCACTGATCCAAACCGCCCTGTGCACCGCACTGGCCCTGTTTTTGCAAACCGGGACCGCTGGCACCGTGAACATCACCGTGTTAGACGCCGAAGGCAAACCCGCCCCTGATGTGGTGATCCTGGTGCGCTCCACCCAAGGCGCGCCCGCCACGGCGGCGGCCAAGCCGGTGTTGATTGAACAAAGCGGCCTGCGGTTCGCACCCTTCCTGTCGGTGGTGCCGGTTGGCAGCACGGTGCGTTTTGCCAACCGCGACCCTTACGACCACCACGTTCGCTCCATGCCCTCGGGTCCCTTGGGCGGCACGCCCCCCGCGCAAGAGTTTGAGTTGCGCCTGGATGGCGTTGAAGGGGCCAGCAGCGGTGACGGCTACAGCGCCCCGCCCCCCAAACGCAAACCCGGCGGCAGCACGACGGCTGACTTGAAGGTCACGCAAGTCGGCGCCATCACCCTGGGTTGCCACCTGCATTCCTCCATGCGCGGTCACCTTTATGTGGCCGACACCCCCTGGTTTGGCAAAACCGACGCCAACGGCAAAGTCAGCATCGACAACGTGCCCGACGCCGCCGCCGAGGTAGTCGTGTGGCATCCGGACCAGCTGTCCGCCCAAGCGCCCTTGAAGTTGCAGGTGGCGGCAGGGGCGAATGCGGGGAATGCGACGTTGAATTTCACGCCGAGGAGAAGGCGTGGGGGGTGAGACATTGTTTTGAACTCCGGGTGGCGTGACTGTGCCTGGTCGGATCGTGGTTGACAGCACTATTTATGGTAGCTACATTAAATAATGCGAATCGAGTTTGATCCCGCCAAAGACGCCGGCAATCAAACCAAACATGGCGTCTCCTTGTCACTGGCAAGCGAGCTTGATTGGGACGATGCCTTGGTGTGGGTGGATGAACGTTTCGAGTACGCCGAACTGCGGATGATCGCCCTCGCACCAAAGACGCAAATCTTGTATTACGTGGCGTTTGTGGATCGCGGCACCACTCGAAGAATCATCAGCTTGCGCCGGGCCAACCGCCGAGAGGTCAAACACTATGTCGAAAACATCTAAACGCCCCGTGATCGTTGTGCCCAGTGCCGCTGAAGACCGCGCCATCACAGCAGCCGCCAAGGCCGACCCGGACGCGCAGCCGCTCAAAGCGAAACAGTTGAAGGCCATGGTTCCGCTGCGAACGCTGCGGGGGCGGCCCAAGTCAGACAACCCGAAACTGTTGGTGTCGGTGCGCTACAGCCAAGAGGTTTTGGCTTACTTCAAGTCCACTGGCGAAGGTTGGCAGTCGCGAATGGATGGTGTGCTGCGGGACTACGTGATTCGTCAATCTCGTCGCGCATCCCGATAGCGGCACCGCGAATTTCTCTCGGTCACACCGAGAGGTGCGACCGCTCGCCTGAGCCACTCACCGCACCGTCACCACCTCTCGGTGCATCGGCGCCAACCGCGCCAGCATTCGGTTCTGCGCAGCAAACGGTACGCCCTTGGCGTCCATGCTGACTTGCAGCACCTCCACCAAGGCGTTGAAGTCGGCTTTGGTGATGTCCATGTCGGCGTGCACGTCTTTCATGGGCGCACCTCGGTAAAAACAAGGCCCGCCGGACAGCATGCAGAGTTGGTCGCTGAGCTGCTGAGCCAAGTTCGCCTGGTTGGTGTCTTTGAAGAAGGAGCCGATGCGTTTGTCGGCCACCAGGCGTTTCACAAAATCGTCCATCAAGGCCGTGAGCCCGGCTTGTTCACCAAAAGCTTTGTAAAGGCTGTCATCAGTGGCAGCAGGCCTTGCGCTTGTGGTTGAGTTTGTTTGGGCTTGCGCCAGGCCTGCGCCGAGGGTGAAAGAGCAGGCCAGAAGAACAATGGGAATGAAGCGGGGCATGGTGAAGTCCTTCAAGGAATACGGGGTTGCCAGCGCACAGATTTAGAACGCGACTTGGGCAGACAAATAAGTGCCGGTTTGGCGTTTGGGTTGCACCGCAGGTGCAATTTTTCCGAGGTCCACATAGGCCAAGGTGAGCGAGAAGTTTTTGCTGGGTGCCCAGGCCACAAACACATCAAACCAATCGTCTTCTTTCAAGGCCCCCAAACCCAACACCGATCGGTTGAGGTGGTTGGGTTTGGCGCGGAACTCGGCACCGATGGCCATGTTTTTGTTGATCAAGTAAGCCACCGACAACTCAGGCAGTAACTTGTAGTTGTCGCTTTGCGCACCACCAAAACCCAGCAGTCCGTTTTGGTTGGCCTTGCTGGCACGCAGCGTGCCGTTCACAAGCAGACCTTGGGCCAAGAACAGTTTGGTGGCGCTGACGTACAAATCAGTGCCGCTGTCTTTTGCGCCCAAAGGGCCGGTCAGGGTGGGGCCGAACGCACCCGGTTTTGCTTTTTTGTACTGAGCACCCACAGCGATCTGCGGCATCCAGTTGTCGCTGTCCAAAACCGCATCACCAGCAACCTTCACCTTCACGCCCACGATGTCCTGTCGCAAATGCAAGCCGGGCAGGCCCAAGGGGGCGAGGTTGTTGTGGGTGTCCAAATCTTGATGGGCCAGGGACAGCTCCACGCGGTCACGAAAGGCGAGCGCCGCACCGGCAATGCGCAAACCATAGTTTTGTGTTTTCACACCCGTGACGAAAGCGGTGCCGCCCCACTGGCCGTCGGTCGCATAACTGCCCGTGACCGCCCAGGGCGTGAGGCCTCCACCGGCGGCACCGTCAACGCTGCTGACACCGCCGGTGAGCAGCAGTTTGCCGCTTTGGGCCTGTACGGCGCTGCTCAGAACCAGCGCGAGAAGGGCGAGGAAGAGGTGGCGTCGAGCTGCAGGCATGGTCATCTCCGTGTGGGGGACAGGGGCGATAGAAAGTGTTCCGTCGATTGTCCTTTCTATTACGCGGGCAGCACGCCTTTGGATGCATCCAGTTGAACGAGCCCTGCGTAATGCTGTGGGCGAGGGCTTGCAAAACAAGGACAGCCCACGGCAACCTTTCAACACCCCATCATCAGGAGATTTTCATGAATTCAGTTCTTCCATCGGCACGTCGCTCTTTCCTCAGTCAAACGAGTCGTGTGACCTTGTCTGCCGCTGCGGTGACCTTGCTTGCGGGCACGTCCAGCCGCGCCATCGCGCAGTCGTCTGGCAGCATGGCCGCCGACGTGAACATTCTCAACGTGGCCCTGGGACTTGAGCACGAAGCCATCAATGCCTACCAATTGGGCGCTGGCAGCGGTTTGCTGCAAAAGCCGGTGCTGGACCTGGCCGTGCAGTTTCAGTCTCACCACAAAGCCCACCGTGATGCCTTGATTGCCACCATTCAAAAAATGGGCGGCAAGCCGGTGGCTGAAAAAACGCTGGACGACTATGCCAAGGCCTTGAACGCGGCTTCGCTCAAAAACCAAAACGACGTGCTCAGTTTGGCGGCCAAATTGGAGCTGGGTGCCACCAATGCGTACTTGGGTGTCATCCCGTCGTTCAAAGACGTGCAACTGGGTCAAATTGCTGCTCGTTTGGCCGCGGATGAAACCATGCATTGGACGGTGTTGTCGCAAGCCCTCGGCCGCAGCCTGCCCGCAGGTGCATTGAGCTTTGGCGGCTGATCCCATGGGGTCGCGTGCCCATCTGGTTGCGGTGCTGGTGCTGGCCAGCACCAGCGCGGTCGCGGGCGGTGATGCGGTTCGGGGCCAGCAGTTGTATGACATGCGCTGCGGCGGTTGCCATTCGGTGGAGGCAGACCGGGTCGGCCCGCGCCATGCGGGCCTCCTTGGTCGGCGTGCGGGCGCGGTGCCAGGTTTCGCCTATTCACCGGCCTTGGCAAGCAGCAAACTGGTTTGGAACGCAAGCACGCTGGACCGTTGGTTGAGCAATCCAGAAGCCCTGGTGCCCGGGCAGCGCATGGGCTACAGCCTGAGCGATGCGGCACAGCGGGCGGATGTGATTGCGTATTTATCCACACTCAAAGCGGCACCATAACCTGTACTGCGACTCAGAAATAACGAAACATGAAAGCGTGTATTTGACCCAATGGCGGCGTTGCAAATCCTCGCGATACCTCAGTATCGCTGCGGTTTGCGTCTAGCCATTGACTCAAATTCACTACTTTCATTTGTTCCGTTATTTCTGAGTCGCAGTACTGGGACAATCGGGCCCATGACTGCACCGTCTGGCCCGATTCGCCTTCCTTCGATTGACGCCCTTCGTGCGTTTGAAACCGCTGCTCGTTTGGGGAGTTTTGAGCGCGCCGCTGATGAGCTGAACATCACGGCCAGTGCCGTCAGCAAACGGGTAACGGGTTTGGAGGAGCAGCTGTCTACCGTGCTGCTGCAACGTGGTGGCAAAACTTTGGCGCCAACACTCGCAGGCAAGGAGTACTTGGAGCAGGTCAGCGGGGCGCTTGCGATGTTGAATGCAGTTCCCTTGCATCGGGTGGCAGAGCGTTCGCGTGAACCCCAGCGTCAGCGTTTGCGGGTTTGCGCACCGCCCACATTTGCGCGGCAAATTTTGGTGCCCCATTTGCAGCAGTTCACCGAATTGCGGCCCGAAGTGGATTTGGAGTTGATGCTGTCGATTCCTTACCTGGGGGGCCATGCGGCGGAGGTGGATGTGGAGGTGCGCACTGGCGATATGAAAGCGGACGCCAAAACAATGGGCGCACAACGTCTCATGTTGGATGCTGTCTTGCCCATGGCCAGCCCTGCGCTTTTGTCGCGTTTTGCACCCCTTTGCCAACCAGCTGACCTATTGAATTGGCCCTTGCTGCGCACGCCGCTGGAACCTTGGGCGCCGTGGTTCAAGGCGGCGGGACTGCCTTGGCCTGAACCGCAAAGTGGGCCCAAGCTGGTGGACTTGGGACTGACGCTCGAAGCCGCTGTGAGCGGACAAGGCGTGGTGCTGGCACGTCCGAGTTTGGCCAGAGCTTGGGTGACCAGCGGCGCGCTGTTGCCTTTGTTCGCGGTGACGGCCGAACCCGTGAACAGCTACTTCCTGCAGCGCCATGCATCAGACGAAGCGGCGCAGGCGTTCTCCGCCTGGTTGCTCAATTTGTGTGAGCGGGTTGCGCAGGACGCGTTGCGCGGAGTATTGGAAAAAGTTCAGTCGGCCTGACCACGCAGCTCAGGCCGGCCCGGACTTGGCCAACACCTCCAGGGCATTGAGCAAGGCCTGGGCTTGCGCTGCGATGGCATGGCCTTGTTCATCCGCCATCTTTTGCAAACGTGCCAGGGCGGCCACGCGGTCGATGCCGTGGCGGTGCATGAGCACGCCCACAGCCATGGCGACCACGGTGGGCATGGTCTCAGCTTCTGTCCCGGCAGAGGCCGTTGGTGTACGCAGCGGTGTCGGCGGAATCAGGTTCACACGCACCAAAGCGGCTTCAACTGCGGGCACGATTTGCCCAATGTCCAGGGGTTTGACCAAGTAGGCCACCGCACCCAAAGCATGCACCTGTTTGACAGTGGCCTCGTCGGAGAACGCCGATAAAAACATGAAGGGCGTCTGGCAGTATTCGCGCAGGTAAGCGGCCACATCGAAGCCGCTTTTGCCCTCCATGCGTATGTCGAGTAACGCCAGGTCGGGGCGGTGCTCGCGGGCCAGCAAGATGGCGTCGTCGCCGTTGTCAGCGTCGTACACCTGGTAGCCGGCTTGGGTGAGGCCATGGGTGACAGTCGCCAGCACCAAGCGGTCGTCATCAACAACCAAAATCTTTGCTTTGTAGGTGGGTGAAGTCATGAGGACTCAGCGGTTTGTGAACACAGGGACATTGTGGGGGATGCACCTCCAGTGTTCAACTGGGACTTGGCCTGCGACGCTGTTGGGTCGTTAGGGTCTGTTAACACTAAAGATGCACTGGCATCTTTAGTGTTAACAGGCCCTGGTCAGCCAGACGCACGCCAGGCGGCAACAAGCTCAGTCGGGCGACCACCGAGGTGCCTTGCGCACCGAGGGTCAAGGTCGCGCTTCGCCGTGGCAAAAGTGAGCGCACCAGCCCCAAGCCAGAGACGCCGCCAGGCACCTTGCTCAAGTCAAAACCTTCGTGAAGTTGACCGTGGTTGGTGATGACGATGACCACACCCGAAGCACCGCTGAGCAGTTGGCAGCCAACCTCGGGCCGGGCTATGCCCGAGGGCACGACGGTGTGTTTGATGGCATTGGTCAAGAGCTCGTTCAAGGCCAGTGCGATAGGGATGGACTCTGCTTCCGGCAGCACCCAACGTTCAGGTGCAATGCTCGGCGCTTCAGATGGCGTATCCAACCCGATGCTCAAGCTGATGGCATGGCCAAAGGTGCGTTGCACCGAGCCTGTGATGGCCTGCAGCACAGAGGCCAAACGCAGTGGGCCGTCGGCACCCACTTGCAGGCCATACACATGGGCAATCGCCTGCACCTGGGTGATGACCTCGGACATGGCGGGGGCCACTTCGGGCTTACGTTGGGCAATTTGTTGCAACAAGCCGGCCACCCCTTGCAGGTTGTTCTTGATGCGGTGGTGCACCTCTTTGACCAGCATCTCGCGCTGGGCGATGGCCGCATCAAACTTGGCTTGTTGGGCCTGGCGCTGTTCGGTCACATCGGTTGCCACGAGCAGCAGTTGGTCGGGTGGCGCGTGCTGCACATCGGGCGTGGTGGAGGTGGGGCTGCGTGTGGACAGGGGCATGAAACGCGCATCCCATACACGGGCCTCGCCTGCGGTGGTCACCGTGTATTCACGTTTGGTGACTTCACTGGCGCTGAGCGCGGCTTGCATGTCGGCGCGCATGGCGGCGGCGGTGCTGGCGTCGTGCATGTCTTCCAGGCTCAGGCCGATGACTTCGCTGGGTGTGCGGCCCACGATGCGCGCTGCTGTTTCGTTGATCTGCAAGACACGCAGGGTTTTGGCTTCACGCAGCGTGATGGCCATCGGGGCGGCTTCAATGATGCGTTGCAAGGAGGCCTGGGTTTGTGCAATGCGCGCTTCGGCTTGACGGCGGCGCTCAATGTCGAGCAGGGCGTAGGTGAGCTGGCGACTCGCCACCTCTCGGCCTGTGGCCACCACATTGCCCACCACCCAAAACTCGCGTCCGTCATGGGCTTTCACGCGGCACTCAAAGGTTTCGGCTTGGCCTTCGACCAACTCGTTCAAGTAATGGGTTTGTAAGAAGGGGTGGTCCGCTTCTGATGTGGCCACGGTGCTGATGGGTTCGTTGATGAAGTCGGCCAAGTCGCCACCAAACATGCGCCGCGCGGAACGGTTCATCCACTCGATGCCCGCTGGCCCCACGGTGACGATGCCGACGAGGACCGAATCCAAAATCGCTCGCGTGCGTTCGGCCTGCAAGGCCACAGCTTGTTCGGCGCGGTGGCGGTCGTCTACGTTCACGTAGGACGCGATGACGCCGCCCTCCAGATCGCCCTCGGTGACCAGGCGTTTGCTTACTTGCATCCACAGCAGGCGGCCGTCCCGTCTTTTGAGTGGCAGTTCGCCCGACCAACGGCCGTGTTGCCTGAGCCCATTCAATTCGTGTTTGCTGTGGCGGTCGAACTCGGCAGCATCGGCAAAAAGCTGCGCCATGGGCAACATGGCTAACTCCTCAGCGGTGTAGCCGAGCAGATGCGCCAGCGCATCGTTGGCGCGTTGGAAGCGTTCGCCGCGCAAAAACGCCAGCCCGACCTCGGACACACTGAACATCAGCTCGCGGTCCCGCGCCAGATGCTCCAGCTCGAGTTGCTGGGTTTTCAGTCGGGTGATGTCGGACAACACCGCAATCGCTTCGGTGACGTGTCCGCGCTGGCCAGTGCGGCGCACCGACAGGGAGTACCACACCGAACCAGGGCCTTGCCTGTTGTGCACCGCGACCTCGACCTCGGTTTCATAGAGGCTACCCTCGGTCAGCGCTTGCAGCGTGTCGGCCGCAATACGCTGGGCCTGCTCGTTGTGGCCAAACAGGCTGTGAATGCTGCGCCCCGCCATACGCTCGGCTGCGCTGCTGCCGCTGTCTGCTGGCAAACGCAGCATCAACTCGAATCGGCGGTTGCAACGCACCAGCGTATCGCCACGGATGTAAGCGATGCCTGCGGTGGTGCTGTCCAAAATGGTGGAGAGTTCGCGCAGCAGTTCCTGGTTGCGCAGATCGCTTTGGTGTTGTTCGGTGATGTCCAGGGTCACCACGGTCGTGCTGCGTTTTCCTGAAGACAGCGTGGAGGGCTCCACCCGCGTGAGCAACCAGCGTGGCCCCAACTCGGGGTGATTGATGGCATAACGCACCTCGGTGCGCTGTCCCGAGCGCAGCGCGCGCTGAAGTTTTTCGTACTCTGGCAACGACTCCGCCAAAACAATCTCTCGGCTGATGCTTTGCAGTGCGGCCGAAGGGGGTGAATCGCCCCCCGCAGGCGCGCCGTCGTCACGCTGCCGCCAGGTGGGTTGCACCCAGCCGGAGGCTTCTTGGAAGGTTGCCAGTCCTACACCTGCGGCATCAATCAGAGCGCCAATTTGCATTTGTGCGAGGTCGCGCTCCTCCTCCAAGCTGCGGTCTTCCACCACGGCCATGAAGCGGCGTTGACCCCCTGGTGTGACGTAGCTGCGTAAGGTGGTGCGAACGCGACGAGGTTTGCCCTCTATGGGGGGTGACCAGCCCTCTCGCATGACCAGCTGGCTGTCTTGTAGCAAGGCCGGGTCGGGCGCGCCATTGGCCCAGGCCATCAAGTGTTGCAAGTCAGGTGGGGCTTGTTGCAGCTCGACGTGGTTGCTTCCCAGCAAGCTCTGGAACATGGGATTCGTACGAACAAAAAGACCCGCCTCGTCGAACAGCACCATGCCAACGGGGCTCAGGTCAAACCAGTCGTCGAGTTCTCGTGCCGAGCGCTCGGCGCGGGCCCGTGCGCTGTGTTCAGCGGTGCTGTCTTGCAGCACTGCCAAATAGAAGGTTTGCCCGGCTTCGTCCCGCAGCACACGCCTTGAGAAACGAAAATGGCGCTCCCGACCGTCGGCACCGATGATTCGGCGATCCAGCAAACGTGTCGGGCTGGACCCCACCTCGCTCTCGATGCGCGCACGGTCGGCCAAGACGCGTGCGTGGTCTTGGGGGGGCTGGAGTTCTTTGGTGTCCCGGCCTATCAGTTGGTCGCGCTGGTAACCCGTGAACGCCAGGTAGGCTGCATTGACATCGACAAAACGAAACTGTGCGTCTTGTAAGGTCACGGGATAGGGTGAAGCCCAAAATACTTCGAGTACCTGCTGTGCCAACTCACCCTGTATGACTTGGAGTGGTGGCGCTCCAATGCTCAAAGAATCGGTTGTTGTCACCGTCGGGGCCAATACCGTGAGTGCACCGTACTGGTCGTCCAGCAGGTGCCAAGTCAGGCGCGCTCGTCTTCCATCTGCCAGCAGGGCATCGGGAATCGATGGCGGGGCGTCGCCGACCAATGCTTGCTGCAACCAGGTGACGGCGGGCTCACCAACGACGGCTTGTAAGCCCACCAGCGGCGTGCCGGGCTCACATGCCAGTAGACGCAAGGCCGCGCCGTTGGCAAAACGCAGGGTGCCATGCCGATCGAGCAGCAAAACCGCGTCAGAGAGTTGATTCAGCAGCGCACGCAAAGGCTCGCTGCCAGCCCAGGACTCTTGCGGCTTCATGGGGCGCTTGGAAATTCAGACCAAAAGCGCTTGTGTGGTCAATCCAGTTGCATGCCCGCAGTCAATGCCCGCAGCATGGCGCGGTTGATTTCGCTGACGCTCATCATCAGGTTGTCGGCACTGCTGCGGAAATCGTAGGGTGAACCATCTTCCACCGCGCGCACCACATCCAAGTAGGGCTGGTAGGGGCCCGTCTGTTCAACCAGGGCTTGATAAACCCGCTCGGGAACGGGAATGGACTTCAGCAACTCTTCAAAAGGTTGTTTGAACATGCGGTCCAGTAGGGAGAACACGCCGCAGATGAACATCTCGTTGCGCATTTCTTCGTCGCCACTGCTGCGCACCAACTCTTCCATCAGCAAGCCGCGTCGCACGGCCGCGAACATCACGGGCTTCAGGTTGACGTCTTTGCTGGCGGTGGCCAGCAGCAGGGCCAGCCAGCGTTTCAGTCGTGCATATCCGAGCATCATGATGGCGTGGCGGAAGGAGCTGATCTCCACCGACAAACCGAAAGCGGGGGAATTGATGTACCGCATCAACTTGAACGCCAAGGTCGGGTCGCGTTTGAGTGTGGCCTCTAGCTTGTCGATGGGCTCTTGGGTGTCCACCCGGTGAATCAACTCCACGATGGTGTTGAGGTCGGTCTGGCCTGCGGCTTTGCCTTTGTTGCCGCTGCTGATGATGACGTCGTCGATCGGCCACCCCAACACAGCGGCGGCTCCCCGGCTGAAACTCAGCTCCATGTCGGCCACGCTGCGCACGCCCGCCTGCACGTGCTGGATGTTGCGGCTGATGCCAGCGGGCGCGCTGGTTTCTTGCAAACGACGGTCGTCGGTGAAGTCAATGATGGAGTACTTGAAACAAGGCAACACCTCGCGAGGCAACTCAGTCAGCGGCCTGCCTTTGAGCATCAACGCATTGCCGCGCGCGTGCAGCGCCACGATGGCACTGGCGTTGGCGGGGTCGGCCGCCATGAAGGCGGGCACCTCCACCATGACATTGGTGGTGGGCTCGGTGCTCATCAGGTCTTGCAGCAAAGTCTCGCTGGCCACGTTCAAGGCGACGCGGCCACCGTCGGCCGGCCAGACACCGCTGACGGCGGCCAGCAACTCCGATGGATCCAGAACAATGTCGGGTTTGAGCGGGAATACAGTCAACCGAGTGGCAATGACAGCACGGTTGCGATCAATCACGGGTGAATAACCCAGTGATACCAAACCCAAAATGGCAACATCAAACACGTGAAATCCTCCGGTCGCGGCAAGCTTTGGTCAGTGTACGACCGACATCGCTCGATGCGCAAAAACTCAGCCGTTGATGTATTGGAACAACGACATGCGTTGCACCATGGCGTAACTTTTCAGCGCTGCATCGTAGCTGGTTTGTTGGTTTTGAAAGTCAGAAATGGCTTGCACCATGTCCAGGTCTTCGGCATTGGAGCGTTCGGTTTGAGCGCTGAGTTTTTGATTGCCCAAACGTTCGGTTTCAGCGTCCACTTGGTTCAATACATCGCCAGCGGCTGATCGGGCTGACAACACGTTGGAAAGCACCGCATCCAAGTGCCGCAAATTGTCGGCATTGCTTTGCGCCAGTTGGGTTCCGCTGCGGTTGGTTGCGCGCAGGTCGGCCATGGCCTTGTCCATCACCTCGAACACGTCCAAATCTGGCGTAGAGGGGCGAATCTCAAACTGATCACCGGCTTGAGGCGTGCCACTGATGGTGAACGACATGCCATCGAGCACGATGGCCTGCCCACTGACAAAGTTGCCTGTTTGCGCTGTGACCGTGGTGGGCGTAGCCGGTGGCAAGGGGGTGCGGTCGATGTTGTAGGTGACAGGCGACGCGGCGGTGTTGAACGTGATCGCGTAGGTTGAAGGAGGCACCGCATAAAACGCGCTGGGGTTCACCACTTGGCCACCATCGATTTGTACGCTGCGAGGCAGGTCACTCGTCGTGGTGTTGGTCAAGGGGCGGGTTTCAAACACACCATTGCCTCGGCGGCCTGACATCCAAACCGCCTCCCCGTCCGCCGACAACGGCATGTTGGTGCTTTGTTCTGTTTGGGATTGACCCGAAGTGCCTCTGTACGCCACACCGCCTGGCGCATCGACGAAGGGTGCTTGGGTGGAGCCTTGCCCCCCAAACAAAAAACCACCGGAGCCGTCGCTTCGATTGGCGGTCATGAAGAGCTGCTCGCGCAAGTTGCTGAGTTTGTCGGCCAACGTCAGCCTGTCGGCCGGCGTGTAGCTGGCGTTGCCTGCGGCCACCAATGTTTCACGTACTTGTTGCAAGAGGTTGGTGGCGTCGCCCATGGCGCCTTCCACCTGACCGATGGCCGATGCAGCAGCATCTACCGCGCGCTGATTGGCCTCGGTGCGACTGATGCGTGCCAATGCCCGTTCTGCACGGGCGGCAGCGGCAGGGTCGTCGCTGGCGCTGTTCACCCGCTTGAGCGAAGCCATGCGCTCTTGGGTTTGAGACAGCTCGGCGGCGCGTTTGGTCAGGGTGTCGACACCGACGTCGTAGGAGTTGGCAGTACTGATGCGCATGCGGTGGCCTCTTTATGTTGGGTATCTGAACTCAGCGCGGACCGAGCTGCAGCAACGAGTCGAACAGAGACTGCGCAATCTGCAGCATCTTGGCGGCAGCTTGGTAGCTTTGCTGAAACTGAATCAAGCGGGCGGCTTCTTCGTCCAAGTTCACGCCAGAAAAACTGCTTTGCCTGGCCACGGCATCGGCTTCAATAGAAGCCGACTGATCGGCCGCCAGCAATCCACTTTGCACGCGCACCCCCACATCGGCCAGCACACCCGCGTAGGCGTCGGTAACGTTCACGCCCTGGGAGACGGCGTCGTTGGTCGCTGGTGTTGTCACGCCGTTGCCTGCGCGCACCGCACCAATCAAATTCTGGTCACGCAGCCCGAGTAAGGCGTTGGCGTTGCCGTTGTTGTTGGCAGGGTAGAGGGTTTCACCGACAGTGATGCTGTCACCGCTTGCTGGCACGCCATTGAGTTGCATCGACCAGCCATTGAACGTGATGGCTTGGCCAGCGGTCCATGTGCCCGTGCCTGTTGTCACGACGGGAGGGGGCGTGGTGTTGTCGGTTTGCGTGAAGCTGTAGGCGCCCGTGCTGTTGGTGAAACTGATGGCGATTGAAACTTTCGGATTGACGCTGTTGCTGACCACCTTCAACTCAGCCACGCTGGCCGTTCCGGTATTGGTGCTGCCCAATCCTGCAGTGACCGGTGAAGCTGCTGCGATGCCACGCGGATCATCCAGCACACGTTTCATGTCGCGGGCGGCTGCGTTGACCGGTTGCAGCAGGAATTTGTCACCTACTGCGGGCGTTCCACTGGTCAAGGTGATGTTCAGTCCGTCGACATTTCTGTAGCCCGCGGCCAGCTGGGCTGCGGTCACGGTGACCGGCAATGGAGCGGTCTGATTGGACAAGCGACTCAAGCGATAGTTGTTGCTGCCCAGGTACTCCAACTCGTAGTCACTCGCTTGAACCAAGCTGGTGTTGTCGATGGAAACCCCTACCACGCCCGTGCCAGAGTTGAGGTTGGAAGCCAGCGCGCGCGGCGATCCCACCGACACAATGTCGCTGCCGAAGTTGCGCGACAAGTCCCAGCCACGCGACTGTTGGTCATTGAGCCCGCCAGCGATACCCAGCGCCATTTGCCCCAGTTGGTTGCGTGCACTGGTCAAGTCTTGGTTCTGAAATTGCAGCAAACCGGCGATTGAACCACCACCCAAGAGAGACGATGGGATGGTGCTGGTCACGCCCTTGTCTACCGTGCCGATCTGCACCTTGGTTCGGTCGTAAGGATCTGCCACCGTGGTCAGCGTAGCCGCTTCATTGCCGACGACCAAAGGCTGCCCGCCAGCAAAGAAGACGCTGGTACTGCCGTCGTCCGCCGCAATCGTGCTGACTTGCAAAATTTTGCTCAGGTCGTTGATGGCCAAATCTCGTTTGTCCAGCAGATCATTGGGCGCATGGCCCAGGCCCTTGGCATTGGCAATGGCCTGGTTCAGCTCCGCAATTTGGCGGGTCAACTCGTTGGCATTTTTCACGCTCAGCGTGACGTCTTGCGTGACGCCTGTTTGCAGGGTGTCGAGTTGTTCTGCTGCCGTGCGAAAACGCGCTGACAGCTCTTGGCTGCGAGACAACACGACCTGGCGGGCTGCGTTGTCTTGTGGCTGGTTGGACACGTCCACAAAGGCGTTGAAGAGTTGGCCTGCGGCGTAACCGATACCCGCTTCGCCTGTCGGAAAAATTTTCTCCAACTGCCGCAGTTGCCCGGCGCGCGCCGCGTCGGATGATGCTATGGCCCGGCTGGTCGCGGCCTCACGCACCAAAAACTCATCGTGCTGGCGGCTGACGGTTTTGACGTTCACGCCCTTGCCGAAAAATCCTGCACCACTGAACTGCCCGGTGGCGGTTTCCAGCTCGACCGTTTGCCGTGAGTAGCCTGCCGTATTGGCGTTGGCAATGTTGTTGCCTGTGGCTTGCAAAGCGGCATAGTTCGCCGTCATGGCGCGCATGCCGATGGAAATGAGTGGAGAGGCAGTCATGGCGTGTTCTCCAATGTCTTCAAGTCACCATGCGCTGCAAACGCAGCGTGGTGTTGATCACCCGACCGAGTTTGTCTGCGTAGGCTGGGTCGGTGGCATATCCGGCCTTTTGCAAGCCCTGTGCAAATCCCTCAGCCGTATTGGACTGGGCCAAAACCTGGGAATAACGTGGGCTGTTTTGCATCAATCGGGCGTAATCGTTGAAGGATTCTTCATAAGACTTGTAGGCGCGGAATTTGGCCACGACCTTGCGCGGCTCGCCATTGATGTACTCGGTGGTCACGATCTCAGCCACCGGCCCCTTCCAACTGCCTCCAGCTTTGATGCCAAAGACATTAAATGATGTACTGCCATCGGCGTTTTTGATTTCGCGTTTCCCCCAGCCCGACTCATGGGCGGCCTGCGCCACCATGAAACTGGCGGGTATGCCAGTGGCCGCTTCGGCTGACCGTGCCGCATCGGTGTGTTGTTTGACGAAGCTCAGTTGGCGTTCTGTGTGCGAACCCTGAACCACAGGCCTGCTGACCTGCGGTTGCGGTTGCGACGGCTGAGGCTTGGTTGCTTGAAAAACACTGGGGGCACTGCCCCACTGCAAGGGCTTGAGTTCGATGCTGCCCGTGTCCGCATCGGAGCTGGTCGCGCCCATTTGCCGCTCCAACTGCTTAACGATGGCCTGGCTCAAACCACCGGGTAGGCCGGTCATCTGGTTGGCGAACTGGGTGTCCAGCATTTCAGTGCCCATCTTGGTGCCGCTGTTTTCCAGCATGCCCGACGACAGCGTGGCCTGGCGCATGCTTTTCATCAGCTCTTGCATGAAGAGGGCTTCAAACTGTTTGGCCACCGCCTGCACGGCTGCTTTGGGGTCGCGGCTTGCTGTTCCACGCAAGGAGTCGATGCTGCGCACATCCGTGGCCAATGATGGCGACAGGTTGGTGCTGAGCGAGGACCCCAGTGGCGCGGTCATCAGATCACCTCGATTTCCGCGTTGAGCGCGCCAGCCGACTTCATGGCTTGCAAAATGGCGAGCAAATCTTGCGGTGTGGCGCCCAGTGTGTTGAGTGCTTTCACCACGTCAGCCAACTGGGTTCCAGCAGGCATTTGAATCAAAGCACCGGGCTGTTGAGAGATGGTGATGTCTGACTTTTGCGCCGCCACGGTTTGCCCTTGTGACAAAGCCCCGGGTTGGCTGATAACGGGTGTGGTGCTGATGGTGACGGACAAGCTGCCATGCGCGACCGCGCACGCTTTGAGTGTGACGGATTGATTCATCACCACTGAACCGGTGCGTGCGTTGACCACCACTTTGGCCGCGGGTGCCGCCAAGGTCACTGGCAGGTTCTCGATCTCGGCCAAGAACGTGATGCGTTGGTTGCCCGGCGGTGGCATGCTCACGCGTACGACACGGCCATCAATCGCTTGTGCAACCTCCGCACCCATGCGGGTATTGATGGCGCGGGCCACTTCGCGTGCGGTGTTGTAGTCGCTGGACGCCAAGTCCAGTTGCATGACATCACCCTGGTTCAATGGGGTGGCAACACTGCGCTCCACCGAGGCACCATCGGGAATGCGGCCTGCACTGAGGTGATTGATTTGTACCTTGGATCCACCAGCCGATGCGCCTGCCCCACCCACGATCAAATTGCCTTGCGCCAGCGCGTAGATCTGACCGTCCGCACCTTTGAGCGGTGTGGCGATCAAGGTACCACCACGCAAACTTTTGGCGTTGCCCAAGGACGATACGTTCACGTCGATGTTCTGCCCGGGCTGGGCAAAAGCGGGCAGTTGTGCCGTCACCATCACAGCGGCCACATTCTTCAGTTGCATGTTGGTGCCAGGCGGGACCGTCACGCCCATTTGCTGCAACATGGCGTTGATGCTCTGGGTGGTGAAGGGCGTGGAGGTGGTTTGGTCGCCTGTGCCGTCCAGGCCCACGACCAGGCCATATCCCACCAAGGGGTTGCTGCGCACGCCCTGGATCGTCGCAACTTCTTTGATGCGGGTGGCGTGGGCAGGTGCCGGCCACCACATGGCCGCGCTGGCCAGAATTCCCGCTAGGAAGATCAAGACACGCACCACGCGGTCTGACCGTTCATCCACTTGATCGGTCGCGTCGTTGCGCCAAGTGTTGTGGGGGTCGCCGAAGGTGTCGTGTAGAGGGTTCATGGGGAGCATCCGGTGGATGTCCCATTCTTGCCAAACTTAAATTGGTAGAACGTTTAAAAAGAACCGTGACAACCAGCCTATTCCTTGGGCTTCGGCTTGCTGGCCGCGCCCACGGTGCTCAATGCGCACGTTGGCAATTTGGGCCGACGCCACGGAATTGCCGGGTTGAATGGCCCTGGGGTCGACCTGGCCAGAAAAGCGCAAAACGTCCACGTTGTGGTTCACGCCAATTTGTTTTTCACCGGCAATGATGAGGTGGCCGTTGGGCAGCACCTCGATCACCGTGGCGGTGATCACGCCTGAGAAGTTGTTGGTATTTTCTGTGCTGCCCTTGCCTTCAAAGGTGTTGGACGAGTTGCCCGTGGCCGTGGCACGGGCAAACGCCTTGGGCGAGACGAAGGGCAGGGCGCTCACACCGGCCGACAGCTTGCCGCCTTTGTCGATGGAACTGGTGCTGCTTTGGCTGGCGGAGACTTTTTCGACGATCTGGATGGTCAGTGCATCGCCGATCAATCGAGCCCGGTGGTCTTCGAACAAAGGGCGGTATTGCGAGGCTTGGAAGATGGATCCGTTGCTCACCGGTGGCGCCTGTACCTCCACGGGACGGGCCGAGGTCGGGCCGCTGATGTCCACGGGGGGAGGCGAGTTCAAGGTTTGGCAGCCACTGAGCAAGCCCATGACTGGAACACACAGGGTCAATGCAAAGTTTTTCATGGTGTTGTCTCCCGGATCACATCAAAGCTCAAATCTGGCTGAGTTTTTGCAGCATTTGGTCTGAGGTTTGAATGGCCTTGGAATTGAGCTCATAGGCCCGCTGGGTTTGAATCATGGCCACCAACTCTTCCACCACGTTGACGTTGGAGGTTTCCACAAAACCCTGGGTCATGGCCCCCATGCCGTTTTGGCCCGGTGCGCCTGTGGAGGCTGCACCGGAGGCAGCGGTTTCGGTGAAGATGTTTTGACCTCGTGGCTCCAAACCGGCCGGATTCACAAAATTCGCGAGTTGCAACTGCCCGACCGCTTGGGGCGCGGTTTGACCTGCGATGGAAA
This sequence comes from Pseudomonadota bacterium, assembly GCA_046049865.1. GTDB lineage: Bacteria > Pseudomonadota > Gammaproteobacteria > Burkholderiales > Burkholderiaceae_C > JANPCX01. The sequence continues at coordinate 20,339 of JBJOQO010000020.1, read as the reverse complement.
CGCTGACTGTGCCGTCTGCGCCGACCGTGATGCCTTGTGCACCCGCAGGAATCGTGATGCCGGGCGACACCACTTCGCCGTTGTTGGTGACCATTTGCCCTTGTGGACTGACTTGAAAAGAACCATCGCGGGTGTAGCCGGTGGTTCCATCGGCCAGTTGCACTTGAAAGAAACCCTGCCCGCGAACCGCCAAGTCCAGAGAGTTGCCGGTTTGCTGCAAATTGCCCTGGCTGAACATCCGTGACGTGGCCACGGCACGTGTGCCCAAACCCACTTGCAATCCGGTGGGCAAGGTGGCTTGTTCCGAGTTGTTGGAACCTGCCTGGCGCAGGTTTTGGTACATCAGGTCTTCAAACACCGCGTGCGAGCGTTTGTAGCCATTGGTGGACACATTGGCCAGGTTGTTGGAAATGGTGTCCAGCTGGGTTTGCTGGGCTTCCATGCCGGTTTTAGAAATCCACAGGGAGCGCATCATGGTCTAGATCCTTTCAATTTCGGTTTGTTTTCGCTCCCTCACCCCAACCCTCTCCAGTTCTTTCAAAAGAGCAGGAGAGGGGGTATTGGCTCCCTCTGGGAGAGGGTTGGGGTGAGGGTCAAAGGTTTAAGCATTAACCATTCATCGACAACAACTGCGCCGACGATTTCTCATTCGCCTCCGCCGTTTGCAGCATCTTCATTTGCGTTTCAAACTGGCGCGCTGCGGCAATCATGGCCACCATGGTTTCCACAGGGCTGACGTTGGAGCCTTCCAGCGCTGAAGACTGAATACGGGCAGTCGCGTCAGCAGGCAAATCGCCTTCTGCGGCGCGGAACAAGCCATCTTCGCCACGCGTCAGCGCCGCCTCCGGGGTGACCAACTTGAGTTTGCCCACTGCGGTGGAGCGACCGTTGACGGTGCTGCTCACCGTGCCGTCGCTGCCGAAACTCACCTCGCTGTTGGGTGGAACCTGAATCGGGCCGCCGTCGCCCATCACCGGCAAACCGCTGCGGGTGACCAAGGCACCATCGCTGCTGACTTCAAATCCGCCAGCGCGGGTGTAGGCCTCGGTGCCGTCCAGCGCTTGAACCGCGAACCACGATTTACCCTGCGCCGCGACATCAAGATTGCGTCCGGTGTTCGTGATGACTCCGGGTGAGTTGTCGTAGCCCGGTGTGGTCTCCAGGGCATACACGCGGGTACTGGCCCCGCTGCCCTGCACAGGCACCGCACGAAACGCCTGCAGTTCAGCACGAAAACCCACGGTGGACACATTGGCCAGGTTGTTGGCCAGCGTGTCTTGCCGCTGCATGGTGGCTTTGGCACCGGCCATGGAGAGATAAATCATGCGGTCCATGTCAGTGCTCCTTGGGTTTGCATGAGACGGGTGGCTTGTCTGCGTTTGGTTTGGCCGACGGGCGGTGCACCGCGCCGGGTATTCGGCCCGGCGGCCGAGTAACTTCTTTTGCTGGTGCAAAAGAAGTCACCAAGAAAACACCTGAACACCAGCCTATTTGGGGAGGGGTGGCTTGGTGCTGGAGCGCAGACGTGGGGTATGGATTCGGTCCGTAGCCACTGGCGTTCGGGCCACGTTTTCGGTTGGTCTCTGCGAGACCTCACCTCACGCATGGTGTGCACTTCTTTGTTCGTCATTCCCGCCTTCGCGGGAATGACGGTGGTGGCAGAACATTCCTGCGGGAAGAACAAGCCTTTAACGTCGCAGTAAATGCTTGTTGCCCCTAACCGAACAACCCGTCGTAACCGGGTCAAGTGGTTGAGACCGCTCCGCTCAAATAGGCTGGTGATGGGTGTTTCTTTGGTGACTTTCTTTGCACCAGCAAAGAAAGTTACTCGCCATGCCGGGGCGAATTCCCGGCGCGGTCTACCAAGCAACGGCAGACGGCAAGAAAGCAAAGAAGTGTTCATAAGAAAAGCAATCAGCCTACGCAGTGGCCGCCCCTTACCGCAGGTTCACCAAGGTTTGCAGCACCTGGTCCATCGTCTTGATGGTTTGCGCATTGGCTTGGTAGGCGCGCTGGGCGGTGATCATGTTGACCAGCTCGGCCGTCAAGTCGACGTTGGACTCTTCCAATGCGCCCGATTGCAAAACACCCAGGCCGCCTTCGCCTGGTCTGCCTGGATTGGGGTCTCCAGATGAGGCAGTTTGTGCCCAGCCGTTGCCACCGGTCGGTTGAAGCCCTTGCGGATTCCGAAAGTTAACCAAGTCAATTTCCGCTGCCGCACGCGTAACGCCGTTTGAATATCTAACAACTAGTTTTCCGTCATTCGAGAAACTTAGTCCTGAAAGTTCACCGGGGCGATTGCCATCTTGGGTAGATTCCGTAACTCCAAAAGCGGAGGCGTACTGAGTAATCTTAGAAAAATCCATCGTGATACCAGTCAGGTCTAATTCTGGATCGAACGCAGACGGAATGTCGCTGAATACACCCTTGCCATCTGTTTCTGCGGTTGTAGCTGGCGCAAATGTCACCCCTACGGTGCTTCCTGTGCCGGATGGAATCGGCGGACTTCCATCCGCTGGAAACTCAATCTCCGCGACCGGAGTCGGAGTTGCGCCTCCTTGCAAACTGGTGTTGTTGGCCGATGCGTAGACCTCCCACTGCTTCTCAGCAATTTTTTTGAAGTAATAAGTCACGGGAATGCTATGACCGTTGGCATCGTAGACCGTCATCGACGTGGACCGGTTGTAGGTGCTGGGGTCGTTGAAATCTATGTCTACTGTGGTGGGGATTGTTGGGAGTCTTGAGTCGAGATTGAACGTCATGGACATTGACTCGGTTTTTGCAGCTTGAATTCCTGTAACGGGAATTTTCAGGGCGCCCGCTTCCGAACTAACGCGGTTCCCGTTCTTATCCAAGTCATATCCCATCAGAGCCTGTCCCTGGTTGTTAACGATATGGCCGTCTTTATCGGTTTTGAATTGACCATTGCGCGAGTACCGAATCACGCTTTCGTCATTCGGACTGTTGGCGAGCTGGAAGAATCCTTGCCCGTTGATGGCGATGTCTAGCGGGTTGTCGGTTGCCGTGATGTTGCCCTGCGTGAACTGCTGTGACACGGATGCCAATGCCACGCCAATGCCAATGCTGTTGCTGGTGCCACTGACCGCATTGGCGTACATGTCCGAGAACTCGGCGCGTGAGGATTTGGCCCCGAAGGTGTTGGCATTGGCAATGTTGTTGCCAATGACTTCGAGGTTTTTGGACGTGGTGTTCAAGCCGGAGAGACCTTGTTGGAAGCTCATGGTGATGTCCTTTTGTTTAAGCGTGGTGAAGAAGGCGCGGCGGTGTTCAGTTGAACGCCTTGACGTCGGTGTAGGCCACTTGGCCGCTGTATTGAAGTTGCAGGTTGATGGCCCCACCGTTGGTGCTGACAGCGTCCACACGGTCTCGCATCAAGGGGGTGTTGGGCACGGGATTGGCTCCTGAACGCGCGATCACGCGAAAGCTGATGTTGTCGTTGTTCGTCCGCTCGCCCGCCGGCCAATTGAAGCTGTTCATGCCGCTGCCTTGTGCACCGAGGTTCAAGGTGTCGATGACGGCGCCGCCAGAAGAAAGAATTTCAATCTTCACGTTGTCGGCTGCCGCATCCAACTGAAAGCCGCCTTGGCCGACGTGGTCATTGACATCGATCCTGCTGCCAGGCACCACCACATCGCGACCCACCAAACTGGTGCTTTGCATGGCCTGGAGTTGGCTGAATTGGCCCGACAAGTTCTCCACCGTGGTGTTGAGCTTTTCAATGCCGTTGACCGTGTTGATCTGCGCCATTTGGCTCGTGACCTGGGCGTTGTCCATGGGGTTCAGCGGGTCTTGGTTTTGCATCTGCGCGACCAAGAGCTTGAGGAAACGATCCGCCGAACCTGCGTCATCTTTTTTGGCGGTGGTGGTGGTCGTTGGGGTGGTGGGGTTGACGGCTGTGATGCTCATGGTGAGCCTCCTTGATCAGGTGCCAAGTTGTAAGGTTTTGAGCAACAGGCTTTTGGCCGTGTTCATCACCTCGACGTTGTTTTGGTAGGACCGAGAGGCCGAGATCATGTTCACCATCTCCTCCACGGGGTTCACATTGCTGTAGGTGACATACCCATTGGCATCGGCCTGCGGATGTTGTGGGTCCAACACCCGTCGGCCCGGTGCTTCGTTTTCGGAAATGGTGCTCACACGCACGCCCGCGCTGGTGGCGTCGTTGTCTTGTGCTCCCAGCAGTTGTGTTTGAAAGGTAACTTGCCTGGCCTTGTAGGCTTTGCCGTCGGGCCCCGCCACGGTGTCGGCGTTGGCCAGGTTGGAGGCCACCACATTCAGTCGCTGGCTTTGCGCACTGACCGCGCTGCCCGAGACGTTGAAGATGTTCAACATGGTCATGACAAAACCTCCGCTGATTCAGAAAAGCACAGCATGCTCATTGCCCCTTGATCGCATCCAACATGGTCCGCACATTGCCGTTGATAAAACGCAGCGTGGCTTCGTACTTCACGGCGTTGTCCACAAAACTGGCGCGTTCTCTGTCCATGTCGACCGTGTTGCCATCCAGATTGGTTTGGCTGCTGGTGGCATACATCAAACGAGGCTCGCTCGTAGCGCTGGTGTTTCCACCAAGGTGCGCGCCACTGCTGCGTGCCATGGCTGGCACGGCGGCGCTGGCACCTGTGGCTTCTCTCAACGCACTGGCGAAGTCGATGTCTCGCGCTTGGTAGCCCGGGGTATCGCCATTGGCAATGTTGCTGGCGATCAGCTTTTGGCGCTCGGCCCGTAACGTGAGGGCCTGGCCGTGAAAGTTCAGCGAGTCGGTGAGTCGATTGAGCATGACAGCTCCCTGTTGAATCCGTGGGCCCTTCAGTTCTGTCTCTCACTGCCGATACCCAAAGGTAGGTGCTGTTGTGAGCGGCAAGACCGAGGCCTGGACTGATTGTGCGAACGCTTGGCCTGCGGGATTGCCGTGAATAGACTGGAAAAGGCCAGTCAATTCGACCCACTGAATCGACGGCACCCGTCTTACATTGCATCCATGGAAATGGATCGCCACTCCGCGTTGTATTCAGCCCTGACGTATTCGCGGGCGCTGTTCGCATGGCTGCTCAGCTTGTTTTGCAGCCTGTGCGGTGCCCAGCAAATCGTCGCTGCACCCGCCGTGGGCATCGAACAACAAGTGCGTCAGTTGGCGCTGGACGGCTTGCGTCAATCCAGCCGCGCAGACATCCGGCGCGTCGAGGTACAAGTGGGGCAGCTCGATCCGCGTTTGCGCCTTGCGCCTTGCAACCAAATTCAACCCTATGTGCCCACCGGCAGCGTTTTGTGGGGACGCACCCGCATCGGCCTGCGCTGTGTACAGGGCGAAAAGCCGTGGAATGTTTTTCTGCCCATCACCGTCAAAGTCATGGCGCCCGCTTTGGTGGCGGCCAGCACGCTGCCCGCCGGCCATGTGCTGGCAGAGTCAGATTTGAGTCAAGCCGAAGTTGATTTGGCCGAAAACAATTCAGAAGCGATTTTGGACAGCACATTGGCGGTGGGCCGCAGCCTTACCCGTGCCGTCGCACCTGGCCAAAGCTTGCGCCAGTTCCACCTCAAACCCAGGCAGTGGTTTGCGGCGGGCGATTTGGTGAAGGTGGTGGCCATCGGGCCCGGCTACCGCGTTGCCAGCCAGGGTGAAGCACAAACCGCCGGATTGGAAGGCCAAGCGGCGCGAATCAAGATGGAGGGTGGGCGCACGCTCACTGGCATGCCCGTCGGCGATCGCCTGGTAGAGCTGCCATTATGAAAAATCCGAAATTTAACGAAAATAGGCCTCAAGTCGACCGCAAGCCGACCGATAACCATTTCATGTTGACGGATCCACATCGTTTTACAGTCCTCACTGTTGATGTTTTTACCCCGTCATCTTGGAGAACGCCATGAAGATCGGAAATTCAGACAGCCCACAGCCGCTGGCCACCACTACGCTGTCAACGTCACGTGCGACAGCCGAGACCAAATCCGGTGCGGCCCCCGCTGTGGACGCCAGCAGCCAGGTTGCGATCTCCAGCGCCGCCACTTCGTTGTTGCAAGGCACCGGTGGCACCACGGCGGCCAATGCCGATTTCAATGCCGAAAAAGTGGCCCAGGTATCTGCCGCCATCGAGTCGGGCACCTTCAAGCCCAACCCAGAAGCCATTGCCGACAAACTGATTGCCAACGCGCAAGAGTTGTTGAATAAATCGTCTTCCTGATACCGATTGACCGGGTACAGCGTCATGAAACCTTTTTTCCCTGCCAGTAGCGCCAATCCGCCAGTGCTCGCCATCAGCCCCGCGCTGGAAGCGAGCCTCGTGGAGGTGGAAAACAGCCTGGCGGGATTGGGTGAAGCACTGCGTGTGCGCGATGCTGTGGCGATCGACCAAAACGCCACAGGCTTACAAGCTGCTCTGACCCGTGCCGTCGACCAGTTTGCCCAAGCCGCGCGCAGCGGTCCTATTCCCGCTAGCCTGCGCAGCCGTTTGTCTCGCGCCAGTGGCCAGGTGGCTGCCCAGAGAGAATCCTTGGCCCGTGCGACCGCCGCCCTGGATCGCGCCATCGACGTGCTCATCCCCAACGATGCGTCGTCCGTGTACTCCGCCTACGGCGCCACCACCCGCTCGGTGCGTGGCGGCATGATCCAGGCTTGAGTCTCTTCGCTGCTGCTCGGCGGCAACGCCGAAACGGCCTCACGCAGGCCGATACCCAAACTGCACCTGAAATGCCCCGCTGATGCGGTTTTGATCCTGTCCCCAACTTGATCAGAATCAGGTTGCGGCTCACCTCTTGTTTGAGATCGCAAGAGGAGTGCTCATGAACTTGAATCAACTGCACAGTCTCAAATCTTGGCATCTGCGTCAAGGTTCAGCCAAGCGTGTGGAGTGGCAACTTTGGGAGGCTGTGCTCACGCTGTGGCTGCTGGGTTGGACGGGTATTCCGGCCGCTTTGTTGGCGGGGCCGGCCTGGATGCCCTTGGCCTGCATGGGCCTGATTGCACTGCCAAGCGCCTATGTGCTGTTGCGTTCCCGTTTGCACCGCCAACGCCGCTTGCGCTGCGATTGGCTGGTGCTGATTCGATCAGATCACTGAAGCCTACAGGGGCCGTCCATCAAATGTTTGACAGCGGTTCAAGTCGCCACTTTGTAAGCCCACCTTGAACCAGCGCACGCGTTGGGCGCTGCTGCCATGGGTGAAGGTTTCGGGTCTCACCGTGCCCTGAGATTGGCGCTGCAAGGTGTCGTCGCCAATTTGTGATGCCGCGTTCAGGGCTTCTTCCAGATCACCTTGCTCCAGAATTTGCCGTGCGGCCTGGGCGTGGTGCGCCCAAATGCCCGCAAAACAATCCGCCTGCAATTCCAGGCGCACGCTCAAGGCGTTTTGTTCTGCTTCGCTCACGCGGCCCCGTCGAGCGTCGACCTTGGCAGTGATGCCCATCAAGTGTTGCACGTGGTGCCCCACCTCGTGGGCAATCACATAGGCCTGTGCAAAATCACCCGGTGCGCCCATGCGGGTGCGCATCGTCTCGTAAAAAGACAGGTCGATGTAGACCTTCTCATCTCCTGGGCAGTAAAAAGGGCCCATGGCCGCTTCGCCTCGTCCGCAAGCCGTGGGCTCGCTGCCGCGAAACAGCCGGAGTTTGGGTTCGCGGTAGGTTTTGCCCGCACGTTGGAACTGCTCGCGCCACACGTCTTCGGTGTCGGCCAAAACGGTAGAAACAAACCGGGCCATCGTATCGTTGGTGGGCGGTGCCCCGGCAGGTTGTTGTTGCACGGTTTCCGTGCCGCCCAAGCCCCCCCCACCCAGCACACCGAGCACCGTCATGGGGTTGATGCCAAACGCCCAACTGGCCACCAAGGCGATGGCGATGGTTCCGAGGCCAATGCCACGCCCGCCGCCTAAACGCACGCCAGGGCGACCGCCGCCGCTGCTTCTAGCGTCTTCAACGTTGTCGCTTTGACGGTTGCCTTCCCACTTCATGTGCGTGCTCCTCAATCAGGAGCAGGATGTTACAAGGTCTGGCCTGCGCCTCAATGCAGCACCGGGAGCCCGACGCACAAATTCCTGCGCCTGCTATCGAGCCGCTGGTAGCCCTCGAACAATACCAAGGCCAGATGGCGCAATGGCTCGTCGGTGCTGGTGTGTGCCAAAGCAAATCGCCCAAACGCGTAACGTGAGTCCATGAAAAGGCGTCCGATGTCTACAGGCCATTGATTGGCCTGCATCAAACTTGCAAAGGCTTGTAGCTGCTCGCCCTGCGCACCGAGAGATTGCGCCAGTTGCGACATCCAGAGTTGTTCAGCGCCCTCAATGAAGGCGGGGGCGTTTGTTGTCTGGCTCGGTGGAGCTTGCGTCTTGACGTTGAATGCTTGCGGCACGCTGTGGCTCATGGTGGTCCTCGGCGGTTCGGGTTGGTCGTGGCAGCAACGTTAAAGCGCGGCATGCCAACGCATAGCGCAGAAAAGCCGGGAAATCGAGCGCTATTCAATGGAACTCTCCTCGGCACGGGGCCGTCCAAAACCCGACAGGCCCTAGTCACCCCTCCAGGGCGCCCCAAAAGATACAAATGTTGTCCACGGCGAGACGACAAACTGATAGCCTGAGCGCGTCCCAATTTGTTTGGTTTTTCCGAGCCCAGACGCGCTGGTCCACAACAATGTCGCAATCTCCCGCACCCTCACTGCATTGGACGCTGGCCAGCGTTGTGGTTTGCCTGCTCTATGTGGCCTGTGGATGGCTCGGCCTCTTCTTGACGGTTCCCCCCGGATTTGCGGCACCGCTCTATCCCGCAGCGGGTCTCGCGCTGGCGTTTGCCTTGGTGTTTGGCTGGCGGGTGCTGCCTGCCGTGGCGGTGGGGGCGATTGTGGTCAATGCATTCGTGACCTCTGACCGCGGCCTGACACTCACTCATTGGTGGGTTCCCGTGTGCATTGGTTTGGGTGCCGCCGCGCAGGCAGGGTTCGGTTTGTGGGCGGTGCGGCGCTGGGTGCATCAGCCCATGGTGTTGTCTGAGCCCCGGGACATCGGTCTGTTTTTTCTTCTCGGCGGAGCTGTTGCCTGCCTGGTGAGTGCATCTTGTGCGGCTGTGGCGTTGTCGGTGGCCGGTGTGATGTCCGCCAGCACCTGGCCTTTGTTTTGGTTAACTTGGTGGATGGGGGACACCTTCGGTGTGTTGGTTGCTACACCGATACTGCTGACCCTCATCGGCCGTCCCAGAGGGGACTGGGCGCCCAGGCGACTTCCCGTGGGCCTGAGTTTGTTGGTGGCCCTGAGCCTGCTGGCCGTTGGCATCAATGAGGCGGTACGTGACGACGCATTGCATGTGAAATATGAGTTCGACGCCGACGCTGCACGGCTGCAAACTGAACTGAATGCGGCCCTGAAAGAGCCCCAGCAGGCGGTGCAGTCGGTAGCGGCTTTCTACCGATTGGCTGCGACCCATCTCAACGCTGCGGCGGGACAGGGATTGACCTCTTTGGCTCACCAGGAGGTCACACGACCATGGGCCAAGTGGCAGTCGCCAGGGTTGTCTTTGGCTTGGGCTGAGCCAGCTGCCGGAGAGTTGCCGAGCACGGGCCCAACCGCCGGGGATGCGGGTTTGCTGCTGCGGTTTGTACAAACGCCTGGAGCTGCCAGCGGCGAGACCATGGGATGGACGGAGGGGTTCAATTTGTTGTCCTTGCCCTTCACCCGAGATGGTTTGAACCGAGCATTGCTAACTGGCGAAACCGCCGTGTGGCTCGTGCCGGTGAGCATGCTTGGGTCCATACAAACGACTCTTCCGCCCGGACCGGAGGTCGCTGCTTTGTTCTTGCAACCCGTGTTCGTTGGCGAACCCAGCACAGCCGCTGAGCGTGTGCAATCGCTGCGCGGCGTGGTCGTGGGGGGCTTTCGTATTGATCCTTTGCTCAAAAAAATGGTTAAGCGCATGTCCCCCGAGTTGGAGGCCTGCGTGTTCAGCGGTTCTGCTGTGATGCCAGAGTTCTCTGCTCACGGTGCTGCTTGTGAAAAGGCGAACACTGCCCCACTTCAAGCGACTCTCCCCCTGGAGTGGCCGATTCAAGGGCTGCAGTTGCGCGTGTTTGCCAATACCAGTGATTTGCCGCAGAGCAAGCACTTTGGCGCGCGCGCTTTGGCGGTCGTTGGCCTCTTGTCCGTGGGCATGCTCGGAGCTTTGCTCCTGACGGTCACGGGTCGTGCACGGCGTATTCAGCTCGCCGTGTCGGCTCGCACGAGCGAGCTCTTGGAGCAAATCAAAGAGCGCGAGGCGACCGAAGCGCAACTTCGAGAGAGTGAAACCCGGCTCACCAACATTGTGAACAACCTGCCGCTGGGTGTTGTGTACACCAACCTACGGGGACAGATCAAACAGGTGAACACCCGATTCTGCGATTTGCTGGGTTACTCGTCAGACGAGTTGATGCAAATGTCGGTGCAGGACTACACCCACCCTGAAGATGTCGCCGCCGATGAAGACGGATTGACGCAGTTGGTCAAGGAACACATTCCTGTGATCAGCCAGCGCAAACGGTTGGTGCGCAAGGACGGCAGCCTGCTCTGGGTGCAGTCGACGGTATCGCTGCTGCGTGATGCACAAGGCCAACCCCGGCGGGTCGTGGCGGCGGTCGAAGACATCACCGAGCACCTGCGTTTGGCTGAAGCGGAACGGGCGCGTGAAGCGGCGGAAACTTCCAATCAGGCCAAGAGTGTTTTCTTGTCCCGTATGAGCCACGAACTGCGCACGCCGCTCAATGCCATGCTGGGTTTTGCCCAGTTGCTGGAACTGGACAACCGCCAGCCATTGCCCGATTCCCAACGTGGCTGGGTGGCGCAAATTCAGAAAGCCGGTTGGCATTTGCTGGACATGATCAACGACGTGATGGATTTGTCACGCATTGAGTCCGGCAACTTGCGCCTGCAAGAAACCACCCTCGACTTGTTTGAGTTGCTGGCGGGAACCTTGCCGTTGGTCGAGGCGGATGCCAGGAGGCGTGCTGTGTCCATCACGCACGACATGGCCGCAGACGCGAATTGGGTGCGTGGTGACGCCACCCGCGTCAAACAAATCCTCACCAACTTGCTCTCCAATGCCGTCAAGTACAACGTGGAAGGCGGACGCATTCATGTGGACAGCCGCGCGCGCGATGGCATGGTCGAGTTGACTGTGACCGACAGTGGCCTGGGTTTGTCTGCCGAACAAATGAAGGAGTTGTTCCAGCCTTTCAACCGCTTAGGGCGCGATCGGTCCAGCATCGAAGGCACGGGCATTGGTCTGGTCATCAGCCAGCGACTCGCCGAGTGGATGGGCGGCAGCTTGCGTGTGCAAAGTGCCGCCGGCCGGGGTTCCAGCTTCACCTTGACTTTGCCCCAGGTGGAGCGACACGACAGCGTGCATGGCGAGTTGGATGAGCCTGTGGCCACCTTGTCCACCTACCACCGCAGGCGGGTTCACTATGTAGAGGACAACGAAACCAATGTGGAGGTGATGCGGGGCATCCTGGCCCAGCGACCGCAAGTTGAACTCTCTGTGTCGCTGACCGGCTTGGATGGGTTGGCCGCCATCCGAACGTTGCGGCCCGATGTGATCCTCTTGGACATGCATTTGCCCGACATCAGTGGCATGGAGTTGCTGCGCCACCTGCGCAGCGAAAGCGCCACCGCCAGCATTCCTGTGGTCGTCGTGTCGGCCGACGCGCTGCAAGCCCAGGTGGAAGAGGCCTTGCAACTGGGCGCTGTCCGCTACCTCACCAAACCCGTGAACGTCAGCGACTTGTTGTCTATCCTGGACGATATCCTCATGGAAACTGACACTGTTTTTGGTGATGGAATAATCTAAGTTATTGTTTTATATATATAAAAATTCTGACTGGAACCTTTGTCAGCACTCCCAATCAGAGAGTGCTAATATGAACTTTGTGTTCCTGAGAAGGGTTTTCCATGACCTCTGATTCAATGACCTTAGCTGCTCCCCGCACATCCCTGGCGCTGCGCGATCCCTGGGCCATGGTGCCCTCGCTGGGCAACTTGGAGGCCTATATCTCGGCCGCCAATCGCCTGCCCATGCTCACCGCCGAAGAAGAGTTGAGCCTGGCGCAGCGCTTGCGCGAGCAGGGCGATGTGCAGGCCGCAGGACAACTGGTGTTGTCACACCTGCGCCTGGTGGTCTCCATCGCTCGCCAGTACCTGGGTTACGGCCTGCCCCACGGCGACCTGATTCAAGAAGGCAATGTGGGCCTGATGAAAGCCGTGAAGCGGTTTGACCCCAACCAAGGCGTGCGTTTGGTCAGCTACGCCATGCACTGGATCAAAGCGGAGATTCACGAGTACATCTTGAAGAACTGGCGCATGGTCAAGGTGGCCACCACCAAAGCCCAGCGCAAGCTGTTCTTTAACCTGCGCTCCATGAAACAAAGCCTCAAAGAGGACGCGATCGAAGGACAAACCCACCGCAGCACCTTGAGTCAAGGTGAAGTGGATGCCATGGCGAAAAAACTCAACGTCAAACGTGAAGACGTGCTGGAAATGGAAACCCGCCTGTCCGGTGGCGATGTCGCCTTGGAGCCGTTATCCGACGACAGCGAAGAGAGTTTTGCTCCGATTGCCTACTTGGCCGACGACAGCACCGAACCCACCCGGGTGATGGAGGCCCATCGCCGCGACTGGTTGGCAGGCGACGGCATTGCCCAAGCGTTGAGGAGCCTGGATGAGCGCAGCCGCCGTATCGTGGAGGAGCGTTGGCTCAAGGTCAACGACGACAGCTCGGGCGGCATGACCTTGCACGACCTCGCGGACGAATACGGCGTCAGCGCAGAACGTATTCGCCAAATTGAGGTGGCCGCGATGAAAAAAATGCGCAAGGCCTTGGCCGAGGTTTGATCTGCGGCAGGGGGCTCCCCTGTGGATCTCAAGCCCCTGCCAGCAAGGCCTTTAGATCGGCCATCAAACCTTCCGAGGGTTGCCCATATCGGGCAAAGAGCCGTACCCGGCCTTTGGTGTCAAACACATAGGAAGCTGCCGTGTGGTCCATGCTGTAGCTGCCCTCAGTTTTACCTGGCGACTTGGCGAAATACACCTTGAAGGCTTTGGCTGTGGCCAAAGTTTGCTCCGGCGTGCCGCGCAGCGCGACAAAACTCGGATCAAAACTGGCCATATAGGCCTTCAAAATTTCCGGCGTATCGCGTTCAGGGTCCACCGTGATGAACACGGCCTGCAAACGTTCACCGTCAGCACCCAGTGATTTTTTGATTTGAGCCAGCTCGACCAGGGTGCTGGGGCACACATCTGGGCATTGGGTGAAGCCGAAAAAAACCACCGTCACCTTGCCTTTGAAATCAGCCAGTGTGCGCAGCTGCCCATGCACATCGGGCATTGAGAAGTCACGGGCGTAGTCCGCCCCGGTGATGTCCACGCTCCGAAAGCTGGCGGATGCGGCTTTTTGGCCTTGTTTGCCAGCGTCGCAACCCAGCAGCGCTGTCAGAGATGTGGCGCTGATCACGCCGAGCAGGTGGCGTCTTTTCATGGGTTCATCCTCGGGCAAACAACAGTGGGTGCAGGTAGTGGTCCAGCAGCAAAGCGGCAAACAGCAGCATCAAATGCCAAATCGAAAAACGAAATGTGGCGCGGGCGAGGGTGTCGGAGTATTGCCTCCACAACTTCCAGGCGTAACCCGTGAAACCAGCCCCCAGCAGCACGGCGGCGACGAGGTAGATCCAACCACTCATGCCGGAAACAAAAGGCAATAAGGTGGCGGCAAAAAGCACCAAGGTGTAGAGAAATACATGCAGCCTGGTGAACTCCGCGCCGTGTGTGATGGGCAACATGGGCAGTCCCGATTTGCGGTAGTCCTCTGCGCGGTAAAGCGCCAAAGCCCAAAAATGCGGCGGCGTCCATAAAAAAATAATCAAACAAAGAATCAAGGCTTCCGGCCCCACGTCGCCTCGCATGGCGGCCCAACCCAGCACCGGCGGCATGGCGCCGGAAGCACCGCCAATCACGATGTTTTGCGGCGTGGCGGGTTTGAGAATCAGGGTGTAGACCAGGGCGTAGCCGACGAAGGTGGCGAAGGTCAGCCACATCGTCAGTGGATTGACCCAAACCCACAAAATCAGGCTGCCTGCCAAACCCAAGAGGGCGGAAAACGTCAAGGTCTGGGTGTTGGTGAGTTGACCCTTGGCGGTGGGCCGCCACGAGGTCCGTGCCATCTTGGCATCTATTTTTTGTTCCACCACGCAATTGAAAGCGGCTGCGGCTGCGGCCACCAACCAAATGCCGACGGTTGCGGCCAGCACCAATTTCCAGTCTGGGAGACCCGGCACGGCCAGCAACATGCCGATCACCGCACAAAACACGATCAACTGCACCACACGCGGTTTGGTGAGGGCGTAAAACTGTTTGAATCTTGATTCACGGGCGACCAGCGCTTCGGGCGTGGTCAAAGTGTCGGCCATGGCGGGAGGGAGGTGTTGGGTTTGGTTTTAACAGGCCCTAGTCCGTCAAGGTAAAACCCGGTGCGGCTGGATGCCGTGATTTTACGGGCCTGCGCCACAGGGCACATTTTTTTGCCGCAAGCCCTTAAGTTTTCGAACCTCGCACCGATAGCCTCGATACGTGCAAGTTCTTTCTCTAGGAGAGCCCTATGAACCTCAGCAGTGTGCCTGGCTCAGGTCCCTTGACGCCCACTACCTCGACCACAGTCGCCAGTGGAGCGACAGCGACCGAGCGTTCCTTGCAGGAAAAGCCGACGGCGGTGCCGCCGGTTGATCCGGTCACGAATCAACCGCTGCCACCCCGATTTCCGTGGTTGAGCCGTTTGGCGATGGAGCTGGAGAAGTCATCTCCCCAGCCCTCGCCCTACGGCACGCCGGCCAATTTGGGCAACAGCGTGAACAAGTCGGCGTGAGGTTGATGGAGTGGTCACGTGAGCCCGAGACCGCTTCGCAATGCGCCTCGGTCCGGGAAACCTGTCATCAGGATGGCTGACTTGGATGTTCTAGACCCGCGCCGCCGCGACCGTCGCGGCGCAATCACCGAAACCAATGCGCCGCGCTCCGGGGCGCTCAGCGCTGCCTCGCAGGATGAGGGTGTCGCCATCCAGCAGGAAAGTGCGGCTCTCACCATTGGGCAAGTTGATCGGCTTTTTGCCGCCTTGGCTCAATTCCAACATGGAGCCACCTTGGTTGGCCTCAGGGCCTGACAAGGTGCCGCTGCCCAACACATCACCGGGCCGTAAATTGCAACCGTTGCTGCTGTGATGGGTCAGCAGTTGGGCCCAGGTCCAGTAGGCATCGTGGGCGTTGGATTGCATCAACCGTGTGGCGGCCAGACCTTGTTCGCGCATTGCGGCCGTTTGTAGCCATACCTCGAGTTGAATGTTCAGCGCGCCATGGTCTCGATTGGCTGGACTGTCTAGATAGGCCAGGGGTTGAGGGTCACCCGCAGGTCGGGTGAAGGGCTCACGAAACGGGACCAAGGCGTCCATCGTCACCACCCAGGGCGACAACGTGCTGGCGAAGCTTTTGGCGAGAAATGGTCCGAGCGGTTGGTATTCCCAAGCCTGCAGGTCGCGGGCCGACCAGTCGTTGAGCAGGCTGATTCCAAAGAGGTGGTCTTCAGCGTTTGCCATGGGCACGGGTTCGCCCAGGCCGTTGCCTGGGCCCACATAAGCCGCCAGTTCCAGTTCGTGGTCAAGGCGGCGTGTGGGGGCGAATTCAGGCGTGTCGGCGTCGCCCTTGATTTGACCCCAGGGCCGACGCACCGCTTGGCCGCTGACGCACAAGGAGGATGCGCGGCCGTGGTAACCAATGGGCACCCATTTGTAGTTGGGCAGCAAAGGGTTGTCGGGACGAAAGAGTTTGCCGACCGTCGTGGCGTGGTGGATGCCGGTGTAGAAGTCGGTGTAGTCACCCACCTCGCAGGGCAGGTGCAGCTCGGCATCCTTGATGGGCACCAGGCAGTGGGCGAGTTTTGTTTGCTGGGCACTCCCAGTGCGCAGTGCTTGGGACAAGGTACGGCGCATCAGGCGGCGCGTGGCCGCGCTCGCCGACATCAACGCTTTGAGTTCGCCGGCTGCCAAGGCCGTGATGACGCCCGACAACTCGGACGGCCACACCATCGTTGATGCCGCGAGCCGCAAATCCAGCACCTCATCTCCGATGGCCACACCAATGCGCAGGGACTCATCGCTGTTGAGCCGTCGGAAGCGGCCATAAGGCAGGTTTTGCAAGGGGAAATCGGTGTCCGCCGCTTGCGCACTGGACACCCAGCTTTGCAGGTCCGGTGCGTGGGTTTCGTCGAGCAGCAAGTTCATGCTTTGTCCTTGAACTGATCTTTGAGCGTGCTCCAACACGCGGCATACCCAGTGTCCAGTGCGCCGCCCTGCAGCGCATAGGCCGTGGGCCGAAAGGCGTACCGACTCTCCAGCATGAAGGCCAGGGTGTGGTCGAGTTTTTGAGGTGCGAGCACGGCTTGGCTCGCGTGGGCAAACGCATCCGCGTCGGGCCCATGCGGCACCATGCGGTTGTGCAAGCTGGCACCGCCGGGTTTGAATCCTTCGGGTTTGGCGTCGTACTGGCCATGGATCAAACCCATGAACTCACTCATCAGGTTGCGGTGGTACCAAGGTGGGCGGAAGGTGTGTTCGGCCACCATCCAGCGCGGCGGGAAGATGACAAAGTCGCAGTTGGCCGTGCCTGGGGTGTCGCTGGGGGACGTCAGCACCGTGAAGATGGACGGGTCCGGGTGGTCCACGCTGATCGACCCAATGGTCATGAAGTGGCGCGTGTCGTACTGGTAGGGCGCGAGGTTGCCGTGCCAAGCCACCACATTGAAGGGCGTTGCCTTGGCATCTGCGCGCCAGAGCTGACCGCCGTCACGTTTCACCAGTTCATAGCCTCCATCGTCGTGCTCGAACGCTGCCGAAGGAGCGAAAAAATCTCGCGGATTGGCCAGACCATTCGAGCCGATGGGGCCCAGCTCGGGCAGGCGGAACGGGGCACCGTAGTTCTCGGCCACGTAAATGCGCGAGGGCCCGTCGAGCAGCGCCACCTTGAAGGCGATGCCGCGCGGGATCAGGGCCAGCTCACCTGGTGCAACCTGTAGCACGCCCAATTCGGTGGTGATGCGCAAGCGGCCTTGCTGCGGCAGCAGCAGCATCTCGCCGTCGGCGTTGATGAGTGCACGGCGTTGCATGGATCGGTTGGCCAGCACCAGGTGTGCGGCCATGCCGGCTTGCATGTGGGCGTCGCCATTGACCACCAGGGTGCGCAGGCCGTCGATGAAATCCAGCGCCTGCACGGCTTCGCTGGGTACCGCCACCGGATTCCAGCGCATGGGGTTGGGTGGCGCAGGTTCGCCCTGGGCCAGCCCGGTTTTCCAAAAGGCATGGGGCAGGGCGCTGTAGCCACCCACCACCACCGACGGTTGGCGGCGGTACAGCCAAGTGCGCAGATTGCTGGCACGCGGCGCTGTGAACGCCGCGCCGCTGAACAGCTCGGCATAGAGGCCATGCGCCACCTGCTGCGGGCTGTTTTGTCCGATGGGCAGGCTGCCCGGCACGGCTTCGCTTTGGTGGTGGTTGCCAAAGCCGCTGAGCAAAGGGGGCGTGTCGGGTGTCGATGTCATGTTGAGTCCATCTTGAAGCGCTCACTGCGAGCGTGGGCGACGCCTCCCAATGCAGATGAAAGGGCGGCCAAAACGTGAGGGCGTCATCTTACATCGCAAGTTATACAATGACGAATCAGTTTGTTATTGACGAAAAAATGCCATCGCCCTCCAAACTCCGCCAAGCTGCCACCCCCAAACCTCAACGCGGCATTCAAAGCATGGAAGTGGGCGGCCAGTTGTTGCAAGCCTTGGCCCACCGGGGTCGTGCGTTGCCGCTGAAAGACCTGGCTGAACACGCGGCCATGAGCCCCGCCAAAGCCCACCCTTATTTGGTCAGCTTGGGCAAGCTCGGTTTGGTGACGCAAGACGAGGCCAGTGGGCACTACGGTTTGGGGCCATTGGCGCTGCAGTTAGGGCTGATGAGCCTGCAACAAGTCGACCCGCTGCAGCTGGCCACCCAGCAACTGCCCGCCTTGGCGCAGGCCTTGAACCTGACGCTGGCCTTGGCCGTGTGGGGTTCACAAGGCCCCACCATCGTGCGCATCGAGGCCGCACCCACGGCAGTGCACATCAGCATGCGCCACGGCACGGTCATGAGCTTGCAAAACACCGCATCGGGCCAGCTCTTCGCTGCCTATTTGCCCGAAGCGACGGTGCGTGCGGCGTGGGCGGAATCGTTGGGAGAAAAGCGTCATGTGGCAACGTGGTCTGCGGCCTGGCGAGACCAGTTGGCGCGTGTCCGCGCCGAGGGTGTGGCGGTCAGCCGCGACGCCGTCATCCCCGGCGTGACGGCGCTTGCCACGCCCATCTTCGAGCCACCTGACCGCATGGTGGTCGCCATGATCGCCCTTGGGCCAACAGCCGTACTTGATGCACACGCCAGCAAAGCCGCCATCAAAGCCTTACGTCAAGCAGCCTCTGCCATTTCTCAGCAAGTGGGTTGTCAGTGACGCGAGTGCCTCAAATCTGTCGTGATTCTTCGCGTGATCACCGACCTCCGATTCTGCTTTTGACTCGATCGCGACCGCGAACAATTCGTCTGTGCTGTTGAGGGGCTCGGTCAAAAACAAAAAGCCAACCCTGCAGGGGTTGGCTTTTGTTGTTTGGTGCCGGAGAGATGAATCGAACACCCGACCTTCTCATTACGAATGAGCTGCTCTACCGACTGAGCTACACCGGCGAAGCCTCGCATTATATCTGAGGGGCCGGGCTTGCGACTTTCGCCCCGTTTTGCGCGCAGCCAGATCGTTGCTGGACTGGCTGCGTACGCAGCGCTGCACGCTCAAGCCGCTTGGCGGCGGCGGTCACGCACGGCTTGTGCCAGGGTCTGCAGCACAGGTTCAGTTTGTGCCCAGCTGATGCAGGCGTCGGTGATGGACACACCGTGCTTCAAGGGTTGGCCTTCGACCAGGTCTTGGCGGCCTTCGTGGAGGTGGCTCTCGATCATCAGGCCGGTGATGCGTTTGTCGCCTGCTGCAATCTGCGCGGCCACTTCCTGTGCCACGGTTATTTGCCGCTGGTGCTGTTTGCTGCTGTTGCCGTGGGATACGTCGATCATCACCTGCTCACGCAGGCCGGCCCCGCGCAGGGTGTCGGCGGCGGCGTGGATGTGCTCCGCGCTGTAATTGGGGGTTTTGCCGCCGCGCAGGATGACGTGGCAGTCGGCATTGCCTCGGGTTTCAAAAATGGCGGCCACGCCCATTTTGGTCATGCCCATGAAGGCGTGGCTGGCTTGGGCGGCGAGCACGGCATCGGAGGCCACTTTGAGGCTGCCGTCGGTGCCGTTTTTGAAACCCACGGGGCAGCTCAGGCCCGAGGCGAGTTGGCGGTGGCTTTGGCTTTCCGTGGTGCGCGCGCCAATGGCACCCCAGGCGATGAGGTCGGCAATGTATTGCGGGCTGAGCAAATCCAAAAACTCGGTGCCGGTGGGCAAACCGAGTTCGGTCAGCTCCAACAGCAAACGCCGGGCACGCTCCAAGCCTTCGTTGATGGCGAAGCTGCCGTCGAGGTGGGGGTCGTTGATGTAACCCTTCCAGCCGACGGTGGTGCGGGGTTTTTCAAAATAGGCACGCATGACGATGAGCAGGTCGGCTTGCAATTCGTCGGCGGCGACTTTGAGTTTTTTGCCGTAGTCGATGGCTTGCCCGTGGTCGTGGATGGAGCAGGGGCCCACGACCACGATCAATCGGTCGTCGCGGCCATGGAGGACGTCGGCAATGGCGGCCCGGCTTTTTTCCACCATGGCCAAGGTGGCGTCGCTGACCGGTACACGTTCTTGCAGCAGCGCGGGCGTGATCAGGGGGCGCACCGCGCCGATGCGCACGTCATCGATGCGGGTGGTGTCGAGCGTGCTGCCTTTGCTGCCGGCCTCGCGGTCGTGGTGGATGTCGTGGGAGGGTGCCATGTTGGGCTCAGGACGCCTCGCGGTGGTAGGCGGTGACGCGGTCCACTTCGTTTTTGGAACCCAGCACCACGCTGACACGTTCATGCAGCAGTTTGGGCTGCAGGTCGAGGATGCGCTCTTTGCCGTTGGTGGCGGCGCCACCGGCTTGTTCGACCAAAAAGGCCATGGGGTTGGCTTCGTACATCAGGCGCAGCTTGCCGGCTTTTTCGGGCTCGCGTTTGTCCCAGGGGTAAAGGAAGACGCCGCCACGCGTGAGGATGCGGTGCACATCGGCCACCATGCTGGCCACCCAGCGCATGTTGAAGTCTTTGCCGCGTGGGCCTTCTTTGCCGGCCAGGCATTCATCGATGTA
>JBJOQO010000019.1:0-42815 GCA_046049865.1 Pseudomonadota bacterium | reverse complement strand
AGACCTTTCTGGATAGCAAAGCCCTGGCACTAAACAAGCAGCTGGATCGGACACCTCCGACACCTTCTTCTTTAGCCGATGCGGTTTAACAACGTCTGTCAGATCAAGTTGTGGCTAGGACACCTTAACCACTCAACGCACCGGTAGTTCGCTGGAGCGTTTGACCTCTTTCAGCGAGAAGCTGGTTGAGATTTCACGAACGCCTGGCAAACCTCGAATGTTGTTGCGCACAAATTCGGAGAAGGTTTCCAAATCCCGCGCTATGACTTCCAGCTGGTAGTCGTAGCGGCCGGACAGGTTGTGGCAGGACAAAACCTGTGGCAGCGCCACCACCTCTCGTTCGAAGGCATCCGCCTTTTCCTGGGTATGGTCGTGCATGGCGAGATGGACGAACCCTAAAACGCCGTAACCCAGCAATTGCCGGTCAAGCCGCGCATGGTAGCCAGCGATGAGGCCGCTTTCTTCGAGCTGCCGTACCCGTCGCCAACAGGGGGATGGCGACAGGGACACCAGCTCGGCCAATTCGCCCACGGTGGTGCGGCCATTTTTTTGCAAAGCGTTGAGCAATTGGCGATCGACTGCATCTGGAGAAAAACTCATGGGGTTAAATATTCCAAAAATTTAAAATAAAAAGGAATAATTTTCCTTATTTTCTCGCTTATTGTCGATGGATCGCAAATTATTGCTGTTTAACAAGGTTCAAAATTTCTTGGTTAAAAACCTGAGAATCCATTAAGGAGCCTTCCATGAGTCAGCACAAATCCGGTGGTTTCAGCACCCGCGCCATCCACCATGGCTACAACCCACTGGACCACCAAGGTGCGCTGGTGCCGCCGCTGTATACCTCGGCCACCTACGCATTTCCTGATACCGCCTACGGCGGCCGCTGCTTCTCGGGCGAAGAGCCGGGTTACTTCTACACGCGCATTTCAAACCCCACCCTGGCGCTACTGGAGGGGCGTTTGGCCAGTCTGGAGCAAGGCGCCGCAGCCGTGGTGTTCGGTTCAGGCATGGGCGCCGTTGCTGCCACGCTGTGGTCCATGCTGGAGCCCGGCGATGAAGTCTTGGCTGACCTGACCTTGTATGGCTGCACGTTCTCGTTCATGACGCATGGGCTGGCCAAGTTTGGTGTGACGGTGCGACATGTCGACATGCGCGATTTGGCTCAAGTGGAACAAGCCATGAACGCCAAAACCAAGGTGGTCTACTGCGAATCGCCCGCCAACCCCAATATGCGACTGGCTGATATTGCTGCGGTGGCGACAATCGCTCATCGTGGCGGTGCCAGGTTGGTGGTGGACAACACCTATTGCACGCCCTACTTACAGCAGCCCCTGGTGCTGGGCGCCGATGTCAGCGTGCATTCCATGACCAAATACCTGGGCGGCCACGGTGACTTGACGGCCGGCGCAGCCGTCTTTGCCGATGCCGAGCTGGCCAAACATGTGCGCCTGTATGGTCTGAAGGACATGACCGGCGCCGTGATGAGCGCACCTGATGCTCAACAAGTGATGCGTGGCCTCAAGACGCTCACGCTGCGCATGGACCGCCATTGCCAGAACGCCCAGAAAATCGCGGAATTGCTGGAGCGCCACCCGGCCACCAGCGCGGTTCACTTTCCCGGTTTGTCCAGCTTTCCCCAACACGAGCTGGCCAAACGCCAAATGAGCCAATTCGGTGGCATGGTGGCGTTTGAGCTGCATGGCGGCCTGCAAGCGGGTGTGCGCTTCATGGATGCCTTGCGTCTCTTCACCCGCGCTGTCAGCCTGGGGGATGCCGAGAGCTTGGCCCAACATCCGGCCAGCATGACCCACTCGACCTACACGCCCGAAGAACGTGCAGCCCACGGCATCAGCGAAGGCCTGGTGCGTTTGTCGGTTGGGCTGGAAGATTGGGGTGACATCGCGGCTGACGTCGAGCAAGCGCTGGACGTGGTCATGGCCATGGCCGCACTCAGTGAACGGGCAATGGCAGCGCCGTTTTGTATCGAACCTGCTTGAGTGCGAAGCTGGAGCGGATTTTTTCCAGTCCCGGAATGGGCGACAGCTGCTCAAGGATGAATCGTTCCAGGGCGCCGATGTCCACCACTGCCACACGCAGCAAGTAGTCGCTGTCGCCTGACATCAGGTAGCACTCCATCACCTCGTCGTGTTCAGCGATCCGTCGCTCGAACTCGGCGAGCGCTTCTTTGGATTGTTCTTTCAGGCTCACAGAGATGAACACATTCAGGCCCAGCCCCAAAGCCTTGGGGTCGGCGAGCGCCACGTAACGCTGGATCACACCCTGGGCCTCCAACGATTTCACCCGGACCAGGCAAGGCGAAGGCGAGAGGTGCACCCGCCGCGCCAACTCCACGTTGCTGAGTGAGCCATCTTTCTGGAGTTCGGACAATATACGGATATCCAGCGCATCTAAAGCCATAAAGCCTTCAAAACTTGAATTTAGAAGCATTTTATGCTTAATTTATATCAAGAGCAGTTTGTTTTCAAAAGCACATTTTTCTCTCCAACTCCTAAAGTAGCGCCATGACTGACGCCAGCCAAGCCCGCTATCTCAACTCTCCGGAAGGCGACGCCGATCCCTGCGAAACCGCGGAGTGGCGTGACGCGTTCACTGCGTTGGTGGCCTCACAAGGGCCCGAGCGAGCCCGCTTCATGCTCGACGAGATGGCCAGGCTGGCGACCGCGCAACGCGTGGGTTGGCAGCCCGAGCTGAACACGCCCTATGTCAATACCATCGGGGTGGATCAGCAAGCCGCCTTCCCAGGCGACCTGGAGATCGAGGAGCGGCTGGGTTCGCTCATGCGTTGGAATGCATTGGCCATGGTCGTGAAGGCCAACCAGGCCTACGGAGAGCTTGGTGGCCACATCGCCAGCTACGCCAGCGCGGCAGATTTGTTTGAAGTTGGGCACAACCATTTCTTTCACGCGAGGAATGATCAGCACCTGGGCGACCTGATTTTTTATCAGCCCCACAGCGCACCTGGCGTCTATGCCCGGGCCTACCTTGAGGGTCGATTGAGCGCAGATGACCTGCGTCACTACCGGCAAGAGCTCACCTCTCCAGCCGCTTTGGCGGGAGCCGCCCAAGCGCCGCAAATCGCTGCGGACGGCGGCCTGGCTCGAGGGCTTTGCAGCTACCCGCATCCCTACCTGATGCCGGATTTTTGGCAGTTCCCGACGGGCTCCATGGGAATCGGCCCCATCAGCTCGATTTACCACGCGCGTTTCATGCGCTATCTCTCGCACCGGCAGTTGCTCAACTGCGATGGCCGCAAAGTGTGGGGTGTGTTCGGTGACGGTGAAATGGACGAGCCCGAAAGCATGAGTGCCCTCACCCTGGCTGCGCGCGAAGGCCTGGACAACCTGGTGTGGGTGGTCAACTGCAATTTGCAAAGGCTCGACGGCCCGGTGCGTGGCAACGGCCGCATCATTGATGAATTGGAAAAACTCTTCGCTGGTGCGGGCTGGAACGTCATTAAATTGGTTTGGGGCAGCGACTGGGACGGCCTCTTCGCTCGCGACACCACCGGCGCGCTCACCCGAGCTTTCGCCAACACCGTTGATGGTCAGATGCAGACGTTTGCAGCCAAAGACGGTCGTTTCAACCGTGACAATTTCTTTGGCCAGAACGAAGCACTGCAACGCCTCGCTCAGGGCATGACGGACGAGCAAATCGACCGTTTGAAGCGCGGTGGCCACGACTTGGTGAAAATCCACGCGGCCTACGCGGCGGCCGCCGCTCACCAGGGCCAGCCCACGGTGATCCTGGCGCAGACCAAGAAGGGCTACGGGATGGGAAGTGCGGGTCAGGGCAGGATGACCACACACAGCCAGAAGAAATTCGACGAAACCGATCTCATCGCTTTTCGCAACCGTTTTAACCTGCCATTGACCGATGAGCAGGCTAAAAACCTGGACTTTTACAAACCAGGTAACGACAGCGCCGAGATGCAATACCTGCATCAAAGGCGTCAGCAATTGGGCGGCTATGTACCCAAAAGGTACACAGCCGCCCAAGTCGTGTCGGTCCCGCCCGTGGCGCAATACGGCGGCTTTGCTTTGCAGGCGGACGGCAAGGAGATGAGCACCACCATGGCTTTTGTGCGCATGCTGGGGACATTGCTCAAAGATGTGGAATTGGGCCCGCGCATTGTGCCCATCGTGGCCGATGAAGCCCGCACCTTCGGCATGGCCAATTTGTTCAAACAGGTTGGCATTTACTCCAGCCAGGGTCAGCGTTATGCCCCCGAGGACATTGGATCGGTGCTGAGTTACCGCGAGGCTCTGGACGGGCAAATCCTTGAAGAGGGCATCTCTGAGGCCGGTGCCATGGCCAGCTGGACGGCTGCGGCCACCAGCTACAGCGTGCATGGTTTGGCGATGCTGCCGTTCTATATCTACTACTCCATGTTCGGCTTCCAGCGTGTGGGCGACCAGATTTGGGCCGCCGCCGATCAACGTGCGCGAGGCTTTTTGCTCGGTGCCACTTCGGGACGAACAACACTTGGCGGTGAAGGCCTTCAGCACCAAGACGGCACCAGCCATTTGATCGCCGCCACCATCCCGAACTGCAAAGCCTACGACCCGGCCTACGCGGGCGAGCTTGCTGTCATCATCGACCACGGCATGCGCGAAATGTTGGTGGAACAAAAGGACGTTTTTTATTACGTCACCATGATGAATGCCAACTACGCGCAGCCGAATCTGCCAGCCGGCGCACAACAAGGGGTGATTTCGGGTTGCTACAAGCTGGGCCGCTATGCGCCTGATCCAGGCCAGTCCACACAGCCATGCAAAGCGGTCACGCTCATGGGTTCTGGCGCCATCCTCACCGAGGTGGTGTTAGCGGCCGAGCAACTGGCACAAGAAGGTTTTGAAGTGCATGTTTTCAGCGTGACCAGCTGGAGTGAATTGGCCCGCGATGGCGCGGCCGGTGCCTCTGGCAAGGCGTACGTGTCCCGGCAACTTGCCGACAGCGAAGGCCCTGTCATCGCCGCCACCGACTATGTGCGCTTGGTCCCTGAGAGCGTGCGAGCCTATCTGCCTGCGGGGCGCGCATTCACCACACTGGGAACAGACGGCTTCGGTCGCAGCGACACGCGTGCCGCTTTGCGCGCTTTCTTCTGTGTGGATGCCGCCAGCATCGCAAATGCTGCCCGTGTGCAGATCAACATGTCACCCACTTAAAAGCGTGGGTATGTACCCGAGAAAAAATGAGTTGCCTGCCACCAGTGAGGTCTGTTCCTGTCTTCTCCAACCGAACGGTTGATGTCGGGCAGGCACCTTGTCAGCAAGGTTCTGCCCGACGCTCTACTCCACTGAAAGTTTGCGCGTCTTGATCAGCGCGTGCCAAAACTGGGTCTCGGCTTGAATGAATGCAGCCAAGGCGGGCCCGTCCGTGGGCACCACCTCCAACCCAAATTCTTCGAGCCGGGTGCGCACTTCCGGCAAGTTGATGGCTTTGTTCATCTCCACGGTCAACTTAGAGACGATATCGGCCGGTGTGCCCTTGGGCACGAACAGCCCTTGCCATGCAGTCACTTCGAAACCTTTGAGGTTGTTGCTGGCGGCCAATTCGTCCAGTGTCGGCACGTCCGGCAAGCTGGGCAGGCGTTTCTTTGACATCACCGCCAGCGCTTTGACCTTGCCGCCCCGGATCTGCGGCAGGCCGGCCGCCGTGTCCAGCACCATCATCGGCACTTGACCACCGATCACATCCTGCACCGCCGCCGCTGTGCCACGGTAGGGCACATGCACAACGAAGGTCTGGGTGCGGCTCTTAAACAGCTCCATCGCCAAGTGGTGCGGGCTGCCCAGGCCCGGTGAGGCGTAGCTGTATTTGCCAGGGTTCTTTTTGAGTTCGTCGATCAGTTGCTGCGCGCTGCTGAAACCCGCGTTCGGGTTGACCGCGAGGATGAGGGGGAAACGCGCCATGAAACCCACAGGCGCCAAGTCTTGCGGGTCATAGGGTACTTTTTTGTACATGGCGGTGTGAAACACCATGGCGCCGTTGTCGCCGGTCACCAGGGTGTAGCCATCGGGTGCCGACTTGGCCGCGTGGTCCGTGCCGATCATCCCAGCCGCGCCGGGGCGGTTGTCGATGACGACGGGCTGCCCGAGTTGTTTTCCAAGCTGCGGCGCCAACTGGCGTGCCAGAAAATCAGAGCCACCGCCAGCTGGAAAGGCCACCACCCAGCGCACGGGTTTGGCCGGCCAGGTTTGGGCTTGGGTGGTCAGTGGCAAGCAAAGGGCTGTGAGCAAGCCGATAAAGGTGCTCAGTAGCAGGTGTGGGCGAGCGAAGGTGCTGTGCATGGGGGTGGGCTCCTGATCAGAGAACCCATCGTACGGGCGGCCACCCAAATGCTGTACCCGTGGTTCAACTGATGCCGACGCTTTTGTTTCTGAATGCGGTGATCACACGCCACCCCAACAGCACCGTAACGATGCCGGCGTACAGCGCCACCTCGGCGTAGTCATTTTTGCCAGAGCGCATCCAAAAGAAATGCAGTATCGCGAGCAATGCAATGGCATAGATGATTTTGTGCAAAGTTTGCCAGCGTTTGGCGCCCAAGGTTTTGATGGCGCGGTTGAAGGAGGTCGCTGCCAGCGGAAGCATCAGCAAAAGCGCAAGCGCACCGACCAGCGCAAAGGGGCGTTTCGGAATGTCTTGGATGATGGCGGCCAGATCAAAGCCCATGTCCAGCCAGGCGTAGGACAGAAAGTGCAGCACCCCGTAGAAGAAGGTGAACAAACCCAACATTCTTCGAAAACGTGCGAGTGCCGCTTGGTGGGTGAGCTGCCTCAGGGGTGTCACGCAAAGGGTGACGCACAAAAAGCGCAATGTCCAGTCACCGCTACGGCGTATCAGCGCTTCGGCTGGGTTGGGGCCCAAGGTGTTGGTATACGCACCGTAAAACAGCCAGGCAAAAGGCAACAAACACAGCAGGAAGACCAACTGTTTGGTCGCGGGGTGCAGCAAGAGGCCCTTGCCCTTGACGCGTGCCGCAGGCGTTGCGGCGGGGCCCGTCGGGCTCTGGTTCATAGGGGGCGCTGTGAAGATGGCTTGCGTGGCGAGTTTCAGAAGAACTTTTTCAAGTCCATGCCCGAGTACAACTGCCCGACCTGGGCTTCATAGCCGTTGAACATCAAGGTGGCGCGTTTTTTGGCGAAGAGGCCGTCTTCGCCGATACGCCTCTCGGTAGCCTGACTCCAGCGTGGATGGTCCACGCTGGGATTGACGTTGGAATAGAAGCCGTATTCCTGCGGCCCCGCCTTGTTCCAACTGGTGAGGGGCATTTTTTCGGTGAAGCGAATTTTCACAATCGATTTGCCGCTTTTGAAGCCGTATTTCCAGGGCACCACCAGGCGCACGGGAGCCCCATTTTGATTGGGCAGCACTTCGCCGTAGAGGCCAAACGACAACAGCGTCAGCGGGTGCATGGCTTCGTCCAAACGCAGGCCTTCCACATAGGGCCAATCAAGAACCCCACTGCCAAGGCCCGTCATTTGTTTTTTGTCCGCCAGCGTCACGAACTCCACAAACTTGGCGTTGCCCGTGGGCTCTACGCGTTTGATGAGTTCAGCCAGTGAGTAGCCCACCCACGGAATCACCATGGACCAACCTTCGACGCAGCGCATGCGGTAGGTGCGTTCTTCCTGGGCGCTCAGTTTGAGCAGCTCCTCAATGTCGAACACCTTGGGGCGTTTGACTTCGCCCTCGACGCTGACTGTCCAAGGACGGGTTTTGAGCGACTTGGCGTTGCGCGCGGGATCGGCTTTGTCGGTACCAAACTCGTAGAAGTTGTTGTAGCCCACCACATCGTCGTAGGCGGTGAACTTTTCCATCAACATCCCACCGGGTGTGGTGCTGCGCACCGTGGGCAGCGCGGTGAGCTTGCCGGGGCGCGCGGACGTAGCCGCTTGAGCCATGGCGTCACGTGCTGCCCAAGTGGCCAGGGCCAAACCGCCACCGCCCCATGCCATCAACTTGATGAGCTCGCGCCGACGCTCATAAACGGATTGTGGCGTGAGCTCGGTGCTGCGGCTGTGCTGAAAGCCGCGTTCGGGGTGGTAATGCATGGGTCAGCTCCTTCAACGACGGGTCGCACCAAGGGACCAAGTTCTTACAGCCTCAAATCACATCACCGAATTTCGACGCCTCAAAAAGCTGCAACGAGCTTTTCGATACCCGTTCGCGGAAACTTTTCCGAGCGAACAGTTTGGCCTGGGCACGTTCCGGCAACTCGGTGATGTTGATGATGTTTTTGACGATGAGGGTGTCAATCACGTCTTCGATCACGCGTACAAATTCGGCGTCGAGTTGGTCGAACTCTTGCGGTGCCGTGTGTCGGCCCACGAAGGCTTGAACTTCGGCGTGATGGTCGTTCAAATACTCTTCGGCACTGGATGCCGCATGGCGGTGCAGGCTTTCAATTTGACCTTGCGGGTTGCGACTCACATAGGGCATGGTGTGGCCTCACGAAACGGCAAAAGAGATGCCCCACTATAAGCCGCCGCCCCGCCAGGTTCCCTCAGAGTTCTCCGTAGGAATGCAGGCCGGACAGGAACATGTTCACGCCCAAGAAAGCAAAGGTGGTCACCACGAGGCCCACCAGTGCCCACCAAGCTGACACGGTGCCTCG
This sequence comes from Pseudomonadota bacterium, assembly GCA_046049865.1. Taxonomy (GTDB): domain Bacteria; phylum Pseudomonadota; class Gammaproteobacteria; order Burkholderiales; family Burkholderiaceae_C; genus JANPCX01. Next base: position 34,171 of record JBJOQO010000019.1, on the reverse strand, counting down.
CAGTCCCTTCATCAGCCGCATGTGCAACCAGGCCGCGTAGTTCAGCCACACGATCAGGGCCCAGGTTTCTTTGGGATCCCAGCTCCAGTAACCACCCCAGGCTTCTGCTGCCCAGAACGCGCCGAGGATGGTGGCGATGGTGAAAAAGGCGAAGCCGACAGCGATGGCTTTGTACATCACGTCGTCCAAGATTTCAAAGGCGGGTAACCGAGCCGCGATACGCTGGCGCAACGACAGGATGCCACCAACGATCAGGGCTGACACACCAAAGTAAACCGCCCAGTAGCTGCTCAAGCCTTCGATGGCCTTTTGTCGAAAAACGATGGGCTCCAAACAGAGCACCATGCCCAGCAAAAACAGCGGGGCGAGTTTGAGCCAGTTGCGCTCGTGCGCTTGTTGTTTGACCAGGTATGCAAAGGCCACCATGGCTGCGATGGCAAAGGTGCCGTAACCAATGAAGTTGGCCGGTACATGCAGTTTCATCCACCAACTTTGTAAGGCAGGCACCAGGGGTTGAATTTCGTGTGCCTGGCGCTCCACCGTGTACCAAAGCAAAAAGCCCACGGCTGCACTGACCACGAGCATGACAAACGCGCCCAAGCTGCGCGTTTTGTAGTGCTGCTCGTAGTACAGATAAAAAAGTGTGGTCATCCAGCAAAAGAGCACGAATACCTCGTACAGATTGCTGACGGGTATGTGGCCAATGTCAGCGGCGATTTGGTGGCTCTCAAACCAACGCACCAAGGTGCCGACCAGTGCCATGAAAACAGCAGCCCAAGCCATTCCGGAACCAATGCGGGTGGCGGTGTTGTCTTCTACTTTTGCGGCAAAACCAATCCAGTAAAAAACTGTGCTCATGAAGACCAGCACGCTCATCCACAAAATGGCACTTTGGCTGGACAAGAAGTACTTCAACCAGAACACGCTGTCGGCCTGGGCGAGGTCGGCACCAAAGCCATCCATTTGCCGGTTGTAGAGCGCGATAGCCATCAGGCTCACACCGCCCACCGCCAACATCAGCCGGCGCAAGCTACCCCAAAACCAAGCCAAGGCGATCAAACAGGGCAGTGTGCCAATCAGGATGGCTTTCTCGTAGACATCCATCGAGCCTGCATATCGCTGAAAGCCGTATGCCCCGCCGACTAACACGAGCACGGCAAAGGCCCAATCGAAGACGCTGCGTTGGCTGAAATACCCCGAGCGGGGCAGGTTCATGGTGGTGGTGTTCATGGCGTACTCCTAGGCCCGCGCGTTTGCAGCGTTGGGTTCAATCGGGGGGGAACTTTGAAGAATATGAGCCTTCAAGGTCTCGAACTCGGCATCAGCATCCAGCGTGCGTCGCGTGGCCGACAGCGCGGTGGTGATGTGACTGCCTTGCGCTTGTGCAGTTCCATCTGGCAGGGTCTGGGGTGTGATCCAAACCCACAGGCGGCGCTCGCGCACATACAGCATGGCAAACACACCGATGATGAGAGCGACCGCGCCCAAGTAGACCAGGTTTTTGCCTGGGGCGCGGGCCACCTGAAAGACGCTGGCTTGAACTTGTTTGAAATCGGTGAGCATGAAAAGGAAGGGAGCGGGATAGAAAAAACTGTCGGACAGCGACATGACCGCTTGCGTCATGAAACTTTGGGTGGCCTCGGTGTTGGTCAGCGGAGTCAGGCCTGCTTGGGCACGCGACACATTGAGCAGCTCAAACAAACATCCGTTGAGGATGCGCAGCAGCACCTCCGAGATTCGCTCACGTTCGCTTTCCGGCACGCTGGCTTCCAAGAAACGCGCCAAGTTGGGCAATCCGCCCATAGGGTTGGTGTCGGTCGCACTCAAGGGCTGGCCGGCAAACAATGCGAGGGTGCGGCCTGCCGTGGTGCGCAGCTGTTCGGTCATCTCGGGTTTGTCGTTGGGGGTGGCCAGCTTCACGTAACGGTTCACCGCTTGTTCGCGCTGAGCGGGGTCGGTCAGCGCTTCCCGCAGGCGAACAAAACTGTCGAGGCGACCTTGGTCGTCGGCAGGAAGGCGCAGGTATTTGAAGCTCTCGGTTGGATCGTCACGCACGCCCGCCAAAAAGACGTCGTGACCGTCCAATTGCACCGGCAGCATGTAGTTGTTGAACTCCCGTGCTTGGCCTGCTGCATCGCGCAGCTTGTAGCTCACCGAGGGGCCAATGTTGCGCAGGTCTTTTTTGTGGCGAACCTTGGCACCCGAGCCGAGGTGGTCGCTGAGGGTTTGAAAGCTGGTTTGCAGATTGACTGTGCGTACATCGGTGTTCGAGCCGATCGCGGCTTGGCCAGTGTCACCAAAGTTTTCCACGTTAATGACACGCAGCCCGGTGAACTCCAGGCTCAACACCTCCGACGCGCCGCTCGCAAATTCGGTCTTGCCAAGCTGTTTAGAGGTGCCCACTTGTCCTTCAATGTCCAACGGTTTTGCTCCGGCGGCCATGGGAATGCCGCGCAGTTGCAAAGTGGAGCCGCCGTCATCAAAACTGCTTTGATATATGGCCACACCACCGTGGAAGGCCGGTTTGTTCACTTCGACCGTGGCGGGAATGATTTGGCCCGTGGCGCGGTCATGAATCAGGATGTCGCTGGCGAAGAGTTTGGGCATGCCGGTGCTGTAGTACTCGACATGGAATTTTTTCAGCTCCACATCAAACGGCAAGTCTTGCAGCACCACGCCCTCTTGGGTGCTGATGAGGGCCGTCCCAGAGCGTTCGCCCTCGGGCACAAGGAGGTTGGCGCGAAATGTCAGGGTGTCGCTGGACAGGCGGTGCTCCGCCTTGACCTCCCTGACCAAACCGCCGCCTTGGAAAGGTGTTTTCCCATGGAGCCACATTTGGGCTTTGACGATGAGATCGCCATCCAGCAATCCCCCCACACAAATCAAGACGATCGCCGAGTGCGCGGCGATGTAGCCCAGTTTGTTGCTGGCGCCTTTGCGCGCCGCCAGCATCACGCCTTGAGGACGGCTTTGCACTTTGAATTTCCAGCCGTTTTGGTGCAGCAAAGCGCTGATTCGGGCTTGGTTATCCGCAGCAGTCTGGCCGCTTGGCGCTTGACCTTTGAGGTGAAAAGCCTGCAGCGCTTGTTCGCGCATGCCCTCTTTGAAATTACGCAGATCGCTCAAAATTTTCGGCGTATTGCGCGTGATGCACAAGCTGGTGGAGACCACCAAAAATGCCAGGATCAATAAAAACCACCACGCGCTATAAACGGTGTACAAATTCACCGCACCGAACACCTGCGCCCAAAAGGGGCCGAACTGGTTCACGTAGTTCACAGGCGGCTCGTGCTGCTTCACCACCGTGCCAATCACCGAAGCAATACAAATGACCGTGAGCAGCGAAATTGAAAACCGCATCGACGCGACCAAGTCCAGCCACTCCTTCAGCAGGGAGTGCACTGGCCGTGGGGTTGTGGACGCTGGCGTTGGTTGAACGGGAACCGGGGAGGACATAGGGCTGGATTATCGGTTGCGGATGGGTGACAAGGGGCCAATGACCCCACGAGGCCAAGCGATAGGAAGCCACCAAATCAGGCGACAGAAAAAAGGCCGGTCAGTGACCGGCCTTTTTTCTGAGGTTGCGTTTAAAAACTCCCCGCATTAGCGGGGGGATCTTGTGATGGCGATTTGATCACTCTTGTATTTGCGCCGGGTTCAACGTGATGTGAATGTGATCGTTGTGTACGTTGTTGTTGATCATTTTCGCGTTGTTGAACGTGGTGTTTACGAAATTCACTGCAACGCCGGATACGTTAACGGATCCTTGCGTTAGCACGGATCGGCACCAACCCGCTGGCAGGATGTTGGCACCTGCTGGGCTGTTCACTGCTGGTCCCGCGCAATAAAAAACCTGACTGACACTTGGTAGGTTGGCCAAGGCAGTGATACCAGCCCGCGATTGATTGATCCAGTCAACCACTCTGGCGCGCGCAGTCAATGCTGCGGGCGTGTTCCCGGCGGATGCAATGACGTCGGCTCTCAATGAATTGAAATTTGCGAGGCCTTGACCTGCGCCAGTTCCGATGCCTGGGAATACATAAAAGTGAAACATGTCTATGTCGTTGCCACGGGCATGAGAAGCATGACCGAGATCGCGACCGTGTTCACCAGAAACATCGTTAATCTCTCGCAACAGAGCGGCATTGGTTTGCATCCAGCCATATGCTCCTCTCGACGCCCAATCGTCACCGCCCGCATCACGTCCACCGAAGCGAGCAAATCCATCGGGCATCCTCCACAGCGAACGTTTTCCGCTAAGGTCTTTTTCGCCCGTTATCGGACTTCCTTGCGCATCTGTTCCCGCAACAATAAAGCGGTAAGTGAGATCTCGTGTCGGAGGCGGCGTACCGGCAACTGTCGAAGCTGGATTCAACATGGTTTGCCTGACTTCCAACTTGGCCGAAGTTGCGTCCTGAGACTGGATGACAACACCCGCTTGACCAGGGGCTACCTGAGCCAAAGTCGTCATTAGCAGATTGTTTTGACCATCCCTCAATTCAACCGTCACCGAATCTATCGTCGAGCCAGTCGGTTTGGTGATGTCCAGCACGGCCGTGCGCTGCAATGTGTTGGTACTGCTTGCCCTAGGAATGCTGTAGAAATTATTTTGATTGAGTGGTGCTGGGGTGTCAGTCGTGATGGAGTCAATCACGAATTGCTCCTGCACATCAAGCATGGCAGTTACGCTGGTAGGCAGGATGCCATCCCCAACATTGGTTGTCGTGGCTCGCAAGATAATGGCGGTGTCCGCCGCTGCGGCCAGAGTCGTCACATCAATGTCCACTTTGATTTCACCTGTGGATCCATTGCTCTGCCATATGGGCGCTTGCGACAGTTGAGAATTGATTTGCCGAGCGATATCAAACAGCGGTGCTCCGTTGCCACCCAGTACAGACAAGCTCCACGTGTCGTTGTAAATGCTTTGTTGCAACACATAAGTGGGGTATTCCGCCGTCGCGGCTGAGTACTTCAATCGGATTTTTTTTGTGCCTTTCGTGACGATCAATTGCTTCGACTGCTCCACCAATGCGTCTTGGGCTGCGCCACTAACAGAAACGCTCACCGATGTCGAAGTGGCAGCCAGCAATTTTGTGTCTGCCCCTGGTTTCGCTCTGCTCTGGCTCAGCCTCTGAGATTCAATTTCTCTCATTTGTCGTTGCGAGGCGGAATAAATGGGCACTTCCGCAATCTGGACGCCAGCGGCTGCCCCGAATAGTGACTTTGTGTTTGAGCCTAATGACGATGTTGCCAAAGGTGAAACGGAGATCACGGGAACATTGTTCAGGATGTCCTGTGGCCCCCTCAGGGTTAGTTTGACAAGACTGTTCTTATTGATCGCGGTGCTTGCGAAACCTCGATAAAACAATCCAGAGAAAGGGGTCAACGCATCGAGGCTCAAATTCCCTGCAGGCAGATCTGGCACGAGTACCAACCCATTTGCATCAGATTCGCCTGTGAAAAAGACATCAGTGTTGAGAACATTGCCGCTGACTTTGACGCCTGCCAACGGCAAATTCGGATTGGATGGTGGTGCGATCAACTGAATCTGCACCTTGAAATCTGCCATGTAAAAATCCGTAGAGTCGCTGTATACGGCTCCACTGCTATCGTCCGCGCCAACCGTCAGTTGAATTTTCCCCTTAAGCCCACCGACTGCCTGATAAAAGGCACTTGGCGTGGCAGCAATAGAGCCATCAGCTTGCAAGCTGAAAAGCGCCGCCAAAGGCACACGATTTCCATTGATATCTTGTGCATCAATGTAGTTCACGTTGCTCAAACGAACAGGCTTTTCGTCTTGAACAAAACGCAGGGAAATTCGACCCGCACCCCGCGAGAGAACAGCTTGTTGCACCTGGTCAAATCTCAGAATGCCGTCGGCGTAAATTTCCTTGCTGTCTTCCACTAAAACATCAACGCTGATGCTTTGCCCAGCAATGACTGGGCTTGGAATCAGTGCTGAACCTCCCTCGCTGGGAGCGCGAACGGTGGAAACCCTTTTGGAAGAGAGGGGCACCTTGACCAATAGTTTTCCAGATGCATCGGTCACGCCACGCGCATAGTCATCAATCTTCACGACAAAACCCGCGCCGACAGCATTTCCTTTTTGTGTGCCGCTCACGCCCGATGCGAAGTACGCAGACACATTCAACTGTACGGTGTTGTTTGAGGATAAACGCTCCCCTTCAACACCAAGCTGCACCTGTGTAACTTGTTTTCCAATGTTGATCAGTTTCAGCAAACCCACAGCAGTTTGACCAGGCAGGAGAACGCCGTCATTGAGTGGAACCAAAACGAAATTTTTCCCGGCTAAAGTTTTTCCATAGCTGTTGTAGAGAGCAACACTCGCCGGTGCAACGCCGTCAACAATCAGTTTCAGTGGGCCTGACAGGCTGTCGGGTGACGTGTTGCGCACCGTCACCTGTGCGTCAAACGTATTGGTGGTTCGATTCAAGACAAAGCCCGACCGAGTCAGTGCTACAGAGGATGACAAATCTGCGGCAATACTCGGCATGTGTAAACCGCAAAGCGCGACCGCCAAGGCGCCAATAGCTTTTATTTTTTTCTGCTGCCGTACTGCCCCAAGCAATAGCAACCCCAGAAAAAACATGGCAGCAGTTGAAGGCAGTGGCACTGGGTTGGGCTCAGGATTTCCACTCACATCTGTGAGCGACCAAGCAACACTCCCACCGATCAGCGGGGCGTATATCTGCAAGTCACCTTGCACCGTGCCGTCAAAGGAGTAGGAGAACAGGGCGTTAGACCCAGTCGGATCCGAAGTCTCGAAAAGAGTGAACCCAGTGACGCTGTTCAACAGAAAAAACGAAAAACTATCCGGAAAACCACCGGCTGTCGGTGCGTTTGTGCTGGGCGTGAATCGGAAAGAGAACTGCGTTGCACCGCTCAGCAAAAGCGTCAGTTCATTGAAGAATGCACTGTCTGACAACGTAGTGGACCCTGGTGGAAGCCCTGTTACACCCCCTACTTGAGTAGCAGCCCCGAAAGATCCGTCTGTGGACAAAGAAGTGAGCTGCAACTGGTTAGATGGACTGCCTCCGTCGATTAAATCGAAGGCCGCAACAACCTCGGCACCAAGCGAGTCGAGATTGGTGAGATTGAGTTCAACTGTTGTAGCACCAGCAGTAGATATGCCGATGCAGCTCAACAGAAATACATAAAGCCATCGGTTACAACATGTCATATAGCCTCCTCGTGGGTGAATGTTTTTAGACCAACTGTCGTCGAGGTTCAGAAACGGGCATTCTGGTTGTTTATCACGCTTCGTCGGCCTGAGAACTGTTGCAGGGGATGGAAACCCCGATGACACATCAACCGGCTTTCCTCAAACAAAAAAGGCCGGTCAGTGACCGGCCTTTTTTCGCTGGGGCAAAACCGCTTAACGCAGGCCCGCGATGTAGTCGGCAACCGCTTTGATTTCTTTGTCGTTCATCTTGGCGGCCACGCCAGTCATTTGCACGTTCACCCGGCCACCGTCCCGATAGGCCGTGAGTTGGGCTTGCGTGTAGCTCGCATGTTGGCCGCCCAGACGGGGGTACTGCGAGGGGATGCCAGCGCCGTTGGGGCTGTGGCAACCCGCGCAGGCCGGCACATTGCGGTCGGAGATGCCGCCACGGTAGATTTTTTCACCCAAGGCCACGGTGTCTTTGCTGGTGGCATTGCCGGGCACGGCAGCTTTGCTGGCGTAGAAGGCGGCCACATTGCGCATGTCTTCGTCGCTCAAGGTGGCGGCAAAACCTTGCATGATGGCGTTTTTGCGTTTGCCTGCTTTGAAGTCCGCCAATTGCCTGGCGAGGTACTCGGGGTGCTGGCCTTGCAAAATCGGGTTGGCGGGCGCACCGCGTTTGCCATCAAACGTGTGGCAGGCCATGCAGACATTGGTGGCAATCGCCTGGCCTTTGGCCAAATCCACCTTGGGCGCAGCGGCGGGGCTGTTGGCCCAGGCTGTGCTGAGCATGACCCAGGGCATGGATACAGCCAGTGCGAATTTGCCAAGAGCGCCGTGGAGGGCAGTGACTTGAGACTTCATGTGCTTGGGTGCTTTCTTGCGTGCTTTTAAGTGCAAAACCAGTCGATTTTACAATGGTCTGATTTGGGGCTGGGGCGATACACACCCGTAAGCCCCTTCCAGGCCAGACGGAGGGCCTGTGCCAAATGACCCATCCCCCTGCGCCAATCAAGGCAAACAAGACCTCACCCAAGCCGGCGCCAGCTCCCAAAAAGGACAGTGATTTCAGCCAATTGCCCCTGCCACAACGCGAGGCCTTGGCGTGGACCCACACGGCACGTTTTCTCACCACGGCGAGTCAACTGGACCAATTGCCCCCTACCGAGTTGCCCGAAATCGCCTTCGTGGGGCGCTCCAACGCGGGCAAAAGCACCGCCATCAACACCATGGCGCAGCAGGGGCGATTGGCGTTTGCCTCGAAAACACCGGGGCGCACCCAGCACATCAATTTGTTTGAAGTCGGCCCCAAGTTGCAGCCGGACGCCTTGTTGGCGGATTTGCCCGGCTACGGTTACGCGGCCGTGGCCCGTGGTGCCAAGCTGCGCTGGCAGCAGGTGATGGCCGACTACTTGGCCGAGCGCCGCAGCCTGCGCGGCGTGGTGCTGATGGTGGACTCGCGTTTGGGCTTCACCGACTTGGACAGGCAACTGCTCGAATTCATCGCCCCACGTTTGGCCAATGGTTCGGTGAAGTTGCTGGTGCTCCTGACCAAGTCCGACAAACTCAACCGCCGCGATGCCGATGCCGCGTTGGCCGCAGCACAACTGGTGCTGGGCGACATCGCCACCGAAGAGTCAGACCTGGCGATCAGTTTGTTTTCCGCGCTCAAAAAAAGCGGTGTGGGTGACGCTGCCTTGGTGCTGCATCAATGGGTGCGAGGTGTCGCTGCTTGACCTGGAAGCACAGGCTTTTTGGCTCAGGGCCGACCAATGACGAGGTAAACACCGAGTTTGTGTCTGTCGGAGTAGGTCAGTCCCAGGTAAAACGGGCCAATGCCGGTGTCGGCTGAGTAAAACAGGCTGCCACCTCTGCGCAGGGTGGACAGCTCCACCTGCCCTTGGGTCTTCCAAGCATTGCCCAGCTCCAAGCTTGTGCCCAGGAAGCTGCCGCGGGTCAGCACAGTTGCATTGCTCAGGCGGCGGTAGTAGACCAAGCGGCCGAACAACACGGTGTTGCCCTCGAGTTGCCCTTGTTCATAGCCTGAGAGCTGCTGAAAGCCGCCCAGGCGGTAGCGGCCCAGACCACTGGGCAAATTTTTGTTTGCGGTTTGAATGCGTGTGTAGGCACTGAGCGTGTGCGGCCCCCAACTGGCCACCGATTGCCCCTCTAGCTCCAGTCGGCGCAGGTCTTCTCGCTCGCCGCCACTCGAGACCGACCGCTGCCGCCCCGCCCACAGCTCGGTATTGAGGCGGTAGCCACGGCGTGGGAAGTTGACGTCGTCGAGTTGATCGACCACCACACGCAAGTGTCCGCCCGATTCCCTTCCCGTCGACCGATGGGGGGGCAGCAATGAGCCCGCACTGACGAGCTCAGGTGTGTCGCGAATGATGCCCAGGTTCCACCCCAGCCTCACTTCACCGAAACGATCCCAGGGTTGGCCCAGGTCCAGCCCCAACCTCTCGGTACGGCGGTCGTAGCGGGCCAACAACTGGCCTTCTAGTTCGCCATTGAAACGATTGAGTTTGCGCCGTTCAGCCAGTGCCCAGCCGGCCACAAACCAATCGCGGCTGCCGAGAATGTGCCAGTCCAAAGGCCGGTACAGCTCGGTGCTCCAGCGCGGCACCTCGCCGAGTTGAATGCGGTTGCGCCATTCGCTGCCGCGTTCATCAAGCCAGTGTCGGTTGTGGCTGATTTTGAGGTTGAAGGCGCTGTCACCGCTGAAATTGGTGGACAAATCGACGCCGATTCGAAGGTAGTGCGGCCCCCATGGTTTGTCCTCCAAGTCGAAGACCAAGGTATTGCCGGTGGGGTCCTCAGTGTCTGGGCGCAGCACAAAGTCCGCGCGCCGGTAGTCGCCCGTGGCGGCCAAACGCTGGGTGTCGCGCTCCACCTTAGCCAGATCGAACGCTTGTCCCGCTTGGGTCTCCAGAGCGGGCAGCAAACGTTCGGGCCGGGTTTGGGTGCTGCCCTCAAAGGCGATGCGTGTGATGTTGCCTTGAAGTCTGGAAAAGCCGGGTCGTTCCAATTGCCACTGTGCATAGGCTTGGGGCGTGATGGCCAGTGCCTGCAAACGTTTTAGCGCCGACAGTGCACCTTGTTCCCCCAAGGTAATCATCGCGGCAGTCTCGTTGAAGTCCGAGGAGGTGAACTTTCCCAGCGCGGGCAATACCAGCACGTCTTGAGCTTGGAGCTGAGCCAAGCTGCGCTGCACGTTTTGCTCCGTCAAGATGTTGAGCATTTGGGCGGTGAGTCCGGTCGCACTGCCTAAGGTGTCGCGTGGTGACAAGGGCGTGCCGATGTTGACCGCGATCACCACGTCCACCCCCATGGCCCGCGCCACATCCACGGGCAGGTTGTTGACCAAACCGCCATCGCCCAAAATTCGACCAGCTCGTTCGGTGGGTGCGAACACGCCCGGAACACTCATGCTGGAGCGCATGGCCAGCGCCAAGTCACCATCCGCCATGACCACGGCCTGTCCAGTCTCCATGTCGGTGGCGACGGCGCGAAAGGGAATGGGCAACGCGTCGAAACGATTCACCTGGCTCACCCGCAAGGTGTAGTGCCGAAGCAAACTTTCCAGGCCGCGTCCGGAGATTGCGCCCAAGGGCAAACGCAATTCACCGTCGCGCACGCCCAGTTCAAGGATGGAGGAAGTTTCGAAATCCTCCTCTTTCCGGCGTTGCGACAAAAAGGGCCGTTCGACCCGCGCGGCAAACACCCGATCCCATTGCAGCTTGAGCAGCACCGCTTCCAATTGTTGGGCCGACATGCCGCTGGCATACAAGCCGCCGATGATGGCGCCCATGGAGGTGCCTGCGATGGCGTCGATTGGAATGGCCTCTCGCTCCAATACTTTGAGCACACCCACATGGGCCAGTCCGCGAGCGCCGCCGCCGGAAAGTACCAGACCGATGCGGGGCCTACCGGGGTTTGCTGCAACAGAATTACCTGCAGCAGCACTGGCCGGTGAGGGTGCCGTTGCATTGGCGGCAGCTGGTGACGCGTTCTCAGTGGCTTGTGCGACGTGCAGGAAAGTCAAACACCACCATACCAAGGCCTTGATGGGCCAACCAAAAATGTTCATGCCACGATTCTCATTCAGGGCGTCGAACACAAGAGTGAGTTCAAGCAACGCCTTGGGCGATCAAACCAATCAAACCAATTCGTGGATGACCGCTTTAAGTGCCCGCTGCGACAGCCTTTGCTGCTCCAGCGGCAGCAACAATTTTTCGCCGCTGAGGCGCTCCAGGGCCGCCTGGGTGATGGAGTGGGTGCGGCCGGGTGCTTCGCCTGCAAACAAAAAGTAGCCGCCCTTGGGGCTGCGCCACAGCAGTTGCACGCGGCTCCAGCGACCACGCAAAAAGAGCCGAATGCGCTCGCCGACGCGCATGGCATCGACGGGCGAAGAGAAGTCGCTGTCTTCACCGGGCGGGTGGGTCTCAAGCAACTCCGCGGGCACGGTGTCCATCGATGCCAGTTCGATGAGTGAGTCTGCGAAGGACGGCCCCAGTTGTTCAGTGGGGGCGGGTTCGTCACGCATCATCTGAACGATTTGTTCCGGTGTCGCGGCGGAGGTTGGGGCCAGGCCCACCACGCCACCGCCGCCGCTTTTGTGTCCAGGCCGAAGGGCCTCGGTGTGCAGGGTCATGAGCTCGTTCATGATTTGCTCTTGTTCGCTGTCGGGCAGTGAAATCAAGCTCATGCCGGAGCGCAGTCGGTGCAGCAAGGTGGGTAACAGGTGCAAGAGGCGCTGGCGACTTTGTGGGTGATTCGGTGGATTCACGCTCCACAATAGATCGTCCACTGCTTTCATATAAGAAACCGTGGTTTCGGATTGCTCGCCATGGCGCAAGATGGCGTGGGCCAGCACCTTGGCCCATTCACCTGAGACAAAACGGCGCACCCCTGGACTCACGCGCAAGGTCACCATTTGATCCACCAAGCGCTGTGAAATTTGCCGCTGCAAGTGGTCGCGTTTTTCGACCAATAGCAACTCATCGACGTGGCTTTGCGCCGCAGACAACTCGGCCTCGCGGGCGCTTTGAAGGTGGCTGTTCAGCCGCGTGAGGGCGCGCCGGTACAGCCACATGTCCTGGGTGCTGCTGTTGGCGATTTCTTGCACCAGCTCGTCGGCAAAAGCTTTCAGCGCGGCCAGGCGCGGATCACCCGGATGAAAGTACAGCGCGAAGGCTTCGCTGAGCTGATCCATGAACAGCCACACGGCGTGTTGATGGTCGGCCAGCATTTGCGGATCGTCCAGAGCCACTTGTAAGGCGGACGACTGAAGTTTGGTCAGCAGCGGGCGGCAGGCGGCGTGAACCTCGGTGTCGGACAGTGCAACATCGAAAAAACGGGCCATCAGCTCGATGATTTGCTGGTCACTTCGGTCGGTGGTGGCGGCAGTCAGCGATTGCAGGTGGTCGCGCAGACGAGGTGCAGCAAGTTCACTGTGCAAAGCACCGCTGATGGCCTGGGCCGGCAATTGGGCCAGCAGTTGTTCCAAACGCAGCAAGGCTTGCTCAAACCCGGGGCCTGGCGTGAAGCCTGAACGTGGCAAGTCGGGCAGCCCCAACTCGTTGTTGGGTGGTAGGTCGCCTTTATTCGGCCGCCGTCGAAGGTTCAGTTGTTCGCGTGCCGAGCCCAGGGTGGCGGGCACTTCGGGCAAACTGGGCAAGGCGGCTTCCGTCGAGTTACTTGATCCCACGCCGCCCTTGGGCGCTGAACGACTGCCGCCTGTGCTGCTGGCCGTGAGCACCACCGTGCGGTACATGCCCGGTGTGATGCCCATGGCCTCAATTCGGCTGGAGGCGGCTGCCCAGGATTTTTTGAGCAAACCCGATGCCACGCCCGATGCCAGTCGCAAAAATATGCTGCGCTGAACCGGTGCCGAGGTGACCGCACAGGCACCATGCCAAAGCGCACGGGCATAAAAAACAGGTCGAAACGGGTTCGATTCTGGCGTGACGTGTTGCTGGCCGTTGAGTGTGGAGGTGAAGGACTGCAGCTCGCGCAGTTCCCATTCGGCGGTGCCGTCTATGAGCAACGCTGCACGAGAAATTTCAATGTCAGCCTCGACCTGGCCTTCATCCATCAAGGTGAGGGTGCCACCAAAGTCACCGAAGTCCAAGGTGGCAGCGCTGTGGACCCCGCTGTGGCTTTCCTGCAAATCACCACGCACCAGCTGGGCCAGGGTGTCGACAAAGCCGTCGCGCAGCAAACCGTGGCGTTGCCGCAGGTGGTCGATCAGCTCGAAGTAATGTTGCCTTTCTTGGGGCGACAGCATGCCCTCGCGCGGCTGGCGCAGTTGTTCAACCGTGCCCGTGGCAATGGCGTCAATCAGGGCGCTGCTGCGCGACAACTCGTCGTCAACAAAATGTTGAAACTGCGGCGCAATGACGGGGCGAGCAGGCATGTGAGTGCTCAATTCATGAATGACCAAGGCATTGTGTCTGCCGCGCCCTGTTCTGGCGATCCGGAAATCAACCGTAATCACCCGCTAATCTTGCGGTTCCACTCATTTTTCACGCCGCCATGCCATCCGCTGCTTCACAAACCACATCCAACCCGGCACCGGAAGTTTTGGTGCTGGTGGCCCATCCCGACCTGGCCCAATCTCGTGCCAACCGAGCGCTGATGCAAAGCGCCACGGCCCACGCAGGCCGGGTTCTGGTGCGTGACCTCTATGCTCTGTACCCCGACTATCTGGTGGATGTGGCCGCCGAGCAGCGTCTGCTCGCCCAAGCCAAGCTGGTGGTCTGGCAGCACCCCATTCACTGGTACCACATGCCGCCCTTGATGAAACTTTGGGTGGACGAGGTCCTCACCTTTGGTTGGGCTTATGGCCCCGGCGGCGAAGCCTTGAAGGGAAAGGATTTGTGGTTGGTGGCCAGCACCGGAGGCCCCGAAGACTCCTACTCGCCCAGCAGCTACAACCGGTATTTTTTTGATGCTTTTTTACCGCCCTATGACCAAACCGCTGCCTTGTGCGGCATGCGTTTTTTGCCGCCCCTCATCTTCCATGGCGCGCAACGTGCGAGCGATGCCGACATTGAACAAACCGCTGTGCGGTATGCCCAGCAGTTGGGCCGCTATCCCGACTGGCCTGAGTTGACCGACTTGCCCGAGTGCGTGAGCTGCGAAGTCCCCACGGGCGAGCGTCCCCAGGCCGCAACTGCAGGGAGGGCCGCGTGATGGAGCACTCTTCTTGGCTGATCACCACCCTCGTCTACCTGGCCGCCGCTGTGGTGGCCGTGCCCGTTGCTAAAGCCTTGGGCCTGGGGGCCATCATTGGCTACCTCGCAGCCGGCATCGCCATTGGGCCCTGGGGTTTGAAACTCGTCACCGACCCCGAACAAATGCTGCACTTTGCGGAGTTCGGTGTGGTGTTGATGCTGTTCCTGGTGGGGCTGGAGTTGGAGCCGCGGCGCCTGTGGGCGCTGCGCAAACCCATCTTTGGCTGGGGCAGTGTGCAGCTGTTCGGCTCAGCGGTGCTGATGGGCTTGATTGCAGTGGTCTGGGGCTTGGACTGGCGCCTGGCTTTGGCTGCGGCCCTGGGGTTGGCCATGTCGTCCACCGCGATAGGTTTGGGGGTGCTGAACGAGCGCAACCTGATGGCCACGTCGTCAGGCCAAAGTGTGCTGAGTGTGGCGCTGCTGCAAGACGTGGCAGCCATTCCCATCCTCGCTCTGCTGCCGCTTTTGGCGGTGAGTGATGTGCATGCCAGCGGTGGTGGTTGGTGGGGAGCGGCCAAAGCGCTGGCTGTCATCGTCGCCATCGTCTTGGGCGGGCGTTTGTTATTGCGCCCGGCACTTCGCTGGATTGCCCGCAGCGATACGCCGGAGATCTTCACCGCTGCCGCTCTCTTGCTGGTAGTGGCCACCGCCGCGCTGATGCAAAGCGTGGGTTTGTCCATGGCCCTCGGCGCTTTTCTGGCGGGCGTACTGCTCGCCGAAAGCGAATACCGCCGCGAGCTGGAGACCGACATCGAGCCCTTCAAGGGTTTGTTGCTGGGCCTCTTTTTCATTGCCGTGGGCATGAGCATCGACTTTGCCGTGGTGATGCAGCACCCAATGTGGATCACGCTGGTGGTGTTCGGTTTCTTGGTGCTCAAAGCCGCCGTGCTCTGGGTCATGGCCGCCTGCATGAAGCTGCCCAAACCCGAGCGCCCGGTGTTTGTGCTGCTTTTGGCACAGGGCGGCGAGTTCGGTTTTGTGGTGTTCCAAACGGCCACCCAAGCCCAGGTGATCAACGGCGCGGCGGCGTCGTTCCTGGTGGCGGCTGTGGCCTTGTCGATGTTGCTCACACCCTTGCTCTTGGTGTTGGCAGACCGCTGGTGGATTCCACGCCTGAGTGGCGCAAGCGGCCCCACCATGAAGGAGATCGACGAACCCCAGAACAACGCCGTCATCATTGCGGGCTTTGGCCGCTACGGGCAAATTGTGGGTCGCTTGCTCTATGCCAACGGCATCACCCCCACGGTGCTGGACCATGATGCCGAAGCGATTGAGGCCCTGCGCAAATGGGGCTGGCGTGTTTTTTACGGTGACGCTACCCGCTTGGATTTGATGCGCACCGCCGGCGCAGCCGAGGCCCGAGTGCTGGTGCTGGCAATCGACGATATTGCGCAAAGTGTGGAGGTGGCCAAGCTGGTGCGTGAACACTTTCCTCGCCTGCACGTGGTGGCACGGGCGCGCAACGTGCAGCACTACTTTGATTTGCGTGAACAAGGGGTCAACTGCATCGAGCGCGAAACCTTGGATTCCGCGTTGATGACGGGTCGCAGCGCCCTGGAGCTTCTGGGCTGGGAGCGCCATGCGGCGCGCAATTTGGCCATGCGTTTTCGTCGGCACACCATTGAGCAGCTGGAGCTGATGGCACCGCACCGACAAGACGAAGCACGTTTAATCGCCGCCGTGAAACAAGGACGGCAGCAGTTGGAGAGTTTGTTTGCACAGGAACGAAAGGAACAAGCCAACAAGCGGCACCAAGCGGGATGGGAAGGAGAAAAAGGTGCCGCACGCGATTGAACTTGGCTCCTGGCCCGATGCCAGAGCATTGGTCAGCATATGGCGGAGTTCACCATGAATTCGAGCCTCAAAACAGGCATGCCGATGTCAGCGATCACTCCGAGTTGTTGGCGACGTTGATCATTCCAGATCAACCGCCGGTCTTGCCCGCAGGCAAATGCACTTCAACAGACGGCACTGCTTTGTGTAATCTGCGCCTCCATTGCAAATGGCGTTTTGCACGCCAGCAGCATTCCACAACAAAAGGAGTATTCATGCCGCGGTATTTGGTGACCATGCCGGTCACGGGTTACGTCACGATGGAGGTTGAAGCAGCCGATCCTGATGCGGCCATTCACGCCTTTTGGGACAGCGACTCGCAGCCGTCACAACCAGACGCGTGGCAATTCACCGAGCATGTCGTGCGTGGCAATTTGTGCACTGCGCTGCAAAGGGATGTGCAGGTTCAGCCGCTCACTGCCAGCGATGCCAATTGCGAGCCGCCCAGTGAAGCCTCCAAGATCTCAGTGGCTCAAGCCCTGATTTGACCGCTCGCGGCGGTCAACGTGTTTGCGGCGTCAAGCCCGCAGTGACCGCGACAACAAAATCACCGGCAGCAAGCCCACCGCGACGATGGCCAGTGACGGCAGGGCGGCTTCGGCCAGCCGTTCATCACGGGCAAGTTGATAGGCCATCACGGCCAGCGTGTCGCTGTTGAAAGGGCGCAGCACCAAGGTCGCAGGCAGCTCTTTCATCACGTCCACAAAAACGAGCAGCGCCGCCGACAGGCTGGCTCGTTTCAGCAACGGGGCATGTACAGCCCAAAACAGGCGCGGCCTGGAACAACCCAACATGCGGGCCGTTTCATCCAGAGAGGGTGACAGCCGCGCATAACCGGCTTGCACCGACTGCTGGGCCACCGCACCAAAACGCACCAGGTAGGCATACATCACGCCGAACAGGGTGCCGGTGACCAGGGTCGATGCCCCCAACTGCGGCCAGTGGGTTTGCAGCCACCCCACCGCCCACAAAATGCCCACCGCAATCACTGCACCTGGAACGGCATAACCTAAACCCACCACACGCGCAGCCCAGCGCAGGGGCCAGCCTGCGGCCCAAGGGCGGGTGGCGGGTCCCTGGGCACGCTGGACAAAGGACAGGCAAAGCGCCAAGGCGGTGGCCAGCACAGCGGCGGTGGCGGCCAGTGTGAAGCTGGTCCAGGCCCATGAAACAAATCGAGCCAGGGGCAGGCCGATCTCCGAGGCATGGGCTTCAAGCCACACCAGGCGCAGCAGCACCGCCACGGGCAGCACAAAGCCCAGAACAACAGGCAGCGCGCACAAAAAAATGGCGAAACACGCGCCAGCGCCGTGCAGCACCAGGGGCTGTGAGTCCAGGCTGTTGCCCTGGCCTGCGGCGGCCTGGCTGCGCTGGGTGGCGAAACGCAAGCGCTGCTGGGCACGGTGCTCCAGCCACAACAAAAAGGCCACCACGATCAGCAGGATGGAAGCCAGTTGGGCGGCGGCGTCGCGGTCGTTCATCACGAGCCAAGCTTTGTAGATGCCGGTGGTGAAGGTTTGCAGACCAAAGTAAGAGCCCACGCCGTAGTCGGCCAAGGTTTCCATCAGCGCCAGCGCCACACCGGCCATGATGGCGGGGCGTGCCAGGGGCAAGGCCACCTCGCGCACACGGCGCCAGGTGCCTGCGCCGAGCAAACGGGCAGCTTCCATCAAGGCCACACCCCGTTCGCTCAACGCGGCACGGGTGAGCAAATACACATAGGGGTAAAGGCACAAGATGAACATCACCGCTGCGCCCCACAAGCTGCGCACATCGGGCCACAACGCGCCTTGTGCGCCGGTGAGTTGGCGCAGCGCGGTTTGCAAAGGGCCGCTGAACTGCAGAAAGTCGGTCGCGGCGTAGGCCAGTACGTAGGCGGGCATGGCCAAGGGCAAGAGCAAGGCCCACTCGAAGAGCCTGCGCCCGGGGAATTCAAACAAGCACACCATGGCGGCGGCCCCCGCGCCGAGGATGGTCACGCCCATTGCCACCAGCGCGCTGAGCAGCAGCGAGTTCAGGGCGTATTGGGGCAACACGGTGTCGATCTGGTGTTGCAGCAGGGCCCAACTTTGGGCATCGAGCGCCAGCCAGGACGCCAACACCCCCAGCACGGGCAAAGCCAAGAGGCCACACAGCAAGGTGATGAGACGGGACATGGGGAGCGGGGCCAAACGAAAAACTGGTGCAGGGATAAGGCACGCGAATCCGCACACGCAAATCCATACACGCGAATGCGAACGACTCGCATTTTCGCTCAAAGCGATATCATTCCCCCATGTTTTTGCAGTTAGATCGAATCACCCTGAGGTATGGCGGGCCTGCGAGCGGCAAAGCGGCTGTTCAGGACGCAAGCTTGGGGCTGTCCGCAGGGCAAATCGGGGTGCTGATTGGCCCCTCGGGCTGCGGCAAAACCTCGCTGTTGCGTGCGGTGGCGGGATTGCAGCCGCTGCAGGGTGGGGCGATACGCATGGCGGGCCAGGTGCTGAGCCAAGCGCCTGCAGCGGGCCAGCCTGCTGTGCACCTGTTACCCGAGCAGCGTCAGATTGGCATGGTGTTTCAAGACTACGCCCTGTTCCCGCATTTGAGCGTGGCAGACAACATTGCCTTCGGTTTGGCCCATTTGCCGCGCGGAGAGCGCAAAAGCCGAACCCAGGAGGTGCTCGATTTGGTCGGTCTGGCCCATGCCGCCAGCCGAGCCCCGCACCAACTGTCCGGCGGCCAGCAGCAGCGTGTGGCGCTGGCCCGCGCGTTGGCACCGCAGCCGAAGTTGTTGTTGCTGGACGAGCCTTTCTCCAGCCTGGACGTGGACCTGCGTGAACGCCTGGCCCAAGAGCTGCGTGGCATTTTGAAAGAAGCCCAAACCACCGCCCTTTTTGTGACCCATGACCAAATGGAAGCGTTTGCGCTGGGGGATGTGATTGGTGTCATGCACCAAGGCCACCTGGCGCAGTGGGACGATGCTTACACCCTCTACCACCGGCCCGCATCACGTTTTGTGGCCAGTTTTATAGGCCACGGCGTGTTTGCCCACGGCCAGGTCGTCAGTTCGCAGCAAGGCGCAGGCACCCATACCGTGGTGAAAACTGCATTGGGCGATTTGGAAGACGCCGACGAATGTCTGCTGCCCACAGCCTATGAAGGCGGCCTGTGCGACGTGCTGCTGCGTGCCGACGACATCGTTCACGACGACGCCGCGCCGGTACAGGCCTGCATCGAGCGCAAAGCCTTTCGAGGCTCTGAATTTTTATACACCTTGCGCCTGCCCACGGGCGAGCGGGTGCAGGCCCATGTGCCTTCTCACCACGACCACCACGTGGGTGAGTGGATAGGCATTCGGGCGCAGGTGGACCATGTTGTCACTTTTCCGCGTGAAAGATCGTCATAAATCTGCGCTTGGGCGCTGAACTTCCGGCTTCTTGCACGGCTCCAAGCCCACCTGCATGCCACAAAAAAAAGCAGCGCGGCATATACTGAAAGTCCAAGCGTCCGAACAAGGGCGCTTGCCCACATCCAAGATCACAAAGGCAAACGTTGTATGGGCTCCAAACTGAAAGTCACCGGATGGATTGCACTGGGCGCGATGGCAGGGGCGCTGACCACGATGCAATTCAATGCCACCGCGCGCAGCGTGATGGCCGACTTGCCGATGGAAGAAATGCAGCAGTTGGCTGCGGTGTTTGGCATGGTCAAGTCCGACTATGTGGAGCCTGTGGATGAGAAAAAACTCATCTCTGACGCCATCAGCGGCATGGTCTCCGGCCTCGATCCCCACAGCCAGTATTTCGACAAAAAAAGTTTCAAAGAATTTCGTGAAGGCACATCCGGCCGTTTCGTCGGCGTGGGCATCGAAATTGGCATGGAAGATGGCGTGGTGAAAGTGGTCTCGCCCATTGAAGGCTCACCGGCCTTCCGTGCGGGCATCAAGTCGGGCGACTTGATCACCAAAATTGACGAGACCTTCGTCAAGGGTCTCACCATGGACCAAGCCGTCAAACGCATGCGCGGCGAGCCCAATACCAAGGTGCTGCTCACCATCTTCCGCAAATCGGAAAGCCGCAGTTTCCCCGTCACCATTGTTCGCGAAGAAATCCGCACTCAAAGCGTTCGCTCCAAAGTGGTCGAGCCAGGTTATGCCTGGTTGCGCGTCAGCTCCTTCCAAGAGCGCACCGTAGAAGACTTTGCTCGTAAGCTGGAAGAAATCTACAAACAAGAGCCCCAACTCAAAGGCTTGGTGCTGGACTTGCGCAACGATCCCGGTGGTTTGCTGGAAGCGTCGGTCGCCATCTCGGCAGCGTTTTTGCCAAGTGACGTGGTCGTGGTGTCCACCAACGGCCAGGTGGTGGACTCCAAGGCGGTGTTCAAAGCCTCGCCCGAGTTCTACCAGCGCCGTGGTCAAGGCGATCCGCTCAAGCGCCTGCCAGCCGCCGTGAAATCGGTGCCACTGGTGGTGCTGATCAACGAAGGCTCGGCGTCCGCCAGTGAAATCGTGGCCGGTGCGCTGCAAGACCACAAACGCGCCACCATCATGGGTGCTCAGAGTTTTGGCAAAGGCTCGGTGCAAACCGTGCGCCAGCTCTCGGCAGAAACCGCACTCAAAATCACCACGGCGCGTTACTACACGCCATCGGGCAAGTCCATCCAAGCCACCGGCATCATTCCCAATGTGATGCTGGACGAAACCGCGGAAGGCAATTTGTTCGCCGCCCTGCGCATGCGTGAAGCCGACTTGGAAAAACATCTGCAAAGCGGTCAGGGCGCCGAGCAAAAAGATGCCGCTCGCGAAAAAGCCCGTGACGAAGCCCGCAAGAAGCTGGAAGAAGAGACCAAGCGCAACAAGGGTGCTGACCTCAAACCGCCAGCCGAGTTTGGTAGTCCAGAAGACTTCCAATTGATTCAGGCGCTGAACCAGCTCAAAGGCAAACCCGTGCAAGCGAGTAAAACCTTGGTTGAGCGTAAGGCTGAGGTTGACACCAATAAATAAGGCTTTGGGCCCGTTTCGCGGGCTGAGCAAGCGGTAAGCCCGTGACCGACGAGCAGCTCCTGCGTTATGCAAGGCACCTCATGCTGCCCAGTTGGGGGGTGCACTGCCAAGAGCGAGTTCTGACCAGCCATGCCCTGGTGATTGGTGCGGGCGGCTTGGGCAGCGCAGCCTTGCTCTACCTCGCCAGCGCCGGTGTCGGCACCATCACTGTGGTGGATGACGATGTCGTGGAGTTGAGCAATTTGCAACGACAAATTGCCCACACCACCGCCCGCATCGGCCAGGCCAAGGTGCACTCGGCACAGCAGGCCTTGCAAGCTATCAATCCCGATGTGACCGTGGTGGCCCACCAGGCTCGCGCCACCGCGGACAACCTGCCGCAGTGGGTGGCGCAAAACAACGTGGTCCTCGATTGCAGTGACAACTTCGCCACCCGGCAAGCCATCAATGCCGCTTGTGTTGGGGGTGAAAAGCCTTTGGTGTGGGCGTCGGCGCTCGGCATGTCTGGGCAGCTTGCGGTCTATGACCCGCGCGAAACCAAGAGCCCGTGTTACGCCTGTGTTTTCCCACCATCGTCAGCGCCGCCCGAAGTGGCCTGCGCCGCCATGGGGGTGTGGGCCCCGCTGGTCGGCATCATGGGCAGTGCCCAGGCTGCACAAGCATTGAAGCTGCTCGCCGGTCTTAAAAGTGCACTCAGTGATCGATTGCTCATCTTCGATGCGCAGCACATGCAGTGGCAAGACATGCGCACCATGCCGACGCCGTCTTGCACCATATGTGGTGGAGCGCCGCCCGCCATCAGTCAAGCCTAGAAACGGCAGTTGACCGCTTTCCTCCGCTGGCAACACCGGGTGAACACTGGCATTTCTTCACACGGCGGAGATCACCTGTTGGTCGAAAGCGCTACACGCCCGATTGAGCTGTGCTACAGCCTGCTTTCTGCGTTGCTCCGCCAAAGCCAGAGGCTTTGGCCTTCGTCAGGCACAAACAGTCCTCAAGGACTGTTTGTGTCCGGACTCAGCCTCGCGGGCATATGCCCGCAGCGTTGTCGCGCCTTGCCACCGCGCTGTATCACAGCCCACTCGGACGTGTCCAACTGCCGTTTCTAGGCTAAGCTGCGCACCCCATGCACCAAAACAAAACTCCCATGGATCAACCCGTGAATCCTCCTGCGCCCAAGCGTGGCGAGCTGACAGCGCGTAACTTTCCCTCAGCGCAAGAAGAAGCGGCCAGCTTGGTGCCGGCTTCGCGTTATGACGGTCCTGAAAGTGCCTACCGCTTGGCGTTCACCGACGAGGCTTTTTTGCTGCGCGAAGAGTTGCGCCCTGTGCGCATGCAGCTGGAGTTGCTCAAGCCAGAAATGGTGCAGTCCGAGCGCGGTATTGAATCCACCATTGTGATTTTTGGCAGCGCACGTATTGCTTCACATGTGGATGCACAAGCGGCGCTCAAGCTGGCCCAGGACTCGGGCGACAAAACCGTGTTGGCCCGGGCTGAGATGCGCTTGCAAATGTCGCGCTACTACGAGGAAGCGCGCGCCTTTGCTGGTTTGGTGACCGAACGCACCAAACGTCTGGCCACACCCGTGTATGTGGTCACGGGTGGCGGCCCTGGCATCATGGAAGCGGGCAACCGAGGCGCCTATGAAGTAGGGGGGCAAAGCATCGGCCTGAACATCGTGCTGCCGCACGAACAAGCGCCCAACCCTTACATCACGCCGGAGTTGTGTTTTCAGTTTCACTACTTCGCGCTGCGCAAGATGCACTTCTTGATGCGCAGCATTGCTTTGGTATGTTTCCCCGGCGGTTTTGGCACACTCGACGAGTTGTTCGAGACCATGACCTTGATCCAAACCGGCAAGTGTCGCAAACGTCCCATCTTGCTCTTTGGCCGCGAGTTTTGGTCGCGCTTGATCAACTTCGATTGGTTGATTGAAACCGGCATGATCTCGCCCGACGATATCCACCTGTTCAACTTTGTTGAAACTGCGGAAGAGGCCTGGGCCTTGCTCGATGAAGAGTATGGTTTTGAGGCGGGCGATACCCAAACCGGTGAGTACGCGTCTGACATCTGAGCGCGCCAAGAGTTGGGCAGGTTGGGCCGTGATGCATTGCGCCATGACACGAACTTCAATCGGCATTCCCGCGCAGGCGGTGAGCCTTGGTGGTTGATGAAGCGCTGGTGGCTCACGCTGGCCCTCTTGCTCGCCCTGGGAGCGTTAGGGGCTGTCGCACTGCTTTGGAAAAGCCGCCATGCTGAAGCACTGGACGAGAACTTGCTTGTGCCGTCGGGGGTGGTGTTCAAAAAGGGCTTGCCTTATTGCCAAGCCGATGGCCAAACCTTGAAGCTGGACTGGGCGGAACCCCAGGACAGGGCGACAGCCCGACCCGCCGTGGTCTTGATCCATGGCGGCGCGTGGATGTTTGGGCAGCGCAGTGAACTGCGCTCCTTGCAGTTCATGCTCGCCAAAGAGGGTTTCGTGGCCATCAGCGTGGACTACAGGCTGGCACCCCAGGCGGTGTTTCCAGCACCCTTGCACGACGTGCAATGCGCCGTGCGCTGGTTGCGCTCACAGGCCGCAGCACAGGCTATTGCACCGGATCAAATCAGTGCGTGGGGCCACTCGGCTGGCGCGCACCTGGCCGCCATGTTGGCTGTCACGGCCAACCGCGCAGACTTACAAGGTGCGGGCCAAGTGATCGGAGGGACGGGTTCGGCCAAACCAAACAACAGCGCTATGACGACCAACAGCCATGTTCATGCCGTGATTGCTCACAGCGGGATTTACGACCTGGTTGCAGCGCTGGATCAAAACCAAACGTTGCCTTCCGATGCGCGGCGCGGCGCGGTTGCGCTTGCCGGTGGTGACGATGTGCAGTCCTTACGCGCTGCCAGTGTCTCTTCCTTTGCCCACCCCCAATCCGCACCGGTTCTGGTACTGCACGGTGACCACGACAGGGTCGCACCGCTTTCTCAGGCTCTGCAACTGCACGATGCGCTCCAAGCCAGCGGTGCTCGGTCCCAACTGCTGGTGGTGCCCGGCGCAGGCCACAACGACCTGGGTGCACAAGGCCCCGGTGTGCTGGCTGAGGTGGTGGCGTTCTTGAAGCAACCGCGCCGCTGATGATCACGGGCAAGGCCCGTTGCTCTTGCGAAATTCGCGCGGCACGATGGCGCGTCGGTCGGCAAATAGTCCGCGCTCGTTTTTTCTGGTTTCGTCCTCTTGTGCGGCATACGGCCCCAAGCTGCGGCGGTAGCGGTAACTCCAGGCGTGGCCATGGGCCACCATCCAGGCGCTCACATCTTCATCGCCGAGCCATACATTTCCCAGTACGCGCTCGTGGTCATCACGTCCGCGTGTTTGCAACCGCACTTCTTTGTTCAGAACCTTGTTGGAAAGCGCTTGCTGCGCCTGCTGCCCCCACGCTTGGCAACGTTCAGGCGCATCAATGCCTTGCAGCCGCAGTTTGATGGGGCGCTGCTTGCCGTCACCGCCGATTGGCCGCACCCACAGGGTGTCACCGTCGGAGACGCGGGTGACGATGGCATGTTGTCCAAATGCAGAATGACACAGAAACACGCTGGCTAGCAGCGTGACGGAGGCAAGTTGAGTGGAGCGCATGGGGTCTGACCGTTGACTGTGTGGATAGATTCAGGCGTTGATGTCGTTGCCGATGCCCGAACGTGTCGCCACCGCCGACACAATCCAACCCTCCAGTGCATCGACGCCATCCGGCAGACCCCAGTCGGGTTGGTTCTGCGCCCAAGCCGCCTGCATCAAACACAGTACTGCATCCAAGCGGTCACCGGAGGCATCGGCGACCAAGGTTTCGCGCTGGGCATGGCTCAGGCGCACGCGTAAACCGAGGCGGGTTTGGCCCAGCTCCAAGGCATTGACCAAGTCTTTGCGTGCGATGAGGCGGTCTGGCGTTTGTTTGTTTTTGTCGTCGCTTTTGTAGGAGCGGGAGCCGAGAATTTCTCTGGCTAACAAACCGGGGTAGGCCTCAAGCGCCACCCGCTGGACATCGCCAGGGTGCAAGGCGGGCAGGTCAACGCCTGCTTGCAGCAACAGCGGTATGCCAGCGTGCAGCATGTAGGCCACGGGCGGGTTGACCCACTTCATCGAAGGTGAGGAGCCAGCCGGGCCATCACAGGCGCGGTGGGCGAATTTGCCCCCTGTGGGACGTGCATTGCAAAACGCGGCGAACGTGTCGCGTATCTCGGCGCGGGTGAGGCTGCAGTAGTGCTCGATCAGGGCGTGCCATTGCAGCGGCCAGCCCAGGTGTTGCACGAGTTCGCGCGGCAGGCCAAAGGGAAAGTCAAAACCACCGACCCAGGAGCCTGGCTGTTTCAGCCACCAGCCAAACTCACTGAGCGAATCAAAACTTTGGAGGTTTTGCAGTTGCAGTAAACCGTTGGCGACGGTTTGCCCTTGGGCTACCACGATGGGTTTTCGTTTGCTCGGACTGCTTGAAAAATCGACACCGATCAGCGTGGGGTTCATCCCAGTGATTGTCGGTGAGCCTCGGTTTGTCCCAGCAATGTTTTCAGCCGATGGACCATGGTGACAATGTCAAACGGTTTGGTCCAGTAGTCTTCAAAGCCTGCGGTTTGTGCCCGGGCGATGGACTCGGCCGAGGTGTCAGCGCTGAGCGCTACACAGTGGATGTGCTGGGTTCGCAGATCCCCTTTGATTTTCTGCATCACTTCAATGCCCGAGATGCCAGGCAGGCCAATGTCGATCAGGGCCAGTTCAGGCAAGTGCGTGAGGGCGGCGGCAACGCCATCCTCGCCAGTGGCCGCAGTCACCAAACGCCATTCGGGGCGCATCAGAAACACTTGTTCCATGAGGGTGGTGTTGACCTCGTCGTCTTCCACATAGAGGACCACGCGTTGCACACCACCATCGAATTGCGAGGGAACGAGACCTGTGAAATCAGATTCTGGTGCACCTACTGGTCGCTCAGCCTTGGACAAAGCCAGCGACACCGCAAAACGCGAACCCGTGCCCAATTGCGACCAGGCCTTGAGTTTGCCGCCCATGGCCTGGGTCAGTTTGCGTGCTGTCGTCAATCCGAGGCCATGGCCAGGGATGCGTGTGCGCTCGGCACCCAAACGGTTCAGCGGCTGAAAGAGCTGGCTGAGTTGTTCAGTGGACAAACCCTCGCCAGTGTCGTCGATCAACACCGTGCCCATCTCTGCTTTGACAAAACGAATGCGGACGCGGCCTGGGCTGCGGTTGTATTTGATGGCGTTGGAGAGCAAGGCATTGATGACTTGTTCCAAGGCCAGTGGGTCGGCTCGGACATGGGCCGGTTCTATGGCGCCAAGGGAGTCCACATCCTCTTCACCCAAGGACACTTCGATGTTGATGTCTCGCGCTTCGGCCAAGGGTGCGGCGGTTTGCACGCAGCGCGCAATCAAGGGGCGCAAGTCCACCACCTCGGGGCGCAGTTCGACGTGGCCTTGTTCTATGCCACTGACCTCCAGCAGTTGGTCAATCATGGACAACAAACGGGCGCTGGATTCCTGCAGCACGGCCAGACGTTGGGCCTGCGTGCGCGGCAAAGGGTGTTGGCGGTCCAGCGCCATCAACTGCCCGTAACCGAGCACGCCATTGAGCGGCGTGCGCAACTCGTGGCTGATGCGTGAGAGGAATTCACTGCGGCTGCGTTCAGCCAGTTCACCAGCATGCTGGTAACTGCGCTCCGCTAGTTTTTGTTGCTGCGCAGTGATGTCGCGGCACAGACCCAAACGCGGTGCGGCAGGGTCATTGTCGGAGGCGGCCGCCGTGCTGCGAGCCAGCGTGATTTCCAAAGTGCGCAGGTAGGGCTGCATGGCAGAGCCCACCTGTACGAGCAAGGTGTCGTTGTGGGGCGGCTGTGTCTGGCGTTCGTCTGGGTTCAGTGCCACCTTGGCCGCATCGCGGTCTTCGGGGCGCAGCAAGTCCAACCAATGGGTCAAGGAAATGTCACATTGCTGGGCGTCCAGTCCGTGTTGATGCCGTGCATGAGGATCTAAACGCACCCGTTTTGAGTCAATGTCGATCTCGATCACACCCAGTTCGCATGCGTGTACGGCCTGCATATGTCGCTCGCATTTGTCTTGCGCTGCGATCAGGCGGTGTTGTTCGTAGTTCACGTCCAGCAAAAATCCGTTCCACACCGTGCTGGTGTCAGGAAGGCTCTCCGGTGTGGCGGTAACTTCTACCCAAGGTTGCGGCCCGTTTTGTCGCACCAAACGAAAACGCGCCTTCCACGTGACGCCAGTTTCGCGCGATTGATCGAGTCGGAGTTTCAGTTGAGCCAAATCATCGGCGTGCAGCACGGCGCGGACTGAGCGCGCATCGCGGCGCAAACCGGATGCCGACATGCCCAGGACACGTTGCACCTCGGCGTTGACATAGGGGAAGGTCCAGCGTCCCTCCACATCGCGGTGCAACTGAAATACACCACCGGGCAGTTTGTCGAGCCAGGATGCAGCAGCTGGCGCGAGGTTCTTGGGCTGTGTGTCCCAACCTGCGCCGGCATGGATGGACGCAGCCATGGCCGCGCCCGAGAGCAAGGTTTCAGACGGCATGCCCTCAACAGGCGCCTGAAACTCTGGCGGTCTCACTGACATTCCCACTCTCCGCAACGCGACAAGCTTGGCTGCACCGCCTGCAGCCTGGCTTGAATATGTAAGTTCAACAGAGCAATTTATAGAAGCTGCTCGCCATCATGGTCTGACGTTGTGGATGCAAAAAACAGGCCCACCAAAACTCAGTGTGGCACTGACGAGAAAACACAATATGTGACCCTGAGTGCGATATTAGCGGCTCGTAGTGACGCCCGGTAGCCCATTTGTCCAGGCGGTGCCCAGGTGAAACCCGGGGTTCACCTGCGTGAGGCTGGAAGCGGAAAAAAGTTGGTCAGTACTTGCCACTGGTGCCAGCCAGTCTCAGATAGACATGCGCGGCCCAGGCCACCAAACCGCGCATGAGAACGGGCAATAACCCTTTGCCGCCGGAGGTGGTCTTGACGACTTGTTTGGAGACGGCCAGTGCCTGCTCAAAGCGGCTGCTGAGCTCCCGGTTGAATTGCGCATCCCTCACGATGACATTGGCCTCCAGGTTCAGCAGCAGCGACAGGGGATCAATGTTGGAGCTGCCCACGGTGGCCCAGTGCGTATCGACCATGGCGACCTTGGCATGCAAAAACGCGGGTGTGTATTCGAACACCTGCACGCCGCTGACGAGCAGCTCGTCGTACAGCACCCGGGCCGCCAAACCAGCAATGCGGTAGTCGAGCTTGCCTTGCAGCAAGACCCGCACTTGCACACCTCGTTCGGCCGCCGCGCACAGTGCCTTGCGAAAAGCGGTGGCAGGATAGAAGTAGGGCGAGACCAAGTCCACTCGGTCTTGCGCCCCCCGTAGTGCCGCGATATAGCTGCGCTCGATGGTGCGGCGCTGGCGCAGGTTGTCTCGCAGAACGAAGGCGGTTTGCACAGGCTGCATAGGACCGGGTTTTTGCCGCAGACCTTCGCCGCGTGGCATGCGCAGTTGTTTGACCAAGCGTTTGATGCGGCGCATGGGCTCGTTGCTGCGCACCAGGGCGCGCAACTCCTCACCAAAGTCGCGACCCAACCAGGCACGAGTCCAAACGGCGCGCACGGCTTGTTCAATGGACAGTGCCACCGGCCCCTGCACACTCACCGCGAAGTCCAAGCGAGGTTGTTCCGTGTGGCCGTGCCGCAGATCCAGTCTGTCATCAATGATGTTGATGCCACCGACAAACGCGTGACGGCCATCCACCACACACAACTTCTGATGCAAGCGCCGCATCTGGCCGGGATGCAACCAGCTCCACCAACCATGCATGGGACGAAATACGGCCATGGCGACACCGCTTGGATTGCCCTGCACTTGACGCCGCGAAAACAGGCCTGAGCGGCCCGCGCTGTGCGACCAACGTTCTTTCAGTTGCGACAAGGTGGCTTTGGAGCCAAACCCATCCACCACCACACGCACGCGCACCCCACGGTCGGCGGCCCGTCCCAGTGCATCCACCACCCGCAAGGAGGCCTCATCGTTGT
The DNA here is from genome assembly GCA_046049865.1 of Pseudomonadota bacterium. Classification (GTDB taxonomy): domain Bacteria; phylum Pseudomonadota; class Gammaproteobacteria; order Burkholderiales; family Burkholderiaceae_C; genus JANPCX01. The sequence goes on along the minus strand of JBJOQO010000019.1, from coordinate 4,863 downwards.
GAAAAATATAGGTGGCCAGCCACACGTCGTACTGTGCTTGATCGATGGCGTGGCACATGGCGGGAAACAACTCGTCGCCACCTTGCAGCAGCGCCACCTGGTTGCCACCGGAAAACACGGGACGAGGGACCAGACTCCACCAGCGGTCCAGGGAATGGGGCACGTCGTCGTCTTCGGTGCTCATGCTGCGGGGGCTGCGTCAGAGTGACATCAATCAATCCGGCACCAGGTCTGCCAACAAGGGCAGGTGGTCCGACATGCGCGCCCACGCCGGGCCACGTGGCGAAAAACTGGTCACGCAGCGAAAGCCGCGGGTATAGATGCGGTCGAGCGAGAACACCGGCACCCGCGAAGGGAAGGTGCGCGGCGCGGCAACCCCTTCTACGCTCGCGCGAATCAAACCCAGTTGGCGCATGGGCTCGTCCAGTCGCTCACCCCAGTCGTTGAAGTCGCCGGCCAAGAGCAAGGCTTCATTCTTGGGTACATGGAGCTCAATGAAACGTGCAATGCGCTGCACCTGGCGCACGCGGCTTGAATGCATCAACCCCAAATGGGCCACGATGGCATGCACGCGCTGTCCCGCCCATTGCACCGGCACATGTAAGAGGCCACGCTGCTCGAAGCGATGGTCCGACACATCGTGGTGTCCTACTTCACCGATCGGCCAGCGAGACAACAAGGCGTTGCCATGTTCACCCTCGCGGGTCACGGCATTGGTGCGGTAAGCGACTTCGTAACCTTCAGGTGCCAAAAAATGCGCTTGGCCTTGTGCAGGCCAACCAAAAGAAGAGCGATCAAAATGCCGCGCCTCGCCGTGGTGGAAGTGACGCACCTCTTGCAAAAAAACCAAGTCAGCGTCCAGCGCTTCAATACCCAAACCCAGGTTGTGAATTTCCAAGCGCTTGTTGCCCCCAAAGCCACGCACGCCTTTGTGGATGTTGTAGGTCGCGACACGCAAACGCTGGCCTTCTGGCAGGGTGGAAGCGGGAAAGCGCATGGGCTGGGTTAACCTAGATCCGGCGGTTGGACACGCCCGAGTGGGCTGTGATTCGGGGTGATGGCAAGGCGCGACGACGCGGCGGGCTCGTGCCCGCAAGGAGGAGCAACGCCGCCAACACCCCGAAGCGCTGCTCAATCGGGTGTGTAGCGCTCTTGCCTAAGCACTGAATGACTTCGTGTGAAGAAAATTTAACGTTCATACAGGGTCGCAAGCGGAGGAAAGCGGTCAACTGCCGGATCTAGGTTCAATGTACCGAGGCAATTGCAAAATGGCTTCTGCGTTGGACGGCGAAAAACACCGGTCTGCAGCATCTTGCCACGGCAACCAAACGAAGTTCAGATGCTCACGAGGCGCGAGTATGACTGCAGTGCCCATTGGCACCAACAGTCCAAATACATGCTCGGTGTTGTGCGTGACGCCTGTGGCGTAACGGTGTCGCCACACAGGATAGATTTCGTAGACGTTGCTTAACTGCCAGTCGCGCAGTTCGGGTGCATCTGGGCTGACATGGATGCCGGTTTCTTCACCCACTTCACGCGCAGCGGTCTCGCGCGTTGGCTCGTCGACGTGATCTTTGGAGCCGGTGACGCTTTGCCAAAACCCCGGCTGATCCGCCCGTTCCAGCAGCAGCACCTGCAAGTCGCTGGTGTGTATCACCACCAACACCGACTCGGGAATTTTCGGCGGGCGGGTGTTCATGGGGGTGGAGTTGAGTTTGACCCCAGGCAGTGCACCCAGCCCGAGTCACCTTGCGTCACTTGTTTGTCCTCACCCACGTCATTCCCGCTTTCGCGGGAATGACGTGTTTCTGCAGGCGAGAGGCATCGTTGCACCTTGCTCTGCCGACACCGGAAGCGAACGCCTCAACCCTGACCAGCAGTCGCTTGTGGATTACGCAAGCGAATGTGCAACTCGCGCAGTTGTTTCTCGTCCACCCCACTTGGCGCGTGTGTGAGCAAACACTGGGCGCGCTGGGTTTTGGGGAAGGCGATCACGTCGCGAATGCTTTCGGCTTTGGTCATCAAGGTGATCAAACGATCCAAGCCAAAGGCCAAGCCGCCATGGGGCGGTGCACCGTACTGAAGGGCGTCCAGCAAGAAGCCGAACTTGAGCTGCGCATCTTCAGGGGTGATTTTCAGTGCGCTGAAGACCTTGCTTTGTACCTCGGCGCGGTGGATACGCACCGAACCACCGCCCAGCTCCCAGCCATTGAGCACCATGTCGTAGGCCTTGGCGATGCAGCGGCCAGGGTCGCTGTCCATGTAGTCTTCGTGGCCGTCTTTTGGCGCGGTGAAGGGGTGGTGCACCGCGTTCCAGCGCTGGCCTTCTTCATCATGTTCGAACATGGGGAAGTCCACCACCCACAGTGGAGCCCACACGTCGTCGAAGAGGCCATGCGATTTGCCAAACTCGCTGTGGCCAATTTTCACGCGCAGCGCGCCGATGGCGTCGTTGACGATTTTTTCTTTGTCGGCACCGAAGAAAAGCAGGTCACCGTTTTGCGCACCGGTGCGCGACAGGATGTCGGCCACGGCTTTGTCGTGCAGATTCTTGACGATGGGGCTTTGCAGGCCCTCGCGACCCTTGCTCACATCGTTGACCTTGATCCAGGCCAGACCTTTCGCACCATAAATTTTCACGAACTCGGTGTAGGCATCAATCTCGCCGCGGCTGATTTCACTGCCGCCCGGTACGCGCAGGGCCACCACGCGACCACCCTTCATCGTCGCAGGGGTGCTGAACACCTTGAAGTCCACATCACCCATCACATCGGTGAGTTCGGTGAATTCCAGTTTCACGCGCAGGTCGGGTTTGTCTGAGCCGAAGCGGTGCATGGTCTCCGCGTACTTCATCACCGGGTAAGCAGGCAGCTCAACATTCATCGCCGTCTTGAAGACGTGGCGAATCATGCCCTCGAACATGCTGCGGATTTCTTCCTCGGTGAGGAAGCTGGTTTCAATATCAATCTGCGTGAACTCGGGTTGGCGGTCAGCGCGCAAGTCTTCGTCGCGGAAACACTTGGTGATTTGGTAGTAGCGGTCAAAACCCGCCACCATCAAGAGCTGCTTGAATAGTTGGGGCGACTGCGGCAGCGCGAAAAACATGCCTTCGTTGACACGGCTCGGAACCAGGTAATCGCGCGCACCTTCGGGCGTGCTCTTGGTGAGCATGGGGGTTTCCACGTCGATGAAACCATTGGCATCCAGAAACTTGCGCACCTCCATGGCCACGCGGTAACGCAGGATGAGGTTTTTCTGCATGGCCGGACGGCGCAGGTCGAGCACGCGGTGGGTCAGGCGCGTGGTCTCGGAAAGGTTCTCGTCGTCGAGTTGGAACGGTGGCGTGACGCTGGGGTTGAGCACTTCCAGCTCATGGCAAAGCACCTCAATCTTGCCGCTGGTGAGGTTGCTGTTCTCAGTCCCGGCAGGGCGTGCGCGCACCTTGCCTACCACTTTCAGGCAGAACTCATTGCGCACACCTTCAGCGGCTTTGAACATGTCGGCACGGTCGGGGTCGCAGACGATTTGCACCAGACCCTCGCGGTCGCGCAGGTCCACAAAAATCACGCCACCATGGTCGCGGCGGCGGTGCGCCCAGCCCATCAAGGTGACCGTCTGGTCCATCAAGGCTTCGTTGACCAAGCCGCAGTAGGTTGTTCTCATCGTTTCACTCCAAATTCAAATTTCGGGGGGCATCGCGCTGGCAGCGCGATTGCGGTTCTGTGTGTGTAGCCCTGTGCTTCGTTGCCTGTGCGCCAACGAAGCTATTCGGTTGAGCGCTGGCTGCGCGCTCAACCGATTCAATTTCGGGCGGCTGGGGCGGCGGGCAAGATCGTTTTGCTGGGGGGTGCCACCACGCCCATGGAAATCACATACTTCAGCGCTTCGTCCACGCTCATCTTGAGTTCAATCACATCGCTGCGTTGCACCATCAAAAAAAAGCCCGATGTGGGGTTGGGTGTGGTGGGTACATAAATGCTGAGGTAGTCGCCGCTTAAATGGGATGCCGCTTCTCCGCCGGGCTTGCCAGTGACAAAAGCAATCGTCCAGCTGCCTTGTCTTGGATACTGCACCAGCACGGCTTCACGGAATGCATTGCCGCTGCTAGAGAACAGCGTGTCCGACACCTGTTTGATCGAGCTGTAGATCGATTTGACGATGGGAATACGCTGCACCACTTTGGCCGCCTGGTGCAAGGCCCATTGGCCAAACATATTGGTGGCGAAGACGCCAGTGAGCAGCAAGCCCAGCACCATCACCACCACGCCCACACCGGGCTTTTTGAGCATCTCCAAGCTGGCACGCGCCGACTCTGGCAACACGGCCTGAGAGGTGCTGATCAAGAAGGCAAAAAGACCATCCAGCATGCCCAGCACCGAGTGCAGCAACCAAATCGTGATCGCCAGAGGAAGCCAAACCAAAAGCCCGGCAAGCAAGTATTTCTTCACATCAGTCCTTGTGGCGTTGCATGTCGGCGAGTTAACTCAGCCGCATCAAGCCGCTTTGGGCGGGCTGGCAGGCGCTGTGGCAGAGGATGAGGCGCTGGGTGTTGCTGCTGCGGAGGCTGTTGTTCCAGCCGAGGGCGCTGCGGCAGGGGTTGGGCTTGCCGTATCCGAGCTTTTGCCGGTTTCTGCGGTTGCGGCGGGTTTGGCATTGCCGTCAGCGGCTTTGTCTGACGGCGCACCGCTGGCACCGCCGCGAAAGTCGGTCACATACCAACCCGAGCCTTTGAGCTGAAACCCAGCCGCCGTCACCTGCTTCTGAAATGCCTCCGCGCCACAGGCTGGGCAGGTGGTCAAGACAGGGTCAGACATTTTCTGCAGCACGTCTTTCGCGTGGCCGCACGCGTCGCAGCGGTATGCG
>JBJOQO010000018.1:0-44735 GCA_046049865.1 Pseudomonadota bacterium | reverse complement strand
CCAGCTTCAACAACCCCAGCTTGTTCTTGATCACTTTGCTCTCTTGACTCGTGTTCATCTGCATTTCCTTTCTGGCGTCGATTCGCCATTCATGTTGAAATGTCAGATTAAGTCTAGACTAGTTCACTTGATGGTGGCAACCGGAACGCGAGCTTTGCCGATGACGATCTGTTGATCCACCACGGTGATGTGCTGATGAATGGCACTGGGGTTGGAACGATCGGTCGTGCAGCACCCTATTTGCACCCTGACCCCGCTATCCCAGACAACCACGTCACCATCCTTCGGCCCAAGCAGGACTTGGACGCTGTGTACCTTTCGGTTTTCCTAAATTCCATGGCTGGCCAGTGGCAAGTTGAAGAACGGTTACGCGGATCGTCCGGGCAAATCGAGCTGTACCCGACCGACATCGCGCAGTTCACCGTATGGATTGCGCCCTCTACCGTGCAGAAAGAAATTCGTCGTTCGGTTGAGAAGAGCTACGAACAAAAGCAGCGCGCTACTCAGCTTCTTGACGCTGCTAAGCGCGCCGTTGAAATTGCCATCGAAGACAGCGAAGCCGCCGCCCTGGCCTATCTGGACCAAGTGACACCGCCCTCACACTGACAATACAAACAAGCCAACCACCAAAGGAAATAGGCCATGGCCGAAATCACCCGCCGCCGCACCGGCGAACTCTTGCGTGAGTTGTTCAACATCCTGATGGCAGCGCCTGCAGGTTTGCAGGCCAGTGCGGCATTGCAGGCACTGGCGCAGCGGGTGACGTTGACACCCTATGAGGCGGCCACGTATGAGTCCGGAGGTAGGCGCTTTGACAAGATCGTTCGGTTTGCCACTGTGGATTGTGTCAAGGCTGGTTGGCTGGTGAAGGACAAGGGCATTTGGAAGGTGACCGACGAGGGCCGGAAGCTGCACGCCACGCTGACCGAGCCCGAAGCGTTTTACCGCCGTGCGGTGCAGCTCTACAACGAGTGGCGTGCTTCCCAACCGGATGCGCAGGACGCCGCTGTGCCCACGCCTGAAAGCCCCGAAGCCCTGAGTTTGGACAACGCGGCCAAGGCGGTGAGCATCACGTTTGAAGAAGCGGAGGAACATGCTTGGGCTGAAATTTCGCAGCACCTGCGCACCATGAACCCCTACGACTTTCAAGACCTGGTGGCGGACTTGCTGCGTGCCATGGGGTACCACGTGAGTTGGGTCTCGCCCCCCGGCAAAGATGGTGGTTTGGATGTGCTGGCCTGGCCCGACGCATTGGGCACACGCCTGCCGCGCATCAAGGTGCAGGTTAAGCGCCAGCAGGTGGCGGTGAATGTGGATGGCCTGCGTTCCTTCATGGCCTTGTTGGGCGATGACGATGTGGGTTTGTTCGTGTGCACCGGCGGTTTCACGAAGGACGCCGAAACCGAAGCCCGCACGCAAGAGAAGCGGCGCGTCAACCTGATTGGCCTAGAGAAACTGTTCGACCTGTGGGTGGAGCACTACGACAAACTCACCGACCAAGCCCGCCGTCGCCTGCCGCTGCGCCCTATCCAGTTTTTATCACCGGGCGGCTGATGGGTGACCCAGCGGCTGTTGCAAGCTGCAAGCATCACCACCCGCGTTCAGCATGACTTGCAAGGTGCTGTGTTGCACCCCAAAGGTGTCGCGCAGTTGTTGGGCAATGTGCGCCAGCGCATCGTCACCTGGGTGACCCGCAGGCATCACCAGGTTCACGGTGAGGGCGCTTTCGGTGGTGCTCAAGGCCCACACATGCAAATCGTGGATGTCGGCCACGCCGGGCATGCTGCGCAGGTGCTGCGCCACGGCGGCGGGGTCGATGTGGGGCGGCACTGCGTTCAGGGCCAGTTGCACCGATTCGCGCAGCAGGGCCCAGCTGCCCCACAAAATGACAGCGACGATGACAAGGCTCGTCAACGGGTCCACCAAGAACCAGCCGGTGTACAGCATCAACACGCCGGAGAGCACCGCGCCGAGCGACACCGCCGCATCGGCCACCATGTGCAAATACGCGCCGCGGATGTTGAGGTCGCCCTTGCTGCCTTTCATGAACAACCAGGCCGACAAGCCGTTGATCACGATGCCCAAACCGGCTACCCACATCACCGTGGTGCTGATGACGGCAGGCGGGTGGGCCAGGCGCTGCACCGCCTCCCAGCCGATGGCGCCGCAGGCCACAAAGAGCAGCATGGCATTGCCCAAAGCCGCGAGGATGGAGCTGCCGCGCAGGCCATAGGTGTAACGCTGGTTGGGTGGTTTGCGGGCCAGCAGCATGGCGCCATAGGCCAACACCAAACCCAGCACGTCAGACAGGTTGTGCCCTGCATCGGCCATCAAGGCGGTGGAGTTGGCGAGGAAGCCGTAGATGAACTCGACGGCCACGAACACCGAGTTCAGGGCAATCGCAATGATGAAGGCTCGGCCGTGCTGGACTGGGTTGCCGTGGTGGTGTCCGTGGTGATGGCCATGCCCGTGGTCTGCGTGGGCGTGGCCCGTGGCCGCTGCCGCAGGGGCATGACTGCCGTGGTCGTGATGGCCGTGGTCGTGTCCATGCGGGTGGTCATGGTCGTCGTGATGAGGGTGTGCCATGGCGTGTCGGTCTGCGTGGTGTGTGGCGCTGCGATGGAATTGATGTGCCTGCCTTAGCGGTTGAGTGGGACGATTGGATTTCCTTCTCAGCCCACTCAAACCTGCCGCTGAATCAACTCAATCTTGTAGCCATCGGGGTCGGTCACAAAGGCAATCACGGTGCTGCCGCCAGCGACAGGCCCGGCCTCGCGTGTCACTTGGCCGCCTGCGGCTTTGATGCGGGCGCACGAGTCATAAACATCCACCACCGCAATCGCAATGTGGCCATAGGCGGTACCGAGCTCATAACTGCTCACGCCATGGTTGTAGGTGAGTTCCAGCTCGGCATGGTCGGGGTTATTGCCGTAACCCACGAAGGCGAGGCTGTATTTTTGCTCGGGGCGTTCGGTGGTGCGCAGCAGTTTCATGCCCATGACCTGGGTGTAGAAGTCGATGGAGCGCTGCAAGTCACCAACGCGCAGCATGGTGTGGAGAAGTCGCATGGAGTTGCCGGGCGGTTCGCCCAAGTCGTGTAAACCCGAGCTTACCGTGCCATCCATAGGCCTTGCTGCCGAACTGCGATTTCATCGGGTGTGCCACGACGCCACGTCTTGGGCGCAGTCATTCGCGCGCGGGCGAATCGTCGTTAACTTGGTGACGCTGATCCTATTGATTGCGCTCCACTACCCTCACCCCAACCCTCTCCCAGAGGGAGAGGGAGCCAATACCCCCTCTCCCTCTGGGAGAGGGTTGGGGTGAGGGTGGGGGCTCATGCGCCACCCACCGCGTTCAGGGCAAGCGACGTCGACCCACAGCCAACAGCCCCAAGGCCATCAACATCAGCAAGGCCGCTCGGGGTTCAGGCACCGAGTTGCTCAGTTGCACCTGGTCGATGGACAGGGAGGACATCACTGCCCCATCGAACACATCCACCACACCAAAAGCCAGCGTGTGCAGACCGCTGCTGGCGAATTGGAAGGTGTGGGTTTGATAGCCGGTTTCCAACAAGTTGTCGCCGGTACCGGGTAGCAAGGCCTCGGGCACGCCGCCCAAACGGAGGACCACACCGTCGATGGCCACAAAGGCGAAGTCAGCCAAGGTGTCACGGGTGCCGAAGTTCCAAAGAAAGCTCAGCGTTTGACCGGCGGTTGCGGTGAACGACTGCAAGGCCAACGACCCTTCGTAGGCGAATTCACCCACCGGGTCGAATGCGCCTATGGCAAATCCGCTCTGTGTTTCCAGTCCACCCGGCGAACCCACGAGCACCGGGCTGTTGCCTGAGCGATTGAAGGGGCCGATGGGGTCGCCGTTGTTGTCGAACTCGTCGGCCACGGTGTCGGCCGTGGTCAGAATCAGGCTTGAGTTGCCCTGGGGTGCGCCCGCTTGTGTGCTGACGTCGCCCAACGTGCTCCAACCTGCCAGGCCGGTTTCAAAACCACCGTTGACGATGGCGGCGTGGCTGGGTGCGTTGTACAGCGCCAGGGAGACGAAGGCGGTGGCGATGAGTTTGATGGTGTTCATGTGGACTTTCAATGCTTGTGAGGGCTCAACGCGACAGCACGTCGCGGTTCAGGTCAATGGCGGAGGCCATCACGCTGCGCAGCAGGAGCAGGTTGCGAAAGCTGCTGCCGGGGCCTGCGGTGGCAATTTGCACTTGCGCGCCGCTAGGGGTGTCGATCACCCGCACCCAGCCCGTTGTGACTGAGGTGGTTCCCACAAAACCCAGGCTGCCCAGCAAGGTGCGCAGGTCCACTTGGTCGCGCCCGGGCAAGAAGTCGGTCACCGTGTCACCCGCATCCAGCATGCTGAGGGTGCGGTACACATTGATGCCACTGCCGCCTGTCATCACATCGGCACCAGGGCCGCCGGTGAACACTTCGTCAGCAGCGGTGCCGATCAAGGTGTCACGGCCTGCGGTGCCGTTGATGGGTTTGAGGAGGGACAGACCAATGACCACCGGGTCGTGGTCGGAGGCGCGGTAGGGACTGACGGTGTAGGCGTCGGGTGCACAGGCGGCGCAAGCGGGCTGTTTGAATTCCAGGTTGTAGTCCAGCACCGAGGGCTCGTCGGCGTTGATGTGCCATTCAATGGCTTTGGTCACCTTGGGCGAGAGCGATGCGGTGGTGATGGCGTGGTCCAAGCGGCCGGCGTCACCATCGAACACATAGGAATAACCGAAGCTGTTGAAGCGGCCGATTTGATCCACGTAGCCGCTGCTGGTGAAGTTGTAGATGGGGTCTTCTTGCGCATAGGCGTTGAAGTCACCAATTAGCAAAACATCGTTGTTGCCGCTGCTGTTTTGGAGTGCCGCCACAAAATTGCGCAGGGCTTGGGCTTGTTGCAAACGTTGTGCATTCCAGCAGCCTTGTCCGTCGCCGCTGTCCACATTGCCAGCGGCGTCCGCATCTCCGGCAGCAGGGCAACTGCTTTTGGATTTGAAGTGGGTCACGACCAAGGTGAACTTCTCGCTGCTCGCGCCGCCGTTGGTCAAACCAAAGGTTTGCGCCAGAGGCGGCCGGTTGTGGATGGCCGTGGTGTCGCTGACGGTGGCGGTGGCCAAGGTCAAACGCGCGGGTTTGTAGATCATGGCCACTCGGATCGCGTCGGTGCCAGTCGAGCCCGCCCCCGCAGGCGCGGGCACGGCGGCGTAGGTGCCGCTGCCCACGCGGGCATTCAGCGCGTCAACCAGGTTTTGCACGGCGGTGTTGCCGTTGTTTTGAATCTCCATCAACCCGACCGCGTCGGCGTTGATGGCGGACAGTGCTTCCACGATCTTGGCGCGTTGGCGATTGAATTCGGCCAGGTTGTTGGCACCCCGGCAATTGCTGGCCACTGTGGATGCGCCCAGCGTGCAGCCTTGTCCGGTTTGTCCCGAGGCCGTGCTGCCATTGGTGAAGGTGGTGAAGAAGTTCAGCACATTGAAGCTGGCCACCTTCACATTGCCGCCGACGTTCTCGGGCCCCGCGCTGCGCGGGTTGGCCCGCACGAAGAGCGGTGCTGTGGTGGGGTGCAGTTTGTAGTCGCCAAACCCGGTGTTGCTCGCCGTGGCCAAGCCGTAGTCGAGCACACCGGTGAGGGAGGCAACGGTGTCGCCAGCGCGTAGGGTGTTGTCTGCGGCGAAGTAAGGCGTGGGGTTGGGGTTTTGCGACGAGGTGCCGTCGTCCAAAATCAAACGGCGGCGCGCGTTTTCATCCGCCTGTGCGATGGCTTGCGGGCCAGGGCGGTAGCGATTGGTGGGCACCTCCAGGCGACCACCGACGGACAAAGTCACTTGGCCGAAGCGCCCTTGAAAAAAGTTTTGCGACACCGTGAGCGGTCCGGCCATAGAAATCAACATGCCCTCGTAACGCTCCAGTTCGTCGTTCACCAGCTCGGGCAGGGTGACCGGTGTGGGCGTTATGGTGTAACCCGTGCCCAGCACCTGCAAATTGCTCAGGTTGGTCAGCTCGGTGATGGGGCGTGCGGCGGTGATGGCATTGCTGGCTGCGCCGGTGTTGAACTCGGTGACGCGCCCGGTGATGCGGATCAACTGGCCCACCGCCACGGTAGGCGCGCTGCTGGTGAAGATGAAGAGACCGTCCGAGGTGGCGGGGTTGCCGTCACCCACCAGGTCTTGAATGTAGTAGCCGTTGTTGATCAGTCGCGTGACCACGCCGGTGGTGGTCACAAAATTTCCCACCAGCGGGCTGGTGATGCCTGAGCCCTGAATGGTGTAAGTCGGTGTGTCGGTGGTTTGGGCCTTTGCGCTGCCGTGGACCAGCGCAAAGGCCATCAAGAAGGCCAATGATGTGGCGGCAGCGCCGCGCAAAAACAGCATCAGGTGAGGGGGCGTTGAACGGCGCATGGTGCAAACACTTTCTGAACAGACCCAGGTCATGGACCCTCGTTGACAAGGCCCGACCACACGCTGCGCAGTGTGTTTGCTGACTGTGACATCCGCATGTCGGTGTCAGTGTTTGTTGCTCGGTGGCCGACAGCGCTTCGCGCCGTCACACGGCCGTCACGCGCGCCCCGACGTTCAGCGTTTTCCGGACCGCTGCTTCCACAGCTTGAAGGCGCTGGGGGTCAACTCACGTTTCATCAAAGGCAGGAGCTGGCCTTTGCTTAAGCCGTGTTGCATCAGCACGCGGTGAAACGGGGTTTTGTCTTCCCAGGCGGTGGCCACAATGCGGCTGACTTCGTCGGGCGTGAGGCGGGGTATCGGTTTGGCCATGGCGCATTGTCGCCAAGTTCAGGGGTTTATTTGTCAGTGCCTATTCGGCTTGACGCCACCTGCCCCGGTGCGGGCAGCGCGCATCCAAGCCCTGCTGAGACAATGGCCCGCATGTCTGACGAAAGCCAAATCGAAGTCCCGCCTTCCTTCATCGCCTTGTTCGTGCCACCTGGCCGCATCAAACCCACGGCCTCGCGCGAGCACATACGCCAGCGCTACGAGTTGTGTGAAGACTTGGCCACGATGTTCGTCGACACCGCCCAAACCAAGTTGTGGGAGTTGGGCATTTCTGAATCCGATGTGCTGGAGCGCATCCACGCGGGTTTGGCCGCAGGCGCAGGTGGCGTGGAAAACAACGAAGCGCAATGGGTGACCTGCCGCCTGGCTGAGCTGCTAGGTTGGGATGCCGGCGCGCTGCCGGTGTTTGATGTGAAGCCGGATTCGCCGTGAGCGGCAAAATGCCTCCATGAGACTTTCCTTGCGATCAACCTGGGCCTGGTGGCTGGCTGGCCTGGCCTTGATGCTGGCCGGTGCGCTGTGGATAACGCGGCAAGCGTTGATCGAACAACGGGAAGCGTTTGACACCGACGCGCGTATCGCACACCGGTTGCTCAGCCAACGCGTGGCACAGCTGGATGCCGTTTTGGCCACCTTGGCGCTGTTGCAAACCGAGGCGCAGGGTGCCAATGCGGTGCCCGAGCAGCGTTTGCCCGCTTTGTACCCTCAGGTATTGCGCGTGCTCAAACGCGAACGTGACACCGTCTGGCCAGAGCCCGACATGCAAGCCGCCGAAGCCCGTTCGCGCAGCGCCGGGCGCGCTGAACTGGCCTTGGTCGATTTAGCCCAGGGGCGCTACACCCTGGTGCATGCCGCCGATCCTGCCAGTTATGCGCTGGAAGTGGACTTGGAACGTTTGGTGCCTTGGACCGAGTGGCCGATGCAAAGAACGGGGCCGGTGCGCGTGGTGCTGCGTTGCCAGGGCCAAACCTGGGTGGCGCAAGCGGGCCTGCCGATGTTGCACGGCGTGAGGGTGTTCAGCGCCAGCAAAAAACTGGCCGCCGCCAGCCAACCCTTGGAGCTGGTGGTGGAGCGTTCAGTGGGTTGGCGCGAGCTGCCATGGCTGTCGCTGTTGGTGTGGGCCTTGGTGGTGACGGGTGCGGTTGTGGCTTTGGCGGCTTGGCAAGGCCAACGTGCTGCGCACCGCCGCACCGAGGAGCTGTTGCGGCTGGGGCAAGTGGGGCGCTTGAATGCGCTGGGCGAATTGGCAGCAGGCCTGGCCCATGAGCTGAATCAACCCTTGACCGCGCTCTTGGCCAACACCCAAGCCGCGCAGCGTTTGCTGAACGAAGACACACCCGACCTCAGCACCGCGCGCGCCGCCATGGCCCAGGCGGTGCAACAAGCACAGCGCGCCAGCGATGTTCTGGGCCGCCTCCGCCGCTCGGTACAGCGGCCGGACAGCGCGGCAACGAGCCAAGTGGTCTCCTTGCCCGACGCGGTGGGCCGCGTGCTTTACCTCTTGGAGCCGGAATGCCAGCGCCTCGGCGTGCTGCCGCAAAACGTATTCCCGGCCTTGCCGCTGCAAGCCCAAGCCGACCCGGTGGCCTTGGAACAAATCATTCACAACCTGTTGACCAATGCGCTGCAGGCCTTGGAAACCATGCCCGTGGGCCAACGTGACTTGACGGTGGAACTCAAGGCCGCCGAGGTGGCCGGTGGCCCTGTGCAACTCTTGGTAAGAGATAGCGGCCCCGGCATCTCGGCGCAGGCACTGCCCCGAGTGTTTGAGCCCTTCTTCACCACGCGAGAGGGCGGCCTGGGCCTGGGTTTGAGTTTGTGTGAAACCTTGGCCACGGGCATGGGGGGTGGCTTGACTTGCCGTTCACTGTCGCCGCATGGCGCTGAGTTCACGCTCAGCCTACCCGCAGCAGGACGATCATGATCTCGCCCCTCATTCATTTGATTGATGACGACGCTGCGGTGCGCGACGCCCTGGCTTTGTTGATCAGCACGGTGGGCCTGCGCGTGCAAACCTGGGCCGACCCGCAAGCGTTCATGGTGGGGTTTGACCGCTCAGCCATCGGGGCCATCGTGCTTGATGTGCGCATGCCCGGCATCAGTGGCCTCACGGTGCTGGAGCAATTGCTGGCACAGGGCGTGGACCAGCCCATCATCATGCTTACCGGCCACGCCACCGTGGAGTTGTGCCGGCGGGCCTTCAAGTCTGGCGCGGCTGAGTTTTTGGAAAAGCCGGTGAACGACGAGCTCTTGCTCGAAACCCTGCAAAACGCCGTGCGCACCCATGTGCGCTCCCGCGAGCGTCACCAAGCCGACCGCACCGCACGCGAGCGATACGCTCAGCTTTCGCCGCGCGAACAGGAGGTGCTGGGATTGATCGTGGCGGGCCTGACCAACAAAGAAATCGCCCGCGCCCTGGATTTGAGTCCCCGCACCGTGGAAAGCCACCGCGCCAATCTGTTCACCAAACTGAAAACCGAATCGCTGGCGCAATTGATTCGGCAGTACGCGCTGCTGGTTGAGCAAACAGACGGCTCGACGCATTGAGCCTAGAAACGGCAGTTGACCGCTCATCTCCGCTTGCAACACCCAATGAAACCTAAGAATTCTTCGCACGAGCCGCATCACCTCTTGGGTGAAAGCGCTACGCACCCGATTGAGCTGCGTTGCGGCGTGCTGGCCGCGTTGCTCCGCCTTGTGGGCATGAGCCCACCGCGTTGTCGCGCCTTGCCAGCCCACCGCAAAGCAGCCCACTCGGGCGCGTCCAACTGCCGCTTCTAGGCTGATGCGCCGCATGCTCCGTAGAACTACGGACGCGCCCGAGTAACCGCCCGCATGGTGGGCGCGGCGCGGCCTTCCTAGAGTTCAGTCACGGCCAAGATGCGGCCGCACCGAACCAGGAGAAGCCCATGAAAAACAGTCGTCCCACGTTCCAGTTGTCCGTCCTCGTCGCCCTCAGCTTGGCTGCTGTGGCCGCCCAAGCCCAGACTGCCGCACCAGCCGCTGCAGCTACACCGGCCGTGCGCACCGAGCGCAACATGTCGCTGGAGCTGGCCAACCAAATCGCTGCGGCCACCGTGGCGGCCTGCCAAGCCAATGGTTATGCCGTGGCCGCTGCCGTGGTGGACCGCGCCGGCAGCCTGCGTGCCTTGCAACGCGCGGACAACGCAGGCCCCCACACCTTGTCCAGCAGCCAAGCCAAGGCCTACACCTCGGCCTCGGCCAAGAACACAACGCTGGCCATGATGGAAGGCTCGCAGAAAAACCCAGCCGGTGCCAACTTGGTCTACATGCCTGGTTTCTTGCTGCTGGGCGGTGGTGTGCCCATCCGCGTGGGCAATGAAGTGATCGGTGCTGTGGGTGTGGGCGGTGCGCCCGGTGGCCACCTCGACGAACAATGCGCCATGGCCGGCATCGACAAAGTCAAGGACTTGCTCAAGTGAACCGGCAGGCCCACCAGGTGGCAGGAAGGCTCGACTCGAGCCGGACGATGTCCATTTATGGGTCGATGCTTCGGCTGAAGCGCGGGCCGATGCGTGGGCTGACGTTTTGGGCGACCTGGGTGCTAACCTGGGCGCTGCTGTGGCCCCACAGCAGCCCGGCCCAAGTACCGCCCAGCGCTGAACAAGCCGCGCTTTACACCGGGCTGCATGCCAAGGCCCAACGCGGCGACCTGGTGGGTTTGATGCGAATGCTCGCCACCAAACCCGACGTCAACCAGCGTGACCCCCAAGGCCGCACCCCCTTGCACGTGGCCACCTTCGCCAAACAGCGCGAGGTGATCACCGCCTTGGCCAAAGCCGGCGCCGATTTGGGCGCATTGGAGAACGACCGCTACGACGCCGTCACCATCGCCGCCGTGGCCGACGACGAAGAAACCTTGCGCCTGCTGCTGTCCCTGGGCGCCAGCGCCAAGCTCGTCACCAGCCGCTACGACGGCACCGCCTTGATCGCCGCCGCTCACTTGGGCCACGACGGTGTGGTGCGCCAGCTCATCAAAGCCGGTGCGCCGCTCAACCATGTGAACAACCTGCACTGGACCGCCCTCATCGAAGCCGTGGTCCTCGGCCAAGGCGGCCCCCGCCACGTGGCCACCGTGCGCGCCTTGGTGGAAGCCGGTGCCGACAAAAACCGCACCGACCGCGACGGCCGAACGGCCCTGGAATTGGCGCGGGCGCGGGGGTATGGGGAGATGGTGAGGTGGTTGGGGTCGTAAAAATGTTCTGAATTATGGACATTAATTGAATAAATGACCATAATTACGAACACTATGGCTTCAAGTTCTATCGTTGAATCGGCACTCGGCAGGCAATTGCTCTCGCAACTGGGATCGCGTCTCAAGGCCGAACGCCAGGAGCGACGCATCTCGTCCGTGCAACTGGCTCGCCAGCTTGGAATTTCGCGCACGACGTTGCACGCGGTGGAGTCAGGCGACGCGTCTCCGTCCATAGGCGTCTATGTCCGTGTCATGGCCGCACTGGGCTTGGTCGGCGACTTGGCCTTGCTCGGCACAGGAGAGTCCGCGCCCCAGCTTGATCCCCCCATCGAGTTGTCGCGCAGTGCGGTGTTGCGGCCCCATGCTGCACAGGACTATCAAAGTTTGTTGATGCACCGCGTAGCCGTGAGATTGCTTCAAGCTGATCCGGCCTTGGTTCAGCGCGTGACCGATACGCTGGATCGATGGATGACCACAGCGGACAGCAGCGCCCAGCCGCTGCTCGAAGCGTGGCGCGAGCTGATCACTCGAGGCAAATGGGCGCATGCATTGGCCAACACCGAACGTGCACGCGAGATGCGTCAGGCGTCCCCGCTCGTCACCATCTTGCCGGAGGACGTTCGTTTGGACATCATCCGCAAGGTCAAACAATGGAAGCGGCGGCAGCATGAAGCGGCATGAACTGGAGCACATCATTCGCGCGGCAACGCAGATTGCGGACGAGTATGAACTCGTGGTGATAGGCAGCCAGTCCATCTTGGGCACTTTCCCCAACGCTGCACAGGAGCTGCTGATGTCCATGGAAGCCGACGTCTACCCGCGAGGTGCCGAAGATAAAGCCGACCTCATCGACGGTGCCATCGGCGAAGGTTCGTTGTTCCACGAGACACATGGCTTTTACGCCCAGGGTGTGGACTCCACCACGGCAACTTTGCCCAGGGGATGGGAGGGCCGTCTCGTCCGCATCCAAAACGCCAACACCGAGCACCGCACCGGCTTCTGCCTAGACCCCACCGACCTCTTCTTGGCCAAAAGCGCCGCTGCGCGAGACAAGGATCGGGACTTCAACATCGCCTTGCTGGTTCATGGCTATGTGAAGGTGGAAGAAGCGCTGCAGCGTGTGGACGACATGCCGGTCACTGCCTCCAAGCAAAAACAAATTGAGGCGTTTATTCGGCGGGTGGAGGGGCAGGCCGAAGAGCGATTGCGAGAGCAATAGGCGAGATTTTTGTATTTGGGTGGTGATGCGATGGTGTGGAATATCAACGAGACTTTGAATTTGGTTAAGAAGCAGTTTGGCGCTGAGATTCGCGACGCTGCGCGAGCCAGCATTTACAGCGCGGATCAGCGCCTTCGTTTCGCCCACTATCACTTTCACGAGATGAAGCGTTTGCTCAATAGCTTTACCGAAGATCACCTAACAGGCAGAAACATGTGGGAGTTTGCTGATTCTCCAGACGAATCAGAGCGAGTTGAGTATTTCAAGCTCATGGATCAGGTGGCAGCAAATGCAGTTGCTTGTGTTCAGTCCGTTCATGCGGTGGACGATCTGCTTGCAAGCAGTGTGTTCTATTGCCTAAACCTCAATCAAACGGCGAAAAGCTTAGAGGCGGACAAGGTGCACCGTTCGATTGTCATTGAGCGTTTAGCTAAATTCTCAAAATACGCGGCAATCCAGAAAAACTTGGAGGCATTGGTGAACGCTCCGAGCTTTGTCCATATTGACGCCCTGTCAAATCAGGCCAAGCACAGTCAAATTGTTCGCGTCCTGGCGAATGAAGATCACACGGGTCAGCGCATTAACCGGATAGAGCTACGTTTTGAATCTTTTGTCCGGAAGAGAAAACGATTTCAAGAGGTCGAAGTAGTTGGAGTTCTTGGCCCTGCATATGAACTTGCCTCTAGGACGATGGTGGACGTGGGCAATCAGCTTACGAAAGTGCTCAGATGAGAGCGCGGGTGCCAAACAGAACCAAGCCCACAAAAAAGCCCTTCGAGCACACCGTCACCGGCGCACCCAAAGGGCTGATTTACAAAGACGGCGCGCTTAAACCGCTTCGCTCTGTGCAATCCCGGCAATCGCCCACTGGCGGCTGTCGTCTGTGGGTTTGACCAAGTGCCAGACTTCGTCGAAGGTGGTGGTGGGTTGGTCTTTCAATTCGCGGATCAGGCCGTGGAAACGCACGCTGACGATTTGGTCTGTGCCTTCTTGTACAAACTCCAGCACCTGAGCGTTCAGTTGCACCACGTCGGTTTCTTGTTTCGCACCTTGGCGGTCTTGCAGCTCGAGCTTGAAGGTGGCGAACATTTCGGGGGTGGCGAATTGACGCAGGTCGTCCAGGTTGCCCGCGTCGTTCGCGGCTTGCATGCGGATGAAGATGAGTTTGGCGATGCGCTCGAACGCCGGGGCGTCAAAGCCGGCTGGCAATGAGTGCACCACAGGGGCGACGGTGGCCGGTGCGGGTGTCGAGGTGAAGCCGGTGTTGATGCTGCCCGAACCAAAACCCGGGGCATTGTTGTCGCGTGGCATGGGGATGCCAGCGAATTGCATGCCCTGAGGTGCGGCGGGTGCCTGGCTGCGGTTGTTCTGTGCGGCGTTGTTTCCAAAGCGGCGCATCAAGAACCGCACCAAGAAGATGGCGGCTACAGCGAGCAGGGCCATCATCAAGAAGTTGCCAAAGGCTTCACCCATGCCGAGGTGGCTCATCAAGGCGGCAATACCGAGGCCAGCGGCCAAACCAGCGATGGGGCCCATCCACGAACGTTTGCCTGCGGCGGCGGCCGTACCTGCGGCAGCAGCGCCGGGGGCAGCAGCGGCTGCGCCTGGATTGGCTGGTGTGTTGGGTGTGGCTTGCGGGGCTTGGTTGGGTGGAGGCGCTTGGCGCTTCATGCCGGAATTGCTGCCGCCGCCGAGGCGTTTGGCTTCAACGGGCATGGAGGTGGCCAAAAAGCTCAGGCTCATCATGGCCAAAGACAAAGTCAGGAAGATGCGTTTCACTTGGGTTCTCCTAGGGAGGGTGACATTCATGAGCAGGACAATACATGGTTGCGGGCGAGGCGAAATCAAGAGCCCGCGTCCGGTAGGGATATCGGTGGGCTGACTGCCGCGCGCCACCAGGCAGCACAAGCGGTTTGGTACGGTCAATCGCCGCCGTCTGAGCCCTCGTCGCTGGACTGGTTGTCGTCAGGCGGAACGCCGCCTGGCGGGCCACTCGACGCACGCTCAAAACACATTTTTTGGCCATCCCAGCGTTGTCCGCACCAGCAGCGGCCTTCGGCGTCGATGATGCAAGTGCCTGAGCCGCAGCAGCGAGGGTCATGGGTCATGGTGGGCTCCTTGAAGCGGAAGAAAGTGGTGTGAACAGGCCCTAAGCTGGTTTGCGCAAGCCGCCGCCTATCCAAGCCGTGGCGCTGTCCACATTCAGTTTGAAGCTGGCGGGCACACGCCACTCGGCCAGTGGCTCGCCCAACGCGTTGGTGGCCGACAGCAGAGCGTGTGGGTCGTCTTCATCAGGGACGAGGTCTAGGCTGACGGTGATGCGTCCGTTGTCGGTGCTGATGCTGAGGTTTTTATGCAGCCGAGCGTGCTCGGCTTGTTCGTGGCGGCGCACCACTTCGCAGGCGGTTTTCACCAAGGTATTGAAGGCGGCCGTGTCCAAAGGTTTGGGGTTTTTCTTGTCGCGGCCCATGGTCCAGGGGCCGACCAAGGCGGGCTCGGGTTCGCCGTCCTTGATCATTTCCACGGCCCAGCCCTCGTCGTCTTCGTTTTTGATGACCCGCGCGGTCCAGCCGTTGTCTTGCCACATGCGAGGTTCTTTGGTGGCCGGTGTGTCGGCCAAGGGGATGTCTTCGTTCATGGTGCGGATGGTAGAGGGTGATGCGGCTGTGGCACTGAAGCACTTGGTAGCGCCAGCCCTTCTATCTGGGCCACATGGGCCAGGGCCTGTTCGAACTGGGCTCTGGCCTGTGCGGCTGTTTCTCGCAAATAGTGGTGCAGGGCGGCATCTGCGGGGCTGCGGTTTTCGCACTCGGCGCTGTAGGACTCGAAATGCGACAACTGCACCAAGAGCTCCGCCACGTGGCGGGGGCATTCGCAGGCGATGGTGGGCGAGCGGCTGACGAATTCGGCCAAGGCGGCGTCGGTCCAGCGTCGGGGTGGCGCTGCTTCGGCCACCGGTGCGTGTGGTGGATGGGCGGCCGGCACTGGCGCTTGACTGATGGCAGACAGCAAGTTTTGTAGCCACTGCGCCAGCACGGTGTCGTTTTGCGGTTCGCGCAGCAGGACCACGCCGGCTTGTGCCAGGGCTTCGCAGGTCGCATCTGCCGCAAAGCCGTACAGCAGGGCCTTGGGCGTGGCCCGCAGTGCGGGCGCACCGGCGTGCAGCCTGGCCAGCCAATCAGGATGCAGGCTGGGTTCATGCACCAGCAGGGCATCCACGGGCACGCCTTGCAGCGCCTCGTCGGCCTGGGCGGCGTTGTCGAAGGGGCCCAGTAAAACCAAAGTGCGCTTCAGGTGTCGCAGCAGGGCAGGGCGCTGCAGCCGCCGGGCCAGGGCCGGGCCGATGACCGCCACGCGCCAGGCCGCTGTGGCTGGCAGCGCGGGCGGGGTGCGGTGGACCTGGCTCACGTTTTCCGCGCCAGCATGGGTGGCCGCCACCTCCATCAGGGCGGGCATGTCCAGCGCCGCCAGGCTGCCGATGGCGTGACCCAGGTCGGTCAACTGTTTGAGCAGGGCCAGGCGCTGAACGTCAGCCGCACTGTAAAGGCGCTGCCCGCTGTCGGTCAGGATGGCTTGGCTGACCTGGTACCGCCGCTCCCACACCCGCAGCGTGGCCACGGGCATGTGCAACATCTGGGCGACCGCGCCGCTGCGATGACGCGGTGTTTTGTTGTCTTTGGCCATGAAATTCTTCAAATGAACTGTGTTTGAAGCGGAGTATGCAGCAAAAAATCGGTACTTTGTTTGATGTGACTCAGTGATGACGCGGTAGGAGCTAGCATTCGCACATCAAATGCAAAGCGCTTGTCATCCGACCCAAGCACAGTGCTTGACCGCTTGATCGTTTGGCCGCCTGTCCACCCCAGCCAAGGAGTTCTCCATGACCCTACAAAGACGTGTTTTTTTGATGACGGTCGCCGCCAGTGGTGTCGGCCTGAGCACCGCCACCCAAGCCCAAGCCCTGTTGGATGAAAAAGATCCGCAGGCGGTCGCGCTGGGTTACGTCGCCGACGCCAAAAAAGTAGACACCAAGAAGTACGCCAAGTACGCGGCCGGGCAGGTCTGCAGCAACTGTGCGCTGTACCAAGGAAAAGCCACCGACAGACAAGCCGGTTGCCCCTTGTTCGGAGCTAAACAGGTTGCCGGCCCAGGCTGGTGCAGTGCCTGGGCCAAAAAAGGTTGACGTGCTCAAAACGCCCGCCGCACCGCCACGTACCGCTTCATTCCGTGGCAATAAAAGCACCTTGCCCTGCAAGCTGTGCGCGGTGTGCGGGCTCGCCATGACCTGGCGCAAAAGCTGGGCCAAGAATTGGGCCGAGGTGAAGGTGTGCTCCGAGGCTTGCCGTCGCCATAGAAAAGCAGGGGGCTGAAATGCGCACCCTGGTTATTGTTTTAGGCGACCAGCTCGATCTGGACGCTGCCGCCTTTGACGGCTTTGACACCACACTGGACGCCGTGTGGATGGCCGAAGTGCAAGAAGAGTCCACCCACGTGTGGTCCAGCAAACCCCGCACGGCCCTGTTTCTCGCGGCCATGCGGCACTTTGCGCAAGCGCTGACGCAAGTGGGCCGATGCGTTCACTACTCAAAGCTGGACGATCCAGGCAACGGAGGCAGCCTCGAAGCACAGTTGCAGGCTGACATCAGGCGCCTGCAACCTGAGCGGTTGGTGATGACCGCACCCGGTGATTGGCGCGTGCTGCACGCCATAAAAGCAGTGGCGGCGCAAAACGGCCGGCCACTCGATGTACGCGAAGACCGGCATTTTTTCTGCACCGTGCGAGAGTTCGCGGCCCATGCCAAAGGGCGCAAATCGCTGCGTATGGAGTATTTCTACCGCGAGCAACGCAAACGCCATGGCGTGTTGATGCAGCCGGCATCACCGGACCAACCCGTTGGCGACCAATGGAATTTCGACGAAGACAACCGCGAAGCTTTCGGCAAGAGCGGCCCCGGCGCGGTGCCGCCGCGCGCCATGTTCGAGCCCGACGCCATCACCTTGGAGGTGATCGCGCTGGTTGAAAAACACTTCGCCACCCACCCGGGCCGCTTGGACAGTTTTGCCTGGCCCGTCACGCGTGCCCAGGCACTGCAGGCCCTGCAAGCTTTCATCCAAGAGCGTTTGCCCTTGTTCGGCCGTTACCAAGATGCCATGTGGCCCGGCGACCCCTGGCTTTACCACTCGCATTTGTCCGCCGCCCTCAACCTCAAGCTTTTGAACCCGCGTGAGGTGGTGGCTGCCGCCGAAGCGGCTTGGCATGCGGGCGATGCGCCCCTGTCCAGCGTCGAAGGTTTCATCCGGCAAATTCTGGGTTGGCGTGAATACGTGCGCGGCATTTACTGGACGCAAATGCCGCAGTACCTGCAGCGCAATGAACTGCATGCCGAAGAAGACCTGCCTGCCTGGTACTGGACGGGTGCGACCGACATGGCCTGCCTGCGCGATGCGCTGGCGCAAACCCTGGAGCACGGTTATGCCAACCACATCCAGCGCCTGATGGTGACGGGCCTGTTTGCCCTGATGTTCGGGGTAAAGCCCCAGCAAGTGCACGACTGGTATTTGGCGGTGTATGTGGATGCCGTGGAATGGGTGGAGCTGCCCAACACCCTGGGCATGAGCCAATACGCCGACGGCGGCGTGATGGGCAGCAAACCCTACATTGCCACCGGCCAATACATCGCCCGCATGAGCCCGCACTGTGCCGGTTGCCGCTATGACCCCAAAGAGCGCAGCGGCGAGACTGCCTGCCCTTTCACCACGCTTTACTGGGACTTTCTGATGCGCCATCAAACGCTGTTGGCCAAGAATCCTCGCATGGCGTTGCAAGTGAAAAACCTGGCTCGTCTGAGTGGCGAGCAACAACAAGAGGTGCATGAACGTGCGTTGGCGATACGCCGTGGTGAGGTTGGAGCCACCACACATGCTTGAACCCCATTCCCCCACCTCACGGGAAGCAACTCTCACCGTGCTGTACGACGGTGCCTGTCCCCTGTGTCGACGAGAGATTTCGCTCTATGCCGGAATGAAATCAAACACCCCGGTTTGTTATGTTGACGTGAACGCGGTGAACTTGGAATTGCCAGCCAACGTCACCCGAGACCAGTTATTGGCGCGTTTTCATGTGCAGGACGAGACCGGCGCATTGCATAGCGGTGCTCGCGCGTTTTTGTCGCTGTGGTCTGCGCTGCCGGGATGGCGCTGGCTGGCCAAGCTGGGCCACTTGCCGGGTGCTGCGTTGATCATGGAAGGGGTGTACGGTTTGTTCCTCGGTGTGAGGCCACTCTTGCAGCGGATCGCGCGGCGCTGGGGTTGCTCCGAACCGAAACCCTGAATTCGCGACCTATTTTTTTGCATGTCAACCACTGAAAGCATCCCATGACTTCCATTGTCATGATCACAGGCGCCAGCGGCGGCATTGGCCGTGCGTTGGCGCGGCAACTGCATGCCCAGGGACACCAGGTTGTCGCGGTCGGGCGTGACGCCGACCGCTTGTCCGACGTGCAGGCTGCGGTGCGCATCAGCGCCGACACCACCACACCCGAGGGTGCTGCCTGGTCGATCACGGCCTGCCAAGAAGCACTGGGCGCGGCGCCTGCGCTGCTGGCCCATGCCGTGGGCAGCACCTTGATTGCGCCATTGCACCGCACCAAGCTGGAGGCCTACCGCGAGGTCATTCGCATCAACCTCGACAGCGCGGTGTTCATGCTGCAGGCGTGGATCAATGCCCTGCAGGGTGGCCCGGGTGCAGCGGTGTTCGCAAGCTCCGTCGTGGCCCGCATCGGCGTGGCCAACCACGAGGCGATCGCAGCGGCCAAAGGCGGTGTCGAAGCCTTAGTGCGCAGTGCTGCCGCCACATACGCCAACCAGGGCCTGCGCATCAATGCCGTGGCGCCTGGCATGACAGAAACCCCGATGACGGCCAGCATGCTCAAGCTGCCTGCCATGCGCGAAGGCGCTGGCAAACAGTACCCGCTCGGCGGTGTGCAAACCGCCGAACAAGTGGCCGACACCATGGCTTGGTTGTTGAGCGAGGGCGCATCCCGCATCACAGGCCAGGTCATTTCGGTGGATGGCGGCTTCACCACCGTGCGGCCGCTGGTGAAATAACGGGGGCGTGCAGTGGCCGGTGCGCTGGTCTGGTTCAAACGCGACCTGCGCGTGCGCGACCACGCTCCCTTGGCTGCAGCAGAACATGCGGAGGCTGCGGCGGGCCTGGTGGTGATTGAACCGGATTGGCTGAACAGCCCCGAATGCGCTCCCCGCCATGTGGCATTTTTTCTGAGCAACGTGGAGGCTCTGAAAGCAAAATTGGCCCGCCGTGGTTTGCCCTTACTGATTCGAGTGGGCGAGATGACCCAGGTGCTGCAAGACCTGCGCCGCGAGTTTGGTTTCAGCCACCTTTTCAGCCATGAAGAAACAGGCCCAGGCTGGAGCTATGCGCGCGACCTGAAGGTGGCCGACTGGTGTCGTCACCAAGGCGTGTTGTGGACCGAGTTTCCTCAAACCGGTGTGGTGCGCCGCTTGCGCTCGCGCAGCGGCTGGGCCAAGCGTTGGGCGCAGCGCATGAATGCGCCCGAGGTGGTTTGCCCCCCTGGTTTCAAAGCGCCGCCTGGCCTGGAACCCTCGCCACTGCCCCGCTTGCAAGACTTGAGTCTGGCGCCTTTGTCCACACCACTGCCTCCAGCAGGCGAGCGAGCGGCCTGGGCGACCTTGAATGGTTTTCTGGATGGCCGTGGCCGCGACTACCGCCGCGCCTTGTCCAGCCCCCTCACCGCCGAAACCGGCTGCAGCCGCTTGAGCGAGCACCTGGCGTTTGGAATCATTTCCCTGCGCTGCGTACACCAGGCCACCGAAGCCCGCATTGCTTCAACAGCAGACCGCAGCCTGGCCTATGGTCTGCGCGGTTTCGCGGGCCGCTTGCGCTGGCATTGCCATTTCATGCAAAAGCTGGAGGACGAACCCGAGATTGAGTTTCGCAACTTTGCGCGCTCTGCCGACGGGTTGCGTGCGGGGGACGGTGTGAACGACAGTGAGATCGACCGGGTGCGTCTGCAAGCCTGGTGCGAAGGCCAAACCGGCTTCCCCATGGTGGACGCCTGCATGCGCCAACTGCGTGCCACCGGTTGGCTCAACTTTCGCATGCGGGCCATGCTGGTGAGTTTTGCGGCCTATCACCTGTGGCTTCACTGGCGCGAACCCGGCTTGTTCCTGGCGCGCCAGTTCCTGGACTTTGAGCCCGGCATCCATTGGAGCCAAATGCAAATGCAATCTGGCACCACCGGCATCAACACCTTGCGCATGTACTCACCCAGCAAACAGGCGCGTGACCAGGATCCGCAGGGCGTTTATGTTCGGCAGTGGGTGCCGGAATTCGGTACCAGCGCCTACCCGCCACCCATCGTCGATGAGAAACAGGCCCTGCAACAGGCCAAAGAACGTTTGTATGGTTTGAGAAAGTCCAGAACCGCCCACGCCGAAGCCGCAGACATCCAAAAAAAACACGGCTCGCGCAAAAGCGGCTTGCCGCCTACCGCCACCCAGAAACGTCGCCACGCTGTGGTCGACGATGCACAAGGCGAGTTGTTTTGAGCGGGTTCTAAGCCAATAGCCGACTGTGCTTGGGCACGCTGGCCATTAAGAACTCCATCTGGTCAGCCAGGATGCGGCGGCCGCGCAGAATCATGTCTTCGTGCAGGCTGGGTACATAGGGCAGGTACAGCAAGCTCATGTTCGCTTCTTCTGGAAGTCGATTGCCCTTGTGGCCGTTGCAACCACGGCAGGCGGAAATGCAGTTCATCCAGCTGTCCTGACCGCCACGTGAGGTAGGAATGACGTGCTCGCGTGTCAAATCGTCGGCGTGGAAGTGGCCGCCGCAGTAGGCACAAATGTGACGGTCACGCGAAAAGAGCTTGGGGTTGGTCAGGGCAGGGGCTTGTCGCCAGGCGCGGCTTGGAACAGAACCTTTGACGGCGATGATGGGGTGCACTTCAATGCGGGACTGCAAGCCGGTGCGTTGTTGCGTGCCACCGCGCAGCACATAAAACGCGTCTCCGAGGGTCCAAGACACCCCATCGCTGGCGTAAATCAGGGCGGCCTCTTTGGCAGAGATCCAAGCTTGCGGGCGGCCCGACACATCGAGTTGCAGTACTTCCACGGCTTTGCTCCTTACCCGAAGAGTAATCAATCTATCGCCTTGACTCAATAGCCGTGGTGCAGTGAGCGCTGGGCTTGTGGTTTTGCCGAGGGGTTCATCAAAGAGACACGCAGTGTTGGCAGGGCATCCACAGCATGCGCTCATCGCAGCCAACTGGGGGGCGCATCCTTGCGGGTTAACCCGCGACTGAGGGTGCGTAGCAACGAACTAGGTAGCAGGGCCTAGAAAAAGACGCCCAGGATGCCCCCGCAGGCTGTGGTTTTCTGCAAAATAGAACGAACGTTCTTTTCTTGAGGTCGTTGTGCCCGAACCCGCTGCCCTAGCCCTTGCTGACCACGCGCCCGCTCGCCCTTTGCTCAAGGGCAGACAGACGCGGGCGGCCATTTTGGAAGCCGCACTCGTTTTGGCTTCACAAAAGGGTTTGGAAGGTTTGTCGATTGGCGTGTTGGCCGAGATCACGCAAATGAGCAAGTCGGGCGTGTTCGCTCACTTTGGTTCGCGCGAAGAGTTGCAAATTTCTGTGGTGCGCGAGTACCACCGCCGCTTTGAAGAAGAGGTGTTCACGCCGGCAATGCAGGAAGCTCGCGGTTTGCCGCGTTTGCAGGCCATGTTTGCCTATTGGGTCAAACGTGTGACCGTTGAGATTGACTCGGGCTGCCTTTACATCAGCGGTGCGGTGGAGTTTGATGACAGGCCCGGTGCGGTCCGCGATGCGTTGGTCACCATGGTGAGCACCTGGCACAGCGCCTTGGCCAGAGCCATCACGCAAGCGATTGAGCAGGGCCATTTGCGTGCCGACACCGATCCCGAACAAATGCTGTTCGAGGTGCATGGCTTGATCCTGGCCTTGCACCACGATGCCCGTTTTTTGCACAAAACCCATGCTGTCACGCACGCACTGCGGGCGTTTGAGGGGGTGGTGGCGCGATATGCCAGTCAGTCACCAGCGACAGAGTCAACCAAGAAAAAGCCGCGCGCCAAAGCGGCTGCCGAATAACCGATCCATCCTCAAAACGGAGACTGACCATGCCCCAGTACACACCCCCTCTGCGCGACATGAAGTTTGTGATGCACGAGGTGCTGCACCTGAGTGACGTGCTGAAAACGCTGCCACGGCATGCCGAGATGGACGAAGACACCATCAATGCCGTGCTGGAAGAAGGCGGCAAGTTCGCGGCCGAGGTGATTCAGCCCTTGAACCAAAGCGGCGATGCCCAGGGCTGTACCCTGGACAAGGCCACGCACGAAGTCAAAGCGCCCACGGGCTTCAAAGCCGCCTATGACACCTATGTGCAAGGCGGCTGGCCCGCCTTGAGTTGCGATCCGGCTTATGGCGGGCAAGGTTTACCTGTGACGGTGAACCAGGCTTTCTACGAAATGCTCAACAGCGCCAACCAAGCCTGGACCATGTATCCCGGCCTGACGCATGGTGCCTATGAATGCCTGCACGCCCACGGCACACCTGAGCAGCAAAAGACCTATCTGCCCAAACTCACCAGTGGTGAGTGGACGGGCACCATGTGCTTGACCGAACCGCACTGCGGTACTGACCTTGGGCTGCTGCGCAGCAAGGCGGAACCGCAACCCGACGGCAGCTACAAGATCACCGGCAACAAAATTTTCATCAGTGCCGGTGACCATGATCTGGTGAGCAACATCATCCATTTGGTGTTGGCGCGTTTGCCGGATGCCCCTGTGGGCAGCAAAGGCATTTCACTCTTTGTGGTGCCGAAGTTTTTGGTGAACGCCGATGGTTCTCTGGGCGCCCGCAACCCGATTTTCTGTGGGGCGCTGGAACACAAAATGGGCATCCACGGCAATGCCACCGCGCAGATGAATTTGGATGGCGCGTTGGGCTGGTTGGTGGGTGAGCCCCACAAAGGATTGGCCGCCATGTTTGTGATGATGAATGCCGCACGTTTGGGCGTGGGCATGCAGTCCCTGGGCCTGACCGAGGTGGCCTATCAAAACGCAGTGGCCTATGCCAAGGATCGCCGCCAAATGCGCTCGCTCACAGGCCCAAAGTCGCCCGACCAACCCGCCGACAGCATCATCGTGCACCCCGATGTGCGCAAGATGTTGCTCACGGCGCGTGCCTATGCCGAAGGCGGTCGCGCCTTGGCGCTGTATGTGGCGTCCTTGCTGGACCAGGAAATTTCAAGCGAAGATGAAGATGTGCGCAAAGACGCCGCTGATGAAGTGGCCCTGCTCACGCCCATCGTCAAGGCCTTTCTCACCGACAACGCTTGGCTCGCCACCTCGCACTGCATGCAGGTGTTTGGCGGTCATGGCTACATCCGCGAATGGGGCATGGAGCAGTTTGTTCGCGACGCCCGCATCAACATGATTTACGAAGGCACCAACACCATCCAGTCCCTCGATTTGCTGGGCCGCAAAGTGCTGGGCGACAACGGTGCCAAGCTGAAGAAATTTGGCGCCAAGGTCACCGCCTTCATTGAAGACGAAGGCGTCAACGAAGCCATGCAGGAGTTCGTCAACCCGCTGGCCGACCTGGGCGACAAGGTCACCAAACTCACCACCGAGATGGGCATGAAAGCCTTCCAAAACGCAGATGAAGTGGGCGCGGCGGCGGTGGACTACCTGCGTGTTTGCGGCCACTTGGTGTTCGCCTACTTTTGGGCTCGCATGGCCAAAGTGGCGCTGGAGAAAAAAGACAGTGGCGATCCGTTTTACACCGCCAAACTGCACACGGCGCGCTTTTATTTCGCCAAGCTGCTGCCTGAAACCGCCGGCTTGATTCGCAGCGCCCGCGCCGGCTCCAAGTCCTTGATGGACATGGACGAAGCTTTGTTCTGAACGATCTCTCTCAACAATCACAGGAGACAAACATGTTCAACCGTCAACTTCAATTTGTTTTGGCTGCATCGACCTTGATGTTCAGCGGCTATGCGTTGGCTCAGGCCACGCCTGTGGGTTTGTGGAAAACCATCGATGACAAAACCAAAACTGAACGCTCTTTGGTTCGCATCACCGAGGCGGGCGGTGTGCTGACCGGCAAGGTAGAAAAGCTGCTCGCTGCCGACGCCAAACAAGATGCCGTGTGCGATTTGTGCACGGACGACCTCAAAGACAAACCGCTGATCGGCCTGCCCGTGGTGCGTGGCGTGAAACAAGACGCGGAAGACAAAACCATCTGGGGCGGCGGCACCATCACCGATGCCAAAGAAGGCAAGGTTTACAAAGTGCGCTTGAAGCCGATTGAAGGCGGAGCCAAGTTGGAGGTGCGGGGTTACGTCGGCATGCCGATGCTGGGGCGCACCCAAACCTGGGTGCGGGTGGAGTAACGGCGAACAATCCCTGCGACCTCACAGTGAGCGTCATTCCCGCGAAGGCGGGAATCCAGTGCGGGGGCGGCAGTTGAACAAGAGATGGATATGACCCAGGATATGGATTCCCGCATGAATTCACATCCGCGCGGGAATGACGGAGCCGTGGTTTCAAAGGAGAAAAAATTGAACCGATTCAATGTACGCAAAGTGGCCGTGCTCGGCGCGGGCGTGATGGGTGCGCAAATCGCGGCCCACCTGGTCAACGTCAAGGTGCCGGTGGTGCTGTTTGACTTGCCGGCCAAAGAGGGGCCCAAAAACGGCATCGTCACCAAAGCCGTCGAGGGGCTCAAAAAGCTCAAGCCCGCGCCGCTGGGCATTCCCGAAGATGCCGCGTTGATTCAGCAGGCCAACTACGAAGAGCACAGTGAACTGCTGCTCGGTTGCGACCTCATCATCGAGGCGATTGCTGAACGGCTGGACTGGAAGCTTGACCTTTACACCAAGATTGCGCCTTTCATCGCGCCGCATGCCATCGTGGCCAGCAACACCTCGGGCTTGTCGATCACGAAACTCTCGGATGTGTTGCCCGAAGCGATACGCCCACGTTTTTGCGGCATTCACTTCTTCAATCCGCCGCGTTACATGAGCCTGGTGGAGTTGATCCCCACGCCCACGACCCAAGCGGCAATACTCGATCAGCTCGAAGCCTTTGTCACCACTGCGCTCGGCAAGAGCGTGGTGCGCGCCAAAGACACGCCCAACTTCATCGCCAACCGCGTCGGCATTGCCGGCATGTTGGCCACGATGAAAGAGGCCGAAACCTTCGGATTGACCTACGACGTGGTGGACGACCTCACCGGCAAAAAACTCGGCCGCGCCAGCTCAGGCACCTTCCGCACCGCCGACGTGGTGGGCCTGGACACCATGGCCCATGTGATCAAAACCTTGCAAGACAACCTCAAGGACGATCCGTTCTATTCCAGTTACGCCACGCCAGCCGTGGTGACAGCCTTGATCGCACAAGGTGCTTTGGGACAAAAGAGTGGTGCAGGTTTTTATAAAAAGGTCGGCAAAGACATCCTGCGGCTCGACCCCGCCAAGGCTGATTATGTGGCTGGCGGCGGCAAGGCCGACGAAATCGTGGCCCGCATGCTCAAGAAACCTGCGCCCGAACGTTTGAAACTGCTGCGTGAATCGAGCAACCCGCAAGCGCAATTCCTCTGGGCGATTCTGCGTGACAGTTTCCACTACTGCGCTGTGCATCTGGCCGAGGTGGCCGACTCTGCGCGTGAGATCGACTTCGCCATGCGCTGGGGTTTTGGCTCCACGCAAGGTCCGTTCGAGCTTTGGCAAGAAGCGGGTTGGAAACAAGTGGCCGAATGGGTCAAAGCCGACATCGAAGCCGGCAAGGCCTTGAGCGCTGCGCCATTGCCCGCCTGGGTGTTTGCAGGACCGGTCGCGGACAAAGGGGGTGTGCACACGCCCGAGGGCTCATGGAGTGCCTCACAAAACACATTCGTCCCACGCAGCACCCTGCCGGTCTACCAGCGCCAGCATTTCCCCGAGAGCGTGTTCGGTTCCGGGGGCACTGCACCGCTCAAAGCGGGCACCGAAGTTTTCAAGAACGACGAGCTGCGTGTCTGGACCCTGGACGGCGAGGTGCTGATCGCCAGCATTACCGCCAAACTCCACCTCATCAGCCCCACGGTGTCTGAAGGTTTGGTCAAGGCGGTGGAACTGGCCGAGCAAAGTTACCAAGGCCTCGTGATCTGGTCGCCCGACGATGTGTTCTCAGCCGGCGCCAACCTCGAAGCACTGATGCCTATCTTCATGAAGATGGGTGCCAAAGGCATCGCCCCCGAAGAGAAAAAACTGCAAGACGCGATGCTGCGCATTCGATACGCCCAAGTGCCCGTGGTGGCCGCCGTGCGCGGCATGGCCCTGGGCGGGGGCTGTGAACTGGCGGTGTACTGTGCCAAACGGGTGGCCACGATGGAGAGCTACATTGGCCTCGTGGAAGTGGGCGTGGGCCTTCTGCCCGGTGCAGGCGGCCTCACTTACATTGCCCGCCGTGCGGCAGAAATGGCAGCGGCAGGTAATGCCAACTTGGACGCCTTCGCGTTCTTGAAAGACGGCTTCTTGAGCGCTGCCACCGCCAAGGTGGGCACGAGTGCCATCGAGAGCCGCAAGCTGGGTTATTTGCTCTGGAGCGATGTGATCGTGCCGCACAAGGATGAGCTGCTCTATGTGGCGCTGGCGCAAGCCAAAGCCCTTTATGCCAGTGGCTACCGCCCGCCCACGCAGGCGATGTTCCCCGTCACAGGCCGGTCTGCCAAAGCCACCATCCAAGGTCAACTGGCCAATATGCGTGACGGCGGAATGATCAGCGAACATGATCAGCACATTGCCACCTTGATTGCAGATGTGCTCACGGGCGGTGATGTGGATGCCGGATCCATGGTCAATGAAAGTTATTTGATGGCGCTGGAACGCAAGCACTTCTGTTCGCTGCTGGAGCATCCCAAAACGCAGGAGCGGGTCATGGGCATGCTGCAAACCGGAAAGCCGGTGCGTAACTGATTGCGATCATGCTGTCCCTGATGGTCACGCAGCAAGCCTCCTCTGGTCCCCTCTCCCGCTCGCGGGAGAGGGTTAGGGTGAGGGCTCGACTGTTGCGTCAGACCTCCCCCGATGCCGAACGCCATCTTTGGAGTGCATTGCGCAACCGACAGCTTGGCGGCTTCAAATTCCGGCGTCAGCACCCCGTGGGCCGCTACTTCGCCGATTTCGTCTGTCTCGAAACTCAACTGATTGTCGAACTAGACGGCGGCCAGCACTTCGATCCCGACATGATGGCTGCCGACGCACAGCGCACCCAAAACTTAGTTCAACTTGGTTTTCATGTTCTGCGGTTCACTGACCGCGAAGCGTTGGTCGAACGAGAAGCTGTGCTAACTCGAATCCTGAATTGGCTGCAAGGCCAACACCCTCACCCCAACCCTCTCCCGCAAGCGGGAGAGGGGGTCATTCAAAGGACTGAATCATGAGCAAACAAACCCAAGAAGCCTATATCGTCGCCGCCACCCGCAGCCCCATTGGCAAATCCGGGCGCGGTTATTTCAAGAACACGCGGCCCGACGATCTGCTGGTTGCTGTGATTCAAAGTGCGCTGCGCCAGGTGCCCACGCTCGATCCCAAAGCGATTGAAGACGCTGTCATTGGATGTTCCTTCCCGGAAGGCGAGCAAGGCATGAACATGGCCCGCATCGCGGTGGCCCTGGCGGGTCTGCCGAATTCGGTGGGCGGCGTGACCGTGAACCGCTTTTGCGCCTCCGGCCTCACGGCCATTCAAATGGCGGCAGACCGCATTCGGGTGGGTGAAGCCGACGTCATGATTGCTGGCGGCGCGGAGTCTATGAGTTTGGTGCCCATGGGCGGCGGCAAACCCTCGTTCAACCCCGAGGTGTTCGCCAAAGATGAAAACCTGGGCATCGCCTACGGCATGGGCCTGACGGCCGAGAAAGTGGCACAACAGTGGAAGGTGTCGCGTGAGGCTCAAGATGAATTCGCCTACCAATCGCACATGAAGGCGCTCAAGGCGCAGCAAGCCGGTGAGTTCAGCGCCGAAATCACGCCAATTGAAGTGATTGACCGTTTCCCCAACCTCGCCACTGGCGAATCGCAAACCCGCACCCGCACCGTGAGTTTGGATGAAGGTCCGCGCAGCGACACCTCGCTGGAAGGCCTGGCCAAACTCAAACCCGCGTTTGCCGCACCGAAAGACCCCACCGGTAAGGTCACAGGCTTGGGCAGCGTGACGGCGGGCAACAGCTCACAAACCAGCGACGGTGCCGGCGCTTTGATTCTGGCCAGCGAAAAAGCGGTGAAGCAGTTCAACCTCAAACCGCTGGCGCGTTTTGTGAGTTTTGCCAGCCGTGGTGTGCCGCCCGAGATCATGGGCATCGGCCCCATTGAGGCCATTCCAGCGGCCTTGCGGTATGCGGGCTTGCAGCAATCGCAGCTCGATTGGATTGAACTGAACGAAGCCTTTGCGGCGCAAGCCTTGGCGGTGCTCAACACCCTGGATTTGGATCGCAGCAAGGTCAACCCCATGGGCGGGGCCATCGCATTGGGCCACCCTCTCGGTGCGACAGGCGCCATCCGCGCCGCCACCGTGATCCATGCCCTGCAGCGCCATAACCTGAAGTACGGCATGGTCAGCATGTGCGTCGGCACGGGGCAGGGCGCTGCGGGTATTTTCGAGCGGGTTTGAAGGAACATACGATGAGCATCAAAGTCGCCACCATCAACAGCGTGACCACCATCGAGATCGCGCGCCCAGAGAAAAAGAACGCGCTCACGGTTGAGATGTACCAAGCCATGGCCGACGCCTTGAACGCGGCGAGACAAGACGCCGCCGTTCGAGCGGTGCTCATCACCGGTCAGCCTGGCATCTTCACCTCAGGCAACGACCTGGAAGATTTCATGGCGCGTGCGCCCTCTAGCAGCAACCCCATGGACTCGCCCGTGTTTCGCTTCATGGCTGCACTCAAAGACTGTGAAAAGCCTGTCGTCGCCGCCGTCACCGGAGCCGCCATTGGCATAGGCACCACCATGCTCTTGCACTGCGACTTGGTCTATGTGTCAGACGAAGCACGTTTGGCCATGCCCTTTGTGAGCCTGGGTTTGGTGCCTGAGTACGCAGCCAGCCACATCGTTCCGCGCCTCATGGGCCACGTGAAAGCGGCAGAGAAACTTTTGCTGGGTGACCCATTCACCGGTTCAGATGCTGTGGAATTCGGCATCGCCAATGCCGTGCTGCCCGCAGGCGAGGTGGTCAACCACGCCCGCCGCATGGCCGAACGTTTTAATGCGCTGCCGCCAGGTGCCGTGGTTGAGAGCAAACGTTTGATGCGCCGTGTTGATGCCACAGCGATTCAAGAGACCATTGAAGTAGAGGCCGGCATCTTCAGTCAGCGCCTGCGCAGCCCTGAGGCGATCGAGGCATTTCAAGCCTTCTTTCAGAAACGAAAGCCCGATTTTTCGAAGTTCTGACCTGACCCTGTTGCGTCAGGGTTTGGGGACGACGCGCGGGTGCCCGCTGTCATCAATGGCCACATAAGTGAACACCGCCTCGGTGACCTTCACCACATGCAGATCGGCGGGGTTGCGTTCGGCGTAGACATCGATCTGCACGGTGATCGATGTATTGCCCACGCGCACGACCTTGGCGTAAAAACTCAGCAAGTCGCCCACTGATACAGGCTGCTTAAATACAAACTCGTTCACTGCAACCGTGGTGACGCGTCCCTTGGACAGTTTGGCAGGCAACACACTGCCCGCCAAGTCCATTTGCGCCATGATCCAGCCGCCAAAAATGGCACCATTGCTGTTGGTGTCCGCCGGCATGGGCATCACTCGCATCACCAACGCTCGGTCCGTGGGCAGTTGCACCGAACGATCCTGGGCTTGGTGGGTAGAAGAATGGGTTTTTGAAATCTCAGGCATATTCCAGACCTCGTGGAGCGCAAACAGACAGTGGCGAATTGTCTCGCCTTTCGGTTTCGAGATTGTGTTGTTGCGACCTGCTAATTGATTTGATTGCCTTTCATGCGCCCATCCTCTTCTGCTGCAGCGGCTCCTGCCCCTGCCCCCGTTGCCAACGACTCGCCGTCCACCACCTCGGCCGCACCTCGTTCGGACTTGTCCACGCTCAAAAAGCTGCTGCCCTACCTGTGGACATGGCGCTGGCGCGTGGCCTTCGCTTTGTTGTGCCTGGTGGCCGCCAAGTTTGCCAATGTGGGTGTGCCCTTGGTGCTCAAAGAGTTGGTGGATGCGCTGAACCTGAAGCCCGGCGACCCCCGTGCCGTCCTGGTGGTGCCCGTGGCTTTGCTGTTGGCTTATGGCGCGTTGCGTGTGTCGATCACGCTCTTCACAGAGCTGCGCGAATTCTTGTTTTACCCGGTGTCGGCGCGGATTGCACGACGCGTGTCTTTGGAGACCTTTGAGCATCTGTTGGCCCTGAGCTTGCGTTTTCACTTGGAGCGACAAACCGGCGGCGTGTCACGCGACATTGAGCGCGGCTCGCGTTCCATCATGTCGTTGCTCAACTATGTGATCTACAACATTGCGCCCACCTTGGTGGAGATCGCGCTGGTGATTGGTTTGTTGTCGGTGAAGTTTGACGGCTGGTTTGCGGTGATCACATTGGGTGCGCTTGTGCTCTACATCTTGTTCACCATCACGGTCACCGAGTGGCGAACCCACTTTCGGCGCGCCATGAACGAGCAAGATTCGCGGGCCAACACCAAAGCGATTGACGCACTGATCAACTACGAGACGGTGAAGTACTTTTCCAACGAAACGTTCGAGCAGGCGCGTTACGACGAGAACCTGCAGCGTTTGGAGCAAGCGTCGGTGAAATCGCAGACCTCGCTGTCGCTGCTGAACTTGGGCCAGAGTTTGATCATTGCCACTGCGGTGACGTTGTTGGTATGGCGTGCCACGCTCGGTGTCGTGGGCGGCACCATGACTTTGGGCGACTTGGTGCTGGTCAACGCCTTGATGATTCAGCTCTACATTCCGCTGAATTTTTTGGGTGTGATTTACCGTGAAATCAAACAATCGCTCACCGACATGGAGAAACTCTTCACCTTGCTGGGCCAGCACCGCGAGGTGGCAGACGCGCCCGGCGCTTTACCGTTGAAAACAAACGGCGCGGCGGTGGTGTTTGATCAGGTTCGATTTGGATATGACCCCGATCGGCTCATTCTTGACAACATCAGCTTTGAAATTCCTGCCGGTAAAACGGTGGCCGTGGTGGGGCCGTCCGGCTCAGGGAAAAGTACCCTGGCGCGGCTGCTGTTTCGTTTTTATGACGTGAACCAGGGCGAGATCCGAATTGATGGGCAAGACATCCGCCAGGTGACCCAGCACAGCCTGCGTGAGGCGATTGGCATCGTGCCGCAAGACACCGTGCTCTTCAACGACACCGTGCGCTACAACATTGCTTACGGGCGGACCGACGCGAGCGACGCACAGGTTCAGCAGGCGGCTCAAGCGGCGCATATTCACAATTTCATCACCTCCACGCCCAAGGGTTACGACACCATGGTCGGTGAACGCGGCCTGAAGCTGTCGGGCGGTGAAAAGCAGCGTGTGGCCATCGCACGCACCTTGTTGAAGAACCCGCCTGTCCTGATTTTTGACGAAGCAACGTCCGCACTGGACTCCGCCAACGAACGCGCCATTCAGGCCGAACTGCAAGGTGTGGCGCGCAACAAGACGGCGCTGGTGATTGCCCACCGTTTGTCTACGGTGGTGGATGCCCATCAGATACTGGTGATGGAGCACGGCCGCATCGTGGAGCGCGGCACGCACCATGAGCTGCTGGCGCTGCAATCGCGTTACGCGCAGATGTGGGCGCTGCAGCAGGCCAGTGCGGAGCAAGGCGAGGACACTGCCCCAGCCCAGCCTGTATAGAGACCCTCTGCACAACGCCTCTCCACCGAATTGTTCGAACTGGGGGTATGCCCTTAAGTCATTGGCAGGTATCTTGCTCGCATTGCTGTTACCCGCCACTTTTGGCATGACGCAATTACACTGATATCGTGGAAACTAAATGGATTGAAGATTTTGTGAGTTTGGCCGAAACGCGCAGTTTTTCGCGTTCAGCCCAGCTTCGCCATGTGACTCAGCCGGCCTTCTCGCGCCGCATTCAGGCACTGGAGGCATGGGCTGGCATCGACCTCGTGGACCGATCGCTCTATCCCACCAAGCTCACCCCAGCAGGTGAAACCTTCCACCTCCAGGCTCTGGAAATTTTGGGTTCCCTGCAAGCCACCCGCAACATGATGCGTTCGCATCAAGCGGCGGGCCAAGACATGATCGAGTTCGCCGTGCCGCACTCCTTGGCGTTCAGTTTTTTTCCGCACTGGATCATGGATTTGCGCGGCTCATTTGGCATTGTCAAAAGCCGTCTCACCGCATTGAATGTTCACGATGCCGTGATGCAACTCACCGAGGGCAGCTGCGACTTGCTCATCGCCTACCACCATCCCTCGCAGCCGCTGCAGCTCAGCCCGGATCGTTATGAAATGCTGAGTTTGGGCAGAGAAACCCTGGCACCCTATGCCAAGGCCGACGCGCAGGGGCAACCGATGTTCATGCTGCCATCTCGTCCGGGCGCCAAGGTGCCGCTGCTCAGTTATGCGTCGGGTGCGTATCTCGGGCGGCTCGTAGAGCAAATCACCAAACTCGCAGGCGCACCTTTGAATCTGGACGCCATCTACGAGACCGACATGGCGGAAGGCCTCAAGGCCATGGCCATGGAGGGACATGGTTTGGCATTTTTGCCGGCCAGCTCCGTGAAGAAAGAACTCAAGTCAAGGCGCCTGATGCGCGCCGCGCCGGCGGGTCAGTTCGAGCTGGAAATGGAGATTCGCATTTACCGCGAAAAACCAGAAATGTCCCGGCACAGCAAAACAGGCGCGCACCTGCTTTGGAATTTTCTGCGAGACGGCAAGTAACCCGTGCCAGCAACGCCAGTCGGAAATCCGTCACGCCGCGATTGGGCGCTGCCGGTTTCCCGTCTGACTGGCGCGACTCTCGAAGATTTTGAGGTCGGTTTGCGGGGCGTTTGAGTTCTTCGGTGGGTAAATGCCAGGGTTTGCCCCAGGTGGCACGGCCCATGCAATAGAAGGCTTGAACCACCACCTTGGACATGAGCCGCTCCCTCCTCCTCCTTCTGCTGCTGACCCTCAGCGCTTTGCGTGTGCAGGCGGACACGCCCACGCTCAGCACGCTGCAGAAGATTTCTCAAACCGCCACCATCAATTTAGGGCACCGTGAATCGTCGGTGCCGTTCTCTTACTACGATGGTCGCCGTCAAGTCGTGGGTTATTCGCAGGACTTGATGCTCAGGGTGGTGGAGGATGTGAGGTCGGAACTGAAGCTGCCGGCTTTGGCGGTGAAGCTCGTGCCCGTGACCGCACAGAACCGAATTCCTTTGGTGCAAAACGGTTCGGTTGATTTGGAGTGCGGCTCCACCACCCACAACCGTGACCGTGCGCGGCAAGTATCGTTTTCGGTGTCCATCTTTTTGGCCAGCTCGCGTTTGATGACACGCAAGAACTCGGGCATTGGGGATTTCGCGGATCTCGCCGGGCGCAAGGTGGTGGTCACCGCCGGAACCACCACGGAGCGGCAACTCTTGCTGCAAAACGAATCGTTGGGGCAGCGCATCAAAACCGTCACCGCCAAGGACCATGGTGAAGCGTTTGCGCTGTTGCAGTCGGGCCAAGTGGATGCCTTCATGATGGACGACGGCCTGCTCTACGGCTTGCGAGCCAAGGCCGACAACCCTGACGAATGGCATGTGGTGGGTCAGCCGCTGGCGGCCGAGGCGTATGCCTGCATGCTGCGCAAAGATGACCCTGCATTCAAGGCCGTGGTAGATCGAAGTCTCACCCGGCTGATGCAGTCAGGCGAGGCTTTGAAAATTTACAAGCGTTGGTTTCAAAGTCCCATTCCGCCAAAGGGGCTGAATTTGAACTGGCCCCCGCCCGATGCTTTGTTGGAGTTGTACCGAGCGCCCACCGATCGGCCACTTGGCTGACCGCGTTTGACTGTTCCGCTGAACCCTGTTCCTCCCGTGCCGTTTTGCTGAAAAGGTATCTCATGCTGTATTCCTTATCACTCGCGCATCGACGTTGTGCTTCCAGTGGCATGCTTTGTATGGCCCTCATCTTGGCTTGCACAAGCGCAAATGCCGGGCCGGTTTTGGATCGCATCAAACAAAGCGGCAAGATCGTCATTGCCCACCGAGAATCGTCTGTGCCTTTCTCATACTTGGACGCTGACAAAAAGCCGGTCGGTTATGCGATGGACTTGTGCCTCAGGCTGGCCGATGCGGTACGTAAAAAATTGGAGATGAAAACCATCGCACCAGAGTATGTGATGGTCACTGGTGCAACGCGTATCCCGGTGATTGCCGATGGAAAAGCGTATTTGGAGTGCGGCTCCACCACCAACAATGCTGAACGTCGCGAGAAAGTAGCTTTCACTGTGCCGCACTACATCACCGGCGCGCGGTACTTGGTTCGCGCAGACAGCAAGGTGCAAGAGATCCGCAACTTTGAAGGTTTGAAATTGGTGTCCACCAAGGGCACCACACCGCTCAAAGCCATCAACCGTGCGAACACCGAAGGTCTGTTGGGCATCACCATTTTGGAGGCACCCGACCACGCCCGCGGCCTTGAAATGGTGGAAAAAGGCGAGGCCGACGGTTTTGCCATGGACGATGTGCTGCTGTACGGTTT
Organism: Pseudomonadota bacterium; assembly: GCA_046049865.1. GTDB lineage: Bacteria > Pseudomonadota > Gammaproteobacteria > Burkholderiales > Burkholderiaceae_C > JANPCX01. The sequence goes on along the minus strand of JBJOQO010000018.1, from coordinate 9,741 downwards.
GATTGCCGGACGACCAGACCCCAGCAAACTCAAAGTGGTGGGCAAGTTCTTGACCATTGAGCCGCTGGCCATCATGTTGCCCAAGAACGATCCCGAGTTCAAAAAAATCGTGGACGACGAGATGAAACGTTTGATCTTCTCGAAAGAGGCTAACGCCATCTTTGAGCGTTGGTTCAACAATCCCATTCCGCCAAAAAACCAGCCTTTGAACTTGCCGATGAACTATCTGCTGAAGGATTTCTGGAAATACCCCACCGACCAGGTTCCTGGTTGAGGGTTGGTGTGGTGTTTCACTCTATCTGGAACATAAAAACGCGCCTTTTGGGCCATGGCGGCGTTGCAAATCCGCGCGATACCACAGGGTATCGCTGTGGTTTGCGCCTTGCCCTGACCCAAAACGCATCGTTTTTACTTGTTCCATCAAGAGTGCAACACCACACCAGTGTGTCGTCTGCGCGTTGGGCTTGCGCGTTGTAGGTCAGGTGCAAGACGGTGTTTGAAGTTCGTGATGTTTCGTTAGACCGTTAGTTTTCCCCACCACCCTCCAAAAACATAGGAGTAATCAATGAAAAAGTCGATGATCGTCGCAGCTGCACTTCTGGCCATTTCTGCGGCCCAAGCGCAAACCACAGATACTTTGAAAAAAATCAAGGACACCGGTACGGTGACCATGGGTGTTCGTGAGTCTTCGGGTGCGCTGAGCTCCACCATTGGCAACAACCAGTTTGTTGGTTTTCATGTGGACGTTTGCCAGCGTGTTCTAGCCGATATCCAAAAGCAACTTGGTTTGACCAAACCACTGGAAATCAAGTACCAGCCAGTGACATCTCAGAATCGTATGCCTTTGGTCCAAAACGGCACTGTAGACATTGAGTGCGGGTCCACCACCAACAATGCTGACCGACAAAAGCAGGTTGCATTTGCGGTGACAACATATGTCGCGGAGGTTCGCATGGCGACAAAAGCAAACTCGGGCATCAATTCAATTGCTCAGCTAGCGGGTCGAAAATTGGCGACCACGACAGGCACTACTTCGGTTCAGTATTTGCGCAGACATGAACGCGCCAATAACGTGAACTTTGAGGAGTTGTTTGGCAAAGACCACGCTGACAGTTTTCTGCTGCTAGACAGTGGCCGCGCAGACGCTTTTGTGATGGACGACTACATTCTGGCGGGCAATATAGCCAAGTCCAAAAACCCGGCGGATTTCAAGATCGTCGGCGAGGTTTTGGCAATTGAGCCGATTGCCATCATGATGCGCAAAGATGATCCTGCTTTCAAAAAGGCTGTAGATGACAGCCTCAAGGCCATGATGAAGACAGACGAATTGACAAAGCTGTTGGCTAAGCACGGTTTGACACCGGGCGCGGACACCAGAGCGGCTTGGGCCAACCCAAACGAAAAACCCGCAGAAGATTACGCCAAGAAGTAAATCACGCATCCTCGGTCTGACCGATGCGTGCAACAGCCAGGCCGTTGAACCTTCAGGCTCAACGGCCTGGTTTGTTTTTGCGGCATGCTCTGCCAGGGCAGAGATCCGCGCGGTTTCTCAAGAGAGCGCTGCATCCAAATGATGTTCCCGAAGAGCATTTGAGCTCCCCTGGCATGCACAAAACGCATGGGGCAGCAGGCAAACAGCATTTGCTCTGGCTGAAGCATGAACCTACAGTTAGAAACAAGTAAGCGGGTTGAATCCATGCCCCCGCGCTGCATTCTGTATCCAACCGAGACCACCATGCCGAGCATTGAATTCCGCCTCGAACACGATTTTCTCGGTGAGCGCCAAATTCCCGCGTCGGCTTACTGGGGCGTGCACACGGCACGTGCGGTGGAAAACTTTCCCATCACAGGGCAAACGGTCTCTTGTATGGCCGACATGGTGCGGGCCCTGGCGTTTGTCAAAAAAGCTGCGGCACAAGCCAACCGTGAACTGGGTGTGATTGGCTCTGTTCACGCCGACGCCATCCACAAAGCCTGCGACGACTTGATTGGTGGTCAATTGCACGAGCAGTTCATTGTGGACGTCACTCAAGGCGGCGCTGGCACGTCCACCAACATGAATGCCAACGAGGTGATTTGTAATCGGGCGCTGGAGCACATGGGCCAGCACAAAGGTGCTTATGAAGTGCTGCATCCGAACGATCATGTGAATGCCTCGCAAAGTACCAACGATGTTTACCCCACCGCGCTGCGTCTGGCCGCTTGGTTCGGTTTGGGCCGATTGATCGACGCACTCGCCAGTTTGCGTGGCGCTTTTGAAGACAAGGCGGCGGAGTTTTCCCAAGTGCTCAAAATTGGCCGCACACAGTTGCAAGATGCGGTTCCCATGACACTGGGCCAGGAGTTTTTGGCCTTTGCGGTGATGATCGGTGAAGACGAAGCGCGGCTGCGCGAAGCACGAAGCCTGATCGAAGAAGTCAACCTTGGCGCCACCGCGATCGGCACCGGCATCAATGCGCCAGCGGGTTATGGCGAAAAAGCCATTGCATTGTTGGCCTTGTACAGCGGCGTGCCCGTGACCAAGTCGCCCAACCTGATCGAAGCCACGCAGGACACAGGTGCTTTTGTGCAGCTCTCGGGCGTGCTCAAGCGCGTGGCGTGCAAGCTTTCCAAAATCTGCAACGACTTGCGCTTGCTCTCCAGTGGTCCGCAAGCGGGTTTTGGCGACATCAAGCTGCCGGCTCGGCAAGCGGGTTCGTCCATCATGCCGGGCAAAGCGAACCCGGTGATTCCGGAAGTCATGAACCAAGTGGCTTTTGAGGTGATTGGCAACGACGTCACCATCACCATGGCCAGCGAAGCCGGTCAATTGCAGCTCAATGCCTTTGAGCCCATCATGGGCTGGGCCATCCACAAAAGCTTGACGCACTTGACGCATGCCTGCAAAACCTTGCAAGACAACTGCGTGCAAGGCATACAAGCCAACCACGAGTTGCTGGCCAAACGAGTGGCGGAGTCCGTCACCTTGGTGACTGCGCTGAACCCCATCATCGGCTATGAAAAGGCGGCCCTGATCGCCAAAACCGCGTTGGCCTCGGGGGGCACCATCGCTGACACCGCTCAACTGCTGGGCATCATGTCAAGCAGCGACATGCAGGCACTCTTGGTACCTGAAAAATTGACGCCACCTGTTCGATTGGTCGTCTGATTTCGATGCGCCGTTTGGCGCGTTCTATGCAAAAAAACGTTCGGTAACGAAGGAAAACCTGGAGTGATTTTGACGAGGTGCTGGGTTAGATTGATCGGTTAATGGACGCGCCTGTAATTCCACGAAAGTGGCAAGGTGCTTGCTTGTGCGAATGATTGATTGACAAGAACTGGAGGCCGTTTTGGGCACATGGGATTGGCAGGTGTTTTTGAAAGACACCGGAGGGGGGCAGACCTACCTGCAATGGTTGATGTCAGCTTGGGGTTGGACCTTGTCCGTCGCCGTTTTTGCGCTGGTGGTGGCGCTGGTGGTGGGCTCCTTCATGGGCATCTTTCGCACCACGCCCAACAAAATCTTGGTGGCCATTGGGGAAACCTGGACGGAGTTGTTCCGCAACATCCCGCTCTTGGTGCAAATCTTTCTTTGGTACCACGTGTTGCCGTCGATTTTTCTGTCGTTGCGAGAAGTTCCCAGTTTTGTCCTGGTGGTGTTTGCACTGGGTTGTTTTACGTCGGCTCGTATCTCCGAGCAAGTCAAAGCGGGTATCCAAGCTTTGCCCAAAGGCCAGCGTTATGCCGGTTTGGCGATGGGGTTGACCTTGCCGCAAACCTACCGTTATGTGCTGTTGCCGATGGCGTTTCGCATCGTCATTCCCCCGCTCACTTCGGAGTCGATGAACATCATCAAAAACTCCTCTGTAGCGTTTGCCGTGAGCATTGCCGAGCTGACCATGTTTGCGATGCAAGCCCAAGAAGAAACCTCACGCGGCATTGAGGTTTACCTTGCGGTGACGGGCCTGTACTTTGTTTCTGCATTCACCATCAACCGCATTGCACTCTTCATTGAGCAACGCGTTCAAGTGCCCGGCATGATTGGGGGCGGCAAATGAATTTAAATCTTGATTTTTCCTTCATCAGCTGGGACGTTGTTTCGGCCTTTATCGTCAAGGGTTTTATCTTTTCGATTCAGTTGACGGTGATCGCCATGATTGGCGGAATCGTGCTGGGCACTTTGCTGGCACTGATGCGCTTGTCGGGTAAAAAATGGTTGGTCTTGCCTGCCGCAGCCTACGTCAACACCATGCGCTCCATTCCTTTGGTGATGGTGATTCTGTGGTTCTTCTTGTTGATCCCGCTGTTGATCGGCAAGCCGATGGGGGCTGAGGTTTCCGCCATCATCACATTCACGCTCTTTGAGGCGGCCTATTACTCAGAAATCATGCGTGCGGGCATTCAGTCGGTGCCCAAAGGGCAGGTGCATGCCGGTTATGCGGTGGGAATGACCTACCCGCAGTGCATGCAACTCATTGTGTTGCCGCAAGCCTTCCGCAATATGCTGCCAGTGCTGCTGACGCAAACCATCATCTTGTTCCAAGACACGTCGCTGGTGTATGCCATTGGTGCCTACGACATGCTCAAAGGTTTTGAGATCGCCGGTAAAAACTTCAACCGTCCGGTTGAAACCTACCTGATTGCGGCCGTGGTGTACTTCATCTTGTGCTTCAGCCTGTCGATGTTGGTACGTCGCTTGCAGAAGAAAATTCAAATCATTCGTTAAACAAATCAAGAGAGACTCTCATGATTGATATCAAAAATGTGTCCAAGTGGTACGGCAGCTTCCAGGTGTTGACCGACAACACCACGTCCATTCAAAAAGGTGAAGTGGTGGTGGTTTGCGGCCCTTCGGGCTCGGGCAAATCCACGCTCATCAAAACCGTGAACGCGCTGGAGCCGTTCCAAAAGGGCGACATCGTGGTGGACGGCATATCCATCTCCGACCCCAAAACCGACTTGCCCAAGCTGCGCAGCCGTGTGGGCATGGTGTTCCAGCACTTCGAGCTGTTCCCCCACCTCACCGTGACCGAAAACCTCACGCTGGCACAAATCAAAGTGCTCAAGCGCTCGCAAGACGATGCCAAAGTGCGCGGCCTCAAAATGCTCGACCGTGTGGGCCTGATGGCGCACAAAGACAAATTCCCAGGCCAGCTCTCCGGTGGTCAGCAGCAGCGTGTGGCCATTGCGCGCGCCCTGAGCATGGATCCCATCGTGATGTTGTTCGACGAGCCCACCTCCGCACTCGACCCCGAAATGGTGGGCGAAGTACTGGACGTCATGGTCAAGTTGGCTCAAGAAGGCATGACCATGATGGTCGTGACCCACGAAATGGGTTTTGCACGCAAGGTCAGCCACCGCGTCATCTTCATGGACGCGGGCAAGATTGTCGAAGACTGCAAGCGCGACGAATTCTTTGGCAATCCAGATGCTCGCTCTCCGCGCGCCAAAGAATTCCTGTCCAAAATTCTGGCGCACTGAGTTTCGCCGGAGCGAGAAAAGCGAGGGATGCTCTGCAAGGATTTATGCAGCGCATCCCTAAAGAACACACGGCCTCGTGTGTGAGCAGGTGCAGCAAGTCGTTTATGTTTTTTGGCGGAGGTCACTATCCGCGCACCTGAATCAATCTTTCCAAGCACCCCTAAGGCACAACACCGCCCGTGGCTGGCTTTGTGGCGTGTGCTGCTGGCGCTGTTGGCCTTGCTGGCCATTGTCGCGGTCGGCGGTTGGGTGTACGAACGCAGTCTGAGCCAAGGCGCACGTAACCTCAAGGCCGAGTCCAACGACAGACTCGATCTCTTCGCTTCGGTGGTTGAAGGTCGGCTGCGCCGCCTGGAGCCGGTGCCCGCCACCATTCAGCTCAACGCGGCGGTGTTGTCGTTGTTGCAAGAGCCCAGTGCCGAGCATGCAACAGCGGCGAACGACTACCTCACGCGTTTGAATGCCCACTTGGGCAGCGTGGCAGTTTTTGTGCTGGACATTCGCGGCATTGTGCTGGCCTCCAGCAACAACACCCAGCTTGACGACAGCCGTTTGGGCGAAGACGTGTCTTATCGGCCTTACTACCTGGAGGCATTGGCGGGACGGGGAACGCGGCACTTCGCCATAGGCAGTGGTGGCGAGGCGGGTTACTTCGTCTCGCACCCCATCTACGACGGCCCGCGTGTGGTGGGCGTTGCCGCCATCAAGATTGGCATTGCGGCACTAGAAGAAACCTGGTCCATGCTGGGCGCGCCCGCTTTGGTAACCGATGCCAATCAAGTGGTGATCTTGTCGTCCCAACCTGATTGGCGCTACACCTCGCTGGCCCCTTTGCCCACTGAACGTCGCGTGGACTTGCAGCTCACCCGCACCTATGGCGGACTGCGTTTGCCGATGTTTCCCCTGGAGGTCAAACTGGTTGTCGACGAAGACAGCCAAGAAGTGCAAGGGGTGGTTCGAGACGAAGCCACGGTGCCTTCTGCAAGCACCCGAGGCTTGCCGCCCAGCAAGGCTGGCGTGTTGGTTCTGGGACGCTCGCTCGATGGCATGGACTGGCGGGTGCTTATTTTTTCCGACCTCAAACCCGTTCGTGACCAAGCCATGTTGGACGGCTTGGGCGGGGGCGTCGCGGCCGCATTTTTGATATTGCTGGCGCTGTATTGGGCGCAGCGCCAGCGCATCGAGCGTCAAAAACTCAGTGCCAAACGCATGCTGGAGCAGGCCAATGCCGAACTCGAACAAGAAGTCGGGCGCCGCACGCAAGAACTTCTCGATGCCAACTCAAAGCTTCGCAAGGAGGTGAGCGAACGTCAGCAAGCGGAACAAACACTGCGTGCAGCGCAAGACGAGTTGGTGCATGCTGGAAAAATGGCGGTGCTGGGCCAACTGGCGGCCAGCATCACCCATGAACTGACCCAGCCGCTGGGTGCCATCAGAACGCTGTCTGGCAATGCTGCGGAGTTCATGCGCCGCAACAACCAAGAGTCGGCACAAGAGAACTTGTCCATCGTGGCGCGGCTCGTGGACCAGATGGGCCGCATCATCGACCCACTGAAAAGTTTCTCGCGCAAATCCGCGGCACGGCCTGAAGCCACCGATGTAGGCCGCATACTCGATCAAGCCTTGTTTCTGTTCGAGCTGCGCTTGCGGCACGAGAAAGTCGAAGTGCACAACCACTGTGCCCCGGGCGAATTTTTGGCTTGGTGTGACGCCAATCGATTGGAGCAGGTGTTGATCAACCTGATCGCCAATGCCTTGGATGCCATGCGCGAGGCATCCCCAAAAACACTCCGATTGCAGGCCGAACTCTTGGCGCAGCAACCCCCCATGATCGCCATTCATGTTCAAGACAGCGGCAAAGGTTTGAGTGCAACCGACTTGGGGCGGCTGTTTGAGCCGTTCTACACGACCAAAGCCAGCGGTGCGGGCTTGGGCTTGGGTTTGGTGATATCCCGCGATATTGCGCGAGAATTCGACGGCGAACTTCAAGCCGCCAACGCTTCCGGTGGCGGCGCATGTTTCACACTCACCGTACCCATGGTTCACCCATCCACGACGCCCCAGCCCCTGCCATCGCCATGAACCGTGAACTCAGCGTTCTTTTGGTGGAAGACGATGCCGCCATGCAACTCGGCTGTGTGCAGGCCCTGCAGTTGGCCGGCATTGCCGTGCGTGCATTCGACAGTGCCGAGGCGGTACTTCCCCACATCATCCCTGGTTTTGCGGGTGTGATCGTCACCGACATGCGCCTGCCCGGAGCGGACGGGCTGTCGGTGATTCGAGAAGCGCAGGACATCGACCCTGAGCTGCCCGTCATCATGGTCACGGGCCATGGCGACGTGAGCTTGGCTGTTCTGGCCATGCGCAGTGGCGCCTACGACTTCATCACCAAGCCCTTTTCCCCCGAGCAACTCGTTGAAGTGGTGCAGCGTGCGCTGGAGAAGCGCCGCCTGACCTTGGAGGTGGCCCAACTGCGCCGTGCGCTGTCGCTGCGTGAGGGCTTGGAGGGCCAGCTGGTGGGCCGCTCTTCAAGCATTCAACGGGTTCGACAACTGGTGCTGGAGGTGGCCGACTCGCCGGTGGACGTGCTGATACGCGGCGAGACCGGCACCGGTAAAGAGGTGGTGGCTCGCGCCTTGCACGAACACTCGCGCCGCAGCAAGGCGCCCTATGTGGCGCTGAACTGCGGTGGCTTGCCCGACTCCCTTCTAGACAGCGAACTCTTCGGCCATGAAGCCGGGGCCTTCACTGGCGCACAAAAGCGGCGCATCGGTCGCATCGAACACGCCCACGGCGGTACCTTGTTTTTGGATGAACTCGAGAGCATGCCCATGGGCGTGCAAGTCAAATTGTTGCGGGTGCTGCAAGAGCGCTCCATCGAACGTTTAGGTTCCAACCAAAGCCTGCCGGTGGATGTTCGTGTGGTCGCGGCGACCAAAGACGACTTGTTGGCCCGCGCACAACAAAACACCTTCCGAGCCGACTTGGTCTACCGCCTCAATGTGGTCAACATTGAGCTGCCGCCACTGCGCGAACGGCGCGAGGACATTCCGCTTTTGCTCGAGCATTTCATGCTGATGGCCGCCAGCCGTTATGGCCGTCCGCAGCCCGTGCTGCCGCAGGCGCAATTGCGCCAGCTCATGACCCGCGACTGGCCTGGCAATGTGCGTGAGCTGCGCAACGTGGCCGATGCCTTGGTGCTGGGTGTGGGGCCCCAGTGGGTGTCGCCGCGTGCGGCAAGTCCTGCAACGTTGCCCGACGACGCTGAACCCTCACTGACCCAAACCGTGGACCATTTTGAGCGCAGCCTGATCTTTGATGCCTTGCAGCGCCACGCAGGCAATGTGGTTCAAACAGCCAAGTCGCTGCGCATTGCCAAAACCACCTTGACCGACAAAATAAAAAAACACGGCCTTGGAAAAAACTCAGGCAACGACCTGGAGTGAGTGGTTGGGTTGGCGGTCAGTACCGTGTCCAACCACCGCCCCGCAACTGCCAGCCGCCGCCAATGCGCACCCAAGCATGGGGCCGCCAGCCATAACCCGGCCGAGGCCTCTCCCAATACCCCGGAACCCACTGATGCCTGTGGCCGGACCAGCCCCAATAACCACCCACCCACACAGCACCCGGGTAAGGGGCGACCGGAATCGCCTCGCTGTAGGGCGACGGTGGGGCCACACCGACCACCGGCCCATAACCCGGCTCGGTGACCACGGCATGGCGAGGGTAGGGGGCCACCACACAGGCCGACAAACTCAGAGCCAACGCGGTAGTTGCCGCCAAGCGCATTGAAAGACCGATGGGTCGCATGCTGTGCCTCCAGAAAAAGTGACGACCGCTTGAGCGGATGAGTCGTTTAACTCTTCGGGGTGCGTGCACGATGACACATCGGGCTTGGCTTTACAGAAATTTGCACGCGGGCATGGCCCCCGCGCTGGTCCGCCGACAGGAATCGAAGAGTGCCTGCTAGGCCTTAGGAATCAACGATTCTGATGGGCGACGATTTTTAGTTGCCCCCAAAGTTGCCCCCACCCACTGATTCTCAGCGCGCGTCGTCCTGTGAGGCCACCATCCAAACTCGTTTCAGCGGCAACTCGGCCTTGAGGTCTTCATCCAAGCGTTCATATTGCTCAAACAGTTGTTCAAGCAGATCCTTCGTATGCGTTCGGCGAACCCACCTTGACCGAATCAACGATCAGGTGTTGACCGGTGCAGTGTTCGGTGCGCTGGAGGTTTCAGGTGGCACCCAGCGGTGCGGCAGAAGTTCTTGAAGCCTGCTGT
>JBJOQO010000017.1:0-45120 GCA_046049865.1 Pseudomonadota bacterium | reverse complement strand
GTCCAAATGGTCTTGGGTGAGGTTGAGAACGGTGGCACTGCTGGGCTCAAAACCTTTGGCTTCATCGAGCTGAAAGCTGGACAGCTCCAGCACCCACACGTCGGGCAGGTGCTCAAACACGGGGCCAGGGGGGGGCGGAGGAATGAGACCGGGCGGAAGTTGGCCGTCGATGTTGATGGGCGTGTCGGCGGGGACATCGGACTCGGCGGCCTCTTGGACTGGCACTATGGCCTCAGTCGATGTGGGAGCCGGCGTTTGCTCAGATTCACCGACATCTGACGGTGCTTCTTCCACGACTTCGGCGCCAGAGACTTCGGCTACCTGATCGGTTGTCAGTTCCGCTGCTGCGTCGTCAGGTGCTGGTGGTGGCGACTCAGGTACTGGCTCCAAATCCAGCGCATCCGACAAGGTCTGCAACATGGTCGGTCCAATGTTGCCCGCCAGTCCCACGCGTTTGTCGGCGCGCTCAACCAACATGGCCGTCATCGACGCGGTGGTGGTTTTTCCATTGGTGCCGGTGATGGCAATCACCTTGGGTGCGTAACCACGCTCCACTTTCAGGTCAGCCAGCGCGTGGGCAAAGAGGTCCAACTCGCCTTGCAGCAAGATGCCCCGCTCCACCGCTGCTGCCAGCGGCGCAGCGATGCGTGCATCGTTGGGCGCCAGCCCCGGGCTTTTGAGGATGAGTTGCACGCCTTCGAAGGCCGCGTCTACCAAGTCGCCAGTGATCAGCGTTGCGGCTGGGACATGTTCATTCAAAGCGCCGGCCTGCGGTGGCGACTGGCGCGAGTCCCACACCCGCACGTTGGCGCCGCAGCGCGCGCACCACCGGGCCATGGCCAAGCCGGACTCGCCCAAGCCCAGAACCAATACCGTGATGCCACTCAAGAATTTCATCTGTCGCTCAAACTCATCTCAACGCAATTTCAAACTTGCCAAACCCACCAGGCACAGCAGCATGGTGATGATCCAAAAACGCACCACCACCTGGGTTTCTTTCCAACCGGATTTTTCAAAGTGGTGGTGCAGCGGCGCCATCTTCAAGATGCGGCGGCCTTCGCCGTAGCGTTTCTTTGTGTATTTGAAGTAGGTCACCTGCAACATCACCGACATGGCTTCGACCACAAAGATGCCGCCCATGATGGCCAGCAGAATTTCCTGACGTGTGATCACGGCGATGGTTCCGAGTGCGCCACCCAAAGCCAGCGCACCCACATCACCCATGAACACTTGGGCCGGATGGGCGTTGAACCATAAGAAGGCCAAACCGGCACCGGCCATGGCCGAGCAAAACACCAGCAACTCCCCTGCCCCTGGAATGTGCGGAATGAAAAGGTATTTGCTGAACACGGCGTTGCCGGTGACATAAGCAAACACGCCCAGCGCCGAGCCCACCATGACCACCGGCATGATGGCCAGACCATCCAACCCGTCGGTGAGGTTGACCGCATTGCTGGCCCCCACGATGACGAGGTAGGTCAGGATGATGAAACCGGCCACCCCGAGCGGGTAACTCACGGTTTTAAAAAACGGCACGATCAAGTCGGCCTTGTTGGGCAAGGGCAAGGTGAAACCGCTGGCCACCCACTGGAAGAACAACTCGGCGACGCGGGCGTTGGACGATTCACTGACACTGAATGCCAGGTAAAAAGCGGCGAGCAATCCAATCAGCGATTGCCAAAAGTACTTCTCCCTGGACGCCATGCCCTCGGGGTTTTTCTGAACCACCTTGCGCCAATCGTCCACCCAACCAATGGCTCCGAAACCAAAGGTCACGAGCATGACGATCCACACGAAGCGGTTGGTCCAGTCAAACCACAACAAGGTGCTCAGCGCAATCGACAACAAAATGAGCACACCGCCCATGGTGGGTGTGCCGCTTTTGACCAAGTGGCTTTGCACGCCATAGTCGCGCACGGGTTGACCGATCTTCAAAGCAGCCAAACGGCGTATCACCCAAGGGCCGAGGGCCAAACCAATCAAGAGCGCGGTCATGGCGGCCATCACGGCGCGGAAGGTGAGGTACTGAAATACGCGCATGAAGCCCCAGTCGGGGTTCATGGTTTGCAACCACTCGGCCAGACTAGGCAGCATGGGCTTCTCCGTTCTTGTTCTGGTCTTGCATGAGTGCGTCCACCACCTGGTCCATCTTCATGAAACGCGAGCCTTTGACCACCACCGAAGCGCTTGCAGGCGCTTGTGGCAAAGCGGTCAATAACTCGGTCACCGTGTCGAAATGTTGGGCGCCGCTGAAAGCCCTGGCCGCTTCGATGGATGCAGCGCCTGCGGTCCACAGGGCATCAATGCCCTGTTGCCGGGCATAGGCCCCCACCTCGCGGTGGAAGGCTGGGCCGTGGTCACCCACCTCGCCCATGTCGCCCAGCACCAACCAGCGTGGTCCTGGCAGCGCGGCCAGCACGTCGATCGCGGCGCGCACGGAGTCTGGGTTGGCGTTGTAGCTGTCGTCCACCAAGGTGACGGTGCGCCCGGCTTGAACGAATTGTTTGAGCTGCGAGCGACCCTTGACCGGCGTGAATGTTTCCAGGCCTTGCACCACGGCAGCCAAAGGGCAACCCGCAGCCAAGGCGCAGGTGGCGGCAGCCAAAGCATTCTTCACGTTGTGCAAACCAGCCACGACCAAACGCATGTCGGCACGGCCCACAGGGGTTTGCATGGCGACAGACCAGTGCGGGGATCCATGAACAGCCGACACCCAATGCGCTTGCCCCCACACATCGGCCGCGTCGATCAAACCAAACGTCATGGTGCGGCGCGCGCCACTCAAGCGCTTCCACACCGGCGTGAATTCATCATCGGCTGGAAACACCGCCACGCCATCCGACGGCAAGGCCTCGATCACTGCGCCGTTTTCCAACGCGACCGCTTCTACGGTCGCCATGAACTCTTGGTGTTCGCGCTGGGCGTTGTTGACCAAACCGACCGTGGGCGCCGCCATGGCCGCCAATCCAGCGATCTCTCCGGGGTGGTTCATCCCCAGCTCCACGACAGCCGCACGGTGCTCGGCCCGCAGCCGCAACAAGGTGAGCGGCACGCCAATGTCGTTGTTGAAATTGCCTATCGTGGAGAAAGCAGCATCACCCACCCAGGCGCGCAGGATGGACGCGATCATTTGTGTGACCGTGGTTTTGCCATTGCTTCCGGTCACCGCGATCAATGGCAAGGTGAACGAGGCGCGCCACTGCGCCGCCAAAGCCGCCAGGGCCAGTCGCGTGTCTGCCACTTGCACGCCTGGACGTTCGGCACTCAAGCCCTGTTCCGCCAGGGCCGCGACCGCACCGCTTGCGAATGCCTGGGGCAAAAACTCGTGGGCATCGAAACGCTCGCCTTTTAGTGCGACGAAAAAATCACCCGTCTGCACACTGCGCGTGTCCGAGTGAACCCGCTGCACGCGGGTTGCCCCATCTCCGACCAGCACGCAGGGCGCGCCATCGTGCAGTTGCGCTTGCAACATGGCATGGAGCTGGGCCAAGGTCATCATGCGCGCTTTTCCTGTTGCAGCCGCTGCACCCGCGTGGCCAGCGCCAACTGTGCCTGTTTGATGTCGGAGAAAGCCAGTTTTCGGCCCTGGATTTCCTGCGTGTCTTCATGGCCTTTGCCGGCGAGCAAAACCACGTCCTGCGCCTTGGCCTGCTGGATGGCGTAGGCAATCGCCTCTGCGCGGTCTTCAACTTGCACGGCACGGTTCTGCGTTGAAAGCCCGCTTGCAATTTGCGCCAAGATGGCTGCGGGGGATTCATCGCGGGGGTTGTCGCTGGTCAACACGATTGGGCCTGCGTACCGTTGGGCAACCGCTGCCATCATGGGCCGTTTGGTCGCATCGCGATTGCCGCCACAACCAAACACACACCAGAGCTGACCCTGCCTGTGTGCAGACCAGGGCAACAAAGCGCGCAGTGCCTTTTCCAGTGCATCGGGGGTGTGGGCGTAGTCCACGACCACCTCGGGTAAATCGACAGAAGGGGTTTTGTGGTCCAACACCACACGCTGCATGCGGCCGGGCACCGGTGTGAGCCCCGTGCAAACGGCCACGGCGTCGGCCAAGGGCACAGCCAAAGCCCTCAAAGCGCCAATGACAGCCAGCAAGTTGGCGACGTTGTAGTCGCCGATCAAACGGGTGCGTACCTGGTGCTGGTGTTCACCTTCACTCAGAACAAACTGCAAGCCACCGCTGTCATTCACGATGTGGGTCGCAGACAAACGGGCACTGCCGCTGGTGGAATAGGTCCACAACTCAAGCGGCTTGCCGCGCAACTTTTCTGCCAGCAAGGCCCCTTGCGCATCGTCCACATTCACCACAGCGGCCCTCAGGCCCGGCCATGCGAAGAGCGCTGCTTTGGCGTCCCAATAGGCATTCATGCTGCCGTGGTAGTCCAGGTGGTCTTGGGTGAAATTGGTGAACAGGGCCACGTCAATGTGGGTTCCGGTGAGCCGGTGTTCTGACAAGCCGATGGAAGAAGCCTCGAGTGCGCACGCAGAAAAACCTTGATGCACAAACGAACGCAGTGCCGCTTGTAAGGTGACGGGATCTGGCGTGGTGAGACCGGTGGGTGACACCTGGGCATCCACGCCCACAGACGAGCCCACGGGAGGCGGCTCACCCACACCCAAGGTGCCCACCAAGCCGCAGTGTTGCCCCAAAGCGGTGAGCGCTTGCGCCATCCACCACGATGTGGAGGTTTTGCCATTGGTGCCCGTGGCCGCCACCATTTTCAGCTGGGTGCTGGGCTCTTTCTCGAACAGAGACGCCAACACACCGGTGTGTTGTTTCAGCCCGGTGAACGTGGCGACTTTGCTCGGGTCGTTATAACGAAACGCCTTGGCGCCCTCGGCCTCCACCAAACAAGCGACAGCGCCCGCTGCGCAGGCCGCATCCACGAAACGGCGACCATCGGTAGCGTAACCAGGCCAGGCAATGAATGCACTGCCGGCCTGCACCTGCCTACTGTCGGCACACAGACGCACGGTGCCTTGAGCCTGGAGCCAAGCCAATGCTTCTTCCACGGTGGCCAAATGCAGCGGTGCCATCAGAAGCTCTCCTCGACTGCGGGGAGTTGGCGCGTGACGATGTGGGGACGAACCTCAATGTCAGGTGCCACATTCAAAGTGCGCAAGGTTTGCTGCACCACTGCACTGAATACCGGGGCTGCCACCACGCCGCCGTAGTACTGTCCATTGCTGGGCTCATCCACCATCACAGCCACCACGATGCGTGGGTTTTTGATGGGGGCCAAACCGACAAACCAGGCGCGGTATTTTTTCTCGGCGTAACCTTTGCCTTCTTGTTTGTGCGCCGTGCCGGTTTTGCCACCCACGGAATAACCAATGGCCTGAGCCAGCGGCGCGGTGCCGCCGTCACCCGCGGCCATCTGCAACATCTTGCGCATCGCTGCTGCTGTGGCTGGAGAGATCACACGCACGCCGCTGACCGGCTGATCTTGTTTAAGCAAAGACACTGGCATCAACTCACCATCGTGCGCAAACACGGTGTAGGCGCGCGCCAACTGGAACAAGGACGCCGACAAGCCGTAGCCATAACTCATGGTGGCCTGCTCAATCGGGCGCCACGTTTTGTAGGGCCGCAGTCGGCCAGTGACCACGCCGGGAAAATTGAGCTGGGGCTTTTGTCCCAAACCCACCTCGGTGAACATGTCGTACATCTCGCGTGGCTGCATTTGCATGGCCATCTTCACGGTGCCAACGTTGCTTGATTTCTGGATGACCTCTTCCACCGTCAAATCACCGTGAGGGTGAGCGTCAGTAATCGGCAAACCCGTCACCGTCATGCGACCCGGTGCGGTTGGAATCACCGTGGTCGGCTTGAAGCGTCCGCTTTCAATCGCCAGTGCGGCCACAAAGGGCTTCATCGTGGAGCCGGGCTCGAAGGTGTCGGTTAATGCGCGATTGCGCAGCTGGGCACCGGTCAGATTGCGCCGGTCTGCAGCGTTAAAACTGGGGTAATTGGCCAAGGCCAGCACTTCGCCACTTTGGGCGTCGAGCACCACCACGCTGCCCGCTTTGGCTTTGTGTTCGGCCACTGCGTCGCGCACGCGTTGGTAAGCGAAAAACTGAATCTTGGAATCAATGGACAGCTCGATGTCGCGGCCATCCAGCGGCGCAACACTTTCGCCGATGTCTTCCACCACACGGCCTAAACGGTCTTTGATGACCCGGCGGCTGCCATCGCGACCCGCCAGTTCGTTTTGAAACGCCAGCTCAATGCCCTCTTGGCCTTTGTCTTCGATGTTGTTGAATCCGACCACGTGGGCAGCCGACTCACCCTCGGGGTATTTGCGTTTGTACTCGCGCACCTGGTGCACCCCGCGCACGCCGAGTGCCCGCACGTCTTGGGCCACGGTGTCGTCCACCTGCCTGCGCAGCCAAACAAAGTTGGGGTTATCCGACAAGCGCTTGTCTAACTCAGCAGGCGTCATGTTCAACAACTTGGCCAACTGGCGGCGCTGTGATTTGTCGGCTTCGAAATCTTTGGGAATGGCCCACAACGATGGAGCGGGCACGCTGGAGGCCAGCAACAAGCCATTGCGATCGGTGATGCGACCTCGGCTGGCTGACAGCTCCAAAGTGCGCGCAAAACGCATTTCGCCTTGGCGCTGAAAAAAGTCCGCGCCAATCACTTGCACATAGAGTGCGCGGCCAAGCAGCACACAAAACGCCAACCCAATCAGCGCCACCAAAAAGCGCGAGCGCCAAGGTGGTGTCTTGGACGCGAGCAGGGGACTGCTGGTGTAGTTCACACTGCGCACGCTGCTGTGGCCCGCAGCACCAGAGGCGCTGTGGTCATTGCCGGGCATGCGGCCAGCCATCAGCGCGCCTCCTGTGTCGTATTGCCAGAAACCGGTGCCGAGGCAGAGCGGCTGACATAGTGCGTCACATTGGGTGATGCGCTGCGCATGGCCAGTTTTTCACGCGCGGTTTTTTCCACACGCAGCGGCGTGGCCTGGGACTGTTGCTCAGTTTTCAAGCGCTCAAAATCGCTGTCGAGCTGGCGCGCTTCGCTTTTGGCTTTGTCCAGCAACGTGAAATGGCGACGCGCGTCGTAAGACACTCGCACGAGGTAAAGACTGCTGGCGATCAAGGCCAGTAACAACAACACGTTAAAACGGGTCATACAGCCACCGCCGTGCGCTGTGCCACACGCAAGATGGCGGAACGCGAGCGCGGATTCGCTGCCACCTCTTCGCTACTGGGCTTGATACGCGCCAGCGCTGTGAGGCGCATGGCTTTTTCTGGCGCAAATGGCGCACGTCGATCAAACTCGGCCTTGCTTTCGCGGGCGATGAAGGTTTTGACGATGCGATCTTCCAGCGAATGAAAGCTGATCACCGCCAAACGCCCGCCAGGCATCAACAAGTTCAAGGACGCTTTTAAGGCGCGCTCCAACTCGTCCAGCTCTGCGTTCACAAAAATGCGCAGGGCCTGGAAGGTGCGTGTCGCAGGGTCTTGGCCGGGCTCCCTTGTTCTGACGGTGCGTGCCACCACGTCGGCCAACTCGCGTGTGGTGCGCACAGGCTGGCCCGCGTCACGACGCGCCACCAGCGCTTTGGCCACTTGCACCGCAAATCGCTCCTCGCCGTAGTCGCGTATCACTTGGGCGATGTGGGATTCGTCGGCACGCGCCAGGTAGTCGGCCGCACTTTCGCCGCGGCTGGTGTCCATCCGCATGTCCAGCGGGCCATCGAAACGAAAACTGAAACCGCGCTCAGGGTTGTCAATTTGGGGCGACGACACGCCCAAATCCAGCAGCACGCCATGCACTTGTTGAATGCCCTGCGCCGCCAGCACATCAACCATGTGCGCGAATGCGGTGTGATGAATGGAAAAACGCGGGTCATCGACCCGCGTCTGCCCTGATGTTGCAGCAGCCACTGCATCCAGATCGCGGTCCAGGGCGAGCACCCTGCCTTTCTCGCCTAAACGCTGCAGCAGCGCGCGGGTGTGACCACCTCGTCCGAAGGTGCCGTCCACGTAGGTCCCCTGGGGATCGCTCACGAGTGCATCCACCGCTTCGTGGAGCAGCACCGTGGTGTGGGCGAACGTGGGGGTGACGGACGTGGCGTTCATCAGCATGCAGCTCAAAAACTGAAGTCTTTCAACGCATCAGGCATGTCGGACTGCATCACACGCGCCTCATGCTCGGCATAACGCGCGCTGTCCCAGAGTTCAAAGTGGCTCCCCATGCCGAGCAACATCACACCTCGGTCACGGTGCAGATCGGCGGCGGTGCGCAGCTCGGGGGAAATCAACACGCGCGATGCGGCGTCGATTTCCACATCCATGGCGTTGCCCAGAAAGATGCGCTTCCAACCACTGGCCGACATCGGCAACGCAGCCACTTTGTCGCGGAACGACTCCCAAGCTGGGCGGGGAAAAATCATCAAGGAGCCTTCGGGGTGTTTGGTGATGGTCAATTCACTCACCCCCATGGCCGCCAATACCTCCCGGTGCCGCGCAGGCATGGCAATGCGACCCTTGACATCAAGAGTCAACGCCGACGCCCCTTGGAAGACGATGTTTGCCACTGAGATAACCATTCGTTGGGCGACCGCAACGCGTCGCCATAACCACAAAAACCCACAAAAGTGCACTTTCATGCACTTTAGCGCATTCTTCTTCGGAAGGTCAATGAAATGTGTAAGAAAAATCAATTAAATCAAGTACTTAGGCCTCACATGGCAAGTGATTTTTGATTTAGAAAGTTGTTCAAAAACAAGCACTTAATGGGGTCAATGAAAGTGTTGGGTGAGCATTTTTCTTCAAATACTCGGGTTTTCACGGAATGGAAATTGGCGAAACAACAGGCCGAGGCTTGCATGGTCTCGACTGCAGCATGGGACGGTTGACAAATTTCTATAATTCGATAAACATAGAATTATGGAAGAGCAAATCGCCGTCACCTCACTCGCTGCACTGGCCCAAAGCATGCGGCTGCGAATTTTTCGTGCTTTGGTGGGCGCAGCGCCGCAAGGGCTCACGCCTACAGCGCTGTGCGCGACCTTGGATGTACCCGCCTCCACGCTGTCATTCCACCTGAAGGAATTGACGCATGCGGGCTTGGTGTCTCAAGAACGAGAGGGCCGCAACCTCATCTACAAGCCCTCGCTGGCTCACATGAACGAACTCTTGGCTTACCTCACCGCGCACTGCTGCCAAGGCACGTCGTGCGCCACCACCGCAGCACCTGACTGCACCA
Source organism: Pseudomonadota bacterium (assembly GCA_046049865.1). GTDB lineage: Bacteria > Pseudomonadota > Gammaproteobacteria > Burkholderiales > Burkholderiaceae_C > JANPCX01. The sequence goes on along the minus strand of JBJOQO010000017.1, from coordinate 35,891 downwards.
CCTGCTGAACGGAGAACTCTCCATGAAACGTTTCCACGTCCACCTGCATGTTGACGACCTGGCGCAGAGCATCGGCTTTTATTCCAAACTCTTTGCGGCCGACCCCACCCGCGCGGAGAGCGACTACGCCAAGTGGATGCTGCAAGACCCGCCGGTGAACTTTGCAATTTCCACGCGCGGCAACAAACCCGGCATTGACCACCTGGGCATCCAGGCTGACAACGAAGCCGAATTGGCTGAGTTGAAAGCACGCGCCTCATCGGCCGACATGGCCGTTCTCGATGAAGGTGCCACCACCTGCTGCTACGCCCGCAGCGACAAACACTGGGTGACCGACCCACAAGGCATTGCCTGGGAACACTTCCAAACGCTGGGCAACATCCCCGTGTTCAACGAAAAAGAGGCGATCAGCTCCGAAGCACCCACGGCTGAATCTGCATGCTGCGCCCCAACGGTTACAGCAGAACCTGTTGCCGCATGTTGCCCACCGACACGCGGCAAAACCATCAACATCCCCGTCAAGTCATCCACTTCATGCTGCTGAGGTATTCATGAGCACACCCACCTACAACGTCCTCTTCATTTGCACTGGCAACTCCGCCCGCTCCATCCTGGCGGAGGGTTTGATGAACCAACTCGGTAAAGGCCAGTTCAAGGCCTACTCTGCGGGCAGCCATCCCAATGGCAGCGTCAACCCCTTCGCTTTGTCCACGCTGAAGGCCCTGCACATTCCAAACGACGGCTACCGCAGCAAGAGTTGGGATGAGTTCGCGCAGGAAGATGCGCCCGCGCTCGACTTTGTTTTCACCGTGTGCGACAACGCCGCCGGCGAAGTGTGCCCGGTCTGGCCCGGCCAGCCGATGACGGCCCATTGGGGCGTCGCCGACCCCGGCCATGCACCCGGTGGCGACGATGAAAAAAGCAGAGCCTTCATGGACACCGCCATCGTTCTGAAACGCCGCATTGAGCTGATGCTTGCATTGCCCATCGCCACCTTGGCGCGTTTGTCGTTGCAAAAAGAACTCGACACCATTGGCCAAACCAAGGCCTGAATCCCTGACCTGTTTTTTCATCATGACCACCCACGTTCTCATCCTTTGCACCCACAACTCCGCCCGCAGCGTGCTGTCCGAAGCCATGCTCAACCACTGGGCCAAAAAACTCGGTCGCGATGTGTTAGCCCACAGTGCGGGCAGTGCACCGAGCGGCCGCATCAATCCTTTTGCCCTCGATGCACTCAACAAGGTCGGCATCGACACCAGCTACACGCGCAGCAAAAGTTGGGATGAGTTCAGCCAAGACGGCGCGGTGCCTTTGTCCATCGTCATCACCGTGTGCGACAGCGCGGCAGCGGAAACTTGCCCCGTGTTTTTTGGCGGCCCAAGCGGCGCTCAACCCGTGAAGGTGCACTGGGGCTACCCTGACCCGTCCAATGCCGAAGGTGGCGACGAAGGCAAACGCCGCGCGTTTGAGTTAACGCGCCAGGCCATCGGCTACCGCATGTTGCAGTTGCTGTCGCTGCCACTTCAAACCCTGTCACCCGCCGCGCTCAAAGAAGCCCTGGTGGCCATCGGTCAGAGCTGATTCGTGATGACCCGCACACACACACCACCCCAGCAATGGCTGGCCGAACTCCTCGGCACAGCCCTCTTGCTCGCGGTGGTCATTGGCTCGGGCATCATGGCCGAGAAGCTCTCGGGCGGCAATGTCGCCATCGCCCTCTTGGCCAATACATTGGCCACTGTCGGTGGCCTCTATGTGCTGATTGAAGCGCTCGGTCCCATCAGCGGCGCGCATTTCAACCCGGCTGTGAGTCTGGTGATGGCCCTGCGCGGTGTTTTGCCCAAGTCACAACTGATGCCCTTTGTTGCCGCGCAATTGCTCGGTGCCATGCTCGGTGCTTGGCTGGCCCACCTGATGTTCGACATGACGGTGCTGCAGTGGTCCAGCAAAGTGCGCAGCGGCACAGGTCAATGGGTGGCCGAGGCGGTGGCCACCGCAGGCTTGCTCTTCATCATCTTGCGCTCGCCAGCGGGCCGTGCACCGGCCATGGTGGCGGCCTACATTGGCGCGGCCTATTGGTTTACCGCGTCCACCTCGTTCGCCAACCCGGCCGCCGCCTTTGGGCGCATGTTCAGCGACAGTTTTGCCGGCATCGCACCGCAAAGTGCGCCCGGGTTTGTGGTCGCTCAGTTGGTCGGCGCCTTCATCGGCTGGAGCTTGTTTGTCTTGCTGAAGCCCAGTGCCAAAACCGAGGGGCACTCTTCATGACCACCCCCAGACCTGTCGCTTCGCGTCAGGCCCTCCGAGGGGGTCAAGACAACTTGGGAACGGCCCGGCGTTTTCTTGAGCGCACCGGGAAGGCGTGCTCAACGGGGCAGGACAAAGCCCCTTTTTTTGCCGATATAGTTGCTATACACAACCACTTCGACACAGCACATGAAATCGACCGCCGGTTGTTGTCCCAGCCCTCCTCCCACACCAGGGCCTTCAGGTGCCTTGCTGCGCGAGGTGGCACGCCTGTACAGCCGCGCCCAACGTGTGGTGGCCGACTGTTGCCGCACCACCAGCACACAGTGCCATTTGTTGACAGAGTTGGAACGATCTGGACCGCAGCCCATGGGGGATTTGGGGCAGCGCCTGTATCTGGAGAAAAGCTGGGTCAGTCGCGCGGTCGACAGCCTGTTGAAGGCCGGCTTGGTGGAAAAAAGTACCAACCCGCTGGACGCGCGCAGTTGGATCGTCGCGCTCACGCCCGAGGGCCACCGCACCGTGGCCGAGCTCAACCGCACGCTGGATGAACACGCGGAGCAACTGCTGGGGCACTTACCAGCAGCGCAACAAGTCCTCATTCAGCAATCGCTGGCCTCGCTGCTGCAGGCTTTGCGCGACGACACCGCCGCCACCTGCTGTTTGCCTGTGTCGAATGTTTCGAACCCCAAGCCGTGACCGTCGCGGCTTTTCAGGAGCCCCCATGTCCACTGCAAGCAACTACCAACTTCGTGCTGCGTCACCCGCCGATTGGCCGGCCATCGAAGCCCTGCTCGAACGACTGAAACTGCCCACCGAGGGCGCATACGATCATCTGTCCACTTACGTGGTCGCCACCCAAGACGGTCAACTGCTCGGTTGCATCGGCGCGGAAATTTACCCCTCTTCACCGGGGCCGGTGGCCTTGATGCGGTCTGTCGCCATCGAGCCCGACTGGCAGCGGCGCGGCGTGGGCGAGGCCCTGGTCAGCCTGATGTTGGAGCAAGCGCGCAAACGCGGCATCCACAGTGTTCATCTATTGAGCGTGACCTCGCCCGAGTACTTTGCGCGTTTCGGTTTCAAACGCGGCCCCCGAGAAAAGGCACCGCCCGCGCTGATGCAGTCCGCAGAGTTCCAAGGTGCCTGCCCCGCCTGCGCGGCCTTCATGAGTTTGCCCCTGGTGGCCTCCAGCGCACCGCCCAAGGACCTGCCCGTGGCCGTGATCGGTGCAGGCCCCGTGGGGTTGGCCGCCGCCGCCCATTTGATCGAGCGTGGCCTCACGCCGTTGATCCTGGAAGCAGGCGACTGCGTCGGCACGCACTTGCGCCAGTACGGCCATGTGCGACTTTTTTCGCCGTGGCGCTTCAACCTGGACACAGCCATGCGCGCCCAGCTTGAAGCCAGCGGGTGGTCGGCCCCGCCTCTGGATGAGTCGCCCCTGGCGCAAGACATGGTGGCCCACGTGCTGCAACCCTATGCGTCACTGCCCCAGGTGGCGCAGGCCCTGCACCTGGGAACTCGCGTGCTGTCCATCAGCCGCCTCGGCTTCGACAAGGTCAAAAGCCAAGGCCGCGAACAAGCGCCCTTCCTCATTCGCGCCGAGCAAGCCGGTCGCGTGGTGGAATTTTTGGCGCGACAGGTGATCGACGCCAGCGGCACCTGGAGCCAGCCCAACCCCTTGGGGGCGGATGGCATGCCAGCGTTGGGCGAGGCCGCTGCTGCAGAGAAAATCTTCTACGGCATCCCCGACATATTGGGCGCACACCGCAGCCGTTACCAGGGCCAACGCACCTTGGTGGTCGGCGCAGGCCATTCCGCCGCCAATGCCTTGCTCGCACTGGCCGAGTTGGCCCAACAAACAGACCGCACTGAACTGCTGTGGGCCGTTCGCAGTGCCCAGCCCACCCGGGTCTATGGTGGTGGTCAAGCCGACGGTCTGCCTGCGCGCGGAGCATTGGGCGCGGCACTGAAAGCGCTGCACGATCAGGGACGGTTGACCCTGGTCGCAGGCCTGCGCATCACCGAAGTCAAAAAGGAAGGCGACACCCTCACAGTGACCGGGCTCACGCCCGACGGACAAGCGCATCACGTGTACAACGTTCACCAGATCATCGTCGCCACCGGACAGCGCCCCAACCTGCAGTTGAGCGGCGAGCTGCGGCTGCGTTTGGACCCCGCGCTGGAATCGACCGAAGCCCTCGGGCCCTTGATCGACCCCAACCTGCACAGCTGCGGCACGGTGCGCCCGCATGGCCACCGCGAGTTGGCACACCCCGAGGTCGGTTACTACACCGTCGGCGTGAAAAGTTATGGCCGCGCGCCCACCTTCTTGATGGCCACCGGCTACGAACAGGTCCGTTCTGTCGTGGCCGCATTGGCCGGGGACACGGTGGCGGCCGACCGTGTGGAGCTGAACTTGCCGGCCACGGGCGTGTGCAGCTTGCCGCAACAAACAACACCATTGGCCATCACGGGTGAGCGGCAGCCCCAGGTCAACGCAGGGACCATGCCGCCAGCGCCCGCCGGGGGATGCGGCAGCGGTGGGTGCGCCAGCCCCGTACCCGACCCAGCGAACGCGCCAACCATGGTCACGGCAGGGGAGGTCGCCAGGCCAGCCCCAGCACGCAAGGTCGCCTGCTGTGGTTGATGTGCGGCCGCAAGCCCAACCGGCGCCTTGGCGTTTGGCCATCGCCATCGGCATCACCCAGCTCATCTCCTGGGGCTCGGTGTACTACGCCTTCTCCTTGGTGATTTCTCAACTCGGGGAGGCCGCCCACACCGACCGCACCACGGTGGTGGGTGCGTTTTCGATGGCCCTGTTGGTGTCTGGTTTGTGCTCGACACCCGTGGGGCGCCGGATTGACCGCCATGGTGGTCGTGGCCTCATGAGCGCGGGCTCGCTGGCGGCTGCGCTCTTGCTTGTGGCTTTGACCCAAGTCACCACCCCATGGCAGTTGTATGCCGTGTGGATGGGTTTGGGTGCAGTGATGGCTGCCAACCTCTACGACCCCGCGTTCGCCGTACTGGCCCAAGCTTTCACCGGCAAACACCGCCAAGCCATCACCGTGGTCACGGTGTTTGGCGGCCTGGCGAGCACTGTGTTTTGGCCACTGACTCAGTATCTGGTGCAGCACTTGGGCTGGCAACAGGCCCTGTGGGTGCTGGCAGCACTACATCTGCTGGTGAACCTGCCGGTGCACGCCTGGATGCTGCCGCGCACCGCTTCGGGCCGCATGTTGAGTGACTCACCGCATGCTGCTCCCCACAAGGCGAACGAAGCCCCACGCACCGCACTGCTGCGTGACCCTGTTTTTTATGGACTTTGCCTGGCTTTCACCGGCAATGCGCTGGTGTTCTCTGCCATGGCGGTGCACTTCATCTCGCTGATCCACAGCAAGGGCTTGACCTTGGCGCAAGCCGCGTGGATCGGGGCCTGCATCGGTCCGATGCAAGTGCTGGGACGTCTGCTGGAGCATCAGTTTCTGTCCCACTGGGCCGCATCCAGAGTGGGCCGGGTCGCCATGTGGATGCTGCCGTGCTCGCTGCTGTTGCTGTCCGTGCTCGACACACAACTGCCAGGCCTGCTGCTATTTGCATTCCTCTATGGCGTGGGCAATGGGGTGATGACCTTGGTACGCGGTGCCTTGCCGATAGAGTTGTATGGGCGCAGTCACTACGGTGCGGTCAACGGTGCGCTGGCCACCCCCGTGCAATGGGCCAAAGCCGCAGGGCCTGTCGCGGCGGCCTGGGTGTTGTCGGACTTCAGCGACGTGCAACATTTGTTGTGGCTCTTGGCGGTGGTGTCTGGCGCATCGGCGCTGGTGTTTGGGCTGGTCACCAGGCCAAGACGAGCCGCCGTCACACCAAACGACAAACCTGCTCAAAACTAAGGCGCGGGCCACGGGCGTGCAGCTTGCTCGCGTCGCCATAACCCAGGTTGCAAATGAAGTTGGTTTTGACCTCGGTGCCGGACCAAAACGCAGCATCAACTTGAGGCCCGTCGAAGCCACTCATCGGACCGCAGTCCAGCCCCAAGGCGCGGGCTGCGATGATGAAGTAACCCCCTTGCAAACTGCTGTTGCGAAATGCGGTGTCAGCGATGGCTTGCGGCTTGCCAGCGAACCAACTGCGAGCATCGTTATGCGGCGACAGGGTCGGCAGTTGTTCATAAAACGCCATGTCCATGCCAATGATGGCGGTGACCGGCGCGGCACGGGTTTTTTCCACATTGCCTTGGGCCATGCAAGGCAACAAACGTGCTTTGGCCTCAGGGGTGCGCACAAAAACAATACGGATTGGATTGCTGTTGGCCGAGGTGGGGCCCCATTTCATCAGTTCATACAGCTGCCTCAAGGTGTCGTCGGCCACGCTCTGGGCAGTGAAGGCGCTGTGGGTGCGGGCTTGGGTGAAAAGTTGGTCGGTGCTGATGTTCATGGTGATGTGTTTCGGTTCAAGACAAAGCTCACCACGGCTGTGGCGGCTCCAAGGCGACAATTGTGGAATGTTTGCACCTTCTCAAAACGACGTTCGCACTTTCTTCTGCGAGGCCTATCAAAAACACCTCGCCGGCAGCGCCGTGCTCAGCCCCATGGACGCCTTGGCCGTGGATTGGATTGCACAGCACCCCGAGTACCACGCGGAGCTGGCCGACCTGCCCGCCGCGCTGGCGGCTGTGTACGACGTGGAAGCGGACCGCACCAATCCGTTCTTGCATTTGTCCATGCACTTGTCGATCAGCGAACAAGTCTCCATCGACCAACCCAGCGGCATCCGACAAGCCGTGGAACTGCTGGCCGCGAAGCGCGGCTCGCTGCATGAAGCCCACCACGAGGTGATGGAGTGTTTAGGCGAAATGGTCTGGGCCTCCCAGCGCAGCGGTTTACCGCCCGATGGGCTGGCTTATTTGGAGGCGGTGAGGAAGCGGGCGACGCGGGGGTGAGGGTGGGCTGTTGGTAGGCTCGAGTACTGGTGTCCTGTCGCAGAAATACGTTGCCATGAAACCGCATCTTTGGCCCCCATGCGGCGTTGCAAATCCGCGCGATACCACGGGGTATCGCTGTGGTTTGCGCCTTGCCTGGAGCCCAAAGCCGACGCTTTCATTGCGGCAACCTATTTCTGCGACAGGACACTAGGCGCGCCGTTACCGGACAAAAAGCACAAAACAAAACGGTGTGCGGCCAAAAAACCTATGTGTTACCATTTTCAGGTCGGTAATACCTAAGAGGCAAATTATGACCACCACCTTAACTTCCAAAGGCCAAGTCACCATCCCCAAGCACATCAGGGACGCGTTGAAATTGCTGCCCGGCGCGGTGGTGTCGTTCACCGTCAACGGCCAAGGCGATGTCGTTCTCAACCCAGCGAAAAAAACCGCCCCACGTGCCCCCAGGGACCGCTTTGAAGCCGCACGCGGCAAAGCCACGGTGAAGTGGCGAACCGATGACTTGATGCGCCTGCTGCGGGCCGATGCTTGATGCTGCTGGTTGACACCAATGTGCTGGTGGATGTGCTTGAAGACGATCACCAGTGGGCCGACTGGTCGATTCAGCAGTTGCGCGCCCAATCCAAAATTCACCCTCTGGCCATCAACAGCATCGTCTACGCTGAACTGTCGCTCACTTTCGCGCGCGTAGAAGACTTGGATGCCGCGCTGGAGGGCATGGGTTTGACCGTGCTCGACATTCCCCGCCCTGCACTTTTTTTAGCAGGCAAAGCCTTTGTCAAATACAGGCAGGCCGGAGGCAGAAAAAACAATGTGCTCCCAGATTTTTTAATTGGCGCGCACGCCGCTGTTGCAGGCTTTGACCTGCTGACGCGGGATGTACAACGCTACAAAACCTACTTTCCCAGCGTGACCTTGATTTCGCCCTGACGGCCCGCGCTCACCGCCCCCACCACCCACCGGCGGCCAACAAGGTGGGCGTCAGCAGATTGACCCCACGTTCCAGCGCATGGCGGGCAATAAAGCGGGCATGTCCTTGGCATGCATCACAGCCCCGCGACAAGCGCAGCACGCCGACGGTAGGGTGGCCGTGCAGAGCAGAGCCAAAGGCGGCAAAGCGCTAACCCACAGCAGCACGGCCCGATGGGCTGGCTTATTTGGAGGCGGTGAGGAAGCGAGCGACGCGGGGGTGAGGTCAGTCCTCTTGGCTGAGGATGGCCATGATGTCCTGCCGATCACCCAGCAGGCGAACCACGTCCAGATGATCTTTCGCCTCGAAGTAGAGCCACTGCATTGGGAAACCCTTGACTCGCCATGACCGCAGTCCGGGAACGTCACACAAAAGACCCAGCCGTGGTGAACCTATGGTGGGCATGCGTTGAATCGGCTGGAGCGCAGCCAAGGCGGCGTCGAACATGCGCTCGCCCAGCGCAACGCCCCCCTCGTGAGCGTAGTGGCGTGTCGCGTCTACCAAATCTTCTTCCGCCAGGGGGCGAAGCCTGACCGCTTTCAAAACAAATCGCCTAGGGCCTGCTTCTTCAACTGGGCTGAGACTTTGGGCGTGAGTACACGACCGCTGCCTGAGTTCAACCCTTCCTCAATCAACTCACGCAGGCGCTTCTTGGCTTGCTCTTCTTGATCCCGCCGAATCAACTCACGCAGGTACTCGCTCGTATTGCCGTACTGGCCGGAACGGACGCGCTGATCGACGTAGCTGCGCAGGGCTTCGGGAAGTGCAAAACTCATGGTGTTGGTACTCATGGTTCGCATCATCGCTGCGGGTATCAATAGTTGTCAAGATGGAACCTTCCAAAGCCACTGCGCCACAGGAGATTCAGCGAGCAGCTTGGTGACGCTCAGGGCGCGGGCTCATAACCCGCCTCGGCCAATACTGCGCCCACCGTTGCTTGGCTCTCGACTGTCACCACCTGAACCCGGTGTGTCGGTAAGTCTGTGGTCACTGTGGCGTTGGGATCGAGCTGTTGAATGGCTTCGGTCACGGTACGCACGCAGTGGCCGCAGGTCATGGTGGGGAGGGTGAATTCCATGGGATCTCCAAAGTTGTCGCAAGGTGGCTGGTCTACTGATTTTGAGCCTTGTGGTGTGCAAGGCTTCTGCGCTGACGCAAAACACGCGGCGATGGTGAGGTCTATGCTCATGTCATGACCTCCATGCTGCCAACCGACACACCCGCGCCCGGCGCAAGTGGGAGCCCGGCCCCCTCCACCGCCGCCACCTTACAACTGGCCATCGACGGCATGACCTGCGCGTCCTGTGTGGCGCGGGTGGAAAAAGCGTTGAACCAGGTCGGTGGTGTCGCATCGGCCAGTGTCAACTTGGCGACCGAGAAAGCCACGGTACAGATCGCGCCGGAAATGCGGGATGCGGCTTCCCTGCTCGCGGCACTGCAAGTGGCCGTGAAGAAGGCGGGCTACAGCGCCCGTGCAGTGGACGCGAGCGCCAATGCTTCGCAGGAAGCGGCCAACATCGCCTCCACCACTCGGCTGCGTGGTTGGGCGGTGGTGGTTGCCGCTTTGTTGAGTGCGCCTTTGGTGGTGCCCATGGTCGGCGATTTGTTCGGGCGGCATTGGATGTTGCCCGCGTTGTGGCAGTTTGTATTGGCGGCACCGGTGCAGTTTTTTTTCGGTGCGCCGTTCTACCGTTCCGCTTGGCGCGCGGTGCGTGCGGGCAGCGGCAACATGGATGTGCTAGTGGTGCTGGGAACGAGTGCGGCCTTTGGGCTGAGTGTTTGGACTTGGCTCACCAGTCCCCATGGCACAAGCGCCGTCATGCCAGCGCTGTATTTCGAATCGGCAGCGGTTGTCATCACCCTCGTGATGCTCGGCAAGTGGCTGGAGGCCCGCGCCAAGCGTGAAACCACTGCCGCGCTGCGGGCCTTACAAGCTTTGCGGCCCGAGCGGGCGCGGGTGTTGCGTGTTGGCGTGGCGCTGGACCTGCCACTGGCCGAAGTGGTGGTCGGAGACGAAGTGCAACTGCGCCCTGGCGAGCGTGTGCCGGTCGATGGCCTGGTTCTGGAAGGCCAGAGCCAAATGGACGAATCCCTGCTCACGGGTGAAAGCCTGCCTGTGCTCAAAAAGCCAGGTGATGGTGTGACGGGGGGCGCCATCAATGGCGACGGCCTGCTACGGCTGCGCACCACTGCGGTGGGGGCCGAAACGGCGCTGTCGCGCATCGTGCGGCTGGTCGAATCAGCCCAGGCGCTCAAAACGCCCATGCAACGTTTGGTGGACCAAGTCAGCAGTGTCTTCGTGCCCGTGGTCATTGGGGTGGCGCTGCTGACGGGTTTGGCGTGGTGGTGGGTTCAAGGTGACATGGCCACCGCCATCTTGCATGCGGTGGCGGTGCTCGTGATTGCCTGCCCCTGTGCACTGGGTTTGGCCACGCCCACCGCCATCATGGTGGGCACGGGCCTGGCCGCCAAACACGGCATCTTGATTCGTGATGCGGTGGCACTCGAAGCCCTACAAGCGGTAGTGCTGGTGGCTTTTGACAAGACGGGCACGCTGACCATGGGACGGCCCACGCTGACCGCTGTGCTGCCACTGCAGACCGGTTTATCCGAAGCCCAAGCGCTGGCTTGGGCGGCAGGGTTGCAATCCGGCAGCGAACATCCGCTGGCCCATGCCGTGATGATGGCTGCAAAAAGTCAGCGCGTGGTCGCTGCCAAGGTGCGGGCATTGCGCAGCTTGCCCGGGCGTGGGGTGCAAGCGCAGATTCAAACCGTGGGCACCACCCACGACGCTGCCAACCCAACGCTCACCACCTTACAGCTCGGCAGCACGGCCTGGATGCGTGAGCTGGGGGCCGATGCTGCGGTGTTGGAACAACACGCCACAGCCTTCACCCGGCAAGGCCACACGGTTTCGTGGCTGGCTGCCAGCCAAGCAGCAGGCGCACCCGAGCTGCTGGCCCTCTTGGCTTTCGGTGATCGCATCAAACCCGAGGCCGCCCAGGCCATCGCGCAACTTCACAGCATGGGGCTGCGCACGGTACTGATCAGTGGCGATAACCCGCAGGCCGCGCAAGCAGTCGCGGATCAACTGGGCATACGAGACGTGAAGGCCCAGGTGCTGCCCGAAGGCAAAGCGGCTTTGATTGCCGAACTGCGCGAAGAGCTTCAGCAAACCGCAGGGCAGGCGCATGCCAAGGTGGCCATGGTGGGCGACGGCGTGAACGATGCACCTGCCCTGGCGGCGGCCGATGTCAGCATCGCCATGGCCAATACACACCTTGACGGCGGGCAAAGTGGCAGCGATGTGGCGATGGCCACGGCGGGCATCACGTTGTTGCGGGGAGATGTGGGTTTGGTGGCCCAAGCCATTGCCTTGTCCAAACGCACGCAATCCAAGATCAAACAAAACCTGGGCTGGGCTTTTGTCTACAACCTGGTGGGCATTCCACTGGCCTCCTTGGGCTACTTGAGCCCCATGCTGGCAGGTGGGGCGATGGCACTGTCCAGTGTGAGTGTGGTGCTCAATGCGCTCAGCTTGCGGCGCTGGCGACCCGATCGCAGTTGACCGCGCTTCTCCGTAAGGTCAATGCCCCATGCGCTTCAACGCATCAGCCCCTGCCCACAGCTCGTCCAAATTCGGGAACTTCCACTTGTCGTTGGATTCACGGCCCACGATGGCGTCGTTGCAACTGGGTGAACTCAGGTCAATCAACTCCACGGAGATGCGCATCTCTGACTTGGTGGAGAAAAACACTTTCACCTTGGGGTTGACCATGGAGGTTTCGTTTTGCTCCACCACCACCGCCAAACGCCCTGACTTCATGCGCACCAGGGAGCCGGTAGGGTAAATGCCCAGGCTCTTCACAAAGGCCTGGAACACCTTTTCATCAAACTGCCCATTGCGCCAGGACGCCATCTTGCCGATGGACTCGGCCGGGTCCCAACCTGCCTTGTAGGGGCGGTTGGAGGTGATGGCGTCGTAGACATCACACACCGAACCCATCTTGGCAAACAGGCTGATTTGTTCATCCAGCAAGCCGTGGGGGTAACCTTTGCCGTCCGGGCGTTCGTGGTGGTGAAGGCAAACATCCAGCGCAACGGGGCTGACGCCCTCGCCCGTCAGCAACATTTCGTGGCCGCGCTCGGGGTGGGACTTGATGATGGTGAACTCATCGTCCGTGAGTTTGCCGGGTTTATTCAGCACTTCCAGCGGCATCACCGCCTTGCCCATGTCATGCAGCAAACCCGCCATGCCGGCGTCGCGCACTTCGGCCTCGCTGAGGTTGAGTTGGCGGCCCAAAGAGATCATCAAGGCACACACTGCCACCGAGTGCATGTAGGTGTAGTCGTCTTTGGTTTTGAGGCGAGCCAAACTCACCACCGCACCGGGGTTGCGGTAAACCGATGCGGCCACTTCATTGACCAATTCAGCACAGCCGCTGGCGTCCAATGCCTTGCCCATGCGCGCTTCGTTGAACAAGGCCACCACAGCCGCGCGGCTTTGGTTCACCACGCTGGCGGCCTTGCGAACCTCGTCTTGTATGCTGCTGGTGGCAGGGGGGGGACCTGTCGAGGGTGCAGGTGCTGGCGCAGGTGCTGCCTCCTTCGGGCGAGCTGCCACCTTGACCGGCATGTCTCGTTTGGGTGCCACGGCGGGTGAGTCTGGCTGAACCGGCAAGCCCTTGGCATCGTCGATCCAGACTTCTTTGATGCCGCTGTCCAGCAGTTTCTTCAAGTCGGCCGGGTCACGCAGCACGAACTTGGTTTTCCAAAATGGGTGGTCGAGCCACGCTCCGCAAAGCTCATGCAGGTGCATGCCCAAACGGAGCTGGTCAACGCTGATCTTTTGCAACATGGGGCTGGGATTCCGCTACTGGCAAGGGGTATTGCCTCTTGGATATCGGCCATTTTGCCCAGGTATTAAGCATTGAGCCAAGAAAAAAGCCGCTGATTCCAGCGGCTTTTTTGTGACAAGAAAGGTGCCCGTTCAACGGAAGCTGGGCTGCGGCACCACCCGCATGTCTCCGGGCAAGGACGCAATGTAGTCCGCCATCAGTTTGAGATCTTCGTTGTTCTTGTACTGGCTGACAATGCCCGCCATCACGCCATTGTTACGCCCAAGCTGGGCATTATTTTTGATCTGGTAGGCCTTTAGCGCCACATACAAGTAATCGGCATGCTGACCGGCCAACTTGGGGTAAGCCGGTGAGATGGGTTTGCTGAAGTTGTCACCGTGGCAGGATATGCACGCCGTCCTGTTGAGCAACTCGGCAACCTTGGCAGAGGGTGGGCGAACCGGTTTAGCAGCCACGGCCGGTGCATCCTTGGCTTGTTGCTGGTAGAACGCACCCAAGTCAGCCATATCCTGCTCACTCAAACTTCCCGCAATTGAACGCATGGTGGGATGCTTGCGCTCACCTTTGCTGTAAGCCACCAAAGCGGCCACGATGTATTCGGCGTTTTGGCCGGCAATCATGGGCACCTTGTGAATCTCTGGAAAGCTGGCCTGGTAGCCAACAATGCCGTGGCAGCCGATGCACATGGCGGCCTTCTTTTCACCGGCCTTGACGTTGCCTTTGCCCTCTTGGGCCAATACAGACGAGGCCGCCAAGGCGCCCGCCACAAACAAAACAATAGAAGACAGCAATGAATTTTTCATGGGGTGGGAGGGTCAAAGCGCAAACCAGCAGGGGATTATAGGGGCGTCGATATACTGACCCGAACCCTTGCCCGCACAGCTTAAAAACCATACGCCATGAAGTTCACCGGCAGTTCCACCTACGTCGCCACCGACGACCTGATGTTGGCCGTGCACGCGGCCACGCTCTTGAGCAAACCTTTGCTGGTCAAAGGTGAACCCGGCACAGGAAAAACCATGTTGGCCGAAGAAGTGGCCGCAAGCTTGAACATGCCTTTGTTGCAGTGGCACATCAAAAGCACCACCAAGGCCCAGCAAGGCCTTTACGAGTACGACGCGGTCAACCGCTTGCGTGACAGCCAGTTGGGCGAAGCCAAAGTCAAAGACATCGGCCACTACATCGTTCAAGGTGTGTTGTGGGAAGCCTTCAACTCTGATGTGCCGGTGGTGCTGTTGATCGACGAAATAGACAAAGCCGACATTGAGTTCCCCAACGACTTGCTGCGTGAAATCGACCGCATGGAGTTTTATGTGGTGGAGACCAAAGAGTGGGTCAAGGCCAAACACCGGCCCTTGGTCTTCATCACCTCCAACAACGAAAAAGAACTGCCGGACGCATTTTTGCGCCGCTGTTTTTTCCATTACATCCAGTTTCCCGACGCCGCGACGATGGAGCGTATCGTCAAAGTGCACTTCCCAAAACTCAAGAAAGACTTGTTGGCAGCAGCTTTGAAGAGTTTTTACGATGTGCGGGGCCTGCCCGGCTTGAAGAAAAAGCCCTCCACATCGGAGCTGCTCGACTGGATCAAATTGCTGGTGGCCGAGGACATTCCCGCTGAGGTGCTGCGCAGCCAAGACCCGCAAGTCACCATTCCGCCCTTGCTCGGTGCGCTGCTGAAAAACGAACAAGACGTGACCCTGTTTGAAAAACTGGTGTTCATGCAAAAACACCATCGCTGAAAAATAACGCCATGAAGCCTGTATTGCCCGTCACCCTGCTGCGCGCGCCGGTGCGCCTTGAACCGCTGGAGTTGTCACACGAAGAAGCCCTCATTCAAGCCGCGCGTGACGGTGAACTGTGGAACCTGCGATTCACCTCGGTGCCAGAGCCCCAGCAAACCCGCCAGTACATTGAAACCGCGCTGCAAAGCCGTGCCGCTGGCAACCGCCTGGCCTTTGCCATTGTGGAGACGGCAAGCGATCGCGTGGTGGGCAGCACCAGCTACCACGACATCGTGCCCAGCATCGACAGGCTGGAAATTGGCTACACCTGGCTCGCAAAAAGTGTGCAGCGCAGCGCCGTCAACACCACCGCCAAGTTGCTGCTGCTGCAACACGCGTTCGAGGACCTCGGCGCGCAATTAGTGGGTTGGCGCACCGACTGCTTCAACTTTGCGAGCCAACAAGCCATTGAACGTTTGGGTGCCAAAAAAGACGGCGTCTTGCGCCACCATGCGTTGAGGCGTGACGGCACGGTGCGCGACACCGTGATGTACAGCCTTCGCGTAGGTGAATGGCCCGAGGTGAAGGCCCATTTGTTGTGGCAGTTGAGTCGGCCCCGCTAACCAATAATTTCTGCCGACTGACGACGCACCCATGCTGATCGGCTTTTTCCAAACCCTGCGCGCGGCCCGATTGAAGGTGACCGTGGGGGAGTTTTTGACCTTGTTACAGGCGCTGCAGGCCGATGTGCTGCAAGCCTCGGGCGGCAACACCATTGATAACTTCTACCTGCTCGCACGCACCACCTTGGTCAAAGACGAAACCCAGTTTGACAAATTCGACCGTGCTTTCGCGGCATATTTCAAAGGCGTGGAGCAGCTCACTGATTTTGCGGACGCCATTCCGCTGGACTGGTTGCGTCGCACCTTGGAGCGTGAGCTCAGTGACGAAGAAAGAGCGCGTATTCAAGCCCTGGGTTGGATTGACCTCATGGACGAGTTCAAGAAACGCCTGGAAGAACAAAAAGAACGCCATGAAGGCGGCAACCGCTGGATAGGTACGGGTGGCACCAGTCCGTTTGGTCATGGTGGAACCAACCCACAAGGTCTGCGTTTGAAGGGCTCGGGCGGGGGCAAACAGGCGGTGAAGGTGTGGGACGAACGACGCTTTCGCGACTATGACGACACGGTGTCTTTGGGCACGCGACAAATCAAAGTGGCGCTGCGGCGCTTGCGTCGTTTTGCACGCGAGGGTGCGGCGCTGGAGTTGGACTTGAACGGCACCATCACCGGCACCGCCGCCAATGCCGGTTTGCTCGACGTTCGCATGCGCCCCGAGCGCCACAACCATGTGAAGGTATTGCTACTGATGGACGTGGGCGGCACGATGGACGAACACATTCACCGCGTCGAAGAGTTATTCAGTGCCACACGCACGGAGTTCAAACACCTGGAGTGCTATTACTTTCACAACTGCGTTTACGACCATGTGTGGAAGAACAACCAGCGCCGCCGCAGCGAAAAATTCGCCACCTGGGATGTGGTGCGCAAATACACCCGCGACTACAAACTGATTTTTGTCGGCGACGCCACCATGAGCCCCTATGAGGTACTTCAACCCGGGGGCAGCAGCGAAAGCCACAATGCAGAAGCAGGCGCCATGTGGTTGCAACGCTTGACGCATGCCTATCCTCACCATGTGTGGATCAACCCAGAACCCCCCGGCATTTGGCCTTACCGACAAAGCATTGACCTGATTCAACAACTCATGAGCCAGCGCATGTTCCCCTTGAGTTTGGTGGGCTTAGAAGCGGCCATGCGGCAGTTGATGCGATGAGGGGCAGCACACGCCGAGGAATGCACCTTGCGGCTGCGCTATGCGTTTGTGCGTGGCTGTCGGGATGCAGCCATTTGCCTTGGACGCAAAAAGAGGGCACAGCGCCCGCCGCCACCGAAGTACCCACCCTGCGGATGTACGAGCTGGTGATTGACGCGCCCACGGCGCTCAAACCGTTGATGCTGAAATACCTTGATCTGGCGCGCTTTCAATCGGTGCCGGAGCGTGATGCCGTCAGCAGTGCAGAGCTCAGCCGACTGATCGCCGCCGCCCCGGCCCAAGCGCGCGCCCTCCTGGAGACCGAGGGTTATTTCAACGCCGTGGTCGCCGCGCAGCGAGAGCCTGCAACGGCAGCAAGCGTCAGCACCGGAACGCCCCGTGTGGTGCTGCACGTAGAACCGGGCCCACGAACCCAGGTGGCCAGCCTCGCGCTGGATGTGCAAGGCCCGCTGCGCGAATCGCTGCAAAAAGCGGACCGCTCTGCCATCACCACCTGGGCCGCCTTGCACCGCGATTGGTTGCTACGGCCCGACACCAGTTTCCGAGGACCACAGTGGTCCGCCGCCAAAGCCGCCATGCTGGACCGGTTGCGCATCGACGGTTATCCGGCTGCGAAATGGCTTTCGACCGAGGCCCGCATTGACGCCCTTGAGAACACCGCTGCCCTGGATGTCAACGCAGACAGCGGGCCGCTCTACCGTTTGGGCAGCATGCGCATCGAAGGCCTGAAGCGGCACAGAGAAACCTCGGTGCGCAACGTGGCCAACTTCAAGCCCGGCACCCCTTATTCAGAACGGTTGTTGCTCGACTATGCCGAGCGACTGCGCAAGCTCGACCTGTTCGACAGCACGCTGGTTGAATTGGACCCCGAGGCCGATGACCCGGCCAACGCCACGGTGCTCGTGCGCCTGCGTGAGCTGCCGCTGCAACAAGCCACCACCGGAGTGGGCTACAGCGACAACACAGGGCCCCGGGTCACGCTGGAGTACACGCACCGTCAGGTTTTTGGACAGCCTTGGATCTCCAAAAACAAAGTGGAATGGGGTGGCAACAGGCAACTGCTGGATGTGGCTTTGGTTTCTCATCCTTTGAACAAAGGCTACCGGGGCTTGTTTGCATTCAACGCTCTTCGGGAAGACGCCGCTGGAACGGTGGTGGAGTCATCTCGTCTACGTGCTGGCGGCTCCTTGGACACCGAACGCGTGGAACGTTTGGTGTTTGCAGAAAACCTGGTGGCCCGCACCAGCACCGATGCCCTCAAAGGCCCCACCAAACGCGCCGTGTCGGGCAATGTGCATTGGATACGCCGCGATCTGGACAGCGTGCTCTTGCCGACAGACGGCGACGCCTGGAATTTGCAAGGTGGCCTTGGCCAGGCGTGGTTGGACCGCAGCGACCGTAAACCCTATGGTCGTCTTTATGTGCGTTACAGCGGCTACCGCCCCATCGGCAAAACCTGGTATGGCAGTGCCAGGGTGGAAGCCGCCCAGGTGTTCGCGGGCGACGCCAACCGTGTGCCCGACCCCCTCTTGTTTCGTGCTGGCGGTGACGACTCGGTGCGCGGTTATGCCTACCGCTCACTCGGCCCCGTGAAAGATGGGGTCACCGGCAGCGGTCGCGTGCTGTTCACCAGCAGCCTGGAATTGGCCAGGCCCATCTCGCCCAACCTGCCTGCTTGGTGGTGGGCCACTTTTGTTGATGCCGGTCAGGCTGCCGATCGTTGGGGCGACATCAAACCCGTGCTGGGTTACGGCGTCGGCTTGCGCTGGCGCAGCCCGGTGGGGCCGCTGCGCTTGGACGTGGCCTATGGCGACACAGTGAAAAAAGCCCGTTTGCACCTGAGCGTGGGGATCGCGTTTTGAGTGACACGGAGGTCAACACCAACACCACAAGCGTCCCGCGCAAGCGTGGTTTGTTGCGCGCACTGCTGCTCACCATGTTGGCCCTGCTCGTGCTTTTGGTGTTGGCAGGCCTGGTTCTGTTCGCCAGCGTTCACAGCAACAAGGGGAGCAGTTGGTGGCTCGGCGTTTTACCCGGCGTCGAAGTCACAGGGCCGCAAGGCAGCTTGATGGGCGACTTTTGTGCCGACCAAATCAACATCACTCTGCCCCAAGCAGGCGGCCACTTGCGTTTGGAAAAATTCTGCTGGCAGGGCGTGCAATGGAGCGCCGCTGATGCACCGGGCGCTTGGTTTCATCTGCGCCTGCAAAACCTTCAGGCCCAGCGTTTGGTGCACGAACCAGGCGCCACCCAGCCTCCCAAAAGCGCGCCCACGAACCTGAGGCTGCCGTTTCAACTCAGCGTGGCTCAAATTCAACTGGAAGAACTGAGCAGCCCCGTGTTGGGGGTGGAGCCCGTGCGTGGCCTCAAAGGAAAGTTGCAGCTCGGTGCGCAGCAAGGTGGGTTGCATCAAGTCGACGCGCTCACACTGCAGTGGGGCCATGTGCTTGCACAAGGTCAAGGTCGCGTGAATACTGCGGGCGACATGGGCGTGTTGGCCGAGTTACAAGGCCGCGACTTGCGGCTTGAGGCGTCGTCCACCGCACCGACACCCGCAGCGCCACCTGCAGCATCCACTGCCACTGCGGCGCAGCCTTTGGCATGGCAATTGGTCGTGCAAGCAGCGGGCCCGCTGCAACTGCTCCAGCTCACCGCCCAACTGCGCACCGAATCGCCATCTGCTTCCAAGACCAGTCCTGCCAGCGCCACCGGTCCCTATGTAGCGGCCCAAGCCACGCTCGCGCCTTTTGCCGCCTGGCCACTGACCACGTTGAAGGCTCAGTTGCACCAACTCGACCTGTCGCTTTTTCTGCCGACCGCTCCCAAGACCCTGCTCGAAGGTGAGGTGCAGTGGGACATGTCAACCACCAGCACAGCCGCCAATCTACCGCCGGCCACCTTGTCCCTGCGCAACCTCGCACCCGGCTTGTGGAATGAAGGGCGGCTGCCTGTGCGTGCGGCGAGTTTGTCGGCCTTGTGGATGTCTTCAACGTCAAAAGCTGACCCAAACACCGCAAAATCACCTGCAAACGCGCCCACAAACGCGCGCCGCATCCAGCTGCAGAACCTGACGCTCGATTTAGGCAACAGCCAACAAGCCGCCGGCCGCATCACAGGCCAAGGCGAATTCAGCGCCAACGACTGGTCCTTGACCACCGAGTGGCGCGGCGTGACGCCCAATTTGCTGGACCCACGCGCCACCGCCATGCGTTTGAGCGGCCCGGTGCAGGCCAAGGGCCAGTGGGCCACACCGACTGCAACGCCAAACGCCGCGACCACACCACCGGAACCCCGGCGCTGGCAAGACATGGTGCTGCAAGCGCAAGCACAATTGCGCGGCGTTTTGAACCTTGACACGGCGAACAAATCGCCGTCAGAAGTTGCGCTGCAGCTGGACCTGCAAGGCCAGAACCAGGCGTGGACGGTCAAACGTTTGGTGGCCAGTGCGGGCAGCTCAGAACTCAGCCTCAAGGGTCAAGTCGAACGCAGCGGCACCGCCCCTTGGCGTGTTCAAGCCCAAGCCCAACTCAAAAATTTTGACCCCGCGCCGTGGTGGCCGGGCGCAGCCTCCGCCAACGGTGCGCGCGCCGGCAGCCGCCTGCAAGCCGACGCGGACGTGGATTTTTTTTGGCCCGGTGCAGCCCGTGGGGCCAAAGGCAAGCCACAGCCGTCGTTGGACCTGGCCGCCACACTCGCGGGGTTGCGCGGACGAGCACTCGTCAACATCGCGCCCAGCACCTTGGCCGGTGTTCCGTTGGAGGGTCAACTGCGCTGGTTGCACCCCATCACATCCTCGGCGAACACCCCAGGTGAGTTCCACGCCAACCTGAACGCAGACGGCAATAAGCTGAAACTCGACAACAGCGACACCTCGTCGAACACCGCGCCGACCGAGTGGCTGTTCAATCTGGATGCACCACGCCTTGAACGGCTGTCCCCCTGGCGGTATTTTTTCAGCGGGCAACCCGGGACTTCAAGTCAAAGCACGGCCTTGTCGGGAAGTTTGCAAGTTCAAGGGACATGGTCTGTGGCGCCGAGCAACGCGCCAACAAAGTCATCCGCATCGCTGATGCAAACCTGGCTCACCCAGGGCCAAAGCAAGGGCGAAGCCCAAGCCCAGCAATTGCGCATGGGTGCTTGGCAGGTGGCACAAGGCCGTGTGTCGTGGCAAGGCAGCTTGGCCCCAGCCGCGCCCTTGACTTTGCAGACAGAGCTGACCCAAGCCAGCGCACCCGGATTCAAACTCAACCGGCTGGTGCTGGGCCTGCGCGGCAACACCGACGCCCACGAGATCAGCTTACAAGCGCAGTCGCCGCTTGAAGCGCCGCCGTGGTTGCAAGCGCTGGGTGGTGTTCAGGCGAAGTCGAACAAAGCAGGGCAAACCTTTGCCACCGTGCAAGCGCGCGGTGGTCTGCAGCGCAGCAACAGTGGTGGCATCACGGGTTGGTCGGGCCGCTTGACCCAGTGGTTGCTCCGGGACAGCAACGAGAGCAGCACGCCCTGGTGGCGCGGCTCTGACGCTGAATTGAGCGTGGCTTGGGCCGCTGAAGGTGCAGCATCGTCGCGCGGCCCCGCGAACGCGGCCACCACACCGAGCCCCTTCCCGCTGCGGGTGAACTTGCAGCCAGGACGCGCCGAGCTGCCAGGCGCTGCCCTCAAGTGGCAGCAAGTTTTTTGGCAAGCGGCAACGGTCAACGCACCAGCCCAAATCAACGCACAAATCGAACTGGAAGCCGTGGCCGTGGCACCGCTCTTGGCGCGACTGCAGCCCGAGTTCGGTTGGGGCGGCGATTTGCGCATTGCAGGCCGCGTGAATGTGCGCAGCCAACCCACCTTCACAGCCGATGTGCAGCTCGAGCGCATAGGCGGCGACTTGACGGTGACCGAGGACGGGTTCACTCAAACCCTGGGACTGACCGATTTGCGTCTGGGTTTAAGCGCCAACAACGGCGTTTGGCGCTTCAGCCAAGGCTTGGCGGGCAGCACCTTGGGTGTGGCCGCAGGCATCGTGGTGGCGCGAACCTCACCCACGGCGACATGGCCCACCGCCGACGCGCTTCTTGAAGGCAGCATCGAATTGCAAGTGGCCAACTTGGGCACCTGGGGCACTTGGGTGCCCGCGGGTTGGCGTTTGTCGGGCGAGCTGCAAAGCAGCGCCACACTCGCCGGGCGTTGGGGTGCGCCCGAGTTCACCGGTCAGCTCAATGGCAAACAACTCGGCGTGCGCAACTTGGTGCAAGGCGTAGCGGTGAGCGACGGTGAGATCCAACTCTCGCTGCAGGGCCAGCAAGCGCGCATCGAGCACTTCAGCGCCAAAGCCGGCAGCGGCCGGGTAGACCTGACCGGGCTGGCCACCCTGGGAGCCAAACCGCAGGCACAGTTGAATTTGGTGGCCGAACAATTCCAGCTGCTCGGACGGGTGGACAGGCGCATCGTCACCAGCGGTCAGGCCCAGTTGCGTTTGGGCAGCGACAGCGTCGACCTGACAGGCCGATTCAAAGTCGACGAAGGCCTCATCGACATCAGCAAAGGGGATGCGCCCACCTTGGCCGACGACGTGGTGGTGGTGCGCGCCAAAGAAGACCCCAAACCCGAACCGCAAGTCAACAAAATGGCACAGCCGACCGTGAAACGTGCCGTCAAACTCGACCTGCAAGTGGCACTGGGAGACCAGCTCCGACTGCGCGGACGCGGCCTGAACACGGGCTTGACCGGCGAGCTCAAACTCACGTCACCCAACAACCAGCTGGCCATGCATGGCACCGTGCGCACAGTCGATGGCACCTATGACGCCTACCGCCAAAAACTCACCATCGACAAAGGCCAGCTCACCTTCACCGGCAAACCGGACGTGGCGCGGCTGGACATCGAAGCCACGCGGCCCAACATTGATGTGCGTGTCGGTGTGGCCGTCACCGGCACCACCGTGACGCCGCGTGTACGCCTGTTTTCAGAGCCCGAGATGCCCGACATCGACAAACTCAGCTGGCTCGTGCTGGGCCGCGAGAGCGGTGGCCTCGGCGGCGCGGACACCGCACTCTTACAACGCGCCGCACTCGCCTTGCTCGCAGGCGAAGAAGGTGGCAGTGCCACCGACCAGTTGCTGCGTAACATCGGCATCGACGATTTGTCCTTGCGGCAAAGCACGGTCGCAGGCACCAATGCCAGCGGCAGCGCAAACAGCGGCGGAGAGGTCAGGGAAACCATCGTCACTTTAGGCAAACAGCTTTCACGCCGTTGGTATGTGGGCTACGAGCGCAGCCTCAACGCCACCGCAGGCAATTGGCAACTCATCTACCGCATTGCCCAGCGTTTCACCTTGCGTGCGCAGTCGGGCTTGGAAAACTCACTCGACTTGATTTGGACCTGGCGCTGGGAGTGAGCCGAAATCACAAAAATCGCATGCGAAAATGCAGCCCGCTGTCCCGCACCCCTCGCCGTAGTTCAATGGATAGAACGAGTGCCTCCTAAGCGCTAGATACAGGTTCGATTCCTGTCGGCGGGACCAGCTGCAACCGACAGCGACCAAGATTTTTCCTGACGTCAAACGCAATGGCGCTGCGCTGCACTTCGTGCGTCATACAACCAGAAGTTTGATGGCCTCTCCTGCGCAGGACATGCCTACCTGCGGTAGCCAAGTTCGAAAACAGATACAACCGCCCCTTGGGCCACTTCGCCCGCCCAACCGAAGTCATCTGAAAAGCAGCCATGAATACCATCGAACAACAGTTCTTTCACGACCTCGAAAAGAAACTCTGGACTGCCGCTGACAAGCTGCGGTCCAGCCTGGATGCTTCCGTCTACAAGCACGTGGTGCTGGGGCTGATTTTCCTGAAGTACGTCTCCGATGCCTTTGAAGAACGGCAGCAAGAACTGCGCGCGCAGTTCCAGAACCCCGAGCACGACTACCACATGGCCCCAGACGAATACGGGGGCGCAGGTTCGCAGGAGTACGAAGACAACATCGCCGCCGAGCTGGAGGTGCGGGACTACTACATCGAGAAAAACGTTTTCTGGGTGCCCTTTGAAGCACGCTGGCAAACCTTGCGCGACCTGGCCCAATTGCCGCCGGGCAGCGAGCTGCCGTGGCAGGTGCCCAAGCGCGACAGCGAGGGCCGCTACCTGCGCAACACAGCCGGTGAGCTGGAGATGGTGCCCGACAAAATGCGCACCGTCGGCTGGTTGATCGACAACGCCATGGAAGCCGTGGAGCGCGAAAACTCCAAACTCAAGAACGTTCTCAACAAAGACTTTGCGCGCACCCAGATCGACAGCCACAAGCTGGCCGACCTGATCGCCCACTTCTCAGACACCGACTTCAACCGCAAGGATTACAACGGCCAGCCCCTGGGCCTGAAAAGCAAAGACATCCTCGGCCATGTGTACGAATACTTCCTGGGGCAATTCGCCCTGGCCGAAGGCAAGAAAGGTGGCCAGTACTACACGCCCAAAGCCATCGTCACGCTGATTGTCGAAATGCTGCAACCCTTCAAAGGCCGGGTGTACGACCCCGCCATGGGCTCGGGCGGCTTCTTCGTGCAAAGCGAAGAATTCATCGAACAACATGGCAGCGAAGTCGTCAGCGGCAAAAAAGGTCAGATCAGCGTCTACGGCCAAGAAAGCAACCCCACCACCTGGAAGCTGGCCGCCATGAACATGGCCATTCGCGGCTTGGACTTCAACTTCGGCGGACAGCCCGGCGACACCCTGCAAAACGACCTGCACCCCGACCTGCGGGCCGACTACGTCATGGCCAACCCGCCCTTCAACATGAAGGAATGGTGGAGCGCCAAGCTGGAGCAAGACCCCCGCTGGTTGGTGGGTGCCCCACCGCAGGGCAACGCCAACTTCGCCTGGTTGCAGCACATGCTTTACCACCTGGCCCCCACCGGCAGCATGGCGCTGCTGCTGGCCAATGGCTCGATGAGCAGCAACACCAACAACGAGGGCGAAATTCGCAAACAACTGGTGGAACGCGACTACGTGGAGTGCATGGTGGCCCTGCCCGGCCAGTTGTTCACCAACACGCAAATTCCGGCTTGCATCTGGTTCCTGACCAAAGACAAGGCCAACGGCTTCAACCTCGACAAAAAGAAGCGCGACCGGCGCGGGCAGCTTTTGTTCATCGACGCACGCCAGCTGGGCTACATGAAAGACCGCGTGCTGCGTGACTTCACGGTGGAGGACATCAAAAAGGTGGCCGACACCTTCCACGCCTGGCAACAAGGTGAGGGCTATGCCGATGAGCCGGGCTTTTGTTACTCGGCCACGTTGGACGACATCCGCAAACACGAACATGTGCTGACCCCCGGGCGTTATGTGGGCGCACAAGAACAAGAAGAAGACGGTGAAGCCTTTGCCGACAAGATGGCGCGTTTGACGGCGCAGTTGGCCGAGCAGTTCGCCGAGAGTGCCAAATTGGAAGCGGACATCAAGAAAAACTTGGCCGGCCTGGGGTACACCTTGTGAGCGCGAACCTCGCGGCCCCTGCTAACTATCGAGCCTGGCTGGGCGACCTGAAAGCCCGCTTCAGGCAAGTGCAACTCAAAGCCGCTGTGGCGGTAAACACCGAGTTGCTCCAGTTTTATTGGGCGCTGGGGGCAGACATCGTGGCCCGCCAAGCCGAGCAGAGCTGGGGCAGTGGCTTTCTGGAAAAACTCAGCCAAGACCTGATGCAGGAATTCCCCGAGATGAAGGGGTTTTCAAAACGGAATCTGGAACTGATTCGGCAGTGGTATCGCTACTGGACAAGCGATGCGGCAATTGCGAAACAGGCTGTTGCGCAATTGGCCAGCATCCCGTGGGGACACAACCTCGCCATCATCAGCAAATGCCACAGCCACACCGAAGCCCTCTATTACGTGCAGCAAACCCAAAGCCACGGCTGGAGCCGCGCCGTGCTCACCCACCAGATTGAAAGCGGCCTGTGGCAGCGCGAAGGCAAGGCCCTGAGTAACTTTGCACAAACCCTGCCTCCGTCGCAATCTGACCTGGCCGCACAGGTGCTCAAAGACCCCTATGTGTTCGACTTCCTGTCGCTCACGCCCGAACACACCGAGCGCGAACTCGAACGCGGGCTGATCGAGCACATCACCCAATTTCTGCTGGAACTGGGCGCAGGTTTTGCCTACATGGGCCGCCAAGTGCCGCTGCAAGTGGGCGAGCGCGAGTTCTTTTTGGACTTGCTTTTCTACCACGCACGTCTGCACTGCTACGTGGTGGTGGAGCTGAAAACCGTGGACTTTGAACCCGAGTTCGCAGGCAAGCTCAACTTCTACCTGAAGGCCGTGGACGAACAACTGCGCGGCGACCACGACGCACCCACCATCGGCTTGTTGTTATGCAAAAGCAAAGACCGGCTGGTGGCGGAATATGCACTCAGCGACATTCAAAAACCCCTGGGCTTGGCCACCTACACCCTGTCGCACACCTTGCCTGAAGCCTTG
Source organism: Pseudomonadota bacterium (assembly GCA_046049865.1). Lineage (GTDB taxonomy): Bacteria > Pseudomonadota > Gammaproteobacteria > Burkholderiales > Burkholderiaceae_C > JANPCX01. Next base: position 9,864 of record JBJOQO010000017.1, on the reverse strand, counting down.
CGCGACAAGCTGCCGAGCATTGAGGTGTTGGAGGCGGAGTTGGGTGGGGAGTTGGGGGGTGGTGATGAGTAACGCAAAGCCAGACCACATCACATGGCCGGCGACGCAACTGCCGGATGAGTCGATAGAGAGTACCCAGCTGCAGGGCGAGATCAACAAGAATTTGGCGGGGTTGGTTTATGCGCTCTGATTGGATAACCTGCACCCTTGGTGAGTTGGGCCCGATTAAGACAGGGAAAACTCCACCTTCCTCTTTGGGTGATGGATTTGGTGGCGCGGTTCCATTTGTGACGCCTGGAGACATGAATGGCCAAAAATGGATAACCGATACGGAAAGATACTTAAATGAGAGCGGATTGGCTGCTGTTGGCTCGTCTTTGATGCCCGCACGATCTGTCTCGGTTTCATGTATTGGGTCTGATATGGGCAAGGCTGCGTTGCTCTTTAGACCAAGCGTAACCAATCAGCAGATAAACACCATTGCCGTGGACGAAACAAGGTTCAATGCCGAGTTCGTCTATTACGACTTGTCGGTAAGGCAGCAAGAGTTAAAGGCTGCAGCAAGTGGATCTGCAACACCGATTCTGAATAAAGGCCACTTTTCTGCATTCGAAATATCGGTGCCGCCCATAGCAACACAAAACAAGATCGCAGAAATTCTGGGGATTCTTGACGACAAAATCGACCTCAACCGCCGCATCAACCAAACCCTAGAAGCCATGGCGCAAGCCCTCTTCAAATCATGGTTTGTTGATTTCGACCCGGTCAAAGCCAAGCTCGCCGCCAAGGCCGAAGGCCGCGACCCGATACGCGCTGCGATGAACGCCATCAGCGGCAAGGTGGATACCGAACTCGACGCCCTGCCGCCAGAAGTATTCGACCAACTCGCCGCCACCGCCGCGCTGTTTCCGGATGAGATGGAAGAGTCGGCGTTGGGGGAGATTCCGAGGGGGTGGAAAGCTCGATCAGTGGGCGATTTCGCCGAGTTGAAGGGCGGCAAGCAACTTGACAAAACAAAAATTTCGCCTTCTGGCGTCATTCCTGTTTTCGGTGGAGCGGGAATCATGGGATACACGAATAAACACAATGCAGATGGTTTTGTTATTTCCGTTGGGCGGGTCGGTGCGTATTGCGGGCAATTTTTCTCACACAGAGGGCACGCATGGATCAACAACAACGCGTCGCTCATAAAGCCACGAAGAACAGAGGATGCAGAGTGGCTCTTTTTCTCCTTGAAAAACATGGATGTTGAACCAATCAAAAAGGGGGCTGCTCAACCATTCGTTTCAAATGGGGATATCGAGGGACTTCCTCTAATTGAACCGAGTAACAGTGTTGTTAGTAGATTCACTCGACTTGTCACGCCAATGCTTCTTCAACAAGAAAAGCTTTCCGAACAAGCGTCACAACTAGCAAACCTCCGCGACGCCCTTCTCCCCAAACTTCTTTCCGGCGAGCTGTCCGTCACCCAGACCATGGCGCAAGTCAACGCATGAGCGAGCCGATCATGTCATCCGATCCAATCGCAGCACAGCCGCCCGGCGACTACTTCGAGCAGATCCCGCGTTGGAAGGCCGACGGCAACAGCAAACGCTTCGAGATCATGGCTGATGCCATCAGCGGGCGCATTCCAGTCACTCGGTTGGGGTCATGGCGTGATTTCACCGATCTACTGGAGAGCGATTTTTTTAACCGACCCGGGGTGCAATTGGTGTTTCGCGGACATCGCCGCCATGACTGGAGCCTGATGCCAACGCTCGGGCGATTGACCACCAATGGCATCGTCACCGAACAGCTTGCGCAGGCGCAGCTGGAGCGCTTCAAGCGCGCAGTCCGTGGTCGGCTTAACGACGCAGCGATGGTGGATGAGGACGATGAGCTTTGGTCGGTAGGCCAGCACCACGGCCTGATGACGCCCTTGCTGGATTGGACCTATTCGCCCTATGTGGCACTGTTCTTCGCTTTTCACAAGGACGACAGCAAAGAAGAAGCTACCAACCCATACCGTGCGGTGTATGTGGTCAACAAGAGCTTTCTAGCGGAGCACGAGAGTGAAACCGGCATCCGATTGTGGGAGCCGCGCCGCGATGACCACGGGCGCTTGGTGAATCAAGCAGGCCTGTTCACCTTCTCTCCAACCGATGCCACTATCGAGAACAAGTTGGCGAATGTGCTGGCTGATGACGAGCTGTTTGATGACGAAGAGTTGCGCTTGGCCTCCGAAAACGAGCAGCCTGACATCCTTGCCCGCTACATCTGCAAGATCTATATCCGCAATGAAGAGCGCGATGCCTGCCTGCGCCACCTTCGGCGCATGAATGTGCATCACGCCAGCCTCTTCCCTGATTTACTTGGCGCTTCTGAATACTGCAACGTCATCACCAATGAAGCGGAAATGGCTGCTGCCGTCCAGCAGCGAGGCAAACGTCACGAAGCCACAATTGCTGAGAGCGTGATGACAACTAATGTTGTCGATGCAGCTGCTATGAGTAAAACAGCTCCGGCCACACTGATCAGCATCGAAGCTCTGTTGCGCCAGCCAATTAGCGCACAACAGGTAGAGCCTGGCCGCATTGCGTTGATAGCCGAAGAACTCGCTTCGTCTATCTCGAAGAACAAGGTAGTGGACTGGGAAACCCGCGAAGCGGTACAGGCACGTTTGCGCAACGTTGTGCGCGTGGTGCTGCGTAAATACAGCTATCCCCAGGCCATGCGAGAGCAGGTGGCCGAGCAGGTATTGACCTTGGCCAAATTGACTGATGAGGATCCTTCGCCATGATGGATATGCAGTCTTTAGAAGATCTGGTTCTGTTGCGCGAGTCCGTCTCGCTGGAATGCAAGCTGGCCAACGGCCGCGACGGCAAGGGCGCGCTGCCGGAAGATTTTTGGCCCACCTACAGCGCCATGGCCAACGCCGACGGTGGTGTGGTCATTCTTGGCCTGCGCGACCGCAAAGGGCAATTCGAGCCGGTGGGTATAGAGAACCCAGACAAGGTGCGCACCGAACTGTTCAACAACCTCAATAACCGCCAGAAAGTGAGCATCAACCTGCTCACAGATGCACATGTGCGCGAGTGGTTGCTAGATGGCAAGACCTTGGTGGTCATAGAGATTCCCCGCGCACGTCGGCAGCAGCGCCCGGTTTTCCTCACCGCCAACCCATTGAGCGGCAACACCTACAGGCGATTGAACGAAGGCGACAGGCCACTGCCAGATGAAGACGTCAAACGCATGCTGGCAGAGCAGGTGGAAGACAGCCGGGACGACCGCATCTTGCCCCACTTTGGCTTCGACGACTTGGACATGGGAAGCTTTCGAGCTTACCGCCAAGTGTTTGCGAACCGCGACCCTGGCCACCCATGGAACGAGGAAAACGACCAGGCTTTCTTACGCCGCATTGGTGGGTGGCGCCAAGACCGGGAGACGGGCGACGCAGGCTTGACGCTGGCCGGGCTGCTGATGTTTGGGCAGATGCACGTGATTCAGGAGGTATTGCCAAACTACATGCTGGACTACCAGGAGCGACCCGCTGCCAAAGCAGAGCGCCGCTGGGTGGACCGGCTGACACTGGACGGAAAGTGGTCTGGGAACTTGTACGATTTTTATCGCAAGGTCTATCTCAAGCTCACCGGGGATTTGAAAGTGCCGTTTCAACTTGAGAACGGTGAGCGACAAGACGAAACCCCTGTGCACATTGCCCTGAGGGAGGCGCTTGCCAATGTACTGGTGCATGCGGACTACAGCGAACGTGCCTCAGTGCTGATCGTCAAGCGCCCAGACATGTTTGGTTTTCGCAATCCGGGATTGATGCGTATTCCAGTGGAGGTGGCACTGCACGGCGGCGAACCGGACTGCCGCAACCGGAATCTGCACAAGATGTTTCGTTTTGTAGGCGTGGGCGAACAGGCGGGCACCGGCATTCCAAGGATCTACCAGGGTTGGCGTTCGCAGCACTGGAACCCGCCCAAACTCTATGAAGCATCCACGCCGTACAACCAGACGTTGATGGAACTGCGGATGATTGACCTGTTTCCGGCGCATGTCATGTCAGACCTCCGTTCTCGGTTGGGCGCGCAATTTGAACAGCTCACGCAGGAGGCCCGAGTGGCCGTTGCGTTGGCAGCCAGCGAGGGCACCGTCAACCATGCCCGCCTTTACACCGTGTCCGCTTCCCACCCTGTGGAACTGACTCGGACGTTGCAGCAACTTACCCAACTGGGCATTTTGGATTCGTCAGGGATTGGGCGCGGCGCGGTGTACTTTTTGCCCGGTCAAAATTTGCCTACGCCAGACGATGTGTTTGGCCCGCCAGCCCAGCCGGCCACAGCCAGCGCATCACTTCCTGGGGCGAGCTCCTCACTTTTGCCCGGTAGCTCCTCACTTTTGCCCGGTAGCTCCTCACTTTTGGGGCAGCAACATGACGAGCACGGCTACTTTCTCACGGAGCAGCTTCCCTTGCCCGTGATCAATGATCTGAGCCGCCTTTGCCCTGCCCTTCGGACCCGTTTGGAGGGGTTGGCCATTGAGTCGCGCCAGAACAAGAAAATGGAGCGTGCCGCAATGGAGCGAACGTTACTGGCTGTGTGTGAGGGCCATTACCTGACCTTAAGCGTCTTGGCCGAGCTGCTGCACCGCAAACCTGTGTCTTTGAGAAACAACTACCTCACACAGATGGTTAGGTCCAAATCGTTGAGCCTGGCGTTTCCCACAACCCCGACACACGAACGGCAGGCTTATTGCGCCACCCTCTCTTTGCCAGCCGAGGGAATATGAGGCCGTCTTATGTTGAATGGACAACAATTCAAACACCTCCGCCTGGAATGGATCCACAAGGCTGCGGGTGCTGCGTCCACGGCAAAGATATTGCGAACGACAGCGGCGCACCTGAGCGAACCGACGACCAGAAGATGTTCTGCACGAGAGTAGCTACCCGCAGATCACAAAGGTGCAGATGACATAGCGTGTCTTGTCGTGACTGGCTGCAATAAAAAATTGAGACGAACCATGCCCTTTGACCGCCAGCACCCCTACAACGACCTGCCCCTGCTACCACCGGCTGCCGAGCTGGAAACCAAGGCGGTATTGAAGGAGGCCATTGAGGCCAATCGGGTGTTGGCCAATCTGCGCGGCTTGGCGGCGCAGATTCCGAACCAGGGGGTGCTGATCAACAGCATCGTGCTGCAGGAAGCCCGGTTGTCGTCGGAGATTGAGAACATCGTCACCACCAACGACGAGCTGTACCGCGCCGATGCACATGCCGACGGCATGACGGACACGCCCACCAAGGAAGTGCTGCGTTACCGCGAGGCGTTGAGGTTCGGTTTTGATGCGCTGAAAACCCGCCCGCTGACCACCAATTTGTTTGTGGACATGGTGCGCATCATCAAACAGCAGGACATTGGTGTGCGGCGCACCGTGGGCACGGCGCTCAAGGATGCCGCTGGCGAAGTGGTCTACACGCCCCCAGTGGGCGAGGCGCTGCTGCGCGACAAGTTGACCAATCTGGAGCAGTTCATCCATGCCAACGACGGACTGGACCCGCTGGTGAAGATGGCGGTGCTGCACTACCAGTTCGAAGCGATCCACCCTTTTGACGATGGCAATGGCCGCACAGGGCGCATCCTGAACTTGCTGTACCTGGTGCAGGCGGGGTTGCTGGACATCCCCGTGCTGTTTCTGTCGCGCTACATCATGGCCAACAAAGCCGCCTACTACGCAGGGCTGCGTGCGGTGACAGAGGATGAGGCCTGGGAGGCGTGGTTGCTGTACATGCTGCGCGGGGTGACGAGCACAGCACAGCAAACGTTTGAGCAAGTCACGCGCATTCGGGCACTGATGGAAGAGGTGCGCACTCGGGTGCAGCGCGATGCGCCGGGTATCTACAGCAAGGACTTGATTGAGGTGATTTTTCGCCACCCGTACACCAAGATCCAGTTTCTGGTGGACGCGGGGCTGGCCAAGCGCCAAACGGCGTCCACCTATCTTCAAACCCTGGCGGGGTTGGGTGTGTTGAGTCCGCGGAAGATGGGGCGGGAGATGTATTACATCAACGAGGCTTTGTTCGCCGAGCTGGTGCGTTGACATGTTCGGCGAATCAACCCATGCGCGGAATATGTCGATAATTTCTGCATTTTTCGACATGTTTTTGCGACGTGTCGCAAGAATCGACATGCCACAGCGGCTATGCCGGCATGGGCGGTTTGTTATTTCTGCGCCAATGCGCAATGGTGGTCGCTTGGCTGCTAAGTCATTGATTGTTAAAAGTTTTCTTATTTCATCGCAAACCGATTTGGCTGCACAAGCAGGCGCAAGGGGTCTCAAATGCTGAACGAGCAACAACTCGAGGGCCTCTGCCTGGGCTGGTTCCAGGAGGCTGGCTGGCGCTGCGCCCACGGCCCGGACATGGCACCCGACAGCAGCGCGCCTGAGCGCACCGACTACCGGCAGGTGATTCTGCGCGAGCGCCTTTTGGCCACGCTGGCCCGCATCAACCCCCAGATTCCGCCCGCCGCTTTGGAGCAGGCCGTGCATGCGCTGCAAACGGTGAGCGAACCACAGATGGTGGTGCGCAACCGGAGCAGCCACCGGCTGTTGCTCAATGGCGTGCTGGTGGAGTTTTCGGTTGAGGACGGCAAGAAGACCGACTGGGTGCGTTTCATCGACTTTGCGCAGCCACGCAACAACGACTTTTTGGTGGTGAGCCAGTTCACCATCACGGGCAACAAACAGCCGCGCCGCCCCGACGTGATCGCCTTTGTGAACGGCCTGCCGCTGGCTGTGGTGGAGCTGAAAAACCCGGCCAATGAGCAAACCGATGTATGGGACGCTTTCAACCAACTGCAAACTTACAAGGATGAGATCAGCGACCTGTTCAATACCAACGCCGCCCTGGTGGTGAGCGATGGCTGGACAGCGCGGGTGGGCTCGCTCACCGCCAATGCCGAGCGCATGCTGCCTTGGCGCACCATCACCAACGAGAACGACCGTCCCCGCTTGCAGATGGAGCTGGAAACTGTGGTGCGCGGGTTCTTCAAACCCGAGCTGTTTCTGGACTACCTGCGGCACTTCGTGCTGTTTGAGCAGGACGGCGACCACATCGTCAAAAAGATCGCGGGCTATCACCAGTTTCACGCGGTGCGCGAAGCGGTGCGGGCCACGGTGATTGCGGCACAAGACGTGGACAGGGGCGTGCTGGAGGTGCGCGAAGAACGCGCCACTTACGGCAAAGAGGTGCTGCCCGGCTCGCGCAAGGCGGGCGTGGTGTGGCACACCCAGGGCTCGGGCAAGAGCATCACCATGGCCTGTTATGCGGGCAAGCTGCTGCAACAGCCCGAAATGAAGAACCCCACGCTGGTGGTGGTGACCGACCGCAACGACCTGGACGGCCAGTTGTTCGCCACCTTCAGTGCGGCCAGTGACCTGCTCAAAACCACCCCGCTGCAGGCGGGCGACCGCGATGAGTTGCGCGAGATGCTGGCCTCTCGCGAAGCCGGGGGCATCATCTTCACCACGGTGCAAAAGTTTGCTTTGCTGGAAGGGGAAGAGTTCCATCCGCTGCTCTCAGGCCGCACCAACATCGTGGTGATATCGGACGAAGCCCACCGCAGCCAATACGGCACCAAAGGTCGGCTGGACACCAAAACCGGCAAGTACGTGTTCGGTTTTGCCAAGCACTTGCGTGATGCACTGAAGAACGCCACCTTCATCGGCTTCACCGGTACACCCATCGAGGACGGGGACAAGGTCACGCGGGCGGTGTTTGGCGACTACGTCAGCGTTTACGACATCCAGGACGCAGTGGACGACGGCGCCACAGTGCCCATCTACTACGAGAGCCGCCTGGCCAAGCTGGACGTGAACCAGTCTGAAATCGACGCCCTCAATGAGCGAGTGGAAGAAGTCGTCGAAGACGAAGAAGACCTTGCCAGCCGCGAGAAAACCAAGGGCGAGTGGGCGGCTTTGGAAAAGCTGGTGGGTTCTGAACCTCGGCTGCAGCGGGTGGCCCGTGACCTGGTTCAACACTTTGAAGCCCGCATCTCGGTGGAAGACGGCAAAGCCATGATCGTGTGCATGAGCCGCGACATTTGTGTGCAGCTCTACAACGCCATCTGTGTGGGTGACAAAGACAACCCGCCTCTGAGGCCCGAGTGGCACAACACCAACCCAGAGCAAGGTGCGATCAAGGTGGTGATGACGGGCTCGGCCGCCGACCGAACCTTGCTGCAACCGCACCTGTACAGCAAGCAGGTGAAGAAGCGGCTGGAGGCGCGCTTCAAAGACGCGCGCGATCCTTTGAAACTGGTGATCGTGCGCGACATGTGGCTCACGGGCTTTGATGCGCCGTGCTGCCACACCATGTACATCGACAAGCCCATGAAGGGCCACAACCTGATGCAGGCCATTGCCCGCGTCAACCGGGTGTTCAAGAACAAGCCGGGGGGCCTGGTGGTGGACTACATCGGCATCGCCAATGAGCTGAAAGCCGCGCTCAAGACCTACACCGATGCCAAGGGCAAGGGCGACCCAGCGCACAACGCTTCTGAGGCCCTGGCCGTGCTGCTGGAAAAGATGGACATCGTGCGCGGCATGATGCACGGCTTGGACTACAGCGCATTTGAAACCCATGCCATGGGGTTGCTGGTGCCTGTGGCCAACCACATTCTGGGCCTGAAAGACGGCAAGACGCGATTCCTCGACACCATGGTGGCCGTGGCCAAGGCATTCTCGTTATGCGGCACGCTGGATGAAGCCGCCGCACTGCGTAAGGAAATCGCCTTTTTCTCTGCCATCAAGGCGGCCATCACCAAGTTCACCACCGTGGACAAAAAACGCAGCGACTTTGATAAAAACAGCGCGCTCAAGCAAATTCTGGACAACGCCATCATCTCGGACGGCGTGGCAGATGTGTTCGCGCTGGCTGGACTTGGTAAGCCCAACATCGGGCTTTTGTCGGAGGAGTTTCTCGAAGATGTGCGGCAGATGGACAGCCGCAACCTGGCGGTGGAGTTGCTGGAGAAGCTGCTGCGTGACGAGATCAAGGCACGCGCCCGCAACAACGTGGTGCAAGAGAAAAAGTACGGCGACCGCTTGCTGGAAACCTTGCGCAAGTACCACAACCGCGCGATTGAAACCGCCCAGGTGATCGAGGAACTGATCCAGATGGCCAAGGAGTTCCAGTCTGTGCTGGAGCGCGAGGCGGCGCTGGGTTTGAGCCCCGACGAAATTGCTTTCTACGATGCGCTGGCCAACAACGAAAGTGCCGTGCGCGAGCTGGGTGACGACATCCTGAAAAAGATTGCCATCGAGATCACAGAAAAACTCCGGGAAAGCACCACGGTGGATTGGCAGGTGCGCGAGAGCGTGCGTGCACGACTGCGTATCTTGGTGCGGCGCTGCTTGCAGAAATGGAAGTACCCACCTGATCAGCAGGCCGACGCGGTCGAATTGGTGCTCAAGCAAGCAGAGTCGCTGTCGAACAATTGGAGTGCGTGACGATCCTCAAATCGGCACCCACATTAAAAGGGAAAATTGAATCGAAATTTCCGCGCCGCGCTTGTGCGTCGAGGTGAAATCAGAAGACTCGCCCATCGGCCGCGAGCCGGTGGACAAGCTGCTGGGTGCGATGACCAAGTTCAATGCCGATCAAGGCTTGTTCGTGGCATGGGGTGGCTTCAAAGGCAATGTGCAGAAAGAGTTGGCCGCTCAATTCTTCCGGCTCCGCTTGTGGACTCAGAAGGATCGTAAGCGTTCCGCAAACCCACCCTATGCAAAGGCATAGAAGGCTGCGAAGGTTGCTGTTTTGACAACAGCGAAGGGGCAGCGAATGGCAGCGGTGGGATGGCAAGACAAGATCAGGCGACAACT
>JBJOQO010000016.1:0-52402 GCA_046049865.1 Pseudomonadota bacterium | reverse complement strand
TGGGCTTGCATGCGGATGGACAAGGTCTCCATGCCTTTGAGTACCACCCAGGCATTGAAGGGCGACAGTGTCATGCCGGCGGTGCGCAGAACCGGCACCAATTTGTCGTTCAACAGCGCTTCGGTGCCACACACGGCACCGGCCATGACACGGCCTTGACCGTCGAGGTATTTGGTACCGGAGTGCATCACCAAATCGGCACCCATTTCAATCGGGAGTTGCAAAGCGGGCGAACAAAAGCAGTTGTCCACCACCAGGTAGGCACCGGCATTTTTTGCGATGGTGGACAAGGCACGAATGTCACACACCTCGGTCAGCGGGTTGGTGGGTGTTTCAGCGAACAACAGTTTGGTATTGGGCTTGATGGCGGCGCGCCACTCGTTCAAATCGGTTTGCGACACAAAGCTGGTTTCCACACCAAACTTCGCAAACTCTCGGCCAAAGAGCATGATGGTGGAGCCAAACACACTGCGCGAACACACCACATGGTCGCCAGCCTTGAGCAAACCCAAACCAATGAGCAAGATGGCGCCCATGCCGCTGGAGGTCGCCACACAAGCCTGCGCACCCTCCAGCGCCGCCAGGCGGCGCTCAAACATGGTGACGGTGGGATTGGTGAAGCGGGAATAGGTGAAGGCCTCTTCTTCGTTGGCAAAACGCGCTGCTGCGGTGGCGGCGTCAGGGTGAACGAAGCTGCTGGTCAAATACAGCGCTTCTGAGTTTTCGCCCCATTGAGAGCGTGGCAAGCCTTCGCGCACGGCCAAGGTTTCGAGGCGTGTGCCCGGTGGAAACTCAATGCGGGGTATTTTTTTCATGTGCGTGTATCCCCGCTTACTCTTGTTCGTTTTGCAGTGCGAGCCGGGTGCGGTTGTTGTTGTCTTCTTCTTCGCCTTGTTTGGAACGTTGTGCCGCCATGGAAGCGAAGTCTTCGGCGCTGACATCACCCGTCACGTAGTGGCCATCAAAACAAGACGCCTCAAATCCCGCGACCTTGGGATTGAGCGCGCCGACGACCTTTTTCATCGCATCAACATCTTGGTAGATGAGCGCATCGGCGCCAATGAACTGGCGTATCTCTTCCATGCTGCGGTCGTGGGCGATGAGTTCGGCTTTGGTAGGCATGTCGATGCCGTAGACGTTCGGGAAACGCACAGGCGGCGCAGCAGAAGCCATGTAGACCTTGCGTGCCCCCGCGTCACGCGCCATTTGAACAATTTCTTTGGACGTGGTGCCTCGCACGATGGAGTCGTCCACCAGCAGCACGTTGCGGCCCTTGAACTCCACGCCGATGGCATTGAGTTTTTGACGCACGGACTTTTTACGAACACCCTGCCCCGGCATGATGAAGGTGCGGCCCACATAACGGTTCTTCACAAACCCTTCGCGGTAGGGTTTACCAATTTTCTGGGCCAACTGCATGGCTGACGGGCGGCTGGACTCGGGGATGGGAATGACCACATCAATCTCGCTCGGCGGCATGGTGGAGATCAGGCGCTGGGCCAAGGTCTCTCCCATGTTGAGCCGCGCTTGATAGACGGAAATACCGTCCATCACCGAGTCAGGGCGTGCCAGGTAGACGTACTCAAAAATACACGGGTTCAATACGGGGTTAGCCGCGCACTGCTGAGCATGCAACTGACCTTGCATGTCGATGAAGATGGCTTCGCCCGGGGCGACATCACGTGTCAGCTTGTGACCAGTGCCTTCCAGTGCCACGGACTCACTGGCCACCATCACCTCATGACTTCCGGCCACCACGCCTTCCCCAAAACACAGCGGGCGAATACCGAAGGGGTCGCGAAACGCAAGCAAACCATAACCCGCGATCAGCGCCACCACCGCGTAAGACCCCTTGACTCGCTTGTGCACCGCGCTGACCGCTGCGAAGATTTCTTTCGGTGACAGCGGCATGTCACGCGCCGCCACCGCCAGCTCGTGGGCCAAGATGTTGATCAGCACCTCGGTGTCGCTGTCGGTGTTGATGTGGCGGCGATCGATGCCCACCAGTTCTTGTTTCAGCGCGGGTGCATTGGTGAGGTTGCCGTTGTGTACGAGCACGATGCCGAAAGGCGCATTCACATAAAAGGGCTGCGCTTCCTCTTCGCTGTAGGCATTACCGGCGGTGGGATAACGCACCTGACCCAAGCCCACATTGCCAGGCAGACCCCGCATATTGCGTGTGCGGAACACATCACGCACCATGCCACGCGCTTTGTGCATGAAACACTTGCTGTCTTGCATGGTGACGATGCCAGCGGCATCTTGCCCGCGGTGCTGCAACAGCAGCAAGGCGTCATAGATCAATTGATTGACCGGTTCCTTGGAAATGACACCCACGATGCCGCACATAAAACCACCCTTTGGTTCAAATTTCGTTCAAATCTCGTTCAACTGCCGAGGCAGTGTCGTTTGCGCCTGACTCACCCACGAAGCGGGCAACAGCGGCGAAACCACGCCATAAGCCATCGCCAGCCAAGGCCGCATTTGCGACTGCGCCCACACCTCCGACTTGGACCACGGCGTCCAGCCCACCACGGTATACAGCAAGAGCGCGACCATCAACCCGCGCACACTGCCAAACACCATGCCCAACAAACGATCCACCACACTCAAGGGAGTGGCCCGTACCAACATGCGCACCAGCCTTGCCAACAGTGCCCAAACGATCAACACCGCCACAAAGGTGACCAAAAACGTGGTCGACGAATTCAGCGCACTTCCTGCGGTACCCACCGGAATGTGGGGGGCGATTTGCGGCGACAACCAATGCGCCAGGAAATAGGCCACCACCCAGCCCGCCAGCGACATCAACTCGAACACCAGCCCGCGCCACAGCCCCACCAGCGCCGACACACCCAAGATGGCGAGCAAAACCCAATCAACCCAGACCATCTGAATTCTCGTTGCGCGAGGTGCAGGGGTGACTGGCGATCACAGCGTCAACACCACAGCAGACACGCCTGCGGCTTTCAAACGTTCTAACACCTTGTCAGCTTGTTCTTTGGACTCTACCGGCCCGACCCTCACGCGGGTGCGGCTACCCGAGGAGGTCTCGACCACCTGCGTGTAAGTTTTGAAACCCAATTTCTCGACCTTTTGGCGAACGTCTTTGGCTGCATCAGCATCGGCATAAGCGCCCACCTGAACCACAAAACGGCCTGCGGTCGCCGCCGTCTTTTTGGATCCGTCCGAGGACGACTCTTTGGCCTTGACGTCTTTGCCTTCCAGCAAGGCTTTGGCTCGGGCGGCCTCGTTGCTGGCTTTTTGCGCGGCCTCTCGGCTGGCTCTTTCTGCTTCTTTGGCTCTGTCTTTATCGGCCTTGTCGGCCTTCTCTTTGTCAGCGACCACCTTGGCAGCAGCCGCTTTGCTGGCGGCTTCTGCAGCCGCTGAAGGCACCACCGCTTGTGTCGTTTTGGCGGTTGGCGCAGTGGAGCTCGCCGGTACCGCGGGCTCCACCACCACGACCTGCGAACGTGCGGCTGGAATGCTTGGCACAGGTGCACTGCTCACCGCAGGCGGAATACGCAGTGGTGGCGCATCTTCTGCGCGCGGAATGTCGATAGGAATATCAACAGGGATAGGACGCGGCTGGGACTCAAACAAAATGGGAAACGCCACGATGCCCATCAGCACCAACAAACTGGCCCCGATCAAACGACGTCTGGCGCGTGTTCGAGCTTGGTGTACGGAGGGCGCTGCAGACGCTGAGGTCGTATTCGGTGAGGAGCGCGATGCTGAATCAGCAGTGGCACCGTCTTTCTGAGCAAGCTTGAATATCGACAACAAACCCATGCGGTGAACTGATCCAGTTGAAATCTAAGGTGCAGTGACAGCCCAGCAGGGCCACTTGCACCTGGGGATCAGTTCATGTGTTTGCTGCCGAGCTTGGGTAAACCCTCTTGCAAGACGCCGCCCACGGTATAGAACGATCCGAAGACCACGATTCTATCAGCGGGGTCTGCGCTCTTCACCGCGGTTTGCAAGGCCGCCTGTGGGCTCTCGCAACAGTCAATCACCACAGGACCTGGCCCCTTCAGACTCAGGCCTTGGTACAGCGCCTCAAGGTTGCGCGCACTGGCTGCACGCGGTGTCGGCAAGTCACAAAACACCCAGTGGTCGACCAACGGCGCCATGCGCGTGAGTAAGTTAGACAGGTCTTTGTCGGCCATGGCACCAAAGACGACATGGTTTTTTGGAAAGAAACCCATTTGATCGAGGTTCTGCACCAATGCCGCCACGGCGTGCGGGTTGTGGGCCACATCCAGAACCAAAGTCGGCTGGCCGGGAACGATCTGGAAACGGCCAGGCAAATCAACCAAAGCCAACCCTGCTCGCACTGCTTGCGCCGTGATGGGCAAACGATCCTTCAAGGCCTCAAAAGCCGCCAAGACCCCGGCGGCATTGAGCAACTGGTTGGCACCGCGCAAGGCCGGATAAGCCAGACCGCTGTAGCGCCGCGTGCGCCCGCCCCAAGCCCACTGTTGCCTGTCGCCGCTGCAATTGAAATCACTGCCCACACGCCACAGATCAGCGCCGATTTTTTTGGCATAGGCCAACACACTGTCGGGGGGCAACGGGTCGCTGACGATCACAGGTTTACCTGGCCGCATGATGTGGGCTTTCTCGTAACCTATCGATTCGCGGTCAGGGCCTAAGAACTCGGTGTGGTCAAGGTCGATGCTGGTGATGATGGCGCAGTCGGCATCCACCACATTCACGGCATCCAAGCGCCCCCCCAGCCCCACTTCCAGTATCACCAGATCCAGTGGCGCTTGAGACAACAAACGTGCAATCGCCAGTGTGGTGAATTCAAAGTAGGTGAGCGTGGTATCGCCACGCGCCAATTCGACCGCTTCAAAGTGCGGCAGCAGCTCGCTTGCTTCCACCATCTGACCGTTGACGCGGCACCGCTCTTCAAAATGAACCAGATGCGGTTTGGAGTAAAGACCAACGCGATAGCCCGCTTGCAAAGCCACGGCTTCCAGCATGGCGCAGGTAGAGCCCTTGCCATTCGTGCCTGCGACCGCAATCACCGGCACTTGGAAACCCAAGTTCAGCCGTTTGGCGACAGCCGCCACGCGCTCCAGCGTGAGGTCAATTTCCTTGGGGTGCAGCTGCTCGCAGCGTGCCAGCCACTCGCTCAGCGTTGTGGGTAACGATGCAGGAAGAGTCAAGCCACAGCATCCGCACTTTGCCGCGACAGCATGGCGATCAACTGCGCTATGTTTTTGCGCAACTCGCGTCGATCAAGAATCATGTCGATCGCACCCGTTTGCAGCAGAAATTCAGCGCGCTGAAATCCTTCGGGCAAGGTTTCACGGACCGTGTTTTCAATCACACGCGGCCCGGCGAAACCGATCAAGGCTTTGGGCTCGGCAATCACCACATCACCCAGGAAGGCAAAGCTGGCCGACACGCCACCCATGGTGGGATCCGTCAGCACGCTGATGTAGGGCATTTTGGCTTTGGCCAGTCGCGTCAGCGCTGCATTGGTTTTGGCCATTTGCATCAAACTCAGCAAACCTTCTTGCATGCGCGCGCCGCCTGTGGCCGTGAAGCTGATGAAGGGTGTTTTTTGCTCAACGGCCATTTCCACGCCGCGAACAAAACGCTCACCCACCACCGAGCCCATGGAGCCGCCCATGAAGTCAAACTCGAAGCAGGCCGCCACCACTGGAATGCTGTGCAGTGCACCACCCATCACGACCAGGGCATCGGTTTCGCCGGTGTTCTCCAGCGCTTCCTTGAGGCGATCGGGGTATTTCTTGCTGTCTTTGAAACGCAGCGCGTCAACGGGCAGCACTTCTTGACCAATCTCGAACCTGCCTTCGGCGTCGAGAAAAGCATCCAAACGAGCACGTGCACCAATGCGGTGGTGGTGGCCGCATTTGGGGCAAACGTTGACGTTTTGCTCTAAGTCGGTTTTGTACAGAACGGTTTCACAAGATGGGCACTTGACCCACAAACCTTCGGGCACCGTGCGGCGCTCGCTCGGGTCGGTTTGCTGCATCTTGGGAGGGAGCAGTTTTTCAAGCCAACTCATGGGTTCGATCCTTCTTTTGAACTTGACGAAGACATGGCTCAGGCGTCCAGCGCGGCACGAATGTCGGCAATGAAACGCCCAGCAGCCAATGCGACATTGTCGCGCGTCTGGGTTTCTAGCAACTGAACCAGGGCCGAACCAATCACGACAGCATCAGAAACCTCAGCCACCGCCCTGGCCGAGGCCGCGTCACGGATGCCAAAGCCTACGCCCACCGGCACCTGAACATGGGCTTTGATGCGCGGGATCATGGCTGCGACTGCAGCAACATCCAAGTGCCCTGCACCGGTCACGCCTTTGAGCGACACATAGTAGACGTAGCCACTGGCAATGCGCCCGACTTGCTGCATGCGTTTTTCGGTCGAGGTGGGTGCCAGCAGGAAGATCGGGGCCATGCCGTGCTCACGCAAGGTGGCTGCGAACTCTTCGCACTCCTCAGGCGGGTAGTCCACCACCAACACGCCATCCACGCCCGCCGCTTTGGCATCCAGCACAAACCGCAAGGCGCCGTGGCGCTGGTCGTAACGCTCCATGGGGTTGGCGTAACCCATCAGAACGACGGGTGTGGTGCTGTTTTTCTCGCGAAACACCCGCACCATGTCCAGCACGTCCGCCAGACCAATGTTTTTGAGCAGCGCCCGCTCCGCAGCTTTTTGAATGACAGGGCCATCGGCCATGGGGTCAGAAAACGGAACACCCAACTCGATGACGTCAGCGCCCGCATCGGCCATGGCATGCAGGATGGCCGGGGTGGCGTCGGCAAATGGATCACCTGCAGTCACATAGGGGATCAAGGCCTTGCGGCCTCGCGCCTTGAGCGCGGCGAACACGGTATCAATGCGGTTCATCGTGGCCCCTTCACGATGGACATGTCGCCATGAGAGGCGTCACCTTTGACTGACTGGCCTCGGCAAGAGGGCCGGCAGTAAAAATCAGCACCGGACAAATCGGCCACGGTGCCGATGTCCTTGTCACCTCGGCCAGACAGGTTGACCAAAATATGCTGGTCCTGGCGCATGGTGGGCGCGAGTTTCATTGCATGGGCCACGGCGTGGGACGACTCCAATGCGGGAATGATTCCCTCGGTGCGGCACAGGTGATGGAAAGCCTTCAAGGCTTCATCGTCGGTCACGCCCACATACTCGGCCCGACCGATGTCCTTCAGGTAGGCATGCTCGGGGCCGACACCAGGATAGTCCAGTCCTGCCGACACCGAATGCGTTTCCGTGACTTGTCCGTTGGTGTCCTGCAGCAAATAGGTTCGGTTGCCATGCAAAACACCGGGTGACCCGCGCTGCAAGGACGCCGAGTGTTTCCCGGAGTCCAATCCCAGCCCTGCCGCTTCCACGCCAATCAACTTGGTAGCTTCATGCTCAATGTAGGGATAAAAAATTCCCATCGCATTGCTGCCACCACCCACACAGGCGATCACTGCATCAGGTTGCCGACCGATCAAAGCCGGCATTTGGGTCAAGCACTCGTCACCAATGACCCTTTGAAAATCGCGCACCATGGCGGGATAGGGGTGTGGGCCTGCCACGGTGCCTATGATGTAGAAGGTGTTCTCGACATTGGTGACCCAATCGCGCAGGGCTTCGTTAAGGGCGTCCTTGAGTGTTTTGCTACCGCTGTCTACCGGCACCACGGTGGCACCGAGCAGCTTCATGCGGTAGACATTGGGCGACTGGCGCTTGACGTCTTCACTGCCCATGTACACCACGCATTCCAAGCCGTACCGCGCACAAATCGTTGCCGTGGCCACGCCATGCTGGCCCGCGCCGGTTTCGGCGATGACCCGCGGCTTGCCCATGCGGCGTGCCAACATGGCTTGGCCTATGGTGTTGTTGACCTTGTGGGCACCGGTGTGGTTGAGGTCTTCGCGTTTGAGGTAAATCTGCGCGCCGCCGAGTTCGCGGCTCATGCGTGCCGCATGGTAGATCGGACTGGGGCGGCCGACGAACTGGGCCAATTCCATGCGGAATTCGGCGGCGAAGGCGGGGTCGACTTGGGCCTGGGCATAGGCCTCTTTCAGCTCATCCAGTGCATGGATGAGTGTTTCGGCGACAAAGGTGCCGCCGTAGGGGCCAAAGTGGCCCCTTGCATCGGGTTGTTGGTAATTCAGCATCAGGTTTTCTCTTCAGGTTGGCGTGGTGCTGGTGGCTTGAGCTAGTTGCTCATCGGCACGCCGCACCGCATCGCAAAACCGGCGTATGGCCACAGGGTCTTTGATGCCCTTGGACACTTCAACGCCGGAACTGACATCAACGGCCGATGGCCGCACCTGAAGAATGCCGTCCGCCACATTTCCGGCATGCAACCCACCAGACAAAACGACTGGACGGGGGACGTTGCGTGGAATGAGAGACCAATCGAATACCTTTCCGCCACCGCCATAACCCTCGACATGGGCGTCGAGCAGCAGGGCCTGGGCGTCTGGAAACTGAGAGACGAAGTTTAACAAATCGAAACCGGGCTCCATGCGGGCGGCACGGATGTAGGGTCGCCCAGCCGCCCTGCACTGTTCACCGCTTTCGTCACCATGAAACTGCAAAACGATGTGGGGAATGGCCCGCACGACGCTTTGCACCAGATCCGAAGATGCATTCACAAACAAGGCCACAGGCGTCACAAAAGGCGGCAGGCGTGCGGCCAGTTCACGGGCCAGCTCGATAGAAATACAGCGGGCGCTGGCGGGATAGAAATTTAGCCCTATCGCGTCTGCGCCAGCGTCTGCAACTACGTCAAGATCCTCGAGGCGGGTGATGCCACAAATTTTGATTCGGGTTCGCTGTTGCATGGCGCGTCAGGCGCCGCAGGGGCAGCGCGTTAGGTATCAGGGTAGCCAGTCCATGGCTGCTGTGGTGGCGGGAATGTTGTAGGCCGCATCGTACTGCGGACCCACGAAATACAAGCCATCAGGGGGAAATGTCGGCGCGGCCAAGGCTCGGTTCTTCGCGGCCAAAACGCCATGCAACCAATCCACCGACTTGGTCTGTGTGCCCACCGCCACCAAACATCCCATGATGTTGCGCACCATGTGGTGCAAGAAGGCACTGGCTTCGAAGTCAAACCGCCAATAGGCGCCCCGACGCTCGATGGAAATACGGCGCATCACTTTGACCGGAGACGCCGCTTGGCATTCGGCCGAACGGAAGGCGCTGAAGTCGTGTTCACCAATCAATAGCTCTGCAGCGCGCTGCATGAGTTCTTGGTTCAGCGGCCGAAAAACCCAGCCGCACAGGCCCGTCTCAAGTGCGGGACGCACCACGGACTCTCGCAGCAGGAACACATAACGCCGTCCAATGGCCGAATTGCGGGCGTGGAAGTCAGGCGGCACGGGCTGGCACCACTGCAAGGCAATGTCGTCAGGCAAATATCGATTGGTGCCGCGCAACCAAGAGAAAACCGGGCGATCCAGCGGGGTATCGATGTGCACCACCTGATTCAGGCCGTGCACGCCCGAATCGGTGCGCCCGGCACACCACGTGCGCACGGGCTGGTCAGCGAACTTGGCAAGCGCTGCCTCCAGTTCATCCTGAATCGTGCGCCCGCCCGCTTGGCTTTGCCAACCAAGGTAGGAGGTGCCGCGGTAGCTGACACCCAGTGCCAGCCTCTGCACAGGTCAGGACAAGGCGTTGAGCATGCTCTGCGCCTTGGAACGCAGCGATCCAGTGCCCTTGGCGACCACCTCTTGCAAGAGATCGCGAGCACCTTCCATGTCACCGATTTGGCGGAATTCTTCAGCCAAATCAAGCTTGCGCTCCAGAGGGTCACGGCCGTCGTCTTCGTCGGAACCAGAGTCAATCTCCTCAACCGCTGGCGCACCCGATGTTTTAGCCGGGGCGTCTAAGTCCAGGGAGATAGCACCTAGGTCGAAGTCCAAGGGCGAAGGTGCGCTGTCCACTGCATCAGCGACCGCCCGAGTTGCGGCTTTGACCGGCGTGAAATCCAAATCAAGTGAAGGCGCTTGAACGGATGGTACGACGTCCAAGCCACCTGGTTGGGTGGTAACGACAGCAGCGCCACTGGTGGCAGCCAATTCCAGTTCCAGTTCCAGATCCAAATCCAGGCCTTGCGCCGAGCCGGCAGAACGCCCTGCTTCATCGAAAGACTCCACAGGCGGCAAAACCGACTGAGGCATCGTGCTGGCCCCGAGCGGCTCCGTTGGCCCGTCGGTTCCAACCGCGGCGCTGGGCGCACCTCCAGGGCGGTACAGCGGGTTCTCCGGATCAATCTGCATGCCCATCTCTTGGGCTTTGGCCCAATCTTCGCCCGCCCCTTGGGTGAGCGAGAACAATTGAGTGGCCAGCAACTCGAACCCTTTGGTGTCTCTGCGTTTGGCGTAAACCTCCAACAACTTGGTACGAATCGCCAGACGATCAGGGTTGCCACGCATGGCTTCTTTGAGAATCTCCTCCGCTTGGAGATCTCGTCCATAGGCCAGGTAAACGTCGGCCTCAGCCACCGGATCAACGTCTCCAATGGCATCTAGTTGACTCAACGAGTAACTCATCGACGAAGACGCACCGCTGGCGTCACGTGTGTCTATGCGCTGACCGCCGCTGGCACCAAAGAAGGAATCAGGCTGCAATCGGCTTTCGAGGAATGAGGTTTCTCCGCTGTCGCGTTTAGCACGTTTGCTGAAGCGATAGAGACCAAAACCGGCCAACAAAGCAATCAGTCCGCCGCCAATGGCCAAACCGAGAGGATTGCTGCCATCCAAGATCCCGTCGACGAAACTAGGCTCGGGTGCAGCAGGCGCGGCAGTCACCACAGGAGGAGCCGGAGCCACCACCGGAGCAGGCGCACTGGCCACATCGGCGGCCGGCATGGGTTCGGAAGCGACCGGTGCTGGTGCTGGAGCCGATGCCGGCACCGCGACTGGCGGCGGCTCTGGGACCACGACAGGCACTGGAACCGCGGGCACCGAAACAGCTGGCGCGGACGCCACGACGACGGGCGGTTTTGCTGCCACTGGAGCAGCAGGCGCTGGCGATGCAGTAGCGGTCGCGTTTTGCAACTTCTTCAAGTCTTCAACGTTTTTGGACAGTTCCGCGACACGCGCTGCAGCGGCGGCTTTCTCTTTTTCTTTGCTGATCTTGGCCTCTTCGGAGGCTGCCTTGGCTGCGGGGCTCGCAGCGCCTTTGCTCAGCGTCAGCTTGTCTGGCGCGGGCGCTGCGGCCTGCTTTTTGTCTTCAACGGTGGCTTGGACCGCACCTTTAGCTTGCCGTGAACTGGCTTCGGTTTTGGCTGCGGGGACACTGCCTGCCAAACGTTGGCGGAAGGCATTGAAGTCGGCGCTCTGCGCCTGAATAACTTGTTTGGCCTCTTCGCTGGAGAGCGACTTAGCAGCATCCGCTGAAGGCACAGACAAAACAACACCCGAACGCAGGCGGTTCATGTTGTTGCCTAGGAATGCATCAGGATTGCCCTTGTACAAGGAAACCAGCATCTGATCCAAAGACACGCCGGGGCGTTGGGTTCGACCAGCAATGCGCGACAAAGTGTCGCCAGGCTTCACGGTGTACTGGTCCACTCCAGCCCCAGCAACAGGCGCATCCACCGCCATCGGTGCCGGGCGACTGCTCGGACGTGGCGCACGCGTCGCAGCGACTGGAGGCGTCGCCGCTACGGAAGGGGATGTGGCCGGCGCGGCCATGGACGGCGCAGACGAGATGGCTGGTTCCGTGGTGACCGCAACAGGTGCTGGTGCGGCAGCGCGGGTGGAAGGCGGATCAAACAACAGGGTGTACTCGCGAACCAAGCGCCCCGTAGACCAATTCAACTCCAAGATCACATCAACAAACGGCTCTTGAACTGCACGGTTGCTGGTAATACGCAAGAACGTGCGACCGTCGCTACGACGCTGGACCGACACTTGGGTGGCGGGCAACACAGCGTTGTAGTCGACGCCGGCCGCGCGATAGGACTCCGGTGGCGCTACCCGAACCTTGAGGTTGGAGGACTCCTCAGGCGTGAGACTCGTGACCTCGATCTCGGCCTTGAGGGTCTCGCCCAATGCGGACTGAACCGACAGCCGTCCCAAGCCCAGTGCCGAGGCATTCAGTGCGCAAAAGAGCATCGCGGCTGCCGCGACCCCACGAAGGGCCAAGCGACCCGTATTCAGCGTGTTTTGTTTCAAGGCGTCTCCCAACAGGAACTTGCAACTCTCGAGCACAACAAACACAGGCGCCAAGCAAGGCTTGCTTCAAATATCACCCCTCAACCAAGAGGTGTCAGCCTACCTCGCACCCGTTTTTTGTGCCCAAATGTCAGTAGAAATCACAATAACATCAAGCATATACGCTGACAAGCTAATGCAAAAGCTGACATTGCTTAGGCACCGAGGCAAGTCTCCGGGAAGCGACGAAGTCGTTGGGTTGCGACAACACTAAAGCCTCAAACACCCAACGACCAGTGACACGTCAGCCTTGCAGCAAGATTCTCAACATGCGGCGCAAGGGCTCAGCCGCTCCCCACAACAACTGGTCACCAATGGTGAAGGCCCCCAGGTATTCAGGACCCATCGCCAGTTTACGAACACGGCCCACAGGAATCGTTAACGTACCCGTGACTGCAACGGGTGTCAGATCGCGAACCGTGGCTTCGCGGGTGTTGGGAACCAGCTTGACCCAAGCGTTATCGGCGGCAATCATGGCCTCCACATCTGCAAGCGGCACGTCCTTCTTGAGTTTGAACATCAGGGCTTGACTGTGACAGCGCATCGCGCCGACACGAACGCAGAAACCGTCCACCGGAACGGCCGGAGAAAGGAAACCTGGGCCTTGCCCCAAAATCTTGTTGGTCTCGGCGCCGCCCTTCCATTCCTCGCGCGACGTGCCCCAACCAGGCTCACCATGTTGTTTGCCCTCGCCCAGGTCTTTGTCGATCCAAGGAATGAGCGAGCCACCCAACGGAACGCCAAAGTTGGCCGTCTCTGAGTCCGACAAGCTGCGCTGCTTGGCGACCAAGAGACGGTCGATCTCAAGAATGGCACTCTTAGGATCGTCCAACAAGGGCTTGACTGCTGCGTTGAGCGTGCCGAACTGTGTCAGCAGTTCACGCATGTGCTGGGCGCCACCACCCGAAGCAGCTTGATAGGTTTGTGTGCTCATCCACTCCACCAGACCCGCCTTGTAAAGCGCGCCCACCCCCATCAGCATGCAACTGACAGTGCAGTTGCCGCCGATCCAGTTGCGTCCACCCTTGGCCAGCGCGCCCTGGATGACGGGCAAGTTCACGGGGTCCAGGACGATGACCGCATCGTCCTTCATGCGCAGCGTCGACGCTGCATCAATCCAGTGGCCCTTCCAGCCTTCAGCACGCAGCCTGGGGAAAACCTCGCTCGTATAGTCACCGCCCTGCGCCGTGATGATGATGTCGCAGCGCTTGAGCGCGGTCAGGTCAAACGCATCTTGCAGTTTGGTTTCATTCTTGGCCCAGCTTGGGGCGGTGCCGCCCGCATTGCTGGTGCTAAAAAACAGCGGCTCAATGAGGGCGAAATCGCCCTCGGCCTGCATACGGTCCATGAGGACCGAACCCACCATGCCGCGCCAACCTACTAAACCTACCAGTGTTGTCATTTCCGTCGCCCTTTCAAGAAGTGAAATTTAACCTTCTGCTCCCCCGGCTCGAATCGCCATGGGGGAGGGGCGAGACGATCCGAGAGCCAGCTAGCCCTTTTTAGTGATCGTCTTAATGGTGCCGCGTGTTGAACTGATTGCGTTTGCCACTGCATCGCCCATCTCGCGCGTGCCTACCTTCGTGGTGCCTTCAGACCAAATGTCACCCGTGCGCAAACCCGAGGCGAGCACGTGTTGAACCGCCGACTCGATTCGGTCAGCAGCTTCAGCTTGTTGGAGTGAGTATCGGAGCATCATGGCAGCAGACAGTATTGTAGCCAAAGGATTGGCGATGCCCTTGCCCGCAATGTCGGGCGCTGACCCATGGCTGGGCTCATACAGACCCTGCCCTTTGGAATTGAGCGATGCCGAGGGCAACATGCCGATGGAACCGGTGAGCATGGCGGCTTCGTCACTCAGGATGTCGCCAAACATGTTGCCGGTCACGACCACGTCGAGGCGCTTGGGTGCTTTGACCAGTTGCATCGCGGCGTTGTCCACGTACATGTGCTCCAGCTCTACATCGGGGTACTCGGCATGGACCTCGGTGACCACGTCACGCCAGAACTGGAACGTTTCCAGCACGTTGGCTTTGTCCACACTCAGCAGCTTTCCGCGGCGTTTGCGAGCGGCTTGAAACGCCACATGGGCAATGCGCTCAATCTCGGGACGCGAGTAACGCATGGTGTCGAAGGCTTCAGGGTGGCCCTTGAAAGCACCATCCGGCGACTCGCGGCGGCCACGCGGTTGACCGAAATAAATGTCGCCCGTCAGTTCGCGAATGATGAGGATGTCCAGCCCCGCCACGATGTCCGGCTTGAGCGACGACGCATGCGTCAGCTCTTTGTAGCAAATGGCCGGACGAAAGTTGGCGAAGAGCTCCAGGTTTTTGCGCAAACCCAGGATCGCTTGTTCTGGGCGCAAGTGGCGCTCAAGCTTGTCGTACTTGAAATCACCCACCGCTCCAAAAAGAACGGCATCCGCTTCTTTGGCTAGCTTGAGCGTGGCGTCGGGCAGCGGGTGTCCGTGGGCAGCGTAGGCGGTGCCGCCGACAACAGCCTCTTCCATCTCAAACTGCAAATCCAAACACTTCAGAACCTTGACGGCCTCGACCACGATTTCCAGGCCAATACCGTCTCCGGGGAGGATTGCGATTTTCATTTGTCCAACTCTCTTCAATTCAATTTACAGAATTCGCTGAGCCAACCACGGCTTGCGCACCAAACGTTCTGCCTCAAAGGCCTTGATCTTGTCAGCGTGGCGCAAGGTCAGTGCAATGTCATCAAAGCCGTTGAGTAAGCAAAACTTGCGGAAAGGCTGAACATCGAATGGCAGCTCAGTTCCATCGGGCTTGATCACCACCTGCCGAGGCAAATCAATCTTCAGCGAATAACCCACGAAGGCAGCGACTTCATGGAACAGGCGCGACACCTCGGCTTCGGCCAAGACAATGGGGAGCAAGCCATTCTTAAAGCAGTTGTTGAAAAAAATATCAGCGTAACTCGGTGCGATCAACGCACGGAAACCATATTGCTCAATCGCCCAAGGCGCATGCTCCCGAGACGATCCGCAGCCAAAGTTCTTGCGTGCCAGCAAGACCGATGCCCCTTGGTAACGCGGCTGGTTCAAGACGAAATCGGGGTTGGACCTGCGTGTCGCGGGGTCTTGACCCGGTTGGCCTTGATCCAGGTACCGCCATTCGTCAAACAAATTGGGGCCAAAACCCGAACGTTTGATGGATTTGAGAAATTGTTTGGGAATGATGGCATCGGTGTCCACGTTCTCGCGGTCCATCGGAGCCACCAAACCTTGGTGGGTTTGAAATGCTTGCATGGTTATTTCTTCTTGGCTGCTTCTTCGATGGACTCACCGGCTTTCTGAATGTCTTTGCCAACACCACTGATGGTGTTGCAACCCGTCAGAAAAACCATGAACGAAAGGACTAGAAAAATTGCTTTCATGATGCGACTCCTGCTGAAGAACCTGGGTCAAAAAAGGCATTAAACATCTACATTAATCGGCGCACATCCACAAAGTGGCCCTCTATCGCCGCGGCAGCCGCCATGGCGGGGCTGAGCAAGTGGGTGCGCCCCCCATTGCCCTGCCGCCCTTCAAAGTTACGATTGGAGGTCGACGCGCAGCGCTCACCTGGCTCCAGTCGGTCGGCGTTCATCGCCAAACACATGGAACACCCCGGTTCACGCCATTCGAAGCCTGCAGCTTTGAAGATTTTGTCGAGGCCTTCGCTTTCGGCCTGGGCCTTGACGAGTCCGGAGCCGGGCACAACCAGCGCCAGACTGACGTTGCTGGCAATGCGCTTGCCCAATCGTTTGACAACAGCCGCAGCCTCGCGCATGTCTTCAATGCGCGAGTTGGTGCAAGAACCAATGAATACTTTGTCGATTGAAATGCTGGACAGTGGCGTGTTGGGTTTCAGCGCCATGTACTCCAGTGCACGTTCAATGGCCAAACGTTTGTTGGGGTCTTTCTCGCGTTCTGGATCGGGCACCCGGTCGTCAATCGACAACACCATTTCAGGCGATGTGCCCCAGGTGACTTGAGGTCGGATTTGGGACGCGTCCAGTTCAACCACCGCATCCCATTTCGCGCCGGCATCGGATTGCAACGTTTTCCAGTAGGCCAGGGCATGTTGCAACTCCAGGCCTTGGGGGCTGAAGGGACGCCCTTGCACGTAGGACAACGTGGTTTCATCCACCGCCACCAAACCCGCTCGAGCACCGGCCTCTATGGCCATGTTGCACACCGTCATGCGCCCTTCCATGCTCAGGCTACGGATGGCGCTGCCGCCAAACTCGATGGTGTAGCCCGTGCCACCCGCCGTGCCAATTTTTCCAATGATGGCCAGCACAATGTCTTTCGCACCAACGCCAGGCGCCACCTGCCCTTCAACCTTGACGAGCATGTTCTTGGCCTTCTTGGCCAACAAGGTTTGTGTGGCCAGCACGTGCTCCACTTCACTGGTGCCAATGCCGTGTGCCAGCGCACCGAATGCCCCGTGGGTCGAGGTGTGCGAATCGCCGCAGACCACCGTCATGCCTGGCAACGTCGCGCCCTGCTCAGGACCAATGACGTGCACGATGCCTTGGCGTTTGTCGTTCATCTTGAACTGGGTGATACCGTGGCGGTCGCAGTTGGCATCCAAGGTGTCCACCTGCAAACGCGAGATGGGGTCTGCGATGCCTTGTGATCGATCGGTGGTGGGCACGTTGTGGTCGCTCACTGCCAGATTGGCAGACAGTCGCCACACCTTGCGGCCCGCCAAATCCAAACCCTCAAAGGCTTGCGGGCTGGTGACTTCGTGCACCAAATGGCGGTCGATGTAGAGCACCGTGGTGCCATCGTCTTCGGCATGGACGGCGTGTTCGTCCCAAAGTTTGTCGTAGAGCGTGCGTGCCGTGGTTTCGTTCATGGGGTCAAATCTCCTGGGTCAGATTGTCTCGTGTTTTGGGTTTAGGTTTGGCCGCGCATTCGCAATTTGGCGATGGCTTTTGGGCTCGCCATCGAAGCCGCCGCTGACAGACCGAGCGCATCTAAAAACCGCTGCACTGTCGCCGGTTGAACAGTTTGCGTTCGGGCGGCCACCACATACTGGCGCAGCGCCCAAGGCTCGTTCAGCCGCAGCACCTTCACATGGAAAGAACGTGTCAATCGTTCAGCCACGGCGGCGGGAAGCAGGGCCACACCCAGACCAGACTCAACCAACTGCGCGATGGCATCAAAGCCCCGCACTTGCCAGCGGGCTTGCAGCACGCGGTTGCGTTTTTGCGCATGTTCCAGCATCAACTGATGCACCGAGGTGCCGATGGGCAAGCCCACGATGTCGTGGTCCAGCAACGCATCAAAATCCACTTCACTGCGCGATGCGAGCACGTGATCGACGGGCACGATGGCGCGCAACGCCGCGTCGCGGTAGGGATAGGTGGTCAAGCGTTCGTCTCGCAGCGGGGGCACAAACACGCCCACATCGGCACGCCCTTCGGCCACCGCGGCTTGCACGTCGGCGCTGCTCAAGTCTTCCAAACTGATTCGAATGCCTGGGTTGGCGTTAGCGAACGAGGCCAAGTCAGCGGGCAAACATTCGGCAATCGCCCCGGCATTGGCAGCCACACGCAAGTGGCCTTTGATGCCGCGCGAGAACTCCACCACCTCGCTTTCCAGTGCATGTAAGGCGGCGTGTAGGCTGCGCACATGGCGGACCAAAGCGTGGCCAGCGTCGGTCAACTCCACACCGCGCGCCCGGCGCTCGAACAGTTTCACACCCAAACGGGTTTCAATGTCTGACAAACGTCGGCTGGCTGCCGCCAGAGCCAGATGCTCACGCAGGGCACCCGCCGTGATGCTTTTGCACTCGGCGACGGCCAACACCAAATTCAAGGTGACTAAATCGAAACGCATGACACTCTTGGCAGTCGATGGATGGGGCTTGTCACAACCTGCAAACCACCCCAAACCCGCTGGCTCACACCGGTAAACGTGGACACCGGGTTTGTTAGCCGAACTGGGATACAGGTCGATGCAGGTGATTTGCAGGTTGGCAGCCTACCCTTCGCGCGAAACGCTGTCATACGGCATTTTTTAACCAAGCCTTCTCGAAACGAGAAGTTATTGCAATGCTTGACTCTTGCGTATTTTGTGTAGAAGTTCAATTGCAAGACCAGGAAGCTACGGTCTGTTGACCAGCATCACGATGGCTGAGTGCCGGGACGCTATACCCAACCACATGTCACATTCAGATTTTCAACGAATCTGCTGCCGCAGATCGCGCACCGTTGAGTCAGCGCGGAGATGAAAGAGAATTGATGGGCACCCACTCGGACTGCGGCTTGCTAAAAAATTGACGTTGCAAGGCATCGTACTGGATCAATGCAAGAGGAGGTCGCAAGTCAATGATGATGCCCTGGTTGGTTATGTCGCCAATCTTGGGGGCCTGTTGCAGCCGACGAGTGGCCTCGGCCTGTCGATCCATGCGCTGCTGCAAGTCCTTCCTCGAAGCCTCCGCACGTTCCTTCTCCTTTGTGTTGTAAAAATCGGCAAAACTAGCCGCCTGTTCAGGTGTGTAGAAAGCAATGACTGGCGCCGGTAGCTTGTCGGGCTCGTAAGGGCCGTCGCGGCGACCGCTGTAACCGCGAACCAACATAACAGCCCTTAATTGCTCCTGGGCGTTAAAACAGAACAAATAAGAGTGGCTGTATCTCTCGCCGTACAAGACCAGCGCCTGGTTCGACCAGGCCACGGCGGCGTCTGAGAACGAGTGGGCCACACCTGAGAAATAGACAGGCGTATTCGATGCCTTGCCGCCTTGTGCCTTGCACCAGGTACCAAAACTTACTTTGGTCTGTTCGAGCGCGGGTGTATTCGCTCGATAGACGCTGCGCTTGAGCGTGGGCGTCTTGTAGTCAGCGTCAGCAATCAACGAACCTGGCACCGACGCGATGAATGCTGGCCAGTCCATTGAGGCTTCTTTGGGCACCTGTGTCGCACACCCCGCTACGAGTGTTGCGGCGACTGCCAGTAGGTTTTTGATCATCACATCTCCTCGTTAGGTAAAAGTTCGACTGCATCAAGTTCACCGAACTGAGTATCACAGAGCGTTTCAGGCCTGAAAACTCCCTCCGTCAAACCAACGGTGGCACCTTCCCATTAAAAATGCCCCGGGATCACCGAGGCATTCAAAAAGAAACAGAACCAATCCGCGATCAACGCTCCCCAATCGGTTTGACGTTGCGCGCCACAGCCCCGTTGAACAACTGACGCGGACGGCCGATTTTGTATTCGGGGTCGCCGATCATTTCGTTGAGCTGAGCGATCCAGCCCACCGTTCGGGCCAGCGCGAAGATGGCGGTGAAGAGGCTGACGGGAATGCCCACTGCGCGTTGCACGATGCCAGAGTAGAAGTCCACGTTCGGGTAGAGCTTGCGCGATACGAAGTACTCGTCTTCCAGGGCGATTTTTTCGAGCGCCATGGCCAACTTGAAGATGGGGTCGTTCTGCAGGCCGAGGGCGTTCAACACCTCGTAGCAGGTTTCGCGCATCAGCTTGGCACGCGGGTCGTAGTTCTTGTAAACACGGTGACCAAAACCCATGAGCTTGACGCCGGAGTTTTTGTCTTTCACTTGTTTGATGAACTCGCCGATTTTTTCCACACCGCCCGCGCGCTGAATGTCTTCCAGCATGTTGAGCGCCGCTTCGTTGGCGCCGCCGTGGGCCGGGCCCCACAGGCAGGCCACACCGGCTGCAATCGCGGCGAAGGGGTTGGTGCCGGATGATCCGCACAAACGAACGGTGGAGGTGGATGCGTTTTGTTCGTGATCAGCGTGCAGGATGAAGATGCGGTCGAGGGCGCGCACGATCACGTCGTTGGGTTCGTACTCCTCGCAGGGCGTGGCAAACATCATGCGCGTGAAGTTGGCCGTGTATGACAGCGTGTTCTTCGGGTAGATGAAGGGCTGGCCCATCGAGTACTTGTATGCCATGGCCACGAGGGTGGGCATCTTGGCAATGAGCCGGATCGCCGAGATGTCACGGTGCTGCGGGTTATGCACGTCGGTGCTGTCGTGGTAGAAGGCCGACAGGCCGCCAACCAAGCCGGTCATCACCGCCATCGGGTGCGCATCACGGCGGAAACCGCGCAGGAAAAACTGCATTTGCTCATGCACCATGGTGTGGTTGGTGACGAGTTTGACGAAGTCGGTTTTCTGTGTGGTGTTGGGCAGCTCACCTTTGAGAAGCAGGTAGCAGGTTTCGAGGAAGTCGCAGTTGGTGGCCAATTGCTCAATCGGGTAACCACGGTAGAGCAACTCGCCCTTGTCACCGTCGATGTAGGTGATGCTGGAATTGCACGATGCTGTGGACAAGAAGCCCGGGTCGTAAGTGAACTTGCCGGTTTGCCCGTAGAGCTTGCGAATGTCGATCACATCAGGGCCAACACTGCCCTTGTAGATGAGCAACTCCATGCTGGGGCTGCCATCAGAAAAAGACAGGGTGGCTTTTACGTCTGAGGGTGTCATGAGCGGCTTCCTTGAAGTTCAGATGAATAAATCGGGTTTTCTCAATGCAAGATCAGTGCCTAGGCCTGCGCATCATGCTCAGCACCAAAGCGACCTCTGCGGTCAGCAAGTCACCTTCGGGCTCTTTGCGTGACAGCAACAGGTCGAGCAAGTCGTTGTCGGCCAAATCCATCAACATATTCAGTCCGAGCGCGTGCTGCTGCGTCAACGTGGCCAAATGCTGATCAAAAAACCGCTCGATGAACAGGTCGTTTTCCAAGAGCCCACGGCGGCAGCGCCAACGCAGTTTGCTCAAACTCCGCTCGTCCAGCAACTTGTGCGGAACGTAGGGCGTCAAGGTGGCTTCCATGGTTCAGCGATGGATCAGACGGCGCGACGGACCATCAACTCTTTGATCTTGCCGATGGCTTTGGTGGGGTTCAAGCCTTTCGGGCAGACATCCACACAGTTCATGATGGTGTGGCAGCGGAAGAGGCGGTAGGGGTCTTCCAAGTTGTCCAGGCGGGCAGCGGTGTCCTGGTCGCGGCTGTCGGCGATGAAGCGGTAGGCCTGCAAGAGTCCGGCCGGACCGACAAATTTGTCGGGGTTCCACCAAAAACTAGGGCAACTCGTAGAGCAGCTGGCGCACAAGATGCACTCGTACAGGCCGTTGAGTTCTTCACGCTCTTCAGGGGACTGCAGGCGCTCTTTCTCGGGCGGCATGGTCTCGTTGACCAAGTACGGCTTAATGGAGTTGTACTGCTTGAAGAACTGCGTCATGTCGACGATCAGATCGCGCACAACAGGCAACCCGGGCAGCGGCTTGAGCACGACCACACCAGGCAAGGTCCTCATGTTGGTCAAACAGGCCAGGCCATTCTTGCCATTGATATTCATGGCATCGGAACCACACACGCCTTCGCGGCAAGAGCGGCGAAAGCTCAGCGTGGGATCCACGGCTTTGAGTTTCATCAAGGCGTCGAGCAACATGCGCTCGCTGCCGTCGAGTTCGACTTCCAGCGTTTGCATGCGCGGCTTGGCATCGGTGTCGGGGTCGTAACGGTAGATCTGAAATACACGTTTGGTCATGACTTGTCCTGCAAAGCGGTTTGAGGGCTGTTGCTTATCGGGAATCAGAAGGTGCGAACCTTGGGCGGAATCGACTCGGCGGTCAGTGGCTTCAAATTCACCGGCTTGTAGTCCAGGCGGTTGCCTTCGGAGTACCACAGCGTGTGTTTCATCCACTCTTTGTCGTTGCGGCCATTGGGGAACTCAGGCGTATCGGCGTAGTCGTCCACCGTGTGAGCACCACGGCTTTCCCGGCGGGCGGCCGCTGAAATCATGGTGGCCAAGGCGGACTCAATGAGGTTTTCCACCTCCAGGGCCTCAATGCGAGCGGTGTTGAACACCTTGGATTTGTCGCCCAGATGAATGCTCTTGACGCGCTCGGCCAAGGCTTTGATCTTGACCACGCCTTCGTCCATGGATTTTTGCGTGCGGAACACACCAGCATGCTGCTGCATGGCGGTGCGGATGTCATTGGCCACGTCTTGGGCGTACTCGCCGCCGGTGGTCGCTTCAAAACGATTCAAGCGCGACAAGGTTTGTTCTGCGGCGTTCGCAGGCAGGGCCTTGTGGCTCTTGGTTTTGAGTGCCGTATCCACAATGTGATTGCCAGCCGCGCGGCCAAACACCAAGAGGTCAAGCAATGAGTTGGTGCCCAAACGATTGGCACCGTGCACACTCACGCAAGAGCATTCACCAACCGCATAAAGACCGTTGACCACCGTGTTCGGGTTGCCGTCTTTAGGTGCCACCACTTGCCCGTGAATGTTGGTGGGAATGCCGCCCATTTGGTAGTGGATGGTCGGCACCACGGGAATCGGCTCCCGGGTGATGTCCACGTTGGCGAAGTTGTGGCCAATCTCGAACACCGAGGGCAAGCGCTTCATGATGGTCTCGGCACCCAAGTGGGTCATGTCGAGCTGGATGTAGTCCTTGTTGGGACCACAGCCGCGACCTTCTTTGATTTCTTGGTCCATACAACGCGAGACGAAATCGCGTGGGGCCAAGTCTTTCAAAGTGGGCGCATAACGTTCCATGAAACGTTCGCCATTGCTGTTGCGCAAAATCGCGCCCTCACCACGGCAGCCTTCGGTCAGCAACACACCGGCGTTGTGCACGCCTGTGGGATGGAACTGCCAGAACTCCATGTCTTCCAGTGGGATGCCGGCACGCGCGGCCAAACCCAAACCGTCGCCGGTGTTGATGAAGGCATTGGTGGAGGCCGCAAAAATACGCCCTGCTCCGCCGGTGGCGAGCAGCACAGTCTTGGCTTCGAGGATGTGCAGTTCGCCGGTTTCCATCTCCAGCGCGGTCACGCCCACCACATCGCCTTCGGCGTCGCGGATCAGGTCAAGCGCCATCCATTCGACAAAGAAATTGGTGCGCGCTTTGACGTTCTGCTGGTACAGCGTGTGCAACATGGCGTGGCCCGTGCGGTCTGCAGCAGCGCAAGCGCGTTGCACCGGTTTTTCGCCGTAATTGGCCGTGTGACCGCCGAAGGGGCGCTGGTAAATCGTGCCATCGGGGTTGCGGTCAAATGGCATCCCGAAGTGTTCGAGTTCGTAGACCACCTTCGGTGCTTCGCGGCACATGAACTCGATGGCGTCTTGGTCGCCTAACCAGTCTGAGCCCTTGACCGTGTCGAAGAAGTGATAGTGCCAGTTATCTTCAGACATATTGCCCAAGCTGGCGCCAATGCCACCTTGCGCCGCCACGGTGTGCGACCGTGTTGGGAACACTTTGGAAAGCACCGCCACATTCAAGCCAGCCAAGGCCAGCTGTAAAGAAGCACGCATGCCGGAGCCGCCAGCCCCGACGATCACCACATCAAACTTGCGTTTGGTGATGTTGGAAGAGGAATAACCTGCGCCTACGTTCATTGTCAAAGTCTCCACAGCACTTGAATCGCCCAACCGGCGCAGCCCACCAACCAAACAATCGTGAACACCTGCAAGCCCAAGCGAATGGCCACAGGTTTGATGTAGTCCATCCACACATCACGCATGCCCACCCACACGTGCATGAGCAAAGCGATGATCACGACGAAGGTGAGCACCTTCATCCACTGGCTGGCGAAAATGCCCGCCCATTTGTCGTAGCCCATTTCGCCGGGCAACAAAATTTGAACGATCACCACCACGGTGAAGAGTGCCATGAGGGTGGCCGTGATGCGCTGGCTCAGCCAGTCGCGAAGGCCATAGTGCGCACCAACGACGATGCGTTTGGAGCCGAAGTTGTCAGACATGCATCGCTCCTTAGATAAACAGTTTGTAGCCCAGGGCCGCGGTGAGAACCACGCTCGCGCCGAGGGTGAACAGTGCCGACGAGTGGCCAAACTCTTTGGTCACCGAGTGGGTGGCGTCCATGTAGAGGTGGCGCACACCAGCGATGAAGTGATGCAAATAGCCCCAAATCAGTCCCAAGGCCACCAGCTTGATGGCCCAACCAGGCACAAAACCCACACCGGCGTGAAACACCGAAGTAAACACGGCGTAGCTGATTTCAGAGGTGACGCTGGCATCAAACATCCAAATGATGAAAGGCATCAGCAGAAACATCAGAACACCGCTGACGCGGTGAAGAATGGACACGATGCCCGCAGGCGGCAGCCGGTACGAGGCGATCTGTGAAACATGGATATTGCGGTAGACCGGCCGCGCGGGCCGAGGTTTTGTCATGTCAGTCATTCCCAACCTTGTGTGAATCAGAAAACCCCGAGAGTTTATTGCAATGCATCAACATGAAACTGACAAGTAACTCAATTGCCTTAACAAGCCGGACAAAACCGGGTCAACTGAGTTCATTGCGGTAGTGGTGGGCGGCGGTGCTGTACAGGCCTCGTCGAAGCTCGACGGGTTCGTCGCCGTAACTCAGCGAGAGCCGCTCCACACTGAGCAGCGGCGCGCCTGCCGTCACGCCCAGGAGGTCGGCCGCTACCGCATCCGCAGCAACGGCACGAATTTTTTCTTCCGCGCGAATCATGCGCACCCCGAATTCGGTTTCAAAGAGGCCGTACATGGGACCGCGATAGTCGCCCAGTCGCTCGGCTGTCAAACCTTTGAACTTGGCACCGGGCAGCCAGATGTCGTCGAGTACAACGGGTACGTCACGAAAGGAAAGCACACGCCTGACTTGCAACACGGCGTCGCCGGCCTTCAAACCGAGGGCGCGGGCGATTTCAGCGGGGGCTCGCAGACGCCGGCAATCAATGAAACGGCGCTGCGCACCGACTGCATCGCCATCGTCTGCGGCCAAGCGCAAAAATCGGTACTGCACCTTTTGCTCGGCATGTGTGGCCACGAAAGTGCCCTTGCCTTGGCGGCGCACGAGCAAGTTTTCAGCTGCGAGCTCATCCACCGCCTTGCGTACCGTGCCTTGGCTGACCTTGAAGCGGGCCGCCAACTCCATCTCACTCGGGATGGCCTCGCCCGGGCCCCATTCGTTGTCTTGCAAGCTGCGCAGGATCAAGGTTTTGATCTGCTGGTAGAGCGGACTGAAGGCTGGCCCAGCACTTTTGCCGCTGCCCGCGTTGGTCTCGGTGACGTGGTTATGGCCTGCCATGAGAGAGATTGCAGCACAGCCCGCGACCTTTCGTCCACCAATAGTTGACTGATATCTTCTATAAGACATAAGACGTTTGACCAAAGCCGGGTTCACCCTTAGACTCCGCGCGAAACCGCTAAACTTGCGGGTCTTTTTTACCCCCCAACGCCACCGCATTCGCATTTTGGAGATCTCCATGAGCAAGAAACCCGTTCGTGTCGCCATCACTGGCGCTGCTGGTCAAATTGGCTACGCACTGCTGTTCCGCATCGCCTCAGGTGAAATGTTGGGCAAAGACCAGCCGGTGATCTTGCAACTGCTGGAAATCCCCGACGAGAAAGCGCAAAACGCCCTCAAAGGCGTGATGATGGAATTGGAAGACTGCGCCTTCCCACTGCTGGCTGGCATGGAAGCGCATTCCGACCCCATGACCGCATTCAAGGGCACGGACTACGCCCTGTTGGTCGGCGCCCGCCCACGCGGCCCCGGCATGGAACGCGCCGATTTGTTGGCCGCCAACGCGCAAATCTTCACCGCCCAAGGCAAAGCGCTGAACGCCGTGGCTTCGCGTGATGTGCGCGTCTTGGTGGTGGGCAATCCTGCCAACACCAATGCCTACATCGCCATGAAGAGCGCACCAGATCTGCCGCGCAAAAACTTCACCGCCATGCTGCGCTTGGACCACAACCGCGCCTTGTCGCAGATCGCTGCCAAAACGGGCAAACCCGTTTCCAGCATCCAGAAGCTGGCCGTTTGGGGCAACCACTCACCCACCATGTACGCCGACTACCGCTTCGCCACGATTGACGGCGCATCGGTCAAGGACATGATCAACGACCACGCCTGGAACAAAGACACGTTCTTGCCCACCGTGGGCAAACGTGGTGCGGCCATCATTGCCGCGCGCGGTGTGTCGTCCGCCGCATCGGCAGCCAATGCGGCCATCGACCACATGCGCGATTGGGCCTTGGGCACCAATGGCGGCTGGGTCACGATGGGCATTCCGTCCAACGGCGAATATGGCATTCCGAAAGACGTCATGTTCGGTTACCCCGTCACTTGCGCTGGCGGCGAATACAAAATCGTCGAAGGCTTGGCAATTGACGAGTTCTCTCAAGGCCTGATCAATGTCACCTTGGCCGAGCTGCAAGGCGAACAAGACGGCGTCAAGCACCTGCTTTGATCCAATCGGCACCGAGCCAACCAAGCCGACTCACCTAAGGTGTGTCGGCTTTTTTCATACCCGCGCAGGCGGCCAATTGCCCCTTCTCCTGATTTGCTTGAACCATGAACCCACCGCCCCCCATCCACCCTCAACAGGCGCTCTTTGGCAGCGGGCCGCTGGCTGCCGACCTGCCGGTCTGCGATCACTACTGCGGCGTTGAAGCACGCATGCACAAGAGTTTGGAGCTGCAGGCGGAATTGGGACCGGTGTTCGACATCACCCTCGACTGCGAAGACGGGGCACCAGTGGGCGGCGAAGCGGAACATGCCCACCTGGTGGCCGACATCGCGACATCGGCTGCGAATCGTTTTGGCCGCGTGGGCGCCAGAGTGCATCCTTGGGGTCACCCGGCTTTTGAGGCCGACGTTCACACCCTGATCCAACGCGCCGGGTCGCACCTGGCCTATTTGATGGTGCCCAAACCGCAGGACGCGAGCGATGTGCAACGTGCGTGCGAGCAGATCGACCACGAGTTACGCGTGCATGACCTGGGCACGCATTTGCCTGTGCATGTCCTGATAGAAACCCATGGCGCATTGCGCGAGGTGCAAGCCATTGCAGCGAATCCTCGGGTGCAGTCGCTGTCGTTCGGCTTGATGGACTTTGTGTCTGAACACCGAGGCGCCATTCCTGCAGCCGCCATGGGCTCCAAGGGCGAGATCAACCAGTTCACGCATCCACTCGTACTGCGCGCCAAACTTGACATCTCGGCAGCGTGTCATGCCTACGGAAAAACGCCTTCGCACTGCGTCGTGACTGAATTCAAAAACCAACACGCCATCAGCAATGCAGCGGAGAAAGCAAACCAGTGGCTGGGTTACACCCGCATGTGGAGCATCCACCCCAACCAAATTCGGCCCATCATCGAGGCGTTTTCACCCACGGCGGCCGAAATTGATGTCGCCATTGACATCATCCAGGCGGCCCAGGCGGCCGATTGGGCGCCCATTCAACACCACGGCACGCTCCACGACCGCGCCAGTTTTCGCTATTTTTGGCAGGTTCTGATGCGTGCCCATCGCACGGGTCAGCCTTTGCCCATCGAAGTGGAAAAGGCCTACTTTTCAACCGCGCCAACGACCCCCTGAAAACCCGTCGACGCAGTTTGTTTCATTTTCGCGGGCTTGCCCGATTTCGCGCCCGCGGCACCCGCCGGACAATTCGCCTACCCTCACCTTGGATCCAACTCATGAAAACTCTGTCGCGCATTTCTGCAACTCTGTTCAGCCTGTTTTTTTGCGCTTCCACATGGAGCCAAAGCGTACCCGCTGGGGGCTCAACCAAGACCCAGGCCAAACCCAGCCGCAGCGCACCCGCACCGAAAAAAAATCCACTCACGCCGCCTGCAACCCAAGAACAACTTGATGCCGCCGAGCGCACGCACTTTGGTGACTACGAGTGCGAGTTCAACCAAAAAATTCATATCTCACTGGCCCCACAAGCTGCGGGCTACATCGAGGTCAAGCACCGCAACAAAGCCTTCGTCATGAAGCCCGTCATGTCGAGCACCGGTGCACTGCGCCTGGAAGATGTTCGCGGCCAGACCCTGCTGCTGCAAATCGCCAACAAATCGATGCTGATGGACGTGAAAGCGGGCCGGCGGATCGTGGACTCTTGTGTGCATGCTACGCAAAGTGAGTTCAATCGAACCGCGCCACCCGCTACCTCTGTACTTAACTGAGCCCCTGCGCGAAGCGGGTGCGTCGAATGGCCCTCGCTTCAGGTATGCAAACTTGAGTATGTATTGATCAGTACGTATAATGCGGCCGTACACAGTTCATGCACCAGATTGCGGAGCCTGCCATGGAAGCGACTGTCGCGGAACGCGGCCAGATCACACTGCCCAAAGCGGCGCGTGATGCTTTGGGTTTGACCAAGGGCACCTTGCTCAAGGTTGAAATCGAAGGTGGTCGGCTGATTCTGAGCAAAAACGTCAACGACGCCATTTCCCGGGCGCGCGGCAAGTTCAAGCTGGCAGCAGGCGTCAGCGCCGACCAGGTGGTGGAGCAGTTGCGCGGCGTGGCTGCGCCAGCCGCTAGAACCCGCACAGCAAAAAAAGCATGATCGCGGTAGATACCTCGGTTCTGATCGACTTGCTGGGTGACGGCCCGCATGCCGACACCGCCGAAGCCTGTTTGCGCCAAGCTTTGGCCAGTGGGCCGGTGGTGGTTTGCGACGTGGTGGTCGGTGAGATCACTGCAGGCCTTGGTCATGGCGCCGAGGTGATGGACGTCCTGGAAGATATGGGCGTGCGTTACTCCGCTGTTGAGCAGCGCTCGGCGATTCGCGCTGGCGAAATGCAGCGCAAATACCTGCAACGGCAAAACGCCAGTCCAGGCCAAGCGCTGCGAACCATGCCTGATTTCATCGTGGGTGCCCACGCCATGCTCCAGTGCAGTGCACTGGTCACGCGGAACCACCAGTTTTTTCGCGACTATTTCAAAGGCCTGAAGTTGATCACGCCCCATTAACTTGGACGATCGTTGGCCCATTTTTTGCACTACAGCCTTCAGAGTAACCACCCCATCTAACCCCGAACGGAGATTCCCATGCTTGCTGCCTACCGCCAACACATCGCCGAACGCGCTACCCTGGGCATTCCGCCCCTGCCGCTGTCCGCCAAACAAACGGCCGAGCTGATTGAGCTGCTCAAAACCCCGCCTGCAGGCGAAGAACAAACCCTGGTAGACCTCATCACCCACCGCGTGCCTGCCGGTGTAGACGATGCCGCCAAGGTCAAGGCCAGCTACCTCGCAGCGGTGGCCCACGGTACCGAGGTGTGCACGCTCATCAGCCGCGAAAAGGCCACCGAACTTCTTGGCACCATGCTGGGTGGCTACAACATCAGCCCCTTGGTCGATCTGCTGGACGACGCCAAAGTGGCCTCAGTAGCAGCCCAAGGCCTCAAGCACACGCTCTTGATGTTCGACCAGTTCCACGACGTGAAGGAAAAAGCCGACAAGGGCAATGCACACGCCAAAGCGGTGCTGCAAAGCTGGGCCGATGCCGAGTGGTTCACCTCCAAACCCGAGGTACCTCAAAGCATCGCGGTCAGCATTTTGAAAGTGGGCGGCGAGACCAATACCGACGACCTTTCGCCCGCCCCAGATGCCTGGAGCCGCCCCGACATTCCACTGCACGCTCTGGCGATGCTGAAGAACAAACGCGACGGCATCACGCCCGAAGAAGACGGCAAACGTGGCCCGGTGAAGTTCATCGAAGACCTGCGCAAACGTGGCCACCTGGTGGCCTATGTGGGCGACGTGGTGGGCACAGGATCCAGCCGCAAGTCGGCCACCAACTCCGTGCTGTGGTTCACCGGCGAAGACATTCCCTTCGTGCCTAACAAGCGGTTTGGCGGTGTGTGCCTCGGGGCCAAAATTGCGCCCATCTTCTACAACACCATGGAAGACGCAGGCGCGCTGCCGATTGAGCTGGACGTGAGCCAAATGAACATGGGCGACGTCGTGGAGCTGCGCCCCTACGACGGCAAGGCCCTGAAAGACGGCAAAGTGATCGCCGAGTTCACCGTGAAGAGCGAGGTGCTGTTTGACGAAGTGCGTGCCGGTGGCCGCATTCCCCTCATCATTGGCCGTGGCCTGACCACCAAAGCGCGTGAAGCGCTGGCCTTGCCACCCTCCACCTTGTTCCGTTTGCCACAGGTGCCCACCGACACCAAAAAAGGTTTCACGCTGGGCCAAAAAATGGTCGGTCGTGCCTGCGGCTTGCCCGTGGTCAATGGCAACCAGCAAGGCGTGCGCCCTGGCACCTATTGCGAACCACGCATGACCTCGGTGGGCTCGCAAGACACCACAGGCCCCATGACACGCGACGAACTGAAAGACCTGGCTTGCCTGGGCTTCAGCGCCGACCTCGTGATGCAAAGTTTCTGCCACACCGCCGCCTACCCCAAACCGGTGGACGTGAAGATGCACCACGAGTTGCCCGACTTCATCAGCACCCGTGGCGGCATCAGCTTGCGCCCGGGTGACGGCGTGATTCACAGCTGGCTCAACCGCCTGCTGCTGCCCGACACCGTGGGAACAGGCGGCGACAGCCACACCCGTTTCCCCATCGGCATCAGCTTCCCCGCAGGCTCAGGCCTCGTGGCCTTCGCAGCCGCCACCGGTGTAATGCCACTGGACATGCCCGAGAGCGTGCTGGTGCGTTTCAAAGGCAGCATGCAACCTGGCGTGACCTTGCGTGATTTGGTCAATGCCATTCCGCTTTACGCCATCAAAGCAGGCCTCCTCACGGTCGAGAAAAAAGGCAAGAAAAACATCTTCTCCGGCCGCATCCTGGAAATTGAAGGCCTGCCTGATTTGAAGGTGGAGCAAGCCTTTGAACTCAGCGACGCATCCGCCGAACGTTCCGCCGCCGGCTGCACCGTGCACCTGAACAAAGAGCCCATCATTGAATACATCAACAGCAACATCACGTTGATGAAAAACATGATCGCCAACGGTTATGCTGATGCACGCACTCTGGCCAGGCGCATCGCCGCGCAAGAGGCATGGCTCGCCAAACCGGAATTGCTCAAAGGCGATGCAGATGCCGAGTACGCTGCAGTCATCGAGATTGACCTGGCCGACATCCACGAGCCCATCGTCGCCTGCCCCAACGACCCCGACGACGTGAAAACCTTGAGCGAAGTCGCTGGTGCCAAGATCGACGAGGTCTTCATTGGCAGTTGCATGACCAACATTGGCCACTTCCGCGCCGCGTCCAAACTGCTGGAGAACAAACGCGACATCCCGGTCAAGCTCTGGGTGGCACCGCCCACCAAGATGGACGCACAGCAACTCACAGAAGAAGGCCACTACGGCGTGCTCGGCACCGCCGGTGCGCGCATGGAAATGCCCGGTTGCAGCTTGTGCATGGGCAACCAGGCCCAAGTCAAAGAAGGCGCCACCGTGTTCTCCACCAGCACCCGCAACTTCCCCAACCGTTTGGGCAAAAACTCCAACGTCTATTTGGGCTCTGCCGAACTCGCCGCCATCTGCTCACGCCTGGGCCGCATCCCGACCAAAGCGGAGTACCTCACAGACATGGGCGTGCTCACTGCAGCGAGCGACAAGATCTACCAGTACCTCAACTTTGACAAGATTGATGAGTACGCGGACAAGGCCAAAACCGTCACGGCTTAACGTCCTTTTTTTAGTTCTGATTCAAGCGGCCTTCGGGCCGCTTTTTTTTAGCGTGCCAGTCCGCATGTTTCGCCATCGACGCACCCATACGGCGGTGCATAGGCGCGTCTGTGATGAAGTATGCGGGCTGTCCAGTCGACCGTGTGCCGCCGCATGGGTGCGCAGCGCTCAAAAGGCGCTCCTCAGGACAGGAGCCAGTCCCTCGTTGGAGTGCCCTCCTTTCTAGACCGCTGGTTCCCCCCGAAAACGCTCTGCGGAGGGAGTGTCAAACCCAGACATGATTTCCAAAATGGTGCCCAGCCGATGGCAATCAAGCCAGCGGCCCAACCACCCAACTCTTCAAGGAGAAAACCATGTTCAGAAAAATTTTGTTAGCCTTGTTGGCTACTTTGTTTATGGCAATGTTCTCAACCGGCGCATTTGCAGCAACAGACATCAATAAAGCCAGTCAAGCCGAGCTGGAAGAAGTCAAAGGCATCGGCCCCGCCATGTCCACCCGGATCATGGAAGAACGGAAAAAAAGCGCATTCAAAAACTGGGACGATGTCGTAGAACGTGTCAAAGGCATCGGCCCAGGAAACGCGGCCAAATTCTCCGCCGGTGGACTGACCGTCAACGGCGAGATGTTTAAAGCCTCGACCACTTCCACCGCGCCAAACAAAACCAGCAAAGCCAAGGTCGACGGACGCTCTGCGAAAGAGCCAAGCCAAAAGTCGTAACACGCCACTTTCTCGTCAGAACTCGGGGACGGAAACCACCTCTTGGCTCCCACAGGCCCAACAGGGGTGTTTGTGCGCAAAGAACGCGCGTATTCACCGAGAGTGGTACCGCAAATCTGTCGACAAGAAAAAAGCCCAAGGCGTTGATTTCCTTGGGCTTTCTTTATCGCAATTGATCCTTTCGGACCCTCATCTGGTGGGCTTGCGTCTATCGAATCTCTAGGATTCATGCGGGTTTCATGGCGATTTACCTGAAAGTTCCTGCGATAGTTCCTGCGTCAATTCCCAGCCCCTGCGAATATGTTGCGGCAAGTCCACACAACTTATCCAGTTGCGCCATTCATACAAGTTTTTGTATGATTCACGCATGACACCGGCAAAACCCTTGGAGTTTCTTGGCACGTCACTGGATGAATTGCGGGCTTTTCCTTTGGAAGCCAAACGCGAAGCGGGCCACCAGCTTGACCAGGTTCAGCACGGCTTTGAACCTGACGACTGGAAACCCATGAACACCGTGGGCAAGGGCGTGCGGGAAATTCGGATTCGTGA
Source organism: Pseudomonadota bacterium (assembly GCA_046049865.1). Taxonomy (GTDB): domain Bacteria; phylum Pseudomonadota; class Gammaproteobacteria; order Burkholderiales; family Burkholderiaceae_C; genus JANPCX01. Next base: position 19,482 of record JBJOQO010000016.1, on the reverse strand, counting down.
CGTCAGCGGCGCGTTCCGCGTCCTCTATGTGGCCAAGTTGGCTGATGCGATTTATGTGCTTCACTGTTTTCAGAAGAAAACCGAGAAGACAAGCCAAGGCGATGTTGACTTGGCCGCAAAGCGTTACCGCGATTTGCTCAAGGAGTTAGAGCCATGAAGAAAACAAACAAGCAGCAACGCTTCCAAAGCGTTTGGGATGCCATTGAAGACACCCCAGAAGAAGCCGAGAACATGAAACTGCGCTCGGTGTTGATGACCGCCATCAAGAACCACATTGCCCGCGCCGAATTGAGCCAAGCCCAAGCGGCCAAACTGTTTGGCGTCACTCAGCCCCGTGTGTCTGACCTGGTACGCGGCAAGATCAATCTCTTTGGCCTGGATGCACTGGTGAGCATGGCCACTGCAGCGGGGCTTCACATTGAAATGCGGGTGGTTGAACCGGCTTAGTCCCACGGCACGGCGCGAGCGCCTAGAAAAAGTTCTCAACTCGCGGGTGTGCGCAAAGCGAGTACCGAACGGTTTCCCATGGCATAGGCGAAGACTTTTTCGGCCCCCATGGGGTCACTGCGCCTGCGCTTCCAACTCATCCAGCAGCTCGTGCAACTCGGGCGAGCGTTTGCCCTGTGCCGAAGCATCATTCAACCGCGCCAGGATGGCCGCACGGTGCTTCAATTCATCAGCCAAGGCCCAGCGGTGCGCCAACTGATTGACGCGGGATTTCAAGGCTCCAACGATGCGCGTTTGCGCGGGTTCCCATTTTTGATTCATGCCGTCCTCTCGCGCGCGAATGTACGCGCACACAAGATTTGTCCAGATTTAGCGGTGTGAGGGGAACCAACCGGTTTCCTGCGGTGATGGGCACCACTTTTCAGCGGCCCTACCCACAACCTGTGGGTTAGCGATAGATCAAACCGAACTGACGCGTTTCCTGTAGGCAATGCGTCATATTTTCCGGCCCCCTACGCCCCAAACGAAGATGCCGGTCGCGCACTCCGCAGTGCCACCGGCTGTCGATTCATCGCGCAGTTCGACGGTCTGCATTCCGGGTAGAAATTAACCCTGCAATTTGGTTAGGCTTTCGGTGTGATGAGTCGTGCCGCGCCAGTGGTGCGGAAGACCGGGATCACCCGCATCTCGCCCAACAAAACCACCAAGTTCTTGGTGAAGTCGTCGTTGGTGTAACCCACTTCAACAGTGAACCCGTCCACCATCATCAGATCGACGTGGTTTGAGTCCAGCAGCAGCGCTTTACCTGTGGCAACTGAAGGCGACAGAACCACGCGCAGACCACGCATCTCACTTGGCATGGGGCCAAGGTACTGCCCCGACAAGTAGTGGTCGTTTGCCACGCCACGTTTGACCACCACTGCCAACCAATCAGCGGGCGACATAGCCACCACGTTGGGGTTGAAGCCAGCGGTCTGCATGGTCGCAACACCTTCGCTCACCGCATCAGCCAGGCCTTGATAGACCAAGCTGGTGTAGGCGGTTGCCAGCCCTGCAATGCCACCAGTGAACCCGGTTGCGCCTGTGGTTAGGGCTGCATCCAACGCGATAGCCACTGACCTATTGAGCGTCACTTCGACAGACCGGCGCAACTCTGCCGCATCACCGAGGGCTTGGCGTGACATCTTGGAGAAGCCCGCGATGGTCAACGCACTTTGCACAATCAGCGAGTGGTCGGGGCGCACTGCGGCTTTAAGGTCGCCCTCAGCGGCCTGCACCGCTGCTGCCCCTTGCTGGCCGACATAGCGGCTGTACTCCATCGCCGTGGTGCCGCTGGCTGGCAAGATGTTCAGTCCGTTCTGCAAGCCTAGAACACCACCTTCAACAAAGCCAGCGCCACCCGATGTAATGGTGCGGCCCGACGTGGTGGTGATCGCATCGCCTGCGGCTTTGACCTCAAGGCGAACGCTGCGGGTCTTTTCAAAAAGATCGCGGTTTTCCTGAAACGATTTGACAACCAAATCGGCGAACCCGGCTTTTTTGGTTGCAGTCTCAAATCGCTGACCGCCTTTTTGCTCAAGTGACAACAAGCGCTGTGACAGTTCAACTTGATCTTGCTCGAAAGAGGAAAACTTTCCTTCGACTTTGTCGAGCGCTTTCAGAATAGCTTCGGACATGGTGTGTCCCTTTCAAAAATGAGTGGTGTGTGGTGCCAACCTCAACACCGGCCCGGCATCCCGCCAGCCAGTGAATCAGCTTCGTGAGGCGTCCGCATCCCGCAGACGATTACCGGAATCCCTCCAGCCACGAAACGCGATAGCTTTTCATCGCGTCATGTGCGCGATTGTAGCACGCACCACAAGCCAGCGCAACTCTATGGAATGAATCGAGACAGCTTCATGCAAGTCGAACGGTGCCACCCAAACCAATGAAGGGCACGCTCGACACGCCTGCGCCTCAGCAGTCGGCGATATTGACGCTCGGTCATTGCACAGTTCCTCGGCTGTTCAATCGCACCGATGCAACCGGCGTGCGCATACCTTCGGTCTCCACCAGTACCAGCGCAAATTCTTCAAACGCTGGCAGCGGCCCAAACTCCAAGGTGAGGCGAGCACCGGCGTGAAGGGCACCATTCAATGCGTCTTGCGCTTCGGGCTCAAGGGCTTCAAGTAATCGGCCTGCGACCTTCATCGCAGAAGTGGCCAGCTCGCGGAAGTTGTTTTCGTCGTTCATCTGTATTCCTTATTGAATCGGCGCAGCAGCGCCAGGATGTAGAAAAGCGCGGTTAGCGTCATGCTTGTCCCCCGTTTGGTTGCACTCGCATGGGTTCCTTCGCTGGAGGGCCGACCTGTGTGTGGTCGCCCGTTTGGGGGCACTCCGAAGTAGTCACACTTTGGAAGTGGGCGATCAGGTCTTGGCGCAAGTGAAGCGGTGTGTCCAAGCAATCCCGGCGCATGGCCTCACGGGCTTCAGGACCGTCATCCCAAGCGTCACAAACCTGCATTGCCAACATCAGCAGCCGGTCGGTGGTTTTCGCGGCCTCGCTGATGAAGTCGATCAACTCGGGCTTGTGCGCCCTCAGCTCAGCCACCAGCGGGGCAATAGCTGTTTGTTCACCGTAGGCTTTCAAGCCATGCGGAGTCATTCGCACCTCGACACCGACTGCATGGGCTTTGCGCAAAAGTTGGGCGGCGTGGCTCATAGCTCCACCCCAATTTCTGAATTGGCCTGCGAAGTGTGCGAATTGTGCGGATCGTGAGTATCGGCGCGGGTTAGCGGCCTGTTTTTAACTTCGCGAACCGTGCGAACACTGCGAACTGTGCTCGAAAAACCTGCCGACACTTCGCTTAGTTCGCTCGGTTCGCATTCCACAAAATCAGCCGCAAACCCGCGTGGATACTCAGGGTTAGCTGAAATCGCACAGTTCGCGGCCAATCTGTAGATTTTTGTCGGCGATCCGGGGTTGCTTTTGGGGCGCGGAACCGTTTCGACCTCAATCAACGGCGGGTTGTTCGATAGCAGTTCGTCCAACGCTGCATCCATCTTGGCTTTCGACTGGTGCCCGCCAAAGCAGTCTTTGGTCAACTGCCAGCGTGTGGCCTGCCCGGACCTCTTGAGAAAGTCGATGATCTTTTGCGCGGTTTGATTGACCTCGGCAACCGCATGTTCATCGACACCACTGGCAAACACAAACTTGACGCTTTCGACCGAGTATCGAATCCATGCCAGCGCCGCATTGATGTGTTGCTCGCCCACGGTGGTGGTCAAGTCCATCAACGCAAACAGCATGGCCAGCCGCAACAGCATGGGCGCACGCCGTTCAATCAAGGCAGTGATGCGCTCGCCGTGGCTGTTGTCGCTTAGTTCACCAAGGTAAAGCTGTGCATACAACTTCTGCGCCGCTGGCGACAGATCCAGGCGCATGTGGTCATGCTCGACCCAGCGCTCAGCCTTGCAAAACGCCAGCACCTCCAGCACCCGGTTAGCCAGGGCATCAACAACGTGTTGTGGCGTTGCCTGTGGAAACGGTAGAACCTTTTCCCTCTCGGCCCATATTGGCAAAAACCGATTGAAGAAACCATTGGTCAAGTCCCGCGATGCCATGGTGCTAATCAGTTCGCTGGGCGTGATGGCTGCTATCAAACAGACGTGGGGGTCAGTGGCCCAAAGCCTTGAAGTCTTGGTTGCTGGTTTCAGCGAGACACCATCCCAACAGTCGCGCAGTGCTGGGCTCAGAGTGTTGCCATCGCGCTTGCTTTGTTGCAACACATTGGCAAACTCGCTCTCAATCACGAGAAGGCGCTTGTCTTCAATGGCGGGCACTTCGTTTTTGCCTTCCTTGAAACCGTCGTGGATCATGAAAACCAAGCCCTCGCGGCTGGATAGCCCACCGCTGTGAACCTGCGGAGTAGCCGCCTCGTTCAGTTCGCGCATCTTGCGTTCAATGCGGCGCAGCAGCGACACGGCATCGCCTTTTCGTCCACGCCCTGAGCGACCAATGTGCATGCCAAACAAACCGCAGTGGTGCCATGTATTGCCCACGGGCATGTAAGGCCCTCGACCCACAGCACAGCCCATGAAAACGATGAAGTTCAAAGCGACTGCGAATCGGTTTGCCTCCGTAGTTTCTGAACCAGCCTTTGCTACATCACCAGCCAGGCCATAGAGACAGGCAGGGTTAGGACGTGGCGCATTGCGGTGGAAGTCTGGGCCGTCGTGTTGCGCTTTGGTGTTGGTGATGCCTGCATCGGCGTCAAGCTCTGCGGCGGCGCGTTCTATGTCCTTGAAGTTCATGCGAACACCTCCGCGATGTGGGCGATGCGTCGTGCGGCGGTCAGAAGGCGCTGGTGGTCTTCATCGCTTAGTGCCACACCACTAGCCAGGTTGCCAGCCGCCACTGCGGCCAGCGTCGATTCAAAGGCCAGCAGGCGAATCGCATCGGTTGCAGGAATGGGCTTTGGCTTGCGCTGCCGGTCGGGTTTGCCGTCCTCTTTCCATGCGCCCAGGGCTTTGGCTGCGGCGATGAAGTCAAGCCCATGCTCGGCCATGTGATAGGCCAGCACGTCGCCCCCACGGGCACCACAGCCAGCCATGCAAACGAATGCACCGCTGACGGTGTTGATGCGCATGGAATCACTGCCGCCGTGGAATCGGCATTCTGTGGTTCGCCACGGCCCTCGGCCTTCAAGGGTTAGCCCTTCGGCTTCAAAGTAGGCAACCGGGTCAGGTAGGTGGTCGCGGACAAATTCACCCATGGGCGGCTCCTTTGAGTTGTCGAACCAGCGCCAGTACTGCGTGCAAGTCTGGGCAAGGCTTTGCGAGCCCCCAGCGCGTTGCAAGGTAGCTGCCATCCGCGAGTTGAAAGACAGCAACCCCAGCTTGCGCTGCTATGGCGAAGACGTTAGCGCGGTGTTTTTCGTCACTGACAGGCGTGACGGGGCCTGCCGCAACGGCATTCGTTGTGTTTTGCATGGTGGTGGCCCCCTTAAGCCGCGTTGCGTTGACGTTGCAGCCAGGCGTCTAGGTCCGCGCGGAGAACACCGGCAGCGCGGCCACCAAGACGAAGGCGGGCAAGTTCGCCAGCTTTGAAGAGGTTGTATAGGTAGCTTCGGCTAACACCAATGTATTGGGCAGCGGGGCTGATTCGGAGCACTGCGGCCTGGTTGGCCGATTGACTGACTTGGGGCATGAAGGCCCTTTCTATAGTTGCTTTCTATCGAAACAACCACCGAAGGGCTCCTGCACCACAAATTTCCAGCTTTTTTGCCCCTGCGGAGCAAACAATGTTGTCGTTTGTGCTACAAACTGAGGCTGTCTGGTTCAGAAATTAGACACCCCACTTCGGTGGACTCGGAGCCCTCAAACCATTGGCGTGGTCTGAGGGCTTCACCTTTTTACACCTGTGTATCCATCCAGGCGCATCAAGGTGTGAACCGATTCTATGATTTATTTTTTCAATATCAAGTGCCTGATCTTTAGGCTGTGCATAACTCCTGTGTATCACTGGTGGAGTGGCTGTGGATAGCGACAAAAAGAGATGAATGGCGGAATTCGCTACCCTTGATGAATCTCGGTTCGGCCCGTTGTTTAGGGTATCGAGGGTTAACCCTGGTGCAGGACATTAGGACATTCAGGACATGGTGTCGGCGACTTTCTTTTTCAGGGGCTGGCTCGATAGACCTGCACCACAAGGCCCACCACCCGAAAGTTGAAATCGCGCATGCTGTCAACGTGTTGCCAATCACCAGTACCTCGCACGTCCATTTGAACGCCAGTGCCGGTGCGCGCGAACCGCCTGCACCCTCGCCATTCGACCCCGGCGCGGCCATCGACTTCAACCAAATACAAACCGTCTGCATCAATGGCCTTTTGGTCAAAGTCAACGTGCAGTAGGTCGCTTGCCTTGACTGCTGGCGGGTAACTGCAGGCGCTCGCGGACATGACGGTATGGCCTGATGGTGGTAACGCACTTTGGTGTGTGAGTTGGTTCATCGCGAAGCCCTTTCGATTTCAGCCCGGTGAATGGCATAAAGGTTGTCCGGGTACGGAACCCGGGGATCAATGACTTGAAACCACCAGTGGTCACGTTTAACCTCCTTCACTCGATCAGCATTGCACGTCCAGCGGCGTGTGATCTTGTATTCAATGCCGTTGCGAACCCAACGAGTGAGAGCGTCGTAGTGGTCTTCGCAATCGGGGAAGTTGAAATCATCCGGGAGTAGTCCCGCCTGAATGAGGGCCTTGCTGGAGCCGTACACATTCATCAACCGTTGCCCATATCGGTGTATCTCCAGCCCCACCGCTGCGCGTTCATCAATGTGCATCTCTGCGGCTTTGGATTGACTTCTGCGCTTGATAACTTCTTCATCAGAGACGCGCACGCGGGCAAAAAAACTGCCGTCCAAACGCAGTTGAATCACCAAGTAGCCAGGAACGTCATGCCAGCTTTCGCCAGCAGCTTTCGCAAACCCAGCCGGACGAAAATCCGCATTGGTTTTCGGCATTCCTGGTTGTCCTGGAAAAAATTCTCTTGGTAATAGGCCGGATGCGCTCAGTGCCTCGATAGTCCCGCGATAAGTATCGATCGTGATCTCGTGCTCAACGGTCACGCCATCACAGGCCAAAATCTGAGCGGCTGGGGTGTAGTAGCGGCCCCGCGTTCTGGTAAGGTTGTTATCAGCCATTTTTGAACTTACTTTCATTGATGGTCAGGGGCTTGCAGGTGTTCGCGCATCTACTTGCCCCGTCTTGCTGCCCTGGAAAATCCGCGCCAGGGCTTCGCGGTTTCATGCGGTTTTGGATGGCGGCACCTCTTTGCCGTCGCGCAACTTCTCCAGGTAGTTCGCCCACGTTTGCATCATCTGGCGACGTTGCTCCACCCACTGCGTTCGGTTGTAGGCACGCCCCAAGCTGTCGGACACGTTGTGTGCGAGCTGGGCCTCGATCACCGCTTCGTCAATATCCAAGCGCTCGGCCATCAGCGTGCGGGCCATTGCTCTGAAGCCGTGGCCGGTCATCTCATCCTTGGGAAAACCCATGCGACGCAGTGCGGCCAGTATGGCGGCGTCGCTCATGGGTCGATCATCGCCGCGCAGGCTTGGAAAAACGTGTTTACCGTGGCCAGTAAGCGGGTGCAAGTCACGCAACACGGCCACCGCCTGTGCGCTCAGCGGCACCAGGTGCGGCACCCCATTGGCCTTGCCTTCTTTGCTGCGTTTCATTCTGTGGCTTGGGATCGTCCACAACGCCGCGTCTAGATCAACCTCGGCCCACTCGGCCTTGCGCAACTCGCCAGGGCGCTGAAATAGCAGCGGGGCCAGGGCCAGGGCGGCACGGGTGGCCGGGTGCCCTTTGTAGGCTTCGATGGCGCGTAGTAACTCCCCTACCCTCTTGGGATCAACAATCGCGGCATGGTGGCGGGATTGAATGGGAGTGAGGGCTTCTCGCAAGTCAGCCGAAGGGTCGCGCTCACACAAGCCCGTGGCGATGGCATAACGAAACACCAGGCCGCACGATTGTTTGATGCGGTGTGCGGTTTCAATCGCGCCGCGTGCTTCGACCCGGCGCAAGCATTCCAGCAGTTCAGGGGCTTTGATTTCAGCGATAGGCCTGCGGCCCATCCACGGGAAAACATCCCGCTCCAGCCGAATGCGTGTGCGCTCGGCATGGCCGGGGCTGACCTTCACCGAATGGACGGTGGACAACCACTCGCGGGCCACAGACTCGAAAGACCCCAACGGAGGTAGACCAGCATCCGCCAGACGGTTTTCTTGGCGCTGCTGTTTGGCCTGTTTTTTGGCATCTTTTCGCACGTCGCTGGGGTCGATGCCTTGGGCCACCAGCTTGCGGGCCTCGTCGGCTTTCTTCCGTGCCAGCGCCAAGCCGGTGTCGGGATAGGTGCCCAGGCTCAGATTCTTGCGCACGCCTTTGATGGTGTAGTCCAAACGCCAGCCGTGCGAGCCACCTTTGACAAACAGGCGCAGGTAAAGGCCGTCGCCGTCACCCAGCCGCTTGCGGGAGTCGCCGGGCTTGATGCTGCGAATCGTCACATCGCCAGGAATCAGATCGCGTGCCACGGAGGAACCTTTGGAGTGCAGGAACCCAAAGTCTACAGTTCCCGCCTTATTTCCTGCAAGAACTCGTGGATACCCCGGTACGTTCCTGCACGTCCTTGGACATGAAAAAGGCCCAAGTCGTTGATTTACTTTGGCCTTTTGTACCTCTGTGGACGTCCTAAAACACTCATCTGGTGGAGCTGGCGGGAATCGAACCCGCGTCCGCAAGCCATCATCGGGCAGTTCTACATGCGTAGCTGACTGATTTGATTTTTGAGATTGGTATCGCGCAGCAGCACGCTACACCCACCCCTAGTCACTTGATTTAAGCCTGTGTTGAATGACGCAACGCAAGACGAGCCCATGTGATTGACTTCGCAGCGTTTGGGTTACCCCTCACGCCCAGCCCATCGGCCAACTGTTGCGAAGCTCACCGGTTTTACGCGGCGAGTTGGTAGTTACTGTCGTTTGCAGTTACAAGTGTCCAGTGGATTTACGAGCGTACTGGTGCTCGGCATGCCCTGTTCCAACTCCGCACCCACGTCGAAGCCAAGTCAGCCCCAGGAACTAAGTAGTTTAGGGCAATCGCAACAACTTCAAGAGGTCTTGCGGCTGATGGAGCAAATGATCCGCATCCCAATCGTGTACTGAGTCACCAGTGCCCAGATAGCCCCAGGCGGCAGCAGCGGTATGCATGCCTGCCGCTTTGCCGGCTTGAACGTCCCGCAAATCATCACCAACGTATAAGCAGCGGGTGGTTTGCACTTGAATTCGCTCGGCCGCTTCGATCAGCGGCGCGGGATGGGGTTTGGCATGGGCGGTCGTATCACCACAGACCAAAACCGCAGATGCGTGGTGCAAGCCCAAGGCACTGACCAAGGGCTCGGCATATCGGGCTATCTTGTTGGTGACGATTCCCCACACGACGCCCGACTGCGTGAGTTTTTGCAGCACAGGCTGCATGTCCGAAAACACGATGGTTTCTCGGGTGAGTCGTTCTTCATAGCGCTGCAAAAACTCATCGCGCAGCGCCATGAAATCAGCATCCCCCGGATGCACCTGCAGAGCAACTCCTACCATGCCTCGTGCGCCGCTTCCCACCATGGGGCGGAGCATCGCGTAAGGCAAGGGGGCGAAGCCACGGGAAACCCGCATGTCGTTGGCCGCGCCTGCCAGGTCGGGGGCGCTGTCTACCAAAGTGCCGTCTAGATCGAACAGAACGGCGGAAAAACCCACGTCGGTGGACAACGACATCACAGCGGTCGCCGACATGCGAACAAGTAATTCACACTGGTATCACTCGACAGCCAATACCGTTTGGTGAGCGGGTTGTATTCCATGCCGCGTGTTCCAACCAACTCTAAACCAGCGTCACGACACCAAGCGGCCAAGCTGCTGGGTTGGATGAATTTCGCGTACTCGTGCGTGCCTTTGGGCAAAAGTTTGAGCACATGCTCCGCACCCACGATGGCAAACAAAAACGATTTGAGATTGCGGTTGATCGTGGAGAAATAAACCCAACCACCGGGCTTAACCAAAGTGGCGCAAGCGCGCACGATGGATGAAGGATCTGGCACATGCTCGAGCATTTCCATGCAGGTCACCACGTCGAATGCTGAAGGCTCATCCAAGGCCAAGGCTTCTGCAGCGATCTCGCGGTAGCGAATAGAGGGCGTTGCTGCCTCCATGGCGTGCAGCTGGGCCACTTTGAGGGCCTTGGTGGACAAATCGATACCCAGGACGTTTGCGCCACGACGTGCCATGGAGTCGGCCAAGATGCCGCCACCGCAGCCCACATCAACCACCGTTTTGCCTGAAAGTGGACTTTGGCTATCGATCCAATCCAATCTGAGAGGATTGATTTCGTGCAGTGGTCGAAATTCACTTTGTGGATCCCACCAGCGGTGGGCCAGCTCGCCGAATTTGGCGAGTTCTTGAGGGTCGGCGTTGACGTTCATGGGGCAATGTTAACCAAGCCACCATTTCGCATGGTGGCCAGAAATGAAAAACCCCGCCGAGGCGGGGTTTCAGGTTCAGCTGAAGTATTTACTTCTTGGCGCGGGTACCGACCACTTCGATCTCAACACGGCGGTTTTTGGCTTTGCCGTCTTTGGTCTTGTTGTCAGCCACAGGCTGCTTCTCGCCCTTGCCTTCGGTGTAGACGCGGTTCTTCTCAACGCCTTTGCTCAACAAATAGGCCTTGACGGCTTCTGAGCGACGAACCGACAGCTTTTGGTTGTAAGCATCGCTGCCGTCGGAGTCGGTGTGGCCCACAGCAATGATGACTTCGAGGTTGATGCCAGAAATCTTGCTCACCAAGTCGTCCAACTTGGCTTTGCCTTCGGGCTTCAGGACAGATTTGCCGGAGTCAAAGAATGCGTCAGCAGCGAAGGTCACTTTTTCCGCAGCAGGAGCAGCAGGAGCCGCAGGTGCTGGGGCTGGTGCAGGCGCAGCCATCGGAGCGGGCGCAGGTGCAGCGACTGGAGCCGGTGCAGGTGCAGGTGCAGGTGCAGCAGCAGGCTTGAGTGCACCGTCACAGGTACCCACCGCCGTTGCGGGGGTCCAGTTGGCATCGCGCCAGCAGTGCTGGTTGGTGCCGTTCATCCAGGTCAGGCCGTTGGGGTTGACCCAGTTGTCAACCGCTTGGGCTTGGGCAAAAGCGCCAGAAGACAGCGTTGCGAGTGCAACAGTTGCGAAAAGCGATGCCACGTTGTTCAGTTTCTTCATGATTCTCCTCTCAGGGGGGATGGGATCTAGGGTGTTCAACAAAAGATGCGAACTCACATAACCGTAAATCCAAACCCGATACCTCGGAGTTTGGCTACAAAAAACATTGTGCCATAGGCAACGAGGGCAATTGAATTTGACCCGCCAGGAAAAGGCCAGACAGGTCAGCCGTTGCACCAACGCCACAGCCGTCGCAGAACTAGAATGCGAGTTTCGCCCGCCGCATGTGATTTGCAGCGCTGCCTGGTTATTACTTGACTGATTGCCCGCATGACCCAGTTTGCCAAAGAAACGTTGCCCATCAGCTTAGAAGAGGAAATGCGCAGCTCCTACCTCAGTTACGCGATGAGCGTGATTGTGGGGCGCGCCTTACCTGATGCACGTGACGGACTGAAACCTGTGCATCGACGCGTTTTGTTTGCCATGCACGAACTGAGCAATGACTGGAACCGGCCGTACAAAAAATCTGCCCGTATCGTCGGTGACGTGATTGGTAAATACCACCCGCACGGCGACCAATCGGTGTACGACACGATTGTGCGCATGGCCCAGGACTTTTCCTTGCGGCACATGCTGGTCGATGGACAGGGCAACTTCGGCTCGGTCGATGGCGACAACGCTGCGGCGATGCGCTACACCGAGATTCGATTGGCCAAGATCACCCACGAAATGCTGGCGGATCTGGACAAAGAAACCGTCAACTTCGGCCCCAACTATGACGGCAGCGAGAAAGAACCGCTGGTTTTGCCGGCGCGCCTGCCGAATTTGCTGGTCAACGGCTCGGGCGGTATCGCGGTTGGCATGGCCACCAACATTCCGCCACACAACCTCAATGAAGTGATCGACGCCTGCCAGCATTTGCTGAAAAACCCAGGCGCCACCATTGATGAGTTGATGGAAATCATTCCGGCGCCCGACTTCCCCACCGCCGGCATCATCTACGGATTGAATGGCGTTCGCGACGGTTACCGCACTGGTCGAGGCCGGGTTGTGATGCGCGCCAAATGCCACTTCGAAGACATCGACAAAGGCCAGCGCCAATCCATCATCGTTGATGAAATTCCCTACCAGGTCAACAAGAAGAACCTGCTGGAGCGCATGGCTGAGCTGGTGCATGAGAAAAAAATTGAGGGCATCAGCCACATCCAGGACGAGTCGGACAAGTCCGGCATGCGGGTGGTGATTGAACTCAAACGCGGCGAAGTCCCCGAGGTGGTGCTGAACAACCTCTACAAACAGACCCAGCTTCAAGACACCTTCGGCATGAACATGGTGGCGCTGATCGACAACCAGCCCAAGCTGTGCAACCTGAAGGATTTGATCGCCATCTTCCTGGAGCACCGCCGCGAAGTGGTGACACGCCGCACCGTGTTCGAGCTGCGCAAAGCCCGCGAACGCGGTCATGTGCTCGAAGGTTTGGCGGTGGCGCTGGCCAACATTGACGAGTTCATTGAAACCATCAAAACCTCGCCCACGCCACCTGTGGCCAAGGCGGCATTGATGAGCAAAAGCTGGGACTCTTCCATGGTGCGCGAAATGCTGTCGCGCGCCGAGAAAGACACTCCGGGTGGACGCGAGTCTTTCCGACCAGAAGGATTGGCGCGCGAATTCGGCATGCAGGGCGATGGCCTCTATCGCTTGAGCGACACGCAAGCGTCAGAGATTCTGCAAATGCGTTTGCAGCGCCTGACTGGGCTGGAACAAGACAAGATCATCGGCGAGTACAAAGAGGTCATGTCCGAGATCGCCGATTTGCTCAACATTTTGGCCACGCCCGAACGCGTCACCACCATCATTTCTGACGAACTCACCGCCATCAAAACCGAGTTCGGTCAAACCAAAATTGGCGCGCGTCGCAGCCAAATTGAGCACAACGCGCAGGATCTGGGCACGGAGGACTTGATCACCCCGACTGACATGGTGGTCACACTCAGCCACACCGGCTACATCAAGAGCCAGGCACTGTCAGAGTACCGGGCGCAAAAGCGTGGCGGGCGCGGCAAACAAGCCACCCAAACCAAAGAAGACGACTGGATCGATCAGCTCTTCATTGCCAACACACACGACTACATCTTGTGCTTCACCAACAAAGGGCGTGTCTATTGGCTCAAGGTGTGGGAAGTACCGCAGGGCTCACGCACCTCGCGCGGTAAACCCATCGTCAACATGTTCCCGTTGCAACAGGGCGAAAAGGTCAATGTGGTGCTGCCGTTGACCGGCGAAGCGCGCACCTTCCCGTCAGACCGATTTGTCTTCATGGCCACCGCACAAGGCACGGTCAAGAAAACAGCGCTTGAAGAGTTCAGCAACCCACGTAAGGCCGGCATCATTGCGGTTGACTTGGATGAGGGCGATTTCCTCATTGGCGCGGCATTGACCGACGGCAAACACGATGTGATGTTGTTCTCCGATGGCGGCAAAGCCGTGCGCTTCGACGAAGACGACGTTCGTTCCATGGGTCGCAATGCACGTGGTGTGCGCGGCATGATGCTGGACGAAGGGCAAAGCGTGATCGCCATGTTGGTGGCGGAGGACGAATCCCAAAGCGTCTTGACCGCGACCGCCAACGGTTTCGGCAAACGAACTTCCATTGTTGAATACACGCGTCACGGACGCGGCACCAAGGGCATGATCGCGATTCAGCAAAGCGAGCGCAATGGCAAAGTGGTCGCCGCAACCTTGGTTCGGCCCGACGACGAAATCATGCTGATCACCGACAAGGGGGTATTGGTTCGCACCCGCGTCAGTGAGATCCGCGAGCTGGGCCGCGCCACGCAAGGCGTGACGCTGATTGCGCTGGACGACGGCGCCGCACTGAGTGGCTTGCAGCGTATCGTTGAAAACGATGCCAACACCGATGCTGAATCAGCATCCAACGATAACCCTGAAGGCGTCGATGACGACAGCAATGAATAACAACGCGCGTAATCCGGAATCAGCAATGAAGAAACTCATCGTAAGCGCTACTTTGCTAGCGTTGTTTTCAGTCTCGCAAGCTCAATCCTCGTCTTCATCGAGCCCCGCGTCCGGTTCGACCACCGCTACGCCCGCCCCCACCACTGCCAGCAAGAAGCAGCTGATCGATCGGATCTTGAAGCGGCAACAACCCAACATTGAAGTACTTGCCCGAGCTATCGCCGAGTCACCAGCCATGCAGATGAGTCAACAGGCAGGTGGTTTATTGCGCCGACTGCCGCCTGGGCAACAAGAAGCCGTGGGCAAAGGAATGCAAGCCGACTTAGAAAAGTACCTGTCCGAAACGATTCCTTTGGTGCGGGAACGCGCGCTGGCTCTGGGCCCCAGCACAATTGGCAAAGTGCTGGATGATCAATTCACCGAAGCGGAACTCAAGCAAGTTATAGCCCTGTTGGAGTCACCGATCTACCGCAAATTCTCTGAACAAAGCTTGGCTATGCAACGAGCACTGCAAGAAAAACTCGTGGCCGACACGAGAGGCGCTGTTGAGCCGCGAATCAAGGCACTGGACCAAAGCTGGACGAAACGTTTTCAGGATGCGGCTCCTGCAACAAACGCCACCGACAAGACCATTCCGCCGGCACCGTCGTCACCGGGCCCAACCAGCAAGTAAGCTGCGCTCATGTCACTGCCATGACCTCACCAGTTTATGAAGGTACAGCGACGGGCAACGTCATGAATAAAAATTGTCATCCATATGGCTGAAACATCGAACACCTCCGGATCCGCTGTTCCCGCCGAACTGCAAGCGCTACGCGTGCAAATTGACAGCCTGGATCAGTCGCTGCTGACGCTCTTGAACCAGCGTGCGGCACTGGCTCAGGCTGTGGGCGAGATCAAAAAAAAGGAAGGTAGCGTCGCGTTTCGGCCGGAGCGCGAAGCCCAGGTGATTGAAGGTCTGAAGGCCCGCAACGCCGGTCCCTTAATGAAGGACAGTGTTGCACCGATTTGGCGCGAGATCATGTCGGCATGCCGTGCACTGGAAACACCGAGCCGGGTGGCCTATCTTGGTCCTGCAGGCACCTTCAGCGAACAAGCGGCATTGGGATTCTTTGGTTCATCCATCGTCAAGGTCGAGTGCGCCAGCATTGATGAGGTGTTTCGCTCGACAGCCGCAGGGGCTGCAGACTTTGGTGTGGTGCCTGTCGAGAATTCTTCCGAGGGCGTGGTAGCGCGTTCGCTTGACCTGTTTCTAACGACGCCGCTCTTCATCATTGGAGAAACGAGTTTGTTCGTGCAGCACAACTTGCTGCGCCTGGAGAACTCCTTAGAGGGCGTGGAAACAGTTTGTGCCCACCCCCAAGCGCTGGCCCAGTGTCACCTTTGGCTGAGCCACCACCTGCCAAATGCCGAGAGGCGCCCGGTAGCCAGTAATGCGGAAGGGGCCAGGCTGGCCTCCCAGGACAAGCGCTTGGCGGGCATTGCGAGCGTGCGTGCAGGCAGCGAGTACGGCTTGCATGTGGTGTCACCTGCCATTCAGGACGATGCCCACAACCGTACACGTTTTGCGATCGTGACCCACCCTGACCGCCACCCTCGTCCGCAAGCGTCAGGCAACGACTGCACCAGCTTGGTGGTGTCTGTGCTGAACCGACCCGGTGCCGTGCACGACATGTTGGTACCCCTAAAAGAACACAGTGTGTCCATGACGCGATTTGAGTCCCGACCAGCCCGTTCTGGCCAGTGGGAGTATTACTTTTACATCGATCTGCAGGGCCACCCGGATACGCCGGCAGTGGCAGAGGCGATGCGTGATCTGCGCAGCGCGTGCGCGTTTTTCAAGTTGCTGGGCACCTATCCCATCGACGTTCATTGAGGTTGCCTGGAACATGTTCAATCAGTTGGGAGTGATCGGCTGCGGTCTGATGGGTGGCTCTTTTGCACTGGCACTCAAACGGTCGGGTTTGGTCAAGCGGGTGGTGGGCTACAGCAAATCACCATCGACCACGGAAAAGGCTAAGAAACTTGGCGTCATCGACATCGCTGCAGAGTCCGCGTTGCTGGCGGTTTCGGGCTCTGATGTGGTGCTGATCTCGGTTCCTGTGGCGGCAAGCGAAGCCACTTTTAAAGCAATTCGGCACTTGGTGGAACCCGGGGTGTTGATCATGGATGTGGGCTCGACCAAACTCGATGTCGTCGACGCCGCGCGCCGGGTGCTCAAGGAACGGATGGGTTCTTTTGTGCCGGCACACCCAATTGCGGGCAAAGAGTCCGCGGGTATCGGTCATGCCGATGCCGCGCTTTACAACGGCAGGCAGGTCATCCTGACCCCAGTTGCAGAGACCTCACCCGAGATGCTGCAAAAAGCAACCGACGTTTGGGCCGCGATTGGCTCACAGGTTTTGCGCATGACACCGGAAAACCACGACGCGGCTTTCGCTGCGGTCAGCCATTTGCCTCATTTGCTGGCTTTTGCCTACTATGGCAGCGTTTCAGGACAGCCTGCGGGCCGTGACTACCTGTCGCTGGCCGGCCCGGGCTTTCGGGACTTCACACGAATTGCCGCGGGTGACCCCACCATTTGGCGCGACATCCTGTCGGCCAATCGCGATGAAGTACTCAAGCAGTCGGCATTGTTCAGGCGGGCTCTCACACAGTTCGAAGAAGCCATTCGCAACGACAACACCGATTTGCTCGAAGCCATGATCCGAGAAGTGTCCGGTGCACGCAGCGGTTGGCACATGTCGACCACGCGTCCCACACCAGTGGGCAAAAACTGAGAATCCCCCGACGCTGACCAACTCACTGCACAGATTGTTGGTAAGCACCCTGCGCGGTTGACAGTTTGTCGGTTGGCAGCAAGTTGAAGTAGACGATGTTCACCACCCCATTTTTGGATTTACCTCCGCTGCACAGTGCTGCTGGCCGCGTTCGTTTACCCGGATCCAAGAGCATCTCCAACCGCGTGTTGCTCTTGGCGGGCTTGAGCATTGGGACCACTGTGGTTCACGATTTGCTTGATTCCGACGACACCCGGGTGATGTTGAATGCCTTACGAACCTTGGGTTGCCAGCTGCTGCCGCAGGGAAAGTCTCTCGCCGTCACCGGTCTGGGCGGGCAACTTCAAACACGCAGCGCCAAACTGTTCCTCGGAAATGCCGGAACAGCCATGCGCCCCCTGACGGCGGCCTTGGCCTTGCTGGCCGCGACTCAAAACGGCGACTTCGAACTCAGCGGTGTCGCACGCATGCACGAGCGTCCCATTGGTGACTTGGTCGATGCGCTGCGAGATTTGGGTTGCAACATCTCCTGCCTAGGACAAGAGGGATATCCGCCGCTGCGCCTTGCAAGCGCAGGTCAAGCGCTGCGAGTGCATGAATCGATCCGTGTCCGTGGTGACGTGTCCAGCCAATTCCTGACGGCCTTGTTGTTGGCGTTGCCCTTGGTCACGCAGGACAGCGATGTGGTTGTGGAGGTCGTGGGTGAGTTGATCTCCAAGCCCTACATCGCCATCACCATCAAGTTGCTGGCGCAGTTTGGTATTCATGTGCGGCAAGACGGTTGGCAGCGATTCACCTTGCCGCAAGGCAGTCGCTACCAGTCCCCAGGCGAGATTTATGTAGAAGGCGACGCATCATCGGCGTCTTATTTCATTGGCCTGGGCGCCATCGCTGCTGTGGACGCACCCATTCGCATCGAAGGCGTGGGGGCCGCATCCATTCAAGGTGACATCAGGTTTGTCGAGGCGGCCCAGGCCATGGGAGCGCAAATCGCCAGTGGACCCAATTGGTTGGAAGTCCGCCGCGGCGAGTTTCCGCTTCGCCCAATCACCCTGGACTGCAACCACATTCCAGACGCCGCCATGACCTTGGCCGTGATGGGCCTCTACGCCAACGGCACCACCCGCTTGACCAACATCGCCAGTTGGCGCGTGAAGGAAACCGACCGCATTGCCGCCATGGCCGCTGAGCTTCGCAAATTAGGAGCCCGCGTGACGGAAGGGGCCGATTTCATTGAAGTCAGTCCACCGGCAGTGTGGCAATCGGCATCCATTCACACCTATGACGACCACCGCGTGGCCATGTGCTTCTCACTGGCCGCGTTCAGTGATCTGGCCAAGCCCCAAGCCCACTGCGACTCTGTGGTGGTTTGCATCGAAGATCCCAAGTGCGTTGCCAAAACTTTCCCCGACTATTTCGAGTCTTTTTTCGCCGTCACGGTGACCCCCACAGCCCAAATTCCCGTCATCACCATTGATGGCCCAACGGCCTCTGGCAAGGGAACCGTGGCCAGCTTGGTGGCACGCGCGCTCGGCTATCACTTCCTCGACTCCGGCGCCGTGTACCGCGCCACCGCATTGGCTGCGATCCGATCGGGGATAGATGCTGAAAATGAATCGGCGCTTGCCGCATGCGCGGCCGATTTGCCGCTGCGTTTTGACGGCGAACACATCTACCTGGGCCAGGAAGAAGTCGGTGCCTTGCTGCGCATGGAAGAAGTCGGTGCCATGGCGTCAAAGGTGTCGGTTTGGCCTGAGGTGCGGGCGGCACTTCGAGAGTTGCAGCTGTCTTTTCGTCGCCTTCCGGGTTTGGTCGCCGATGGCCGAGACATGGGCACCGTCATCTTCCCCGACGCTGCGATGAAAGTTTTCCTGACCGCCAGCACCGCTGAGCGCGCGGAAAGACGTCATAAACAATTGATTTCCAAGGGAATTTCGTCTAAACTCTCAGCCCTTCGTGCCGAGCTTGAAGAGCGCGACCTGCGAGACAGTAACCGCAGCGTTGCGCCACTGAAGCCCGCACAAGATGCGATGTTGTTAGACACCTCACAGCTCTCCATCGACCAGTCGGTGGCGAAGGTGTTGGATGCCTGGCAACAGCGTCGGCCAGCCTCATTGACTGCGGGTAATTAAACCCAAGGTTGCGGAAGCCGGCCACTTTGTTAGACCGTCAGCCCCGCCCGTTTCCCTCCTGTGCCTCATCGGCACGCTGAATGGGCGGATTTGTTAACTTAACCCGTGACCTGTGGGTCACATTGGAATTTCTCCATGCCTCAAGCTCAAACAGCCGCCCCCGCTGGCGGTGAATCTTTTGCCGCCCTCTTTGAAGAATCATTGCGCAAGTCAGAAATGCGCATGGGCGAGGTCATCACCGCCGAAGTGGTGCGTGTTGAACACAATTTCGTCGTCGTCAACGCTGGCCTCAAGTCTGAAGCCTATGTCGCGATTGAAGAATTCAAGAACGACCAAGGTGAACTGGAAGTTCAAGCCGGTGACTTCGTATCGGTGGCCATTGACGCCATCGAAAACGGCTACGGCGACACCATCTTGTCGCGCGAC
>JBJOQO010000015.1:0-52431 GCA_046049865.1 Pseudomonadota bacterium | reverse complement strand
AAATACCCGGCGCTTTGCGCCTTGTTCACTTTGCCTATCCGTCATCTCTTGGACTCCTTGATCTGGTTCAGGTTAACCAATCTCATGGCGTCTGTTTTTGGCGGACCCTTCCAGTTGGCGCCAGTTGAATTCTGCCCACCCGTGCCAGTTGAATATTGACCAGCAGGGGCTTGGGGGGCGTGGGGGCGTGGGCGGGGGCGGCGGTGTCACGGGGGCGGCGGTGTCAGGTCTAACATTTCAACATTGACGCCAAACGGAAGGGTTTGATCCTCACGCCGACCCGATGAACGTCGGCGCAGTGATGGGCGATAAAGCCGGTCATGCCCTCAAAGGTATGTAGCACGAGCAAGTCGTTGTCGCCGGAAGCGATCAAAACCATTTGCGTTGCTAGCCAAGGCCAGCGCCATGTCGCCGTTCGAGTCATGGCGCAACGACTTTTGACGACTTCCAGAAGAAAAAAGGCCTCGCGATGCGAGGCCTTTTTGTTTTGAGCTGAACAACTCAGTCGTTGCTGCTGGTCAAACCCAGAATGGCAAGCAGAGATTGGAATACGTTGTAGATGCTCAAATACACACCCAACGTAGCGGTGATGTAGTTGGTTTCCAGGCCGTCTTGCACACGCTTCAAATCGTACAAGATGAAGGCTGAGAAGATACCCACAGCCAGCACCGACAAGGCCATCATCAACGCGGTTGATTGGAAGAAAAAGTTCGCAATACCGGCCACCATCAGCATGATGGCGCCGATGAAGAGCCACTTGCCCATCGACGTCAGGTCACGTTTGATGATGGACGACAAGGTGGCCATGCCCAAGAAGATGGTGCCGGTACCGGCAAAAGCCATCATGATCAGGCTGGCACCGTTGTTCAGGCCCAGCACGGCACCGACGAGACGCGACAGCATGACACCCATGAAGAAGGTGAAGGCCAACAAGATGGGAACACCGGCGGCAGAGTTTTTCGTCTTTTCAATCGCAAACATGAAGCCGAAGGCGCCAGCCAAGAAAACGATCATGCTGATGCCTGGCGACATCGCGCGGGCGATACCGGTGCTGACGCCCAGCCAAGCACCCAGCACCGTGGGCACCATGGACAGTGCCAACAGCCAATAGGTGTTGCGCAGCACACGGTTGCGTTGTTCAACAGAAGAGCCGTACCCGGAAACCCCGGCGTAGGCGTTTTGCAGGCTTTGGTTCATTGAGCACTCCAAGTGGTTGTTGCAAGTCATCTGACTCGACGCGCGGATTCTAGTTCCCGGGGTGGGGCCTGATCTAATTCCCTGTTCGTTGTGGCTGAATTGCCAAGCGCACCGCGTGAGGTGTCGGCAGTTTTGCAAAAAACAGGGGCAAAGTGGGCCGTTCGAGTCGTTACAGTGCGGCCTTCTGTCCACGACTTGATCGGCCACCATGATTCAAAAGCCTGCACTCACCCTCGACGACATCAAGCGTATGGCTGCCGCCTGCGAAAAAGAGGCGCAGCAAAACCAATGGGCCGTGACGTTCGCCATCGTCGACGACGGTGGCCACTTGTTGTGGCTGCAGCGTTTGGACGGCGCAGCACCGCTGTCGTCCCACATCGCCCCTGCCAAAGCGCGCACCGCGGCTTTGGGACGACGCGAGAGCCGCATTTACGAAGAGATGATCAATCAAGGCCGCGTCTCTTTTTTGAGCGCGCCCGAGGTCAGCGGATTGCTTGAGGGAGGCGTCCCGATCATGGTGCAAGGGCACTGTCTGGGTGCCATCGGCGTGAGCGGCGTGAAGTCCACAGAAGACGCTCAAATCGCCAAGGCGGGCATCGCCGTTTTGGACGCGTGAACGGTTGAGAGAAGCTAGCGTTTTGGGAGTCGCGCCGGGCATGTGAACAGGCCTGACGAGTGTCGGACGAGGCGGCGTCGGCTATACTTGACGGGTTTACCCGCAACCACACCGCCCGCTCGAAACCCGTCGCTGTTTCTTCCACCAGATTCATGCCGAAAGACGCACCAAAACGGCGTCTGACACGGCCGAGCTGGGCGCGCACATACCGGAGATTTCTGTGCTGCCTGACTTGGTCCCCGCGCTGCCCCCCGCTCTACTCGCTCTCGCAGACGGCACCACCTTCAAGGGTACATCCATCGGCGCTTCTGGTCATACCGTGGGTGAGGTGGTGTTCAACACTTCGCTCACCGGCTACCAGGAAATCCTCACCGACCCCAGCTATTGCCGCCAAATCGTCACCTTGACGTATCCCCATATCGGCAATACGGGCGTCAACGAAGAAGATGTCGAGTCCCCGAAGGTTTTTGCCGCTGGTTTAGTCATCAAAAACCTGCCGCTGCTGGCGTCTAACTTCCGAATGGGGTTGACGCTTTCGGCTTACCTGCAGCGTGAAGGTACCGTCGCCATTGCCGACATTGACACCCGTCGATTGACGCGCATTTTGCGTACCACAGGCGCACAAAACGGCTGTATCACCAGTTTCGCTAGTGGTCACGTCATCAACGCAGACGACATCGCCCAGGCCGTGGGCCGAGCCAAAGCCGCATCGAGCATGGCCGGTTTGGATTTGGCCCAGGTGGTCTCTCAGAAAGAGGTGACGTCTTGGACTGAGTCTGAGTGGGTGCTGGGCAGCGGTTACGGTCAACAAGCTGCGCCACGTTTTCATGTGGTCGCATACGACTTCGGTGTCAAACGAAACATCCTGCGCATGCTGGCCAGCCGCGGCTGCAAAGTCACCGTGGTTCCCGCCAAAACACCAGCAGTAGACGTACTCAAGCTGCGGCCCGACGGGATCTTTTTAAGCAACGGCCCGGGCGACCCGGAGCCTTGTGACTACGCCATCGCTGCTGCGCGCGAACTGATCAACACCGGAACGCCCACCTTTGGCATTTGCCTCGGCCACCAAATCATGGCCTTGGCCTCGGGGGCCAAAACTTTCAAAATGAAGTTTGGCCACCATGGCGCCAACCACCCGGTCAAAGACCTCGACTCTGGTCGCGTCAGCATCACCAGCCAAAACCACGGTTTTGCGGTAGACGAAAAAACCTTGCCGGCCAACTTGCGTGCCACCCATGTGTCGCTGTTCGACGGCACCTTGCAAGGCCTGGCTCGCACCGACCAACCCGCTTTCTGTTTTCAAGGCCACCCCGAGGCCTCGCCTGGACCCCATGACATTGGTTACTTGTTCGACCGTTTCACCGCGCTGATGGAGAAAAAAAATGCCTAAGCGCAGCGACCTCAAATCCATTCTCATCATCGGCGCTGGCCCCATCGTGATTGGCCAAGCCTGTGAATTCGACTACTCCGGTGCGCAGGCCTGCAAGGCGCTGCGTGAAGAGGGGTATCGCGTCATCTTGGTCAACAGCAACCCCGCGACCATCATGACCGACCCCAACATGGCCGATGCCACTTACATCGAGCCCATCACCTGGCAAGTGGTCGAAAAAATCATTGCCAAAGAGAAGCCCGATGCCGTACTGCCCACCATGGGCGGCCAAACCGCGCTGAACTGCGCGCTCGATTTGCACAAACACGGCGTGCTGGCCAAATACGGCGTCGAGATGATCGGTGCCAACGAACAAGCGATTGAAAAGGCCGAAGACCGCTTGAAGTTCAAAGACGCAATGACCAAGATTGGTTTGGGCTCGGCACGAAGCGGCATTGCCCACTCCCTGGAAGAGGCTTGGGGCGTGCAGAAATCGATTCAATCCGACATCGGTGGATCTGGTTTCCCCATGGTGATTCGTCCCAGTTTCACGCTGGGCGGCACGGGCGGCGGTATTGCCTACAACCCCGATGAATTCGAAGAAATTTGCAAACGCGGATTGGATCTGTCGCCCACCAAAGAGCTGCTGATTGAAGAGTCGCTCATCGGTTGGAAAGAGTACGAAATGGAGGTGGTGCGCGACAAGGCGGACAACTGCATCATCGTCTGTTCGATCGAAAACCTCGACCCCATGGGCATCCACACCGGTGACTCGATCACCGTGGCTCCGTCGCAAACGCTGACCGACAAAGAGTACCAACTGCTGCGTAACGCCAGCATTGCCATCTTGCGTGAAATTGGTGTGGACACGGGCGGCTCCAACGTGCAGTTCTCGATCAACCCGAAAGACGGCCGCATGGTGGTGATCGAGATGAACCCGCGTGTTTCGCGTTCGTCCGCCTTGGCTTCCAAGGCCACGGGTTTTCCGATTGCCAAGGTCGCGGCCAAGTTGGCGGTGGGTTACACCTTGGACGAGCTGCGCAACGACATCACTGGCGGCGCAACCCCCGCGAGTTTCGAGCCCAGCATTGACTACGTGGTCACGAAAATCCCGCGTTTTGCGTTTGAGAAATTCCCCGCTGCCGACTCCCACCTGACCACCCAAATGAAGTCGGTCGGCGAGGTCATGGCCATGGGCCGCACCTTCCAAGAGAGTTTCCAAAAGGCGCTGCGTGGTTTGGAGACCGGCATTGACGGCCTGACCGAGAGAAGCACGGACCGCGACGAAATCATCGAAGAAATTGGCGAAGCCGGACCCGAGCGCATTCTCTACGTGGGGGACGCATTCCGCATTGGTTTGAGTCTGCAAGAAGTCTTCGAAGAAACCGCCATCGACCCATGGTTCCTGGCGCAAATTGAAGATTTGGTGAAGACTGAAAACGATGTGGCCAAACGTTCGCTTGATAGCCTGACGGCTGCCGAGCTGCGCTACCTGAAGCAAAAAGGCTTCTCAGACCGCCGATTGGCCAAGCTGCTTGCCACCAACCAGCATGAAGTGCGAGCCAAGCGCCACGCGCTTGATGTGCGTCCGGTTTACAAACGTGTGGACACGTGTGCGGCGGAGTTCGCCACGCAAACGGCCTACATGTACTCGACTTACGAGACCGTCGACGGGGAGTGTGAAGCTGCACCCACCGACAGGAAAAAAATCATGGTGCTCGGTGGTGGCCCGAATCGCATTGGTCAAGGCATCGAGTTCGACTATTGCTGCGTGCATGCCGCGCTGGCGATGCGGGACGACGGCTACGAGACCATCATGGTCAACTGCAACCCAGAGACCGTTTCCACCGACTACGACACCTCTGATCGCCTGTACTTCGAGTCAGTGACTTTGGAAGACGTGCTGGAAATCGTCGACAAAGAAAAACCGATGGGCGTGATCGTGCAGTACGGTGGCCAAACGCCTTTGAAATTGGCGCTGGATCTGGAGCGAGCTGGCGTACCCATTGTGGGCACCACGCCCGACAGCATTGACGTCGCCGAAGACCGCGAGCGTTTCCAAGCGCTGTTGCACACCTTGGGATTGAAGCAGCCACCCAACCGCACCGCCCGCACCGAAGAGCAAGCGCTCAAACTGGCCCAAGAAATTGGTTATCCACTGGTGGTGCGCCCCAGTTACGTGCTCGGTGGCCGCGCCATGGAAATCGTACACGGGGACAAAGACCTGGAGCGTTACATGCGCGAAGCCGTGCGTGTGTCGGAAAAGTCGCCGGTGCTCTTGGACCGGTTCTTGGACGACGCGATCGAGGTCGATGTGGACTGCATCGCCGATGGCAGCGATGGTCCCGCTGGCTGCATGATCGGCGGCATCATGGAACACGTCGAACAAGCCGGTATCCACTCCGGTGACTCGGCATGTTCGCTGCCACCGTATTCGTTGCCGAAGTCGCTACAAGATGAATTGCGCCGCCAAACTGTACTGATGGCCAAGGCCCTGAAGGTCAAGGGCTTGATGAATGTGCAGTTCGCCATCCAAGGCGAGGGTGATCAGGCTGTGGTGTACGTGCTGGAGGTCAACCCGCGCGCTTCACGCACGGTGCCCTTTGTGTCCAAGTCGACCGGTCAACCGCTGGCCAAGATTGCTGCCCGCTGCATGGTGGGGCAGTTGCTCAAAGACCAGACGGCCCTCAATGGCAAACCACCGGTCGAAGTGATTCCGCCTTACTTCAGCGTCAAAGAAGCCGTCTTCCCGTTCAACAAGTTTCCGGGTGTGGACCCCATCCTCGGCCCAGAGATGCGCTCGACGGGTGAGGTCATGGGGGCAGGGCGCACCTTTGGTGAAGCCATGCTCAAGAGCCAGTTGGGTGCCGGTTCTCGCTTGCCACGCTCCGGAACTGTGTGCATCACGGTGAAAAACACGGACAAAGCCCGGGCGGTGGTCGTGGCCCGTGATCTGGTGGCCTTGGGCTTCAAGATTGTGGCCACGAAGGGCACGGCGGCTGCCATTGCGGAGGGCGGGGTTCCCGTGACTTTGGTGAACAAAGTCAAAGATGGCCGACCCCACATCGTGGACATGGTCAAGGCGGGCGACATTCAGCTCGTTTTCACCACCGTCGATGAAACCCGCACGGCGATTGCTGACTCGCGTCACATTCGCCAGGCTGCTTTGGCCAACCGCATCACCTACTACACCAGCATGGCGGGTTGTGAGGCGGCGACCGAAGGCATGAAACACCAAGATGGCCTGACCGTGAAGTCCCTTCAAGAACTGCACACCGAGTTGCACTAAACTCCCGCTTTATTGACTTCGGCCGCCGCCAGAG
The DNA here is from genome assembly GCA_046049865.1 of Pseudomonadota bacterium. GTDB lineage: Bacteria > Pseudomonadota > Gammaproteobacteria > Burkholderiales > Burkholderiaceae_C > JANPCX01. The sequence continues at coordinate 45,926 of JBJOQO010000015.1, read as the reverse complement.
CTCCTGGCGGCGGCTTCATTTTTGCCCCAGGATTTGTAATGACGACCATCCCCATCACCAAACGCGGCGCCGAAAAACTCAAAGAAGAACTGCACCGCTTGAAGACGGTTGAACGCCATGCGGTCATCCAGGCCATCTCTGAGGCGCGTGCGCAAGGGGACTTGTCTGAGAACGCGGAGTACGAGGCCGCCAAAGACAAACAGGGCTTCATCGAAGGACGCATTCTGGAAATTGAAGGCAAGCTGGCGGCGGCGCAAATCATCGACCCTGCGACCTTGGATGCTGGGGGTCGGGTGGTGTTCGGCTCCACGGTGTTGTTGGAAGACGAAGCCAGCGGGAACGAAGTCACTTACCAAATCGTGGGTGACGATGAAGCCGACATCAAGCTGGGCCTCGTGTCCATCAGTTCGCCCATCGCGCGTGCCTTGATCGGCAAAGAAGCCGGTGACGTGGCCGATGTGCAAGCGCCCGGTGGCGTGAAACGCTATGAAATCATGGAAGTCCGCTATCTCTGAACTCCGCGTATCGCCTATGCCAACTGCTCGGCGCATAGCGCTGATGCTGGCAGTGGCGTGGCTCGGCATGTTGCTCGCGCTCGCATTGTTGGCCGCACCCAGCGCGTTTGCCGTGTTGCCGCGTGAACAGGCAGGCCAGCTCGCCGCCCGGCTGTTTCAACAAGAGGCCTGGGCCAGTTTGGCGCTCGGGGTGGGTGTTTGGTTGCTTCAGCGGCGCGGCGCGGGAGAACCCCGCGCCGGCTGGCAGGCGGAGAACGTCCTCCCGGGAATCGCTGTACTTTGCACCGCTCTGGGCTACTTTGCCCTGCAGCCGGTGCTGGCGTCGGCGCGGGCCGGACAAACTGCTTGGTCGTTTGCAGTTTGGCACGGCGTTTCGATGCTGTTTTTTGCTGTCAAAACTTTTGCGGTATCGCTGCTGGGCTGGCGTCTATCGAATTCGGTTCAGCGCCGCTGACGCAGCAGCCCCCCGATTCAGTCAGCCGCCGTCTTTTTCACGCTGGTATTTCGTTTGCGGGCACGTTTGATTTCTCCGGCGGCGGTGACGCGCTCATTGCCCAGTACTTTGATTTTTTTCACCTGGGCACGGTGGTTGCCGCTTTTGGAAAACTTCAAGATCTTGACGATCTTGGGGCCAGGCATGCGGTCCTCGCGTTCTGCTTTTTCTTTCTCGGGCATGGGTCGCCACAGCACCAGCAGCTTGCCGATGTGCTGTACGGGGGCCGCACCGAGTTGTTCGGCCAACGTATTGAAGATGGCTTCACGGGTTTCGCGTTCGTCAGAAAAAACGCGGACTTTGATCAGCCCGTGGGCATTCAAGGCCGCGTCCACTTCTTTCTGGACGGCAGGCGTGAGCCCGTCGTTGCCGATCAAGACGAGGGGGTTCAAATGGTGTGCGTCAGCACGTTTGGCACGGCGCTCGGCCGTCGAGAGAATGAGTGCAGGCATCCCTCTATTATCAAGCCAGTATGAAAATTCAATCCAAAAGTAAAAAAGTAAAAGCTTGGTTGCAAGACCATGTGAACGATCCCTACGTCAAATTGGCGCAGCGAGACGGGTACCGAGCCCGCGCGGCGTACAAGCTCAAAGAGATCGACGAAGCACTGGGTTTGCTCAAACCCGGCCAATTGGTGGTGGACTTGGGCGCGGCGCCTGGGGCGTGGAGTCAGTACGTGCGTCGCAAATTTGCACCGAAACAAGCGGGCTCGGGCGGTGCCGCTGTGGGCGAGCTCAAAGGCACCATCATCGCGCTGGACATCCTGGACTTTGAGCCGCTAGAGGGCGTTCACTTCATTCAAGGTGATTTTCGAGAAGAGGCGGTCGCCAAGGAGCTCGCGCAAGCACTGGGTGGCCGGGCGGTCGATGTCGTTGTTTCCGACATGGCCCCCAATTTGACCGGCATTGCCACTGCTGACGCAGCGGGCGTCGCGCATTTGGTGGAGCTGGCGGTGGAGTTTGCTCAGGCTCACCTCAACGAAAAAGGAGCTCTGGTGTGCAAAGTGTTTCACGGCAGTGGTCACAGCCAGTTGGTCAAGTTGTTCAAAGACAGTTTTAAGGTGGTCAAACCCATCAAACCCAAGTCGTCCCGGGACAAGTCGGCGGAGACTTTTTTGGTGGGTATCGGCCTGAAATCCTCAAAAACCGTCGGACCTTGAGGGTTTGAGCGAGTAAACGCGTGTTCAACAAGGGCATCCAACCCACGTCAGGGGCTTGACTGGCATAAACTACGCCCCATATATCTCCTTGCAGAGTCGAGCTCGGTGCCAGTCTTTGATGGCAGCCGCAGTTGGGGCTCAGGCGATGGTTTTGAACAGAAGGACGCGCGGTGAACAATCAATGGTTTTCTAAGGTCGCTGTGTGGTTGGTGATTGCTTTGGTGCTTTTCACCGTCTTCAAGCAGTTTGACCGGGGTGCTGCCCAAGCCAATCAAATTGGCTACTCTGACTTTTTGGAAGAGGTTCGCAGCAAACGTATCAAGAGCGTGGTGTTGCAAGAGGGCCCGGCGGGGACTGAAATCGTTGCGGTAACCACCGACGACAAACGTTTGCGCAGCACGGCCACTTATTTGGATCGTGGTTTGGTGGGCGACCTCATCAACAGTGGCGTGAAGTTTGATGTCAAGCCACGCGAAGAGCCGTCCATCTTGATGAGCATCTTGGTCTCTTGGGGCCCCATGTTGCTCTTGATCGGCGTCTGGATCTATTTCATGCGCCAAATGCAAGGTGGCGGCAAGGGCGGTGCCTTTAGTTTTGGTAAGTCCAAAGCGCGCATGCTCGATGAAGCCAACAACACCACCACCTTTGCCGACGTGGCCGGTTGCGACGAAGCGAAAGAAGAAGTCAAAGAGTTGGTCGACTTCTTGAAAGACCCGCAAAAATTCCAAAAACTCGGCGGCCGCATTCCGCGCGGCGTGCTCTTGGTGGGCCCACCCGGAACCGGCAAAACCTTGCTCGCCAAAGCCATTGCCGGCGAGGCCAAGGTGCCTTTCTTCAGCATCTCGGGTTCAGACTTTGTTGAAATGTTTGTCGGCGTGGGCGCAGCCCGTGTGCGCGACATGTTTGAGCAGGCCAAGAAAAGCGCACCTTGCATCATCTTTGTGGATGAAATTGACGCGGTGGGTCGCCACCGTGGTGCAGGCCTGGGCGGCGGCAACGATGAACGTGAACAAACCTTGAACCAAATGCTGGTCGAGATGGACGGGTTCGAGACCAATGTCGGTGTGATCGTCATGGCCGCCACCAACCGGCCCGACATCCTGGACCCCGCCTTGTTGCGTCCCGGACGTTTTGACCGCCAGGTGTATGTGACGTTGCCCGACGTGCGTGGCCGCGAACAAATTTTGAATGTTCACATGCGCAAAGTGCCTGTGGGACAGGACATTCGCGCCGATATCTTGGCACGCGGCACGCCCGGCTTTTCGGGTGCAGACCTCGCCAACCTGGTGAACGAAGCCGCACTCTTTGCTGCCCGCCGAAGTGGCCGTGTGGTGGAGATGGTGGACTTTGAGAAGGCCAAAGACAAGATCATGATGGGCCCCGAGCGCAAGTCCATGATCATGCCGGAGGAAGAACGCAAGAACACTGCCTACCACGAGTCTGGCCATGCCTTGGTGGCGCGGCTGATGCCCAAAACCGACCCGGTACACAAGGTAACCGTCATTCCACGTGGCCGGGCTTTGGGCGTGACCATGCAATTGCCGGAAGGTGACCGCTATAGCCTGGACAAAGAGCGCATGCTGTCAACCATCAGCGTGCTGTTTGGTGGCCGCATCGCCGAAGAAGTGTTCATGAACCAGATGACGACCGGCGCGTCGAACGACTTTGAGCGCGCCACGGCGATTGCTCGCGACATGGTGACTCGCTACGGCATGACCGACGAACTGGGCCCCATGGTCTATGCAGAAAACGAAGGCGAAGTGTTCTTGGGCCGCTCGGTCACCAAGACCACCTCCATGTCGGAAGAAACCATGCGCAAGGTGGACATGGTCATTCGTCGAATCATTGATGAGCAATACGCCATTGCACGCAAATTGATCGAAGACAACCAAGACAAGATGCACATCATGGCCAAGGCGCTGCTCGAATGGGAAACCATTGATGCCGAGCAGATCGACGACATCATGAACGGCCGACCACCGCGTCCACCCAAAGACTGGACACCGGGTGCCAACAACAAACCACCGGGTGGCCCTGCCGCACCCGTGGCCGATGGTGCACCAGCAACTGCTTAACGAAATCGACAGACTAGAGTGAAAACGGGGCTTCGGCCCCGTTGCCACGTCTGAAGCGTGATGCCACCGAAACGAGTCATCGCAATCCCAAGCACATGATTTGGCAAACCTCCCGCCATCGTCTGGACCTCACCGAGCCCCGGGTGATGGGCATCGTCAACCTCACGCCGGACTCATTTTCTGATGGGGGGGCTTTGGCGCAGGTTCGGCAGGCTGTGGCGCACTGCGAAAAGCTGCTGATGGATGGGGCGGATATTCTGGATCTCGGCGGCGAGTCCAGCCGCCCTGGTGCGGCGCCGGTGTCGCTGGAAGAAGAAACACGACGTGTATGGCCCGTGCTTGAACAAGCGCTGCGCTTGCAATGCCCCGTGTCGTTGGACACCGTCAAGCCCGAACTGATGCAGCGTGCACTGGACGCCGGTGTGGACATCATCAACGATATTCATGCCCTTCGTTCACCGGGCGCGGTGAAGGCAGTTGCCGCCCACCCCCAGTGCGGCGTGGTTCTCATGCACATGCAGGGCTTGCCGGGCAGCATGCAGCAAGCGCCCCATTACACTGATGTGTTGGACGAGGTGTGGGCGTTTTTTGAAGAACGTTTGATGGTGTTGCAAGAAGCGGGCGTTTCCCGCGAGCGCATCGTCCTGGATCCGGGTATTGGGTTTGGCAAAACTGTGGACCACAACTGGGCCCTGCTGAGCCGACAGGCCGAGTTGCTGACGATGGATCATCCTTTGCTCGTGGGGTGGTCGCGCAAGTCCACCTTGGGAGCCTTGACGGGCCGGGCTGTGGGCGATCGTGTGGCGGCGAGCGTTGCGGCGGCTTTGGCGGCTGTACAGCATGGTGCACGCATCGTCAGGGTGCACGATGTGGCGCAAACGGTCGACGCCATTAAAGTTTGGCGGGCAGCGGGGCTACTGAGCCCTGCCACCAAGATGAAAGACAATCTCCCGCACTTCTAAAAGTGCGCCCGCTGGCGCTGCCTCGTCAGTCAGTCTCAATAAGAACAAGGACAACCCATGACACGCAAATTTTTTGGCACCGATGGAATCCGTGGCACCGTCGGCCAGTACCCGATCACGGCGGATTTCATGCTGCGTTTGGGGCATGCCGTGGGCCGCGTATTGCGCAAACAGGAATCGCGCCCCACGGTGTTGATCGGCAAAGACACACGTGTCTCGGGTTACATGATTGAGTCCGCGCTAGAAGCTGGTTTTGCCTCAGCGGGGGTGGACGTGCTGCTGACCGGCCCCTTGCCCACGCCCGGTGTGGCGTATCTCACCCGAGCCCTGCGTTTGAATTTGGGGGTGGTGATCAGCGCTTCCCACAACCCCTTCGGTGACAACGGCGTCAAGTTCTTTTCCTCGCGCGGTGAAAAGCTGTCCGATGAGTGGGAACACAGCGTGGAGACGGCCATCGGTGAGCACCGCCAGTGGGTTGACTCCACCGCCCTGGGCCGCGCCCGCCGTTTGACGGACGCGCAAGGGCGCTACATTGAATTTTGCAAGAGCACCATAGACAGTGACCTCAGCCTCAAGGGTCTGAAAGTCGTGGTCGATGCAGCCCACGGCGCCGCCTACCACGTGGCACCCGATGTCTTCCATGAGCTCGGCGCCGAGGTTGTGTCCATAGGCTGCCAACCCGACGGGTTCAACATCAACAAAGGTTTTGGCGCAACGGCACCTGCTGCTTTGTTGCAGGCTGTCAAAGACCATGGGGCCGACTATGGGGTGGCGCTGGACGGGGACGCCGACCGCCTTCAACTTGTTGATGCTGCAGGGCGGCTCTACAACGGAGACGAGCTGCTGTACATCATGCTGGCCGACCGATTGGCGCAAGGCCAAACCGTTCCCGGCATTGTGGGCACCTTGATGACCAATATGGCCGTTGAGCTGGCGGTTCGCGGCCGTGGGGTGGACTTTGTTCGCGCCAAGGTCGGGGACCGTTATGTGCTGGAAGAGTTGTCGGCTCGCCAGTGGTTGCTCGGCGGTGAGGGGTCGGGCCATTTGTTGGCGCTGGACAAACACACCACGGGTGACGGCATCGTCAGTGCGCTGCAAGTATTGCAAACCGTCAAACGCAGTGGGCTGTCTTTGGCCAGTCAACTCAGCGACGTGGTCTTGTTCCCGCAAGTGCTCATCAATGTGCGTTTGCAAGCGGGGCAAGACTGGCGGGCCAGCCCAGGCCTGGACGCGGCGCAGGCAGCCGTGGAAAAGGAGCTTGGCGGCAGCGGCCGCGTTTTGATTCGCCCTTCCGGGACGGAGCCCCTGGTTCGGGTCATGGTCGAGGCGCGAGAACTTGGGCAAGCACAGCACTGTGCTGAGCGCATCGCAGCGACGTTGCGACCATCGGGTGTCGAGGACACCGCGCCGCATTGATCCCATAGCGTTTCTCGTGTTTCTGAAAGCAAGTGCCGCGGCTTCTCCGATATCCGGGCACTGCTCTTGCTTTGTTGGTTTCGCTTTCGTCCTGTATCTGTCCAAGGTGCTCAGCGACGGGCTTGCATCACAAAGAAGGGAGACAGCATGGAAATCAAAAAACCACCGACCTTGCAGGAGAGTTCAACGCCGCCAGTGGCTTCGACCCCTTTGGGAGGCGATTGGCTGCATGAAATCAAGCAGTGGTACTTCACTGGCAGCCGCCGGTTGGCCCAAGAGCGGCAACCGGGGCGCTTCGTCGTCTCCAGGCCGACCGAAACCTCACCGCAGGACGCTGATCCCGAAGTTGGGAATCGACGACCCGAATAACATGCATGACTGCGCTTTGTGACAACCTCATGAAATCCATGTGACAAACTAAGTGATTGATAAGAAAGGGAAAATTCTCGCTCTCCAGGGTTAATCAGCACCTGAATGGGTGCTTGTCACGGACCTGTCACAAACCTGTTCTACATTCTCGCCATCCCATCCAACAACCTAATCTGGATTGAAAGGCGAGCAAATGATTTCTTCCCTCTTTCGTACCGCAGCCAGCGGCATCGCACTCGGTTTGTGCAGCACCCTGGCGTTGGCCCAAGACGTGACCGGCGCTGGTGCAAGTTTCCCAGCGCCTCTGTATGCCAAGTGGGCCGACGCCTACAACAAAGCCACTGGTGCCCGCATCAACTACCAATCCGTGGGTTCCAGCGCCGGCTTGCGCCAGATTCGCGGCAAGACGGTTGATTTTGGTGCGTCCGACATGCCTCTGACCGACGAAGAGTTGGCCAAAGATGGTTTGGTGCAGTTTCCTACCGTGATCGGCGGCGTGGTGCCCGTGGTCAATATTGCTGGCATCAACCCCGGTCAGATCAAGCTGACCGGCCAGCTCTTGGGTGACATCTACTTGGGCAAGATCACCAAGTGGAACGATGCGGCCTTGACGTCCATCAACCCTGGCGTTCCCCTGCCTGATGCCGCCATTCAAGTGGTTCGCCGTGCCGATGGCTCGGGTACCAGCTTTGTTTTTACCAACTACCTCTCCAAGGTGAACGCCGAGTGGAAGGCCAAGGTCGGTGAGGGCGCTGCGGTCAACTGGCCCGTCGGTGCGGGTGGCAAAGGCAATGAAGGCGTGGCTGCATTTGTGGGTCGCCTGCAGAACTCGATTGGTTATGTCGAGTTTGCCTACGTCAAGCAAAACAAAATGACCTACACCTTGTTGCGCAACAAGGACGGCAACTTTGTGTCACCGGACGACTTGAACTTTAAGTCTGCCGCAGCAGGTGCCGACTGGGCGAAAACTTTCTACCAAGTGCTGACAGAGCAGCCAGGAAAAGAGGCATGGCCCTTGACTAGTGCGACCTTCATCATGATGTACAAGGCGCAGGAAAAACCCGTCCAAGCCAGCAACACCCTCAAGTTCTTTGATTGGGCCTACAGCAATGGCGACAAGATGGCGGCTGAATTGGAGTACGTGGCCTTGCCTGACTCGGTCGTTCAATTGATTCGCAAGCAGTGGGGCGAGATCAAAGACACCTCCGGCAAAGCAATCGCTTTCAAATAAAGTTTTACTTTCTGATCTGTCTGCTCGCTGGGCCCTGATGGGCCCAGCTTTGCGAGCACTGACCAAACCCCAACCCGATCGGAGACGACGTGGCCGCTACACTTCCTGCCTCTCCATTTGACAAGACCGAGATGGAACGAACTACACCCATGGGCTCCCCGCCAACAGAGCGTCGTTCCTCTCCTTGGCCTGACCGCATTTTTTCGTTTTTGGCGCATGCCGCAGCCTGGGTCACCCTGGGTTTGCTGGTGGCCATCATCGGCTCTTTGGTGGTCGGCGCTTGGCCGTCCATCAAGGAATATGGCCTGAGTTTCCTGTGGCGCACCGAATGGGACCCCGTCAAAGACAGCTACGGCGGTCTGGTGATGATTTACGGCACCTTGATGACGTCCTTCATCGCTTTGCTGATCGCGGTTCCGGTGAGTTTCGGCATTGCTCTGTTCCTGACTGAAATGTCGCCCGGCTGGCTGCGCCGCCCCCTGGGCACGGCCATTGAGTTGCTGGCTGCGGTCCCATCGATTGTTTACGGCATGTGGGGCTTGCTGGTGTTTGCCCCTGTGCTTTCCAAATACGTACAAGCGCCGATGCAAAGTTTGCTCGGTGATGTGCCCGTGCTCAAAGAGCTGGTTGCCGGCGCGCCTGTGGGCATTGGTGTGCTGTCGGCTGGCATCATCTTGGCCATCATGATCATTCCTTTCATCGCGTCGGTGATGCGTGACGTGTTTGAAGTGACACCGCCGATGCTCAAGGAATCGTCTTATGCGCTGGGTGCGACCACCTGGGAGGTGGTTTACAAAGTGGTGCTGCCTTACACCAAAACGGGTGTCATTGGCGGCATCATGTTGGGCTTGGGGCGCGCACTGGGTGAAACCATGGCGGTCACTTTTGTGATCGGCAACTTCAATCAACTCGACAGCTTGTCTTTGTTTGCGGCAGCCAACAGTATTACCTCGGCACTGGCCAACGAATTTGCCGAAGCCAATCCGGGCCTGCACCAAGCGTCTCTGATCTACCTGGGATTGGTGCTGTTCTTCATCACCTTTGTGGTGTTGTCCTTGTCCAAGATTTTGTTGTCGCAGCTCAAGAAGAATGAAGGAGCACGCACATGAGCACCTCCATTGCAATGTCTGCGGACAAACTCAAAAAGCATCAGCGCCGCAAGGTGGTCAATGTGGTGGCGCTCACGCTGTCGCTGTCGGCCATGGCGTTTGGCCTGTTTTGGCTGGCGTGGATTTTGTTTGAGACCATCCGCTTGGGCGTCGGTGGTTTGGCGGTGACGGTGTTCACCCAAATGACACCGCCACCTCTGTCCGAGGGCGGATTGCTCAACGCCATCATTGGTTCCTTGATGATGGTGAGTTTGGCGACGCTGTTGGGAACGCCGATTGGCATCATGGCCGGCATTTATTTGGCTGAGTACGGGCGCAACAACTGGCTTGGAACCGCGGTGCGTTTTATCAACGACATTTTGCTGTCGGCTCCGTCCATCGTCATCGGTTTGTTCATCTATGCGGTCGTGGTGGCGCCGATGCGAAGCTTCTCAGGATTTGCGGGCATCTTGGCTTTGGCCTTGATCGTGATTCCGGTGGTCATTCGCACCACAGAAAACATGCTGGCCTTGATCCCCAACGCCTTGCGCGAAGCGGCCTATGCGCTGGGAACGCCGAAGTGGAAGGTGATCCTGAGCATCACCCTCAATGCGGCGCGTGCGGGTGTGATCACCGGTGTCTTGTTGGCGTTGGCCCGCATTGCTGGAGAAACGGCGCCACTGCTGTTCACCGCGCTGTCCAACCAGTTCTGGACATCGAACCTGGGCGAACCCATGGCCAGCTTGCCGGTCACGATCTTTAAGTTTGCGATGAGCCCCTACGAGAACTGGCAACAGTTGGCTTGGGCAGGCGTATTCCTGATCACTCTGGGGGTGTTGGCACTCAACATCTTGGCGCGGGTCTTGTTCCGCAACAAAAACTGAACCGAGGGAAACTTTCCATGGATACCAAAGTCGACATGCCCGTGACCGAGAAAATCAAGCTCTCGGTCCGTAATTTGAACTTCTATTACGGCAAGTTCCTCGCGCTGAAAAACATCAACCTGGAAATTCCCGAGAAGAAGGTCACCGCTTTCATCGGACCCTCGGGTTGCGGCAAATCAACCTTGCTGCGCACGATGAACCGCATGTTTGAGCTGTACCCTGAGCAACGCGCAGAGGGCGAAATTTTGCTCGACGGCGAGAACGTCTTGCAGTCCAAACTCGATGTCTCCTTGATTCGCGCCAAGATCGGTATGGTGTTTCAAAAACCCACGCCTTTCCCGATGTCGATCTACGACAACATCGCGTTTGGTGTGCAGCTGTTTGAATCCCTGCCTCGGGTTGAAATGGACGAGCGTGTGGAATGGGCGCTCAAAAAAGCAGCTTTGTGGAATGAGGTGAAAGACAAACTGAATCAAAGCGGATCGGGTTTGTCAGGCGGTCAGCAGCAGCGTTTGTGCATTGCACGTGGCATCGCGATCAAACCCGAAGTGCTGTTGCTGGACGAGCCGTGCTCGGCGCTGGACCCTATTTCCACGGGCAAGATTGAAGAGTTGATTCACGAATTGAAAAACGACTATACCGTCGTGATCGTGACCCACAACATGCAGCAAGCAGCACGTTGCTCAGACTACACGGCCTATATGTATTTGGGCGACTTGGTGGAGTTTGGCCCCACGTCAGAGCTCTTCATGAAACCCAAAAAGAAAGACACTGAGGATTACATCACGGGTCGTTTTGGCTAATAGGAGACGTACCGTAATCGCGCAGGCTTGCTTCGCGCAGCGAAGTTAAGCGAAGCGGCCGGAGCCATGACATCACGGGCCGTTTTGGTTGATATTCTTAGAAACCATTCGATCTGATTCACGCAAGGGAACACCATGACAGAAAAACACTTGTCCACCCAATTTGACGCCGAACTCAGCGCCATATCAACCCGTGTGCTTGAGATGGGTGGCTTGGTCGAATCGCAAGTTTCTCAGGGTGTTTATGCCTTGACACATTTCAGCGGCGAGATCGCTTCTGAAGTGATCGCGAAAGAAGAAGTGGTCAACACCATGGAGATGGACATTGACCGCGATCTGTCCAGCATCATTGCTCGCCGTCAGCCCACCGCACGCGATCTACGTTTGCTGATCGCTATCAGCAAAGCGATTGCCAACCTGGAGCGTGTGGGTGATGAAGCGGCACGCATTGCACGTACCGTGCAACGCCTGATCAACTCGGGGGTATCGACCCGCATGCGTTTGCCGGTGAATGATTTGTTGTTTGAGTCGGAGTTGGCGGTCGCGCAATTGCGCAAAGCGCTGGACGCATTTGCTCGCTTGGATGTGGACAAGGCACTTGAAGTGCTTAAGCAAGATGACCAGATCGATCAAGAGTTTGAAGGCCTGTTGCGCAAGTTGATCACCTTCATGATGGAGGACCCCCGCACCATTTCGTCCAGTATCGACTTGGTGTTTGTGGCCAAAGCGATTGAACGTGTGGGTGACCACGCGAAAAACTTGGCAGAAGTCATCATCTATGTCGTCAAGGGAACGGACGTGCGCCATAACCCCGTTGATGCAGTTGAAAACATGATGAAGTGATTGGCTGGTCCCCGTTGCACCGTTTTTGAGGAATGCGCCATGAGCAAAGTTTTGGTTGTTGAGGATGAGCCAGCGATCGCAGAGCTGATCTCCATCAACTTGCGTCATGCAGGTTATGAGGTCACAGTCGCTCCGACCGCGGACCAAGCCATTTCTGAAGTTGACCGCGTATTGCCCGATTTGGTGGTGCTCGACTGGATGCTGCCTGGACAACCGGGTGTCGCCTTGGCCAAACGTTGGCGCAGCCAGTCGCGCACCCGCGAATTGCCCATCATCATGCTGACGGCGCGTGCCCAAGAGAGTGACAAAGTAGCCGGTCTCGATTCAGGGGCTGACGACTACCTCACCAAACCGTTTTCCACCAACGAACTGCTGGCGCGCATTCGTGCGGTGTTGCGACGAAAAGCGCCCGAGGCTTTGGATACGCTGGTCAGCTTGGGCGGGTTGTCGGTTGACCCCGCTACTCGCCGCGTCATGCGTGACGATAAAGAAGTCAAGGTTGGGCCCACTGAGTTTCGTCTTCTGCACTTTTTCATGACCCATCCTGAACGTGTACACAGCCGTGCACAACTCCTGGATCGGGTGTGGGGCGATCACGTCTTCATTGAAGAACGAACGGTGGATGTTCACGTCAAAAGGTTGCGTGAAGCACTAGAACCCGTCCAGTGCTCACGCATGATAGAAACCGTGCGTGGTTCGGGCTATCGCCTGACCCAGCATGCACCCGCCCTTGCTGACTAGAGCCTGTTAACACTCAAGATGCCAGATGCGTTGTTCTTCACAAGGCACTAGCGCGCACCTCATGACGATGACACTGCGATGACGGAATTGGTTGCACGGCTGACCTGGGTCGCATTGCTTGCACTGCTGGGTGGTTTTATCGGTTTTCTGGTGGGCAATGGGTTCGCAGCGCCGACCTTGACGGCTGTTGTCGGTGCCGCCCTGGGGGCATCGTTGAGCGCATTGCGCGACGCGGTTCGCCGCCGTCGTTTCATGGATTGGCTGCGTCATCCTGCCGAAGCGCCAGCGCCTAGAAACCAAGGGTTTTGGGGTGAGGCTGGATACCGCGTGGAACGTGCGGCACGCCAGTTGGAGCAACGCGCAGTGAGTGAGCAAGTGCGACTGGCTCAGTTTTTGTCGGCCATTGAAGCGTCTCCCAATGGAGTGATGATGTTGGATGCAGGTGACCAAATTGAATGGTGCAACTCGGTCGCGGCCGATCATTTTGGTCTAGACCCTCAGCGCGACAGAAGGCAGTACGTGACCAACTTGGTTCGTGCACCCGTGTTTGTTTCCTATCTCCAGTCCAATCACTATGTTGAACCCATCGTGATGCCAGGGGCCGGTTACCACGGCACCTTGTCGGTGCTGATTCGTCCCTATGGCGAGGGGATGAAACTGGTGTTGACCCAAGACATCACCGAGCGCGAGCGCAATGAAGCGATGCGCCGGGATTTTGTCGCCAATGTGTCGCATGAAATTCGAACGCCATTGACTGTGTTGTCGGGTTTCATCGAAACCCTGGGCCAGTTGCCGTTGACCGAGGTGGAGCGCCGGCGCGTCATTGAGTTGATGTCCCAGCAGACCAACCGCATGCAAACCTTGGTGGCCGACTTGCTGATCTTGGCTCAGCTTGAGGGCAGCCCACGGCCTGCGGCGGATCGTTGGGTGTCACTGCAAAAACTCACTGCACAAGTGCAGGCGGATGCGCAAGCCCTGTCTGGTGGTCGCCACGATTTAAGTTTTAACGTGGACCAGGATGTTGACCTGGCAGGCTTAGAGAGTGAGTTGCTCAGCGCTATTGGCAACCTGGTGAGCAATGCGGTTCGATACACACCGCCTCAAGGCTCGGTGCAGGTGCGCTGGGTCAATCGACACGATGGCGGAGGCGAGCTGGAGGTGGTCGATTCTGGCGTTGGTATCGCCAAAGAGCATTTGCCGCGTTTGACTGAACGGTTCTATCGCGTGGACGGCAGCCGCTCACGCGACACCGGTGGTACCGGCCTCGGCTTGTCCATCGTGAAGCATGTGATTCAGCGTCACGGGGGTGAGTTGGAAATTCGTAGCGAAGTCGGCAAGGGCTCGACCTTCAGGCTGGTGTTCCCGGCGCTTCGTGTTCGCCATGGTCATGGACAAGCACTGGCAGAGACCGGCTCGGTAGACACTTTTGTTCCTACGCAGAACAGTCCCACCATCGACCCACTTCGCGTGGATGCTTGAAGTGCGCGGGGCTGAAACCCCGCGTAATCAAGGCAGTTTGCGACGGTAAATCCCGATCCGATCCTCTTTGTCTGACGGGCGATGCACCTGGGCGACTGCGACCCAATTGGTGTCCAAGGTCTCGCGTACCGATCTCGATCCCTCGCCGCGCAATAGAAATTCACAAGTGCTCGCAGCCGACGCACCCGCGGCCGCTTCAACCCGCATGCGGCCCATGTATTCCAGCGCGGCCAGCAAAGGGCGGCTCACGCCGCTGCCAACCACACAGGTGTCGCTTGGTACATGCTCGGCGATGCGCTGGACCAGGGCACGGTCGCTGCGAGCGTAGTTGACAGGGGAAATCAACAGCGTGGCAACCAAGGACCAGCACAGCGCCACGCCCCCGGCCGGCAAGATCAAACTCTTCCACAGTGGGTGGCGATGCCGTCCGATGCGCCATGCGACCAAACCCAACCACGCGACTGTCGCCGCAGCGCCGATGAGCAAGCCCAACGCGGAAAAATTCGGCTCATAACCAGGCACCAAACGAGCCATGTTGGCTGCAGGTTTGGCAGGTATGCCGGTTTGTTGCGCCAGGTAGTGCACCCAAAGCAGCAATGCCCCTGCGGTGAACAAAAACACCGAAAACCAGTCGATGGCCGATGAGGTGGCCCGTTGTAGGGTGGGCAATGCGAAGGCCGCGAGTATGGCCAGTGCGGGCACCCCCAGCATCAGCGCACGATCCGATCCTCCCATCACCACATTGCTGACCAGGCAGACCAGTAAACAAGAAAGCGGGATGGAGATGTGCCGGTTGCGCCAGTATTTGCGCCATCGCCAAATGGTGAGCGCTGCCAATGGCCAAGCTGGCCACAAAAACCAAGCCCACTGCTTGATCACACCGGTTACCTTGCTCCAATCGCTGAAGGAACCAACACGCCAGCCCCAAGCGTGGAGCACCACGCCCATGGCGCAAGCCAACAAAGTACTGGCCAACACCCAAAGTGCAAAACGACGAACCTGGTCGTAGCTGGACGCGGCACAAACCGCAACGGCGCACACACCCATGGCCAGGGCCATGCTGGGTGCACCGCTGGCGACCAAGGCGGGCAGCGATGCGAGTATGGCAAGTTGCGCTTGCAATCGACGGTACGGGCTGGCAGACAAGGCGTAGAGGAAAAGGCCCACGCAGGCTAACTGCAAGAGTTCAGGTGTGGTTTCATGCCCCAGTTGCAAAAGCCCCAGGCTGGCGATGACGGCCAGTACCGCGCCATCGGCAATGGCCCGCGCGTAGTCAACGGGGTTGGCCTCGCCGCCGAAAGCAAATGGAATGGGCTGAGCTGCCTCTGTTCGGGCCAGGTGGTAGGTGCTGTACCAAGTGAGCATCAGCACGAGGCCCAACAGGGCGGCAAATGGCAGCCGAGCGGCCAATGCGGGATCGACCCAAGGGGAAAGCAGTTGAATGAAGCCCGCACCCAACCAATAGGGCAGCAAAGCGGAATCGGCCGCCAACTGTGCGATGGCAGGGGCTGTCCAGGGGCTTCGCCCCTCCGCGATGCTCAGCATGTAGCCAAAGGAGGTGGCATCTGCACTGCGCCACGGGTCTCGGCCAAAAAGGCCGGGCAATACATAGGCCGCACAAAACAACAGCAGAGCCCATCGCGGCATGCATTGCGCGGCACGGTGTGAAACCAGAGCGGGCTTGGGAGTGTTCAAGGAAGGTGGGATCGGCAGGTGAAGTCGGAATCATGCCGCATCGCGGCTTGCTGCTGCCTCAAGGACAAGAAAAAAGGCAGCCGCAGCTGCCTTTTCAGGGTTTGACCGAAGAATTACTTCTTCATGCCCACGTGGGCAAATTTGTTGCGGAACTTCTCGACGCGGCCGCCCAGGGAGTCCACGCTCTTTTGGGTGCCGGTGTAAAAGGGGTGCGACTCGCTGGTGGTTTCCAGCTTAAAGAGGGGCACTTCGCGGCCATCTTCGAGCTTGATGGTTTCTTTGGCTTGGGCGCAAGAACGCGTCACAAACTTGAAACCATTGGACAAGTCGACGAAACACACGTCGCGGTAGTTGGGGTGAATGCCTTCTTTCATAGCCGATACCTTTTTGGATTGAGCTTTTGCGCGTTTTTTGCGCGCTTTTTGCGTTTCGGGAGCCACGCCAAACCATTTGGCGCACTTGCCGCGTGGGAAACCGCAGATTATAGCCTTCGCTCACCATGAAAGTCGAGGAATCTCGGTGAACCACGTTTTGTTGCAACCCGATCAGGCTGCAACAAACCACCCATTACCCGCCTCGACGCATCATGTCGAAGAAGTCGTGGTTGTTTTTGGTGGATTTCATTTTGTCGAGGATGAACTCCATCGCCTCGATCTCATCCATGGGATACAGCAGTTTGCGCAAAATCCAGGTTTTTTGGAGGATTTCGGATTTGAGCAGCAGTTCTTCGCGACGCGTTCCGCTCTTGTTCAGCAAGATAGACGGGTAAACACGTTTTTCGGCCATGCGGCGATCCAAATGGATTTCGCAGTTGCCTGTGCCCTTGAATTCTTCGTAAATCACTTCGTCCATGCGGCTGCCGGTATCGACCAAGGCCGTGCCAATGATGGTGAGCGAGCCACCTTCTTCAATGTTGCGGGCCGCGCCAAAAAAACGTTTAGGGCGTTGCAGGGCGTTGGCGTCCACACCACCGGTGAGCACCTTGCCACTGGACGGCAGCACGTTGTTGTAGGCGCGGGCCAAACGTGTGATGGAGTCGAGCAAGATGATCACGTCTTTTTTCAACTCGACCAGGCGTTTGGCGCGTTCAATCACCATCTCTGCCACCTGAACGTGGCGTGCTGCGGGCTCGTCGAACGTGGAGCTGATGACTTCGCCTTTGACCGTGCGCTGCATTTCGGTCACTTCTTCCGGGCGCTCGTCCACCAGCAGCACAATCATGTGGGCTTCGGGGTAGTTGGCCGTGATGGCGTGGGCCAGTTGGGTCATCATGACCGTTTTGCCGCTTTTCGGTGGTGCCACCAGCAAAGCGCGTTGGCCTTTGCCCAGTGGGGCGATCAAATCGATGATGCGGGCCGTGACGTTTTCATCCGACTTGATGTCGCGCTCGAGCTTGAACTGCTCTTTGGGAAAGAGTGGCGTCAAGTTCTCGAACATGATTTTGTTCTTGCTCTCCTCAGGGGTTAGGCCATTGACCTTGTCCACCTTGACCAAAGCAAAGTAACGCTCACCGTCTTTGGGCACCCGCACTTCGCCTTCAACGTCGTCACCTGTGTGGAGGTTAAAGCGGCGGATTTGGCTGGGGCTGAGGTAGATGTCGTCGGTGGAGGCCATGTAGCTGGCATCGGGCGCACGCAGGAAACCAAAACCGTCGGGCAGCACCTCCAGCACACCATCACCAAACACCTGTTCGCCAGCGCGTGCGCGCTTTTTCATGATGGCAAACATCAGCTCTTGTTTGCGCATGCGCGCGACGTTCTCGATCTCCAGGGCCTCACCCATCTTGATGAGTTCAGAAACGTGCTGGGCTTTGAGTTCGGATAAATGCATGGGTGCGACCCCTGAGGTGAGGGCTATATGCCAATGGCGGCACATAGACAGTGGAAGGCTCAATTCGCGAAGCGGAACGGGTGATCCCGCTTGCCTTGAGTTTGCGCTGCCTTGACGTTTTTGAAAAAGCGCAAGGCTCAACGTGCGCTACACAAAGAACAAAAGGTTGGAGGTTTTGGCCGACTCCACGCGGGGGCCGGATTCGTTGCTCTGTACAACGACCCGCTTGCTGGGCGCGTGGGGGCTGGAATTTTTAGCTCTGCGACCAAGCCTTCAAGGCCCGTGCAGCAGAGATTGGAGCAGATTATAGATTACCGTCGATGAAGGCGGTCAATTGGGCTTTGGACAGCGCGCCGACCTTGGTGGCAGCGAGTTGCCCGTCTTTGAAGATCATCAATGTGGGGATGCCGCGAATGCCAAACTTGGCAGGCACATCGCGGTTTTCATCCACATTCATTTTGGCGATTTGAATTTTGTCGCCGTACTGTTCAGCCACATCATCAAGAATAGGCGCAATCATTTTGCAAGGGCCGCACCACTCGGCCCAGTAGTCCACCAGCACGGGCCGATCGGCCTGCAGTACGTCGGCGTCAAAAGACGCATCGGTGGTGTGTTTAATCAGTTCGCTGCTCATTGGCGTGTCCTCTTGCTGAATTTGCACTGCGCCTTGTGGAATGGAGGCCAAATGACGCGCAAGGCAAAATTGTTGAAACCTATTCTGACATAGACCCCGTGGCCGCGTTGGCCCAGGGGCGTCTCCAACCTTCGGGTTTTCGCGAGTCTCACAGTCAAAACCATGACCCCACAAGCGATCAACCCTCTGTCACCCCATGTATGGGATGACATCGCCAATTCAATATCGGCTTGGTGCGAGGCTCAAACAATTCCGCTGCGTGACGCTTGTATCGTCGTGCCCCTGACGGCGCATTTGCCGCTTGCCAGGGCTGCCATGGCCCGTTCCTTGGCTGCGAACGAATGGATGCCTCGGATCGACACGGCCCAAACCCTTGCTGCGGCGCTGGCCCCCCCACCCTTGGCGCAGCCGGGGCAAATCAGCTTTGATGTGGCCAGTGACCGCTTGCTGGCACAGGGTCTTTTGGCCCCGCACCTGGCCCGTACCGCTTGGGCCAGTCGGGATACGCCGGGACACGCACTGATGGTGGCCGAGGTGACCGACCTGGCGCATCAACTGGCCCGCGCTGCACAGGTGTTGCCGCCGAGTCGCCGAGAGGCCTATTGGTTGAACGCACGATCACGTTTGATGCAAGCCAGTGTCGCCGGGGCCCCCGGTCACAGCGAAAGCCTGCTGGCGCAGGTGTCGCTGGCTTGGGCCGCACTGGCTGGCACACCCGCCACCGATGTTTTGTTCTCGCACCGCCCCGCTGCTTGGGTGATGGTGGAGGCTGGCGGCCCTGATGCACTTTTGAGCGCATTGGCCAGCGATGCGATTGAACAAGGCGTGGCGGTCTTGCGGCTTCAAGCGGACGGAATGTTTTCTGACGACTCAGCCTGGCCGCAAACCTGGGCCCGCAGTGGCCGTGCCCTGTTCGAAGCAACTTGCCTGGACTTCGAAGACGAGGCGCAGCGTGCTGCTGCCCAGGTGCTGGCCCATGTGCAAGCCGGCGAAGTGCCTGTGGCCTTGGTGGCGCTGGACCGCTTGCTCGTGCGCCGTGTCCGCGCCTTGCTGGCACGCCAGCCGCTGGCGGTTCTCGACGAAACCGGTTGGACGCTGTCCACCACACGCGCTGCGGCTTTGGTTGCAAGTGCATTGCGTTTGGCAGACCCGATGGCCAGCGCAGACGATGTATTGGATGCGCTGAAGTCCATCGCTGCACCCTTGGGCCAGGCTGCGTCCGTGTCGCCGCAGGCGGTGTCAGAGTTGGAGGTCACCTGGCGCAAAAGGGCTTGGCGTCAACCACAGGCGGTGCAGCTGGAACGTTTGACCGAGTCGGCGGCGCTGTTGTGGCAAGAGCTGCAATCGGCGGTGCAGCCGCTGCAAGCCAGCCGCACCCGAACGCTCGGTGACTGGCTTGATGAGCTGCAGACTATGTTGATTCGGCTCGGTTTGTTGTCCCCTTTGCAAGGCGACGACGCAGGTCGCCAGGTGTTGCAGCGTTTGTTCGCGGCCCGCAGTTGGGCGAACACGCTGAGCAGCCATTTGGGCTACACGGCGTTTTGCCGCTGGTTGGACGATGTGTTTGAGCAAGCCAACTTTGTTCCGCCCACGCCCACCGATCCCATGGTGGTGATCACCCCTTTGTCACGCACGGCTTTGCGTGCCTTTGCGGCGGTGGTTTGTCCAGGCGCGGATGAACGCCAACTGGGTGCTTGGCCTGTGTCGCCCCCTTTGCTGAGCCGCAGCATGGCGGACTCTATAGGCCTGCCCACCGCCGAGCAGCAGCGCCATGCGCAGTGGCTGGCTTTTTGTCAGTTGCTGTGTGCCCCGCGCATCACCTTGTTGCGTCGCATGACCGAGCAAGACGAGTTGCTTTCCGCCAGCCCTTTTGTGCTGGCGTTGCGTGCGATATTGCCCATCCAGGTGCCCAGCGATCCACGGTCCGCGGTTTCCGTCACGCGCGCTTTGGTTGCGCGGCCAACGCCCAAGGCCCCGCACCATTTGCCCAAGCAACTGTCGGCCAGCAGCTTGGAAATGTTGCGACAGTGTCCCTATCGATTCTTTGCACTGCAAATGCTCAAGCTGCGTGCCAGCGACGAGTTGGACGAGGCGCTGGCTAAACGTGACTACGGCACCTGGTTGCACCAGGTGTTGTTGCGTTTCCATCAGCAGAGGGCTCAAAACGGGCCAGCCGATTTGGCGCAAGAGGCGAGCATGCTGCACACCCTGGCCAACGAGGTGCTTCATGAACAAGGGTTCGACGAAGCCGAGTTTTTGCCCTACGCCGCCACTTTTCGTCGCTTGGTTCCCCGCTATTTGACGTGGTTGCATCAACGGGACGCAGATGGCGCACTGTGGCTCGATGGCGAACGTGCGCTGCGCGCGGAGCCTGCTGCCTGGGAGGGCATGGCCATGGTCGGTGAGATCGACCGCGTGGACAGCGTTGACGATGAACACGCGGGTCCCGTGATCCAGCTCATCGACTACAAAACCGGCTCGTTGGCCGAGCTGCGTAAAAAAATCAAGCAGCCACTGGAAGACACCCAACTCGCGTTTTATGCCGCCCTGATGAGCGAACAATCGCAGGCCATTGGAACTTTGGCGGCCGCCTACATGGCGCTGGACGACAGCGAAACCATCCAAGTGCTGGCCCACCCGGACGTCGAGCACAGCGCCGAGCAGCTGTTGGCCGGCGTGGCCCAGGACCTCAAACGGATGCGTGCTGGATCTCCCTTGCCGGCCTTGGGCGAAGGTGCGGTCTGTGAGACCTGTGAAGCGCGTGGCCTGTGCCGGCGTGACCAGTGGGAGAGCGGCGCATGACCACCGCGCACCAAACGCCGGCCTACCGCTGCAACGGCGAGCCCACCACACGCGAGGCGTTTTATGCCTTGGCCTGCGACCCATCGCGCAGCGTGGTGGTGGAGGCTTGCGCAGGGGCGGGAAAAACCTGGATGCTGGTGTCGCGCATTCTTCGCGCCTTGCTCGAAGGTGCTGAGCCGCATGAAGTGCTCGCCATCACCTTCACCCGCAAAGCCGCAGGCCAAATGCGCGAAAGGTTGAATGATTGGCTTGCTGCCTTTTCGGAACAACGCGCCAGCAATGAACAGCGCTGCAAAGAGCTGCAAGCGCGCGGCATGACCCCAGAGCAAGCCACGTCCTTGGCCCCTCGTTTGGGTCGGCTGCATGCCCAACTGCTGCAAAGCGGCCGTCCACCGCAGATCTACACCTTTCACCGCTGGTTCTTTCAGTTGTTGCGTGCAGCACCGCTGGAGTTATTGGCCGAACTGCAATTGAGCAGTGACATGCAATTGGTGGAGGAGTGGACTGACCATGAAGACGAGGTTTACCGCCGTTTCCATGCGGCAGTGTTGCGCGACGCCGACCTGCTGCAAGACTTCAACGCCTTGGTGCAAGACCACGGCCGCAGTCAGTTGCGCAAGTGGTTGGATGCAGCCTGGCAAAAACGCATCGAGCTGGCCCTGACCGACGAGGCGGGACGGCTCGAAAGCAGCGTGCCACCCGCTGCGGCTCTGGGTGCGCCCTTTGATCAATTGGCCCACCCGCTTGAACGTTTGGCCATGCCTGCGGTGCGGCAAGTGCTGCTTGAAGTCGCCGCGCAACTTGGTCGCAAAACCACGCTCACCGCAAAAAAACAAGGCGTGGCATTGCAACAGGCGTTGTCGCTGGGTGACGCCCCTGCGCAGTGGCCCGCCGTGCGTTTGGCGCTTTACACCTCGGCGGGCACGGTGCGCAAAAACATCGAGGTGGACAGCCTTGCGCTGGCCCTTGCCCACCTTGACGACATCCACGCCGCCTGCGAACAACACGCGGCCCACGAGCGTCACATGCGCATGGTGCGCCTGTCACGCTGTTTGCTGCGTGAACTCAGCCTGTACAAACGCACCCGGGGTCTGGCCGACATGGCCGACCTGGAGTTGTGTGCCTTCAAATTGCTGAGCAACGCCGACCTCTCGGGCTGGGTGCAAGAACGTCTGGATGCACGCACCCGGCATCTGCTGATCGACGAGTTCCAAGACACCAGCCCCTTGCAGTGGCATGCCCTGCAGGCCTGGTTGTCGGGCTATGCCGGTGCCGGTGGCGGGGCCAGTGGGCAACGGCCACCGTCGGTCTTCATCGTGGGCGACCCCAAACAAAGCATCTACCGTTTTCGCCGCGCTGAACCCAAAGTGTTCGAGGCCGCTCAGTTGTTTGTGCAAGAGGCCATGGCGGGCGTATTGCTGGCCTGCGACCACACCCACCGCAACGCCCCGGGTGTGCTGCAGGTGGTGAACACGGTGTTTGAGGCCGCACAAAGTCAGAACGAATACAGCAGCTTTCGTGCGCACACCACGCAGCAGGCGCATCGTGACACCCACCATCCCGCGCTGTGCATGCTGGCACCACCTCAGACAGAAGAAGCTGATGAGTCTGCCAACCAAGCAGCAGACGATCGCTGGCGCGACACGTTGAGCCAGCCACGCATCGAACCCGAACAAGCGCGCCGCGCTTTGGAAGCCGAACAAGTGGCCGGTGCCATTGCGCAACTGGTGCAAACGCAGGGCGTGCCGCCACAAGACATCAAAGTGCTCAGCCGAACCCGAGCCGCTTTGCTGGCGCTGCAACCCGCTTTACAAGCCCGTGGCCTGCCGTTTGCCGCAGTGGGCCAGTACGCCTTGGCGGACGAGATGGTGGTGCGCGATTTACTGGCTTTGCTGGATGTCCTGGTATCGCCGCAGAACGATTTGTCGTTGGCGCATGCACTGCGGTCCCCGATTTTTGGCGCGTCGGATGCGGATTTACTCATGGTGTTCGATGCCGCCTCCCGTCCCACATCGACCGCGTCCGTGCCAACCTCGTGGTGGACTTCCCTGATGGTGTTGCCTTCACCAAGCGCCGAGTTGGCCCGCGCCGCCAGCTTGCTCAGACTATGGCAACTCGCCGCAGAACAACTGCCTCCGCATGACCTCTTGGACCGCATCGTGTCCCAAGGCGAAGTGCGTGAACGTGTGGCAGCTGCTTGGCCTGCCAGCAGCGCGGCCCAAGCATTGGCATCGGTGGATGCACTGCTCGCGCAAGCCCTCACCCTGGACGGCGCACGTTACGCCACTGCCTACCGTTTTGTGCGCGCTTTGCGTCGCCGCGCCATCCAAGTCGCTGCGCCTACGCCGCCAGGCGCCACCGCTTTGCTCACCGTGCACGGTGCCAAGGGCCTGGAGTCACCCTGGGTCTTTTTGATGGACACCGACCCCACACCACCAGCGGCTGAGAGCGTGACCCTGCTTGTGGACTGGCCGGTGCAAGCCCTCGCGCCATTGGCCTGCGGCTTTGTTTACTCGACCCGCCGCTGTCCACCGTCTTTGCAGCCACTGCTGGACATCGACAACCAAGCCAGGCAGCGCGAAGAGCTCAACGGCCTCTATGTGGCTTTGACTCGGGCAGAGTCCCATGTCGTCATCAGTGCCACGCCTTCGGCCAGCAAAAGAGTCGCATCGACACCGTCCTGGTGGTCACGGTTGTTGCCGCATGCGTTGCCCTGGCCCGAGCGGATGCAAGGACCGAACACACTCGCACCAACGTCAGCGGCCACCACACTGTGGCAGCTTCCGGCCTTGGAGGGGAGCGCCGCAGAGGCGTTGAACATATCCGTTCGCCCTGGACCTGTCGCAGGGCATCGGCCCGCCTCCCAAACGCTGAGCGACTTAGATCACCCGCCTGAGCACAACAACAGCCAGCTCGGCGAAGCCATTCATTTGGCGCTGCAATGGGCCACCCATGCGCTGGATGCGAGGCGTGGCGTGGCCTCAAACGCCGCACCCTCCGCCCCCGATCTCGCAGCATGTTGCGAGGTCGCGGCCCGGCTTCACGGCGTGCCAATGGATGGAGTCAGCGCTGTGGTTCAACGCATATGGGCCAGCCTCGAATGCCAACCCTTTTTCAACAGCCCCCAATTGCGCTGGGCAGGCAACGAGGTGCCGATTGCGGTGGATGGCAAGAGCCAAAGAATCGACCGTTTGGTGGCCTTGGAGGCAGACGGCGTCACCACCTGGTGGGTGCTGGACTACAAACTCCACCCAGCACCGCAAACCGTGACCGCCTACTGCGACCAGTTGAGGTCATATGCCCAGGCCGTGTCGGTTTTGCAGGCACCGCAAACGGTACGTTGCGCCTTCATCACGGCAGAGGGAGCGTTGATGGAGATTTTTTACATTGCCTGACTGTTTTGCACCGCTGAAGTTGATGTGAACGAGCCACACGTTGTGCGCGTAGCTGTTCGTGCTTAGGGCTGTCTGAAAAACTGACAACTGGATGCGCTCCAGCTTCGGAAATTGCCATTGAATAAAAGGGGGTGGTATCGCATGCACTGAGCGCATCCACCAAACCGGTGAGTGTCAGCAACACGACGGGCACCATTCGGTGATGAAGGGGATAGCAGGTGGGCATCTTCACAGCCTGCAGATTGAACACCTGAATTGATATGCCCTGGCGCGGTCAACGGCGTGAAGTTTTTTGTGAGGCGGCCTGCCTTCCCAACCGACGCTGCTTGGTCGGCTGGGCATGAATTGACATTGTTGTGATGCATCCGAAAATCATGACAAAATCCTCATTTATACCTAAAGTTGAAACGTTTGTGTCAAATTGCAACTTGATTTTCGCTGTCTGTAGCTAAGATCGACAGCGAACACAACTTTTCCCCCTGAGCTGCAGATGAGCCTTATTCCTACGATTGTTTACAACTTATTTCTGGTCGGCTTTTCCAGCTACGAAAAATCAACCACAGAAGCGTTTTTCCGCTTGGCGGCACGGCGAGCGCCCCATTGGGGCATGGCGGCGCGCGCCCAGGATGCGCGCGTGATCATCATTAGCGCCGCGTCGGGGCAGGACTTTGACAGTTTTCTTGCGACGGTGGCTCCTGGGCAAAGAGTCATCATCGTCGGTGACTCCGACTTTGGCAGCGGTTGGCCCGTTGTGTCACGCCCCATCAAGTTGACTGCGGTTTTGGCGTTGCTCAACACGGCAGTCGATCCAAAAACGAGCGAAACCTTGCGACCTGCTGTGGCTGCGCCAGAGGCTCCGGCGGCATTGGCGGTGCCCAATGTGATGAGGCCCCTGGCCTCGCCAGCGGCACCATCCCCGGTGCCGGCTATGCGGCCCAACGCAGTTGCCATGCACGTGACCCAAACATCGGCACCGGTCCCGCTGAGCGCAGCGCCAAGCTACACCGCCAGCCCCAATGCCATTGAACAATTGATGAAGGCAGAGGCCGATACGGGCACTGGCACCCGGCGCGTGTTGCTCGTGGACGATAGCGACGTTGCGCTGAAGTACATGCACAATCGCATGCGCCATTTCGGCTACGAGTGTGAGTTGGTCCGCTGCGGAGAAGCGGCCTTGGCGATGGTGGCGACGAAGAGTTACGAGTTTGTGTTCTTAGACGTCATGATGGCGGGCCTAGATGGTTACCAAACCTGCAAGGCCATCAAGGCGAATAAGGCACGGGTTGGCCCCGCGCCCGTGGTGGTGATGCTGACTAGCCGTGGCGGAACGATCGACAAGATTCGCGGCACCATGGCGGGTTGCGATGCGTATCTGACCAAGCCCCTCAACGACAGCAAGTTGGCTGCGGTGTTGACCAAGTTCGATGATCCCGCAGCAGTGCAGCGCCCAGTCACCCCCAGTGCTTCGCAGCCGGTGCAGAACATTTATTCGCCCCGCAGCCAATAGTGGTTGTGCGGCAGGTCGCCTCAAAAAATTTCCATGAAAGAAATGGTCGTTGTATGAAAAAAGTATTGGTCGTTGAAGACTCGCCCGTAGACAGCAAAAATTTGCAACGCATTTTGGTAAATGCCGGGTGCGCAGTGTCCATGGCCGCCTCTGGCTTAGAAGCGCTTGAAAAGGTCAAAACCGATATGCCGGATTTGATTCTGATGGATGTCAACATGCCGGATTTGGATGGCTTTGCCACCGCACGCAAACTCAGCCAAACACCCGAAACCAAGGTGATTCCGGTGGTCTTTGTGACCAGCAAAGACCAGAAGGTTGATCGCGTATTTGCGCAAATGTTGGGGGCCAAGGGGTACGTGACAAAGCCCTACGCGACCGAGCAAATTCTGGCGTTGCTATGAACGCAGCATTCGCAGCAGTCAGCCTTGGGCCATGAATTCTGAGGTCTTCACGGGCCAAACCATCACCTGTGGTGCATGGTCACTGGCCCTCAAATCGCCGTGGGCGCATACGATTGTGGACACCTTTGAATTGGTGGCCATTCCGCGCGCACCGCTATGGCTTGTGGGGGCTGTGAACATCAACGGCAGCATTGTTCCGGTGGTGGATTTTGCGGCTTATTTCGCGCCAGATGCCCGCCACACAGCTGCGGACAAGCACCAGCGCATTCTCATTGGTGGCAGGCGCGATGAAGGCATGGACGAGGCCGCCACCCATGACAGCGTATTTGCAGTTTTGTTCAACGGCTTACCCATGGAGATTGAATACACCCGCGAAGCCGTGGACGTTTCTACCGTGCTGCCCGAGCGATTGAAGGAGCTGTGCATTGGCATGGCACGGCGCACGTTGGACGACGGGTCGGACAGTGTTCACTTTGAAATGAATACGGACCGATTCATGGACTTTTTATCGCTGAGCTTGATGTAAGCCAGCCAACCTGCTATTCGTTTTTGAGGGGAAATATGCTTACCACGATTCGTGCAAAATTAATCGCCTTGGTGCTTTTGGCGTTAGCCATCGCCAGCTTGATCGGGGCGGCGGCCGTCTACAACATCATTCGTCTGGAGCAGGCCGTCACCCGGACCTCGGGCTACGGGTTGGCGGCGCAGAATGCGGCGCTAACGGACATGCTTCACGACAATGCGCGTGGTTTGGTCGAGAAATACGTCGGGGCTGCAAAAGACAACAGCCCCGTGCGCGTTGCTGAGGCGGCTACAGAGCTCCAAGAAAACGCCAAAAAAATTCGTGAGCTGTCGCGTGCCAGCGTGGATTCCCCGGTGTTGAGCGCCAAGACCCGCGATTTGCTTGTCAAACTCGTCCCCGTGTTTGACGACTATGCAAAAGCGTCCGAGGCGGTTTCAGTCAATCCAGGCACCAATCTGGACGAGCTCGAAAGAGCGCGTGCAGATTTCTCCCAGCAGTTTGACGTCTTGGCGGAGCAAACAGGTATTGCCAACAAGAACTTGGAAGACGAGTTGGAGCAATCCAAGGCCCAAGCTGCGCAAGACGTGCAACAGTCATTTACAACCATCTCGGCGGCAATTGCTGCAGGCTTGCTGGCTTTGATCTTGGCAGCGGTGTTGACCTATCTGTCGATTTCCAGCGGTTTGCGCCGACTGGAAACCACGGTGCAAAGTGTCAATGCCGGGGATAACTCTGCGCGCACGTCACTCACCACCAAAGACGAGCTGGGCAAATTGGGACGCAGCTTTGACAGGTTGCTAGACGAGCGTTTTGCAACGCTGGCAGCCAAAACCGAGGAGAACGAGAAAATCAACCACTCGGCCATTAACTTGCTCCAATCGGTGTATGCGCTGTCAGAAAAAAACCTCACATTGCGCGCGAACGTGACCGACGATATCGTCGGAACCATTGCCTCATCGGTGAACCAGTTTGCCGACGAAACCGCGCAAACACTGGCGGAAGTGCAACAGATTGCGGGCCAGGTGCGTGGTGCTGCGCAAGCGGCACAAAAGCAAGGCCTGTTGGTGCAAGATGCGGCAGAGCGCGAACGCATCTTGCTGGATTCGATGGGCGCAACCCTAGGTACAGCCACCCGACAAATGACCGAAGTGGCGCTGCTGTCCAACGCCTCGGGCACTGCCGCAGCCCGCACGGCTGAGGCGACCAAGGCCGCGCAGGTCGCTGTAGAGGGCACCATGCGCGGCATGGATTCGCTGCGCGAGGTGATTTCTGAAACCGAAAAACGCTTCAAGCGCCTGGGGGAACGTTCGCAAGAAATTTCGTCAGCTGTGGCGCTGGTCAATACGATTTCGGAGCGCACCCACGTGCTGTCGCTCAATGCGTCTATGCAGGCCGCTACGGCGGGTGAGGCGGGGCGCGGCTTTGCCGTGGTGGCGCAAGAGGTGCAGCGTCTGTCCGACAGTTCGCGCCAGGCCACGGGCGAAATTGCACGACTGGTGGGCAACATTCAATCCGAGACCAATGAAACGCTGATCACCATTAACCGCTTGATCTCGGACGTGGTGGCGCAAACCGAGCTAGCGCGCCGCGCAGGCCAAGAGATGACGCAAACGCAAGCCGCGACGGATGAATTGGTGGGCTTGGTGCAGCGTATTGCCGCGTTCTCTGCCCAGCAGCAAGACATGGCGCAAGCCCTGCAAAGAACCGTTCAAAGCATGAACGACGGAACGATGCAAACCAGCACTTCCATTGAGCAGCAAACGACGGCCACCAATACCCTGGTGGAGTTTGCGCAACGCTTGAATGACTCTGTGGCGCAGTTCAAGGTCGCGTGATTCGTGCGCCGTCGGCCTTGCCAAATTTTGCTACTTTATTTCGGCAGATAACGTGATCACAGAAATGCTAGCGCTCTTGCGCGACGAGTTCTCGCAAGAAGTGTCCTCAACCCGCGACACGCTGGCGCAATGGCAAGCCACGCCATCGCAGCCCCCTGCGGGCGTGGCAGATGTTCTGTCCTTGTTGGAGCGGTTTACGCAAGCGGTAGGCACCGTGGGGCTAGACGGTTTGGCCGCTTACCTCACGGCGGTACACACGTTCGCACAACACAGCGTTGAGCAAGTGGCACTCACACCTCCCCCGGCAGCGCCGAGCAAGGAACAGGTGATGGGCGTACTCTGGCTGCGCGAGTGGGTGGCCCAAATCAGCGCCTACCTAGAGCACCCTGCCAACCCCGACGTGGTTGAAATGATGCTGGAGTACCTGGGCATGTGCCCCGTGCCACTGACGGACGACGATCTTTTAGAGATAGGTGGGCAACTTTTGGTGCTGCCTACCGATGAAGACGATGACTCTGAAGAGTGGGCAGTTCTGCAGCAACCCGCCACTGACGAAGACGTTGATCTAACGATCGAGGATGTTGACCCTGAACTCCTATACGCCCTGTTGGCCGACGCGCCGCAGCAGCTCGACGAACTGGAGCAAACCGTCACGCAATGGGCCGCTGGCACCTGTTCGCAATCTCGGCTGCAAGAAGCCCTGCGCAGCGTGCACACCCTCAAGGGCAGCGGCGGCATTATCGGTTTGCCGGGTATTGCGCGCCTGGCGCATCGTTTGGAGGATGTGCTGCTCTACGCCGCAGACCGTTTGCCCTTGGGCGAACGCCCGCAGGAAGCATTGAGCAGCGATGTGTTGCAAGCGGTGTATTGCTTGCAGCAAATGGTGAGTTACTTGCAAGGCAATGAAGAAGCGCCCGGCAATGCCAAAGCCGTTTTGCAGCAGTTGCTTGATTGGGTGCAGTTGATTCGCAGCGGCGACATCGATAACTTTGAATCTGCCGCAGAAAGCCCCAAAGATAGCTCCAACGAGCCGCTTGCCGAAGTGTCGCAGGAGCAGGAGCTTGCGCCGGTCACCGCTCCCTCGCAACAGACCATCGACACAAAACAACAAGATGCTGCGGTGCTGCGTTTGGGGTTCAACCAGCTCAGCCGCCTGCTGCGTCGCGCAGGTCAGTCGATTGTGCATGCCGAACGTTTGTCTCAATTGCTATCAGACACCGAGGGTTGGCTCGCCGGAATCGAGCGAAGCAACCAAGTGATGGCCGCACGCTTGCGCGATCTGGAAGCGATGGTGAACAGCCAAGTGGTGCAATTGCGCGACGCACAGCAGGTTGACAATGCCGATTTCGACCCGCTCGAACTAGACCGCTACGATGCTTTGCACGGTCTGTCGCGTTTTATCGGCGAGGCTGCTCGCGATGTCTCGGCGATGGCGCAGCATGCCCGCGAATCCACCACCCAGTCGGTTGCGCTGCTGCGCCAAGAGGGCTATGCGCTGCACGACCAGCACAGAGAATTGCTGACGGCGCGCATGGTGCCCGTCAAAACCATTATTCCGCGCCTCAAACGCACGGTGGCGCAAACCGCCATTGCTACGCATCGCAAAGTGGCATTGCAAGTCAGTGGCGAAGACATGGTCGTGGATGCAAATGTGCTCTCACGGCTGGTGGAACCCCTGTTGCACCTGCTGCGCAACGCGGTAGACCACGGCATTGAGCTGCCCCAAGACCGACTCGCTGCCGACAAGCCCGAACAAGGCACGATCTACCTGGACTTTCAGCGCGACGGTCAAGAACTAGCGCTGCGCGTGAGTGACGACGGCCGTGGCCTAGACATTGCGGCGATTGAAGCCAAGGCCCTCAGCGTCGGCTTGATAGACGCAGCAGGAAGTTTGAGTGAAACAGAGTTGCAACGCCTGATTCTGCAGCCCGGTTTCAGTACCCGCGATGCGGTGACTGAAACCTCGGGCCGAGGTGTGGGCATGGACGTGGTGAGCGACCGCATCACCAGCCTGAACGGCCGCCTAGACATTGACAGCTACCCCGGTCTGGGCAGCACCTTCACCGTGCATGCGCCGGTGTCCAGCGGCGTCGCGCAAGCGTTGGTGGTGCAGTGCGCGGGCGAAGTCGTGGCCTTGCCGCGCGAGGAGGTGGACAACATCGTGGCGGCAGGCCTGGGGCAATTCAGTGTCAACGCGGCCGGCGTTCAATTTGACTACGCAGATCAGCAGTGCCCCGCCTTCGTTTTGGCGCAATGGCTCAATTTAGAAGAAGCGAGCCCGGACGATATCTTGCAGCGTGCGACCTCATGGATCGTCGTCTTGGCCAAAGGCACCAACGGCCCCATCGCGCTCTTGGTGGATGCGGTGTTGGAATCCAGAGAGCTGATCCTGCAAGACGTGGGGCTGCTTACCCGCCGCGTGCGGGGCATTTTGGGTGGCGCGTTTAGGGCCGATGGTCGCCCACTCTTTCTGATCGGTGTTTCAGAGCTGCAACGTGTCGTTGACGGGTTGGCAAAAGCCGGGGGCGCGGTGCCCCAAGCGTTACCCACCGCGCTGCGTAAGCGCTTGCAGATGCAGCGTACCCGCATATTGTTGGTGGACGATGCATGGTCGGTGCGTCGGTCGATGCAGCAGTTGCTGGACGATGCGGGCTACGACGTTGCCACCGCTGCAGACGGCTTCGAGGCACTGGAGAGCCTTCGATCTAAACTACCCGACCTCGTGGTGACTGACCTAGAAATGCCCAACCTCAACGGCTTGGAGCTCACCCGCCGCATGAAAGAAATCCCGCAGTGGATGCACATTCCGGTGGTGATGATTACCTCCCGCGCCAGCCAAAAGCACCGCGAAGAAGGGCTCAAAGCCGGTGTGGACATCTACCTCACCAAACCCTATCAAGATGCAGACCTGCTGGCCCACGTGCGCAGCGCGGTTTCGCAGGCTGCTCCAAGCCGGTAATGGCGCTACTGCGCGCTGGCGCGAGCTTGGCGGGGTACAGAACGCCGTTCACCGCAAGACGTGTGCCGCACCCGGAAATTCAATGCGCAGGGGGCGGATCATGAGGGATTCTGCAGCAGCCTGGGGGCAAAGGGTGCGATTCAAAGTGATGTGCTGATATCGCCTCCCGGCGTCATTCCCGCGAAGGCGGGAATCCAGGCGGTGCATCGAATGGAATCATCCCTGACCTGTTGCTTACCTCAACCCAATGGATTCCCGCTTTCGCGGGAATGACGGGGTTCTGCACAGGTGCGAGTCACACACCACTTTGAATCCCACCCGGGGGCAAAAGGCAAGGCCTGACCGTTCGCCGTAACAGCAATGAATTCAGCAGGTTCAGATCCTGCCCAAGGAATTTTCCGTACACCTTGGTAGGACGAGAAAGCGGCGTCGCTGTAACGCGGGGTCGTGAGTTTTCGAACGGCGAAGCAGCTGGCCGAAATGCAAAGGAGCCTATGAGTAGCCTCGTTAAGGATGCTTTTCACAACTCATTGCGGCATAGACGCAGCGACCTTGACTTGCAAGAGATAGCGCAGTGGATACAACCTCAGCTCAAAGGTTGGGTGCAGTACTACGGGTGCTACAGTAGGTCAGCGCTGGTCACGGCACTGCGCAGCCTGGACAACGCACTGAGGCGCTTGGCGCAGCGCAAATACAAAAGGCTCAGAGCGCATGTGAGGCGAGCATGGGACTGACTCGGTAGGCTCAAAGCCCACCAGCCAGATCTGTTCCCACACTGGCGCTGCAAGCCAGCGGCTGAACAATAGGAGCCGTATGAATCGAGAGGTTCACATGCGGTTCTGGGAGAGCGCGGGGGTGCGATTCCCCTGCGCCACTCAACCATAAAAACATCCAACCCAAATCTTGCTCCCAGCAACACCGGTTGAATTGAACCGTCAGGGCTGGGCGAATTACCCCCCATTCCCCACTCATCTCCGGCTTTTGCGCCAGGCCACCAGGCGCTCCAATGGAGGCCACTTCGTCTCAATCCGAATGGCCACCACTTTGCCCCAGCATCCACCGGCAACCGCCAGCGCGCGGCCGAGCGCAGCGCAAGCGTCGCGTTCGGCGGGGCCGCGTGCGTTTGGGCGGTTTGGCTTGTTGCAGTTGCTGGGTAAAAGCGAACTGACCATGTCGTGGTTGGCCAGCGACCCGCGTTCAGGCCAAGAGGTCATCCTGGCCATGCCCCGCGTGCAACCTGTGGACGAATTTGCCCTGGAGGTGTGGCAGCGTGACGCGCGCAAAGCATCGCGACTGAACCATCCGCATTTGGCCCATGTCATTGAAACGGGCGTGCAAGACCACTGGCCTTACTTCGTGGTGGACCGCGCATTGGGCGTGACGCTGCCGGAGTGGTTGGCTGAGCACTCGAACAGCACCGCGCTGGAACAGGTGGGCTGGTTGTGCCAGGCCCTGGAAGGGCTGGCTTATGCCCATGAGGCCGGTGTGTCCCATGGCGATTTACAACTCCACCAGTTGCTCATCAATGAACACGGCACGGTGCGGGTGATGGCCCTGGCCTGTGCCAACGAGCCCCGCAGAGCCGAAGGCGGCGGGCGTGGAACCACCCACTCCATGCCTTTGGATCCGACAGAGCTGCGCACACAACGTGCCACCGCAGAACGTGATTTACTGGGCTGCGGACTCTTGCTGCACGTATTGCTCTCGGGTGAGAGCCCCTTGAACGAGAACGATTTTTCGCGTGTCATAACGCGCATGCCGCCCTTGGGACACGACCTGTTGCGCTTGCCCTGGACGACCCCGGCACCCGTGTCTGAAGCATTGCGCGCGATTGCCAACCGTGCGGTGGCTTCCCAGCCCCGCCAGCGTTACCTCAATGCGCGAACCTTTTTGCGAGCGCTGCAAGGTTGGTGTGAGGTTGAAGGCCAAGACAACGGGGGCCCGCTGGTGCTGCTGCTGGACCGGCTTCGCACTGTGGGCCACTTGCCCGCCATGCCCGGTGTGGGCCAACGTGTGGCGCGGCTTTCCAGCATGGACGGTCAACACACCGACGCCATTGCCGAACAAATTTTGCAAGACATGGCACTGAGTTTTGAGTTGCTGCGCCAGGTGAATGCTGTGTCTATCAGTGGCGGGCAGCTCGCGGGTGGTGGCCCGGTTCTCACCGTGCGGCGAGCTGTGGCCATGTTGGGTCTCAACGGTGTTCGTTTGGCGGGCAACGGTTTGCGTGCTTGGCCTGGCCCTTTGTCTGAGACCGGTGCCGTGGCCATGGAGCGCACCATGGAACGGGTTCGTTTGGCAGGTCATGTGGCCCAGTTGCTGCGGCCTGCGGGTTTTGACCCGGAAATGGTTTACCTCGTCAGCGCCTTGCAAAACCTGGGACGTTTGCTGGTGCAGTACCACTTTCCCGACGAAGCGGAACAAATTCGGCAGCTCATGCGCCCCGCGCCTGCGCCGCCGGGGAGCGAGCTCGGGACCCCGGAGCTACCCGGCATGAGCGAATCCATGGCCTCTTTGGCGGTGCTGGGCGCAGACATTGAAGCCCTCGGTGCAGCGGTTGCCAAACACTGGGGCCTGGGCGAAGAGGTGCAGCACATGATGCGCCGCTTGCCCACCTCGCGGCCTGTCCGCAGCCCTGATGGCGACGCCGACTTGATTCGTGCCGCAGCCAGTGCCGCCAATGAAACCGTTGACGTGCTGACCTATTTGCCGCAGTCGAAGATGGGCAACGCCTTGGCCCAGGTGACACAGCGGTACGCGCGTCTCTTGCACTTGGAGACGACCAGTTTGGCCCAGGCCTTGGGGCAGGCTCGCACGATGTTGCGACAAGGCGCGAGCGCATCCAGTTCAGCACCGCCAGTGGTCGCCGCGCCACGCCATCCGCCACCGATTCCAGCGGACACTGGTGCGGGCACAACAAACGTCGTTTCCGCCGTTCCGGCAAAGAGAAATGTCGGCGGCTGAGTGAGCACCATGAAATCAAACGCTGCCGTGGCTGAACCCACCCACGTGGGGCGGTTCGAGTTGCGGCGCATCTTGGGCCAAGGGGCGCAAGCGACCGTGTGGCTGGCATTCGATCCGCGCTTGGAGCGTGAGGTGGCCGTCAAGTTGCTGCGCGGTGACACGACCAAACCCTCTCAAGGCGACCATCCCTGGCTGCAAGAAGCGCGGCATGTCAGCCGTTTGAAACATGCCCACATCGTTCCCGTCTACGAGGCGGACACCCACCAAGGTCAGCCCTATTTGGTGTTTGAGTACGTGGCTGGGCGCACCTTGTCTGAGCACTCGAAAAAACAAGGTGCCATGCCGCCTCGCCAGGCGGTTCCCTTGATGCTGGGCGTGCTGGACGCTTTACAAACAGCCCATGCCAGCGGAGTGGTTCATCGCGACCTGAAGCCTTCCAATGTGCTGGTGGATGCAGCCGGCCTGGCCCGTGTGATGGACTTTGGCATCGCGGCACGCGTTCAAGCCGACCCTCAGCCTGGCAGCGCCGCAGTGCTCAGCGGAACGCCGGGTTATATGTCGCCTGAGGCGGCGGACGGCGCTCCGCCGGCCCCGAGCATGGATGTGTTCGCCGCTGGCTTGGTGCTGGCCGAGCTGCTGACTGGCAAACCCCTGGTGGCTGAGAAAGACCCCTACCGGGCGCTCTATCGCATTGCCCACGAAGACTTGCAGTTGCCAGCCAACCTCAGCAGCGAGGTCGATGACGGCTTGCGCGCCATCGTGCAGCGAGCCCTCGCCCGTGACCCTGCCTTGCGTCACAGCAGCGCTGCGGCATTTCGCGACGCCTTGCAAGCCTGGATGTCACCGCAAGTCTTGCCGTCCGAGTCTGGTGACACGGCCAAAGCCAACAGTGGCACCCTGGAGTTCCTGCTGCGCCGCATGCGTCACAAGAGTGACTTCCCTGCCATGTCAGACTCGGTGGGCCGCATCCAGCGCGTGGCCAACTCGGAGAACGAAAGCCTGGGCAGTTTGTCCGCAGAAATTCTGCAAGACGTGGCACTGACCAACAAGCTGCTGCGCATGGTCAACACGGCGCATTTTTCGCATGCCAGTGGCGGCGGCATCAGCACCGTGTCGCGTGCGGTGGCTTTGGTGGGCTTTGCAGGCATCCGCAACATGGCGCTGAGTGTGGTGCTGTTGGAGCACATGCAAGACAAAACCCACGCAGTTGTTTTGAAAGAAGAGTTTCTGCGCTCACTCATGGCAGGCTCCTTGGCCACGGAGTTGTGCCCCGTCGCCCGTGAAGGCGAAGAGGCTTTTATTGGTGCCATGTTTCAAAACTTGGGCCGCTTGCTCACGGAGTTTTATTTCCCGGAGGAAGCGCGCCAGGTGCGCAATGCGGTCGCAGCCAGCGCCGCTGGCAACAAAGGCACAAATGCAGAAGAAACGGCTGCAACCCATGTCCTGGGTTTGAGCTTTGAAGACCTCGGGCTGGGGGTGGCAAAAACTTGGGGTCTGCCTGAGAGTTTGCAGAAAACCATGCGCAAACCGCAGGGCGAGCCTCCGCCGCAACTGCCGAGCGCCCCCGCCGAGCGCCAACGCTGGTTGGCGCTGGCGTGCAACGACATGGCCGACGCCATGATCAAAACCGAGGGTCCGGCGCGAGGCAAAGCCGTATCCGAGTTAGCCAAACGTTACGCCGCCACGCTGGGCGTCAAACCCAAAGACATCGAAGCCGCTGCGGTAGAAGCCCAGCAAAAACTCGCCGCCATGGCCCAGGCCATGGGTTTGCAACTGCATAAAAGCAGCAAGGCCAGTTCCTTGCTCGATGTGGCCGATTCGTCCCGCAGTGATACGGGCAGCGATTCGCTCACCCCGCACGCCTTGCAGGCAACGGTTACTGCCATGCCGCGACCCGCACCGGGGCAAGGCGAGGCGACATCGACCGGCGAAGCCCAGAACCTTCTGAAAAGCGGCGCCCCGGCCGCCGACGTTTTGGCCGCCGGCATCCAAGACATCACCAACAGCATGGTAGAAAACTTCAAGCTCAACGAAGTGCTGCGCATGATTTTGGAAACCATGTTTCGTGCGCTGGAGTTTCGCCGCATTGTGTTTTGTTTGCGTGACCCCAAAACCAACACGCTCACGGGCCGTTTCGGTTTGGGTGACAACGCGGCTGCTGTGGCTCAATCCTTCAAGGTGTCACTCCAGCCCACAAGCGATTTGTTCACCGCGATTTGCCTCAAAGGCATGGACACCTTGATCAGCGACAGCAGCACCGGCACCGTGGGCCAGCGCCTGCCCGATTGGTACCGCAAAGAGGTGAACGCGCCGTGTTTCCTGTTGCTGCCCTTGCAGATGAAGGGCGCCACCTTCGCCCTCATCTACGCCGACAAAGCGCAAGCGGGCGGTATGGCCCTGGGCGAAAAAGAGTTGTCGCTGTTGCGCACCCTGCGCAACCAAGGCGTGATGGCTTTCAAGCAAGCCAGTTGAGCAGCATCGGCTGGATGCACGCGACGGGGAATAAGGTTGACGAGCCTGATCTCGGCACTGGTCACAACAGTTAGGGCTGCTTCGTTCCCGACCTGACCCGGTTGGCCGTGCTTCCATGCGAGGAGGCCCGTCGAGGCGCATTGTAGAGGGGTATGGCGGGCCAGCCCAACCGGTTCACAATAGCGCCATGCGTACCGCTTCCTCACACTCAAGAGTTTCCCTCCTGGCAGGGCTGTGCACCATGTTGTGGTTGCCCATCGGCGTTCAGGCGCAGGCCCCGGTCCAGGCCACTCCTGTGGCGAGTGCATCAGCCCCGGTTTTGGCCACAGCCAAACCGACAACCGTCAATGACCCCGTGGTGGCTTGCGAGCGCGCGGCTCGTCAGCTCTTGGCGAGCAAGGGTGCACCCGCGGCTGATGTCAACTTCCTCGCGGCGCCCACGGTATTGCCAGGCTCGGCCGGTGACAAACAACTGGTGTTGCGCGGCGGTGGCAGCTACCGCAGCACCGAAGGCGTTCGCACCTTCAGCTACAACTGCAATGTGGACTCAGCAACGTCCGAGTCTGTCGGCATGGTGATGCGCGACACCACACCTGTGGCTACCAAAGGAAAAACCGCCACCGTGGCACGAGAGCCTGATCTCACCCATTTGTCGCCCGCCGTTTGTGAGTCCGCCGTGGCGGCGGCGCTGAAGAAGCAGTCGCTGCGGGTGTCTGACATCAGTTTTGACAGTGCAACCCGCACGGTCAAACAAACTGGCCAAAACACCGCCGAACTGCGGGGCAGGGGACGTGCGTTGCCTGCGCCCGGCATGCCCTACAACCATTTCGGGTTTGAGTGCGAGTTTGATACCCGAGATGGCCGGCTGTTGGGTTCGCGCCTTGCGGGTTAACCCGCCTATTCCACCAGGGACGCGCCCGAGTGGGCTGTGATGCGGTGCGCTGGCAAGGCGAGACGACGCTGCGGGCTCATGCCCGCAAGGAGGAGCAACGCGGCCAGCGTGCAGCAGCACGGCGCAATCGGGTGCGTAGCGTTCGGACCAAATTGGATTTGGCACTCGAAGCCACGAAAGTGAGCATTCATGCGGTGTTGCGGGGTATAGAAGAGCGACCTGGTGAAATATGCGGGTTAACTGGCCCACCTCGCCACCGCTTTCTTCCACTTACTGAGCGCCCCCAGGATCAGACAGGGTCCCTTCATGGCCTTCGGGGATGACAAAACTTGGGCGTCCCCCAGCGTTTTTCTTGAGCCCCCGCAGGCCTGCCGACTTGCGTCACGCCCATCTCGGTGCCGAGGAAACAGGCGTGCGGATTCAAGGTTTCCTCATGCAATGTGACAAGGCGCGTCTCTCGATGGTTGCGCACTACGCCTTCTGTCGTATTTCACAGAACGGCCCCGCTGCCTAAGCTGACACCCGGTCGATTCAGATCACCCTTGGCGTTGCGCAAAGGGGCTGAGTCTGTTGCCCTCAACCGGTCTCAACTTACAAGCCAGGAGTTTCACGCATGAAAACGTCTCGTCGCAGCTTTACCCATTCCTTGGGCGCCATCGCTTTGGCCACGGCCACGCTCTCGGTTTCGGGTCTGGCGCATGCCCAGGCCACCATCAAGGTGGGTGTGTTGCATTCGCTCTCGGGCACCATGGCCATTTCCGAAACGGTGCTCAAGGACGTGGCCTTGATGGCCATTGATGAAATCAACGCCAAGGGCGGTTTGCTCGGCAAGAAGCTTGAGCCTGTGGTGGTAGACCCCGCATCCAACTGGCCGCTGTTCGCAGAAAAAGCCAAACAACTGATCACGCAAGACAAAGTGGCGGTGGTGTTTGGCTGCTGGACCAGCGTGTCGCGCAAGTCGGTGTTGCCGGTGTTTGAAGAGACCAACAGCTTGCTCTTCTACCCTGTGCAGTACGAAGGCGAAGAGCTGTCCAAGAACGTGTTCTACACCGGCGCAGCGCCCAACCAGCAAGCGATTCCAGCGGTGGAATACCTGATGAGCAAGGACGGTGGCTCGGCCAAACGTTTTGTTCTGCTGGGCACCGACTACGTGTACCCCCGCACCACCAACAAAATTCTCCGCGCGTTTTTGAAAGCCAAAGGCGTGGCCGAGGCTGACATCATCGAGGAGTACACCCCCTTCGGCCACAGCGACTACCAAACCATCATTGCCAAGATCAAGAAGTTCGCCTCTGAAGGCAAGAAGACAGCCGTGGTTTCCACCATCAATGGTGACTCCAACGTGCCTTTCTACAAAGAGTTGGGCAACCAAGGTTTGAAGGCCACCGATGTGCCAGTCGTCGCCTTCAGCGTCGGTGAAGAAGAGTTGCGTGGTGTGGACACCAAACCGCTGGTGGGCCACTTGGCTGCGTGGAACTATTTCATGTCGGTGAAGAACCCCACTAACACCGCCTTCGTGAAAGCCTGGAGCGACTACGCCAAGGCCAAGGGCATTGCAGGCCACAAAGACAAACCGCTGACCAACGATCCAATGGAAGCCACCTACATCGGCATCCACATGTGGGCGCAAGCGGTGACCAAAGCCAAGAGCACGGACACCGACAAAGTGATCGCCGCCATGGCAGGCCAAACCTTCCCCGCACCAGGCGGCTTCATGTCCACCATGGACAAAGAAAACCACCACCTGCACAAGCCCGTGTTCATTGGTGAGATCAAGGCCGATGGCCAGTTCAACGTGGTGTGGAAGACCAAGGGCCCCGTGGTGGCCGACCCTTGGAGCGACTACATCGCCGAGAACAAAGGCAAGAAGAACGTGCCCGAGAAGAAGTGACCCACCCCCGGAGCGCCTGTCGGCGCTCCCCCTCGAGGGGGCGACGCCAGCGGCCCAGCAAAGCCGGATCCGCGGCGTCCGCTTGAGGAGCGGAACAAGGCGCTGCCTTGTTCCGCATCCCTCATTGCCTGCGTCGGTTTGGACTATGTTTCAAAAAATCTTTCTGCTCTGCCTTTTGCTGTGGCTGCCGGTCTCTGCCCATAGTCTCACTGTGCAACAGGCCCGAGCCATGGCCACCGGCGACAACGACGAACGGTCTGCTGCCATTGCGCAAGCCGTTCTCGCGGGGGATCCAAGCCTCGAATCATTCTTGCAATCGCTGCTGAACGACGAAGTCAAGGTGGCTGGCGAGTTGGTGTTTGTGCAGCGTGATGGCAAAACCATGTCTCTCGCCACCGGTGCCGAGGCGGCTTTGCCTGCGGACGCTGAAGACGTGAGCAACAACAATCGAATTCGCAGCGAAATTGAAAGCGCGCTTGCATCACTCAAGCTGCTGTCGGGTGACGTGCCTGCACGTGCCGCGGCCATCAAACAACTCAAAGAACAACCTGATGACAGCCGCTTGCCTTTGATAGACAAAGCCTTGGCTGTTGAAACCGATGAAAAGTTGAAAGCCGAACTGGGTCTGCTGCGCTCGGCCCTCTTGATTGCATCGCCCGACAAGGCCAAACGGCTGGAGGCTGCATCGGCGCTGGGCAGCAGCTACCAAGGCGCCACCAAAAGTTTGCTGATGGAGCGCTTGCAACCCGGGGCGGAGGATGACCCGCAAGTGCGCGCTGCACTGCAAGCCTCACTGAATGCGGTGCCGTCTCGTTTGGTATGGGGCGAACGCCTGGGTGTTGTATTCACAGGCGTGAGCCTGGGCTCCATCTTGCTGCTGGTGGCCTTGGGATTGGCCATCACCTATGGCTTGATGGGCGTCATCAACATGGCCCATGGCGAGTTGATGATGATTGGTGCCTATGCCACCTATGTGGTGCAAAACTTGTTTCGCGCCTATGTGCCGCACTACTTTGACTATTACATGTTGCTGGCCATACCAAGCTCCTTTTTGGTGGCCGCGCTTGTTGGCGCGTTGATGGAGCGTGGTGTGATTCGCTGGCTCTATGGCCGCCCGCTGGAAACGCTGCTCGCCACGTGGGGCATCAGCCTGGTGTTGATGCAAAGCGTGCGGTCCCTCTTTGGTGCGCAAAACGTCCAAGTGGAAAACCCCGCGTGGTTGTCCGGCGGTGTGCAGGTGATGAGCAACCTCACCTTGCCCTACAACCGTTTGGCCATCATCGTGTTTGCGGTCTTGGTGTTGGTCGGCGTATCGCTGCTGATCTCGCGCACCCGGTTTGGTCTTTTTGTGCGTGGTGTGACGCAAAACCGGCCAATGGCGGCCTGCATGGGCGTGAACACGGCACGGGTGGATACCTATGCATTCGCCCTCGGCTCCGGTATCGCTGGCCTGGCTGGTTGTGCTTTGTCCCAGGTGGGCAATGTGGGGCCCGATTTGGGCCAGGGTTACATCGTGGACTCGTTCATGGTGGTGGTGCTGGGCGGTGTAGGCCAGCTGGCGGGCACCGTCTATGCCGCTTTGGGGCTGGGTGTGCTCAACAAGTTTCTGGAAGGGTGGACGGGGGCTGTGTTGGCCAAGATCATCGTTTTGGTGCTGATCGTCGTGTTCATTCAGAAGCGACCGCAGGGGATCTTCGCGATGAAAGGTCGGAGTGCCGAGGCATGACATCTGCGACTTCATTTCTTCGCTTTTCTGCTTTTGGTGTGGGTATGCCGTTGTTCGGTGCACCGCGTCGGGATATGTGCATGACAGCGGAACCGTTCTTTTTGCGTCGAGTCGCTTTGACTCTTTTTGATCGACTGCGTCGGGACGTCGGCCCGACAGCCGAGTCACTTTCTCTTGCTTGCCCAAGAGAAAGTAACCAAAGAGAAGGGCACCCCGAATCCGGCGGTCCCGGAGTACCGGGACTGCTCTGCGCTGCTCGGACAAGACGGGAAGTTCAGAAATTCGCCCTACGGGCTCAGACATCTGAACTTCTTTTTCCGTCTTGCCCTGCGCTGCTCGACGCCTCCCACGGGGGCCCCAAGAGCCAACACCAGCAGTCGGCTCGTTTGGCTGCGCCAAACATCGCAGTGATCCCCAATTTTCCAGCCGAGGCGATGCGCAGCGATCCGAAAGGTATTGGCTCTTCGGGCCCCCTGAGACGAGCTGAGCAGCGCAGCGGGAGGCGGAAAAAGGAGCGCAGATGTTTGAGCCCGAAGGGCGAGTTCTGCGCTTCCCGCCTTCCGCGAGCAGCGCAAGGCAGCCCCGGTACTCCGGGGCCGAGGAACCGGGGTCGCCTTTTCTTTGCTTACTTTCTTTTGGCGAAGCAAAAGAAAGTGAGTGCGCTGTCGGGCGCACATCCCGACGCAGTGCAACGCATGACGGATAAAAATCCTAAAGGCACACAACCATGAGCGCCGCTACAGCCGCACCGCAAGCCGCCGTCGTCGGCCCCACGACCTCGCTGCTCAGCCCAAAAACTTGGCTCGGCGTCCTGGCCGCACTCACGATCGTCGTGGTGCTGGCACCCGTACTCAACCTCGTGGTGCCCGAGGGCAACCCACTGCATTTCAGTGACTACGCCGTGTCCCTGGTCGGCAAGATCATGTGTTACGCCATTTGCGCCTTGGCCATGGATTTGATCTGGGGCTACACCGGCATTTTGTCTCTGGGCCATGGTGTGTTTTTCGCGTTGGGTGGTTATGCCATGGGCATGTACTTGATGCGCCAGATTGGCCGTGATGGCAACTACAAGTCTGACCTGCCCGACTTCATGGTGTTTTTGGATTGGAAAGAATTGCCTTGGCACTGGGCACTGAGCGACAGCTTTGTGGCCACGCTGCTGCTGGTGGTGTTGGTGCCAGGATTGCTGGCGGGCGTGTTTGGCTACTTTGCGTTTCGCTCGCGCATCAAGGGCGTTTACTTTTCCATCATCACGCAGGCGCTCACCTTTGCGGCCATGTTGCTGTTCTTTCGCAATGAAACGGGCTTCGGCGGCAACAACGGTTTCACCGATTTCAAACGAATCTTGGACGTCACCATCGCCACGCCGACGACGCGCATGACGTTGTTTGTATTGACTGGGGTCACCCTCATCGCATTCTTCGTGATGGCGAGGTGGTTGGTGAAAAGCAAATTTGGCCGCGTGCTGCAAGCCATTCGTGATGCTGAGTCGCGTGTCATGTTCACCGGCTACAACCCGCTGCACTACAAGCTGGCCATCTGGGTGATCTCGGCGGTGATGTGCGCCGTGGCCGGTGCGCTTTATGTACCGCAAGTGGGCATCATCAACCCTGGTGAGATGTCACCCGCAGCCAGCATCGAGATGGCGATTTGGGCCGCAGTCGGCGGTCGGGGCACCCTCATCGGGCCCATCGTTGGCGCATTTTTTGTCAACGGTGCCAAGAGCTGGTTCACCCAAGTGGCGCCCGAGTATTGGTTGTTTGTGCTGGGCGGATTGTTCATCGCCGTGACGCTCTTTTTGCCGCATGGCCTGATTGGTTTGTGGCGAAAAGTATCAGGCAACAAAGAGCGAGAAGAAAAATCATGACGCCCGACTTGATGGAAGCAGGGGCGCAAGTTCGTGCCGACTGGGAACGTAAAAAGTCGCTGGGCGCTGGCCACTCTGGGGGGCGCGAAGCCAGTTATGGCCGCGTGGTGCATGAGGGCGAACTCGATGCCACCCATGGCGCCATCCTGTACCTGGATGACATCACGGTCAGCTTTGATGGCTTCAAAGCGCTGAACAAACTGTCGCTCAACATCAGCCTGGGCGAGCTGCGCTGCATCATTGGCCCCAACGGTGCGGGCAAGACCACCATGATGGATGTGATCACCGGCAAAACCAAACCCGACGCGGGCAAGGCCTACTTCGGCTCCACCATCGACTTGCTGCGTTTGCGTGAAAACCAGATTGCATCGGTTGGCATCGGCCGCAAGTTTCAAAAGCCCACCGTGTTTGAGCAGCTCAGCGTGTTTGAAAACCTGGAGCTGGCCCTCAAAGCCGATCGCGGCGTGCGTGCGGCGATGGGCTTTCGGCTGACGGGTGAACAGCAAGACAAAATTGGCAGCATGCTCGCGCTGATCCACCTCAAGGACAGCGCCA
Organism: Pseudomonadota bacterium; assembly: GCA_046049865.1. Lineage (GTDB taxonomy): Bacteria > Pseudomonadota > Gammaproteobacteria > Burkholderiales > Burkholderiaceae_C > JANPCX01. The sequence goes on along the minus strand of JBJOQO010000015.1, from coordinate 1,920 downwards.
TGCGCACGGCGGGGTTGTTGTCGCACGGCCAAAAGCAGTGGCTGGAGATAGGCATGCTCTTGATGCAAGACCCCAAACTGCTGTTGCTGGACGAGCCTGTGGCGGGCATGACCGATGAGGAAACCGAACGCACGGCTGAATTGTTCTTGTCGCTGGAAGGCCAGCACTCGCTCGTGGTCGTGGAGCACGACATGAAGTTCATCGGTGAATTGACCGAAGGTAAATCGAGCAAAAAAGTCACTGTGCTGCACGAAGGCAGTGTGCTGGCAGAAGGGTCGCTGGCGGATGTGCAGGCGAACGAAAAGGTGGTGGAGGTGTACCTTGGACGTTGAACGCACCATGCCCCTTTTGTTCATTCCCGCGAAAGCGGGAATCCAGCGCAGTGTCACTTTATGGATTCCCGCCTTCCCAGGAATGACGGAGAAGATCCATGCTCAAGGTTGAAGGCGTCAACCAGTACTACGGCGGTAGCCACATCCTGCGCAACGTCGCCTTCGAAGCCCGCCCTGGCGAAGTCACCGTGGTGCTGGGTCGCAACGGCGTAGGCAAAACCACGTTGCTCAAAAGTTTGATGGGTGTGGTGCCCGTCAAGAGCGGCAGCATTGAACTCGATGGCCAAAACATCACACGACTGCCCCCTTACGAGCGGGTGAGAGCAGGCTTGGGTTACGTGCCCCAGGGCCGCGAAATTTTTGGCCGCCTCACGGTGCAAGAAAACCTGGCCATGGGCTTGGCCTACAAACCCGGCGGAACCCCGGTGCCCGCCGAGTTGTTTGAACTTTTTCCCGTTCTCAAACAGATGCTGAATCGACGGGGGGGCGACCTCTCCGGCGGCCAGCAGCAGCAACTCGCCATTGCCCGCGCCCTGGCGGCAGGCCCCAAAGTGTTGGTGCTGGACGAGCCCACCGAGGGCATTCAACCCAGCATCATCAAAGACATTGGCCGCGTCATTCGCATGTTGGCCGACAGAAAAACCATGGCCATCATCTTGGTGGAGCAGTACTACGACTTTGCAGCCGAGTTGGCAGACCAGTACCTGGTGATGGAACGCGGTGAGATCGTCAAGCGCGGGCGTGGGGCGGACATGCAGTCGGACGGCGTGAAGGCTCTCGTTTCGATTTAGCCTGCATGTTTCACCGCCTGCACTTGCCCATGCCCAGCGGCATGGGCAAGTGGGCGAAGTGGAGCGCCGACGGCGCCTGGATAGACTGAATCAGTCTAGACTCGGTGTGACATTTCAACATCAATAGCGGATCGCTGTTTTCTGGACAAAAGTGGCCTGCAAAATCGTGCGGCTTGCCGCTGCGGGGTGCGCAAGCCCTGATGAGGTGGCGCAATCAGCCGGGACCTCGTGTTCATGCAATGAAGGACAATGTAGCGCTGCGACTCGGATTGCAATGCTCCGTGCTGACCCACTGAATTTCGCCCTCTACTTATCGCTCTTATTTGACCCATGGCTAACATCCTCCAACACCTCCCCGCTGGCCAAAAAGTCGGCATCGCTTTTTCTGGCGGCCTGGACACCAGCGCTGCGCTGCACTGGATGAAACTCAAAGGTGCCATCCCCTACGCCTACACCGCCAACCTCGGTCAACCCGACGAGCCGGACTACGACGAGATTCCGCGCAAGGCCATGGAGTACGGCGCCAAGCTGGCTCGTCTCATCGACTGCCGCATTCAAATGGCCAATGAAGGCATTGCCGCTTTGCAGTGCGGCGCCTTCCACATCTCCACCGCAGGCGTCACTTACTTCAACACCACGCCGATTGGCCGCGCTGTCACGGGCACCATGTTGGTGGCTGCGATGAAAGAAGACGACGTCAACATTTGGGGCGACGGCAGCACCTACAAGGGCAATGACATTGAGCGTTTCTACCGCTATGGCCTGCTCACCAACCCCGAGCTGAAAATCTACAAACC
>JBJOQO010000014.1:0-60445 GCA_046049865.1 Pseudomonadota bacterium | reverse complement strand
CCACCACATGTTCACCACCGGCATGCCGGTGACGGGCCAGCTCTTCTTCATGTACGCCACCATGTTGATCGCCATCCCCACGGGCGTGAAAGTGTTCAACTGGATTGCCACCATGTGGCGTGGCTCGATGACGTTTGAAACCCCTATGCTGTTTGCAGTCGGTTTCATCTTCGTGTTCACCATGGGGGGCTTCACCGGCTTGATTCTGTCGGTGGCTCCTATCGACATTCAGCTGCAAGACACCTACTACGTCGTGGCCCACTTCCACTATGTGCTGGTGGCAGGTTCTCTGTATGCCATGTTCGCCGGTTACTACTACTGGGCACCGAAGTGGACCGGCGTGATGTACAGCGAATTCCGTGGCAAGTTGCACTTCTGGGGTTCGTTGATTTTCTTCAACATCACCTTCTTCCCCATGCACTTCTTGGGCTTGGCCGGCATGCCACGTCGTTATGCCGACTACCCCATGCAGTTCGCCGACTTCAACATGATTGCCTCCATCGGCGCTTTGGGTTTCGGTTTGATGCAGGTGTACTTCTTCTTCTTCATCGTGCTGCCCGCCATGCTGGGCAAGGGCGAGCCTGCACCACAAAAGCCTTGGGAAGGTGCTGAAGGTCTGGAGTGGGAAGTGCCCTCGCCTGCACCCTTCCACACCTTCGAAACCCCGCCCAAACTCAACGCCAACGCGACCCGCGTGATTGGTTGAATGGGGCTCAAAAGAGAACACCATGTTGCCACCTGAAAAGAAACGCCAAAACCTTCGCCTTGCGCTGATCTTGGCGTCGGTGGCGGCGGTGTTTTTGATCGGGTTTGTCACCAAATCGGCCTTGTTTGGAATTTGAGCGGTGGCAGAACAACAACACCCCAATGCAGCGCAGCGCCTTTTGGCGGCTGACAACACCCGCATGGTCGGCAAGCTGGTCGTGGTGGCTGCGTTGATGTTTGGTTTTGGTTACGCGCTGGTGCCGATGTACCGCGCTATTTGCAACGCGCTTGGAATCAACATTTTGTCGATTTCAGAGCAACGAACATCGAAGGCCGGTTCTGCCGACAAAGCGCGCGCCAACACGCAAATTGACCGCAGCCGCACCGTCACGGTGGAGTTTGACGCCAATGCCCGCGGCCCCTGGGACTTCAAGCCTGCGCAGCGCAGTGTGGAGGTTCACCCGGGCGAAATGGTCACGGTCATGTATGAGTTCCAAAACATACAAAACCGCACCATGGCGGCACAGGCCATCCCGAGTTATGCGCCTGCACAAGCCATGCCGCATTTCAACAAGCTGGAGTGTTTTTGTTTTAACGAATACACCCTGCAAGCCGGCGAGAAAAAAAGCTGGCCCGTCGTTTTTGTGATCGACCCCAAGCTGCCCAAGGACGTCAAAACCATCACCTTGTCCTACACCTTCTTTGAAGTGGGCGGCAAGGTGCCGGCGGCACCACAGGCCGCGCTGGTCAAGCCGGAGCCACGTTCATGACCACGCCAGAGAGCGGTTTGCGCGAAGCGGTGCAACGCAAGGGCTCCTTCTTGCAAACCATGCGCGCGGTGGCGTGGTCGTTTTTTGGTGTGCGTAAGTCGTCAGAGTATGAAAAAGACGTGAACCAGCTCAATCCGGTGCATGTGGTGATTGCAGGCGTGTTGTCCGCCTTGCTGTTCATTGCCGGGTTGTTGGCGATCGTGAACTGGGTATTGAGCAGTGGTGTGGCCCGTTGATGGCGCGCGGCTGATCTTGAGTGTTGATTGTTTTTTTTAGCGATGAGTCACCAGAGAAGGTTTTGAGTTTTCTGGTGTGTGAATTTTGAACTTGAGCGTGTCAGGAGCAACTATGTCGGCAGCGACCTCCCACGGGCAAACGCCCTATTACTTCGTTCCGGGGCCTTCGGCTTATCCGGTGTTGACGGCCATTGGTCTGTTCTTCGTGATCCTGGGTGCCGGTCAATGGATCAATGGGCATGCTTGGGGCGCTTACTCCTTGTTCGCTGGCTTGCTGATGTGGTCCGTCATCATGTTCAACTGGTTCGGTGCGGCCATACGCGAGAGCGAAGGCGGCCTTTACAGCGACCGCATTGACGTGTCCTTCCGCTGGAGCATGAGCTGGTTCATCTTCTCCGAGGTGATGTTCTTCGCCGCCTTCTTTGGCGCCTTGTACTGGGCGCGTTTGCATGCGGTCCCCAACCTGGGTAGCTTGGACAACGCCATTTTGTGGCCCGACTTCAAAGCGGTGTGGCCCAGTGTTCAAGCGGGTGCGACTGCATCACCTGCTGGTATCACCGAGCCCTTTAAAACCGTAGGTCCTTTCTGGCTTCCAACCATCAACACCGCTTTGTTGTTGACCTCCGGCGTCACGCTGACCATCGCCCACCACGCATTGATCGCCAACCAGCGCGGCAAGTGCATTGCTTTCATGTGGATGACGGTTTTGTTGGGCGCAATTTTCCTCGGCGTGCAAGGCTACGAGTACTACCACGCCTATACCGACCTGAACCTCAAACTCAGCTCTGGCATCTTCGGCTCCACCTTTTTCATGCTGACGGGCTTTCACGGCTTCCACGTGTTCGTCGGCATGTTGATGCTGCTTTTCATCACCTTGCGTCTGCAAAAAGGCCACTTCACGCCCAAGCGTCACTTCGGGTTTGAAGGCGCGGCTTGGTACTGGCACTTTGTGGACGTGGTCTGGCTCGGACTTTATGTCGTGGTCTACTGGACTTGATGCCCACAAAACAAAAAACAAAGGCCGCTCGTACAGCGGCCTTTTTTCTTCAGGAAGAGCCGGTTAAGCGGTGGGTAAGCCAGTTGGTTTGATCCAACCCATGTGGTAGCTCAGCAAAATCACGATGAACAGCAACACTGAAATGCCAACCCGCCACGCCAGTGCATTGGCCATGCGTTTGGTTTTGCGGCCATCACGCACCATAGAAATACCGGCGAAAAGCAGGGCGCCCAATATGCCGACGAAAGCGATAGCGATGAGGATTTTCATGGCTTGCATTATCGGCGTACTGCCACTAACAAGAGGGCGGCTGTGAAACCCAGGCGTTTTTCGTGGCGCTCTGCAGTGGTGCTGGTCGCCACGTTGCTGATGGTGTTGCTCACGGCCCGGCTGGGTGTGTGGCAACTGGACCGCGCTGATCAAAAAATCCGCCTTCAAAACGTGTTGGAAGAAAGAGGTCGCTGGCCCGCGCTGCATCAGGATGGGCTGCCTAGCACCCCAGACCAAGCGCAAGCCAATTACCACCGGCCCGTGCAACTGCAAGGCCGCTGGGTCGCAGATGCCACCGTCTTTCTGGAGAACCGGCAAATGAAAGGCCGACCAGGCTTTTTTGTGCTCACGCCGCTTTTGCTGGATGTAGCCAGCGGCCCGCCCCGCGCCATCTTGGTCCAGCGCGGCTGGTTGCCCCGCGACAACAACGACCGCACCCGTTTGCCTGATGTGCCTACCGCCCCTGGGCTCGTTCAAGTGACTGGCCTCATGGCCCCGCCGCCCGCACGGCTGTTTGAGTTCGAGTCCATGGTCCAAGGGAGAATCCGCCAAAATTTGGATGTGGCGGCTTATTCAGTGGAGACCGGTTTGCCTTTGTTGCCTTACTCAGTGGTGCAAACCAAGGGCGACCAAGCAGGCGCTGATGGCTTGTTGCGCGACTGGCCAGCGCCTGCGGTCGATGTTCACAAACACCACGGTTACGCTTTCCAATGGTTCTCCTTGGCCGCCTTGCTGACCGGGCTTTATCTTTGGTTCCAACTCTTCAAGCCGTGGCGTGCGGGCCACCGTTTATCCACATCAGCACACGATGAAAACTGATCCTGATTCTCCCTTGTCCATGACGGTTCACAGCGTCGACGCAGAACCGCTGGAGTCCCAGTCGCGCACGCGCTCTGGCCGCTGGAAGATGTTGCTCGTGCTCTTCATGTGCGCCGCGCCCGTCATCGCGTCCTATTTCACCTACTACGTCATCCGCCCAGAAGGCCGCAGCAACTACAGCCAGGTGATATCCCCTGGCGTGTTCATGCCGGACACCCTGGCCTTGACCAATTTACAAGGCCAAGCCGTTCCTGCCAGCAGCCTCAAGGGGCAATGGCTGCTGGTGGTGGTGGCAGGCAGCAGCTGTGATGCCCGCTGCGAAAAATACCTGCTGCTGCAGCGCCAATTGCGTGAAACCTTGGGCCGCGAAAAAGACCGCGTCGACAAGCTTTGGCTCATCACCGACGGCGATCCCCTGCGTCCTGAACTGGCCAAAGCGGTGGCCACCGCGCCTGAAGTCACCGCCCTGCGGGTATCGTCCGCCGCCTTGGCCACTTGGATGACCCCTGCATCTGGACAATCCCTGCAAGACCACATCCACGTGGTTGACCCCATGGGCGCATGGATGCTGCGCACGCCGGTAGACCCTGAACCGGCCAAGTTCAAACGCGACATTGAACGGCTGTTGCGCGCCTCGTCATCGTGGGACCGTGCTGGGCGCTGATTCACATCCTTCATGAACTCCCTCTACGACCTCGATCCCCTGGGCCAGTTGCTGCTCTTGGCCGCGGGTTTGGTGCTCATTCCCTTGGCCTGGTACTGGGCCAAACACAGACACAAACCCCCAGCAGCTCGCTTGCGTGCGCTGACCTTGATCACCTTGTTCCTCACCTTCGACTTGGTGCTGTTCGGGGCCTTCACCCGCCTGTCCGACTCGGGCCTCGGTTGCCCGGATTGGCCGGGTTGTTATGGCAGCGTCAGCCCCTTGGGCGCACGAGACGAAATTCATGAAGCACAAACCGCTTTGCCCACCGGCCCGGTCACGTTTCAAAAAGCGTGGATAGAAATGATCCACCGCTACGCTGCGACCGTTGTGGGCGCACTCATCACCGTGCTCATGGTGCTCACCTGGAGGCATGCGCGCCGCCAAAAAAATGCATCCGATTGGCCCGTCTCGCCCTGGTGGGCGACGCTGACATTTGTCTGGGTGTGTTTGCAAGGCGCGTTCGGCGCGCTCACCGTCACGATGAAACTCTACCCGGCCATCGTGACTTTGCATTTACTCGGCGGTTTGGGGCTGCTTGTATTACTCACCTGGCAGGCCGAGTGTTATGCGCGCGCGGCCAGGCAAGAAAAGGGCGCCCCCCAAGGTGCTGATCCCCCAACCCCGTCATTCCCGCGAAGGCGGGAATCCAGTGGCAGCGCGAGTCTGGATTCCCGCTTTCGCGGGAATGACATGGCGAACTGTTCCACCTCTTCATCGTCTTCCGCCACGCTCTCATCCAACTTGCGCGTCGCTATTGCCGCAATTTTTGTACTCTGCCTATTACAAATCACCCTGGGCGGCTGGGTCAGCACCAACTACGCGGTGCTGGCTTGCACCGACTTTCCTACGTGCCAAGGCCAATGGTGGCCGCCCATGGACTGGGCGCATGGCTTCCAAGTGCTCAGGCCCTTAGGTATGACACGTGCCGGCGGCGGCCTTCCGTTCGAGGCCTTGACCGCCATCCATATGGTGCACCGCCTAGGCGCGATCGTCTTGTCGGTGGCGGTAGTGGTCTTGGTTTGGCGCTTGTGGAACTTCGGCACAGACCCCCATCGCCGCTGGGCTTGGGTGTTGATGGGCCTGCTGTTGTGGCAGTTGCTCAGTGGTTTGAGTAACGTCGTGCTGGGCTGGCCCTTGCTCGCGGCCTTGGCACACACTGGTGGCGCGGCGGCTTGGGTGATTGTCTTGACGACGATGTGGGCTCGGGCTTTGCGTCACACCCCGAATGTCGCCGAGTCACCGGTGGTTCGAAACACGCTGACGGCCTGAACGAGCTGGGCCGCCTGCTGCTTGAGGCTGTCGGCCGCGGCGGCGCTTTGCTCGACGAGCGCGGCATTTTGCTGGGTCACCTGGTCCAGTTGGGTGACGGCATCGCTGACTTGGCTGATCCCGCTCGTTTGCTCGTGTGAGGCGTTGCTGATCTCGCCGATCAGGTCGCTCACGCGCTTGGTCTGCGCCACGATGTCCGTCATCGTCGTACCGGCGTCTCCAACCAGCCGCGTACCCGCATCCACGGTCTCGACGCTGGAACCGATCAAGGCCTTGATCTCGCGTGCTGCTGTTGCGCTGCGCTGCGCCAAGCTGCGCACCTCAGCGGCTACGACTGCGAACCCGCGACCCTGCTCGCCAGCACGGGCGGCCTCCACGGCAGCGTTGAGCGCCAAGATGTTGGTCTGGAACGCAATGCCATCGATGGTGCCGATGATGTCGGCAATCTTCTTGGAACTGGCGCTGATTGAGCTCATGGTCGCAACGACTTGGTTGACGACCTCACCGCCGCGGCTTGCTGCGGCGCTGGCAGAGCTCGCGAACTGCTCGGCCACACGAGCCGACTCTGCATTGTTCTTCACCGTAGCGTTGAGCTCATCCATCGCAGACGCTGCCTGCTGCAGATTGGACGCCTGATGCTCAGTGCGCTGGCTGAGATCGGCATTGCCGATGGCAATCTCTGACGATGCAACCTGCATCGTTTCGGCAGCCATGCGCACCTGGGAGAGTGCCTGACCCAGCTTGAGGTTCACGGCCTGCAGTGCCATCACGACCTGGCCCACCTCGTCGCGAGAGTCGGTGGTGATCGTGCGCGTGAGGTCACCATCGGCCACGGCCTGAGCCACTTGAGCAGCATGGGCCAGCGGCACACAGATTCCACGCTGGATGCGCCAAGCGATCAGCGCCCCCGCCACCAGCGCTGCGGCGGTGAGGGCCACGATCACCCACGCTGCCTGCTGGTAGCTCGCTTCGGCCTTCAGAGCGCGCGCGCGTGACGCCTGCTGCACAACATCCACCAGTCCATCCAGTGTGGTGACATGGGCCAACTGTGCTGGTCGAACAAGCTCGCGCACCGCATCCGCGGCCCCCGACATGTCGTCCGACAGCGATCGATCGATCGCTGTTTCCACTGGCACCTTGACGGCGGCAAACGCCTTGTCCGCGGCTTGCAGCGCGGCGACGAGCTCTTCGGACTGCGCCATGCCTGCAAGCGTCTTTGCTTTCTCTTCGTAGTCTGTACGCGCCTTCTTGATAAACGCCAATTCCTTCTTCTTGAACGCCGGGTCGTCCTGCATGACCGCGTCGCGCAGCGCGACCGCCTGGTACCGTGCCAGGTCGCGCATGCCGTTGGCCAGCAGTAGTCGGTCTGCATCTTCACCGGTCACCGCGGTCAGGTCGGCCCTGAGCGCGGAAAGACGGCTCAATGACGTGGCACTGACGGCGGCGAGCAATACGAGCACGGCCGCGAAGCCCAGGCCGAGCCGTACTCCTACTTTGAGGTTCTGAAACATGTTTTTGCCTTAGCCCTGGTTGAAGTACGCAACGATTTCAGCCACCACACCTATTGGGCGGTCACCGCGGCGTGCAGTACGCCGATCGGCTTGCCACCGTCGAGCACGGGCACCCCCACATGGACGCTGGGCACCTGGGTTGTGGTGTCAGGCTGAACCTTATCGGCTGCCCAGGGTTGGCCCTTCAGCGGGTTCATGAACACGGGGCGGCTGGCGTTGTTGAAGAGCAGCGGCTTGGTGCTGGCGGCGACGAGGTTGCCCTTTTGGTCACGCAGAAGCAGTTTGTTCACCGTGTCGTCGGAGCTCTCCAACTTGGCGATGAGGGTGCTGGCTTTGGTCGTCAGCATGGCCTTCACCATTGGGTCAGCGTCGGGCAGGTCGGACCACTTGCCGTTGTTCATTCCGCCGGTGTCCTTGCCGTTGGCCTCGCGCACCGCGGCCACCAGGGCCGGGTCGGCGGCGATTTCGGTCATGCGTTTCTTGGCCTTTTCGACCTTGGCAGCGATGTCGGCTGGCAGCTCAGCGGCCAGGGCCACCATCGGCGCAGTGAGCGTCAGGACAGCAGCGGAAGCGGCATTCAGGATGGTGCGGCGGGTAATCATGGTTGACGATCCTTTGTCGTTGAACGAGTGAATGGGGCCATGCAGCGCAAGTACACGTCGCGCCACCGGTTCCAGATGTTTATCGGATCGTGGCAAACAAACTTAACTTGAATCGCGATCGGAGCGTATGACCCACTCGGGGAGGTCAACTCTGCCAACCCCGGCGTTACAGACGACTTCGGGAGCTGGATGCTTTGAGCGCTTGGTTGTCGCCCACCGCTGGCAAGGCCTTGCAAGACCACATTGACCTCGTCGACCCCAGGGGCACGAGGGGCACGGGGTTGCGCGAGGGGCATGCGGCTTAAGCGGCTTAAGGGTCAGGCCTCAATATTGTTCGGATAGTGTAATTTGGCAGATACTTGAGCTCTGGACAACAGTCGGAGCTGCACATGGCGAGAACCAAGGCGGGGCTGGGTGAAGGTGCGCGACTGGCGGACTATCTCAGCATGAGTGTTTTGGGTTGCGTGTTTCCAACCCAACGAGTGCATGAGGCACTGGACGCTCACGACTGCAACACCCGGCGCATCCGGCGTTTTCCGGCCGTGGCGGGCGTGTACTACGCCGTCGCCTTGAGTCTGTACCCGCAGGCCTCTTACGAGGCGGTTTTTTCTGCTGTGACCGAAGGGCTGGCCTGGGCTGCCGGCGCCTCACCTCCTGCGCCCGTGGCCAAGAGCAGCATCAGCGAACTGCGCAGTCGCATTGGCGCTGAACCGTTGCGCGATTTGATGCGCAGCTGTTGCGTGCCACTGGCGCACGCAGCAACGCAGCCGCAAGCTTTTTACAAGGGTTTGCGGATGGTGGCCATCGACGGCAGCCGCGTCGAGCTGGCTGATGAGGCCGACATCGTCCAGACGTTCGGTCGCCCGGGCAGCCGCACCGGCTTGGCGGGCTACCCGCAGGCGCAGTGCGTGGTCCTGGCTGAGTGCGCCACGCACGCCATCTTGGGTGCAGAGATTGGACCCTACCGAGGGGACGAATGGGAGCTTTGCCAATTTTTGCTGGGCACTATGGAGCCCGACATGCTGTGCCTGGCCGACCGCGGCTTCAACGGCGCAGCACAGTGGCAGCAAATGCGCGCCACGGGAGCGCATTTGCTGTGGCGGGCCAGTGACAACCGCCTGTTGCCCGTACACCAGATGCTGGACGACGGCTCGTACTTGAGCCAGATTGAGCCCACCAAGCGAGCCAAGCGCCGAGTTCAGATCTCGGGCGAGCCCGAAGCAGCTAGCACGGTGCGTGTGATCGAGTACCAACTGCCCGGCGTACAAGGCCAGCAACGCTACCGGCTCATCACCAGTTTGCTGGATCCGCAGCATGCACCCGCATTGGAATTGGCGGCGCTGTATCACCAGCGCTGGCAAATCGAGGCGGTTTTCGACGAACTCAAAACCCATTTGCGCCAAGGCCGGCGGGTGTTGCGCAGCAAGACCGCAGAGCTGGTGCGCCAGGAGTTCTACGGCTGGGTTCTGGCGCACTATGCGGTGCGCTGGCTGCTGCATCAGGGCGCGATCAAGTCAGGCCAAGCAGACCAAGACCTGTCGTTCACAGCCCACATACAACTTCTGCACCGAGAGCAGCCCCGTTCCGGGGCTTTCCCCCCCGGGGCACCCTCGAAGACGAGCCGGGTGGTGGCAAGCAGTCCTTCGCGCAAGCGCCAAGTTGCGCTGCGTTCACACCCGTAATCGCAGCACGCCGCGAATGGTCAAGCGCAGGAATTCGCCCTATGCCTCATTTGATGGCAATGCCATGCGAAGGCGCCTATGCAGCTTCACGCCAGTGATCACTCAGCCCATTGGACGAAAGGCGGCACCATCAATCCGCGGGCCTGCGACGCATACGCCTCAGATGGCAATCTAAGCGAACAGTATTGGGTCAGGCCTTGCCTTTTGCCTATTCCCTTGAGGCTTCAGGTAGAGCAGAGAGCAGGCCTCGCCTGCCCTGCCTCATCAAACCGTGCGTGCATTTTTCCCGCACGCGACTTTCCGATGTTCTTCACACCTGAGCATGCGCTGATCGCCATGAGTCGGTCGCGGTGTCAGTCCTAACATTCACACATTTACCCTGCCCCCCAACCCCTCCTTCACCCGTGCAAGGACTTGATCGCTACCTCTGGCGCGGCTGACACGATCTTGAGCAATGCGGCGGCTGGGCCGGTGGGGTTCCGTCTATGTTGTTCCCAGTTCTGTAGCGTCTTGACGCTCACCCGCATGAGTTTGGCGAAGTCGCCTTGCGACAGGCCTGTTTGTTCGCGCACCGCTTTGGCATCAGGCGCAGAAAGCTCAAAACGCCTGGAAGGGTGGGCTTGCCCTTTTTTGATGGCTTGGGCCTGCTTCAGGCTGCCCACCAGTTCTTCAAACAATGCCTTGTTCATCTCATAAAATATACCGCGACAAATCCTCGTTCTTCGCCAAGTCCGCCAACTTGGCATTCACCGCCTCCGCATCCAAGCTCACCGTTTGGCCGCTCAAATTCGGCGCGTTAAAACTCACGTCGTCGAGCAACCTCTCCATCACCGTAGCCAACCGGCGGGCGCCGATGTTTTCGGTACGTTCGTTCACCTCGAAGGCCATTTGCGCCAGGCGTCGGATGGCGTCGGGTTTGAGCTCCAAGAGCACGCCTTCGGTGGCCAGCAAGGCTTGGTACTGTTTGACCAAACTGGCGTGGGTGCTGGTGAGGATGGCTTCGAAGTCGTCGACGCTGAGTGAACTCAATTCCACGCGAATGGGGAAACGGCCTTGCAGCTCGGGAATCAAATCACTGGGTTTGGCCAGGTGAAATGCACCTGAGGCGATGAAGAGGATGTGGTCGGTTTTGACCATGCCGTATTTGGTGTTGACCGTGGTGCCTTCCACCAAAGGCAACAGGTCACGCTGCACGCCCTGGCGTGACACCTCGGCCCCACTGCCACCCCCCTCACCAATGCGAGAAGCGACTTTGTCGATCTCGTCGATGAACACAATCCCGTTTTGTTCGGTGTGGGCCAGCGCGGTGCTGCGAATCTCGTCTTCATTGACCAGTTTGGCGGCTTCTTCATCCACCAGCAGTTTGAGCGCCTCGGCGATTTTCAGCTTGCGGGTTTTGCGTTTGCCGCCACCCATGTTGGCGAACATGCCCTTGAGCTGTTCGGCCATCTCGTCCATGCCGGGCGGGGTCATGATCTCCAGCTGCGCTCTGGGTTCGGCCAGGTCAAGCTCGATTTCTTTGTCGGCGAGCAGGCCTTCGCGCAGGCGTTTGCGCATGACCTGCCGGGCGGTGTTTTCGGTGCCGGTGTCGCCGTTCAAACCGAAGTCTGAGCGTGGCGGTGGCACCAGGATGTCGAGCACGCGGTCTTCCGCAGCGTCCTCGGCCAGGCTGCGGTGGCGCTTCATCGCGGCTTCGCGGGCTTGTTTGACGGCCATGTCCACCAGGTCGCGGATGATGGTGTCCACATCCTTGCCCACATAACCGACCTCGGTGAATTTGGTGGCTTCCACCTTGATGAAAGGCGCATCGGCCAGTTTGGCCAGGCGGCGCGCAATTTCGGTTTTACCCACGCCGGTGGGACCAATCATCAGGATGTTTTTGGGGGTGATCTCGCCACGTAAGCTGGCGTCCACTTGCTGGCGGCGCCAGCGGTTGCGGAGGGCAATGGCCACTGCACGTTTGGCGGCAGCTTGGCCGACGATGTGGCGATCCAGTTCGGAGACGATCTCTTTGGGTGTCATCGAAAAGCTCATTCCAGCACCTCGATGATGTGGCTTTGGTTGGTGTAGATGCAGATGTCGCCCGCGATCTCCAGCGACTTTTTGACGACCTCGGCCGGGGTCATTTCAGTGTTGTCGAGCAAAGCACGTGCGGCAGCTTGCGCGTAAGCGCCACCCGAACCAATGGCGATGATGCCTTTTTCGGGTTCCAGCACGTCGCCGTTGCCGGTGATGATGAGCGAGGCCTCGTGGTCGGCCACGGCCAACATGGCTTCCAGGCGGCGCAGTACGCGGTCGGTGCGCCAGTCCTTGGTCAGCTCAATGGCCGCCCGCACCAAATGCCCTTGGTGTTTTTCCAGCTTGGCCTCAAAACGCTCAAACAAGGTGAAAGCGTCAGCCGTTGCCCCTGCGAACCCGGCCAGTACCTGGTCCCGGTGCAACTTGCGTACTTTGCGTGCGCTGGATTTGATGATGATGTGGCCCAGCGTGACTTGACCGTCACCGCCCAGGGCCACCTGCTTGCCGCGCCGCGCGCTGACGATGGTGGTGCCGTGAAATTGATCCATCGGGCAAAGGTGAAGTCGAACCGGCGAACTTCAAGCCTAACGGAACAAATTAAACCGTATGAACCTTGACCTTGGCATGTTCATTGATGCCCATGGCACCAAAGAACAAAGCCACCAACCGGTGGGTGTCGGTGAAGGTGATGGCACGGTTTTCGCTGCGGCGGGCCAGCACCCAGTTCAGCAAGTCGCCAGCGGCAATGAAGTCCACCCGGATCAGCTTGGTGCAAGACACGTTCACCACACTACTGGACCCCAATTTGGCCGTGAGCCGGGCCAAAATTTTGTCGATATCGCCCACCAATTGCCCGGACAGTTCCATGCTGGCCACTTGGACCATGTCTTGGTCTTCCAGGATTTGCGATTCCATGAAGCTGGTGGAGACTTCACTGATCAGCGACATGGAGGGCGAATTTGTGCTTTGACCTGAACCGCTGATGCGAACTTGGCAGGTGGTGGGCTCCCAGGAAGGGGGCGACACCTCGTAGGTCACGCAGTAGTCGATGGCTGCTTCGTCAAACTGATCGGCCCGGTTGGCCATGCGCAAGGCGTCGAGGTGCAGTTGCCAGTAGGCGGGGTCGGCATCACGTACGCCGGTGGGGGCTGCTTCTTGCAAGACAGCAAAAAGCCGGTCGCCACCCAACCAGCGCAGGTCGAGTTTTTGTGGCATCCAGCTGCGGAACAAATCGCTCATCAGCACGCTGGCTTCGACATCCAAGGTTTTGAGCGCGCTCCAGTCGAACACCCAAGGCAGGGGCATTTGCAGCGATTGTGAGCGCAGCTTGTTGACTGCCTCGGCATCCATGTGCTCGGGGCTGGCCCAACCCACCTGGCTGCTCATGCCCGCATTGGACTTGGGCGCTTCAGGATGGGAACTGGCGGTGTCCGCCACCATTTTGGGCATGGAGAACCACTGGGGTGGCGACCATCCAAAGCGCTGCACATAGTCCATGGCCAGGCTGTCGAATTTGGACTGCTGGCCAATGGCGCGGTACAAGTCAAACAGCACCAGCCAGGTTTCCGCGTGGTCGACGCGGCGACCCTGCCCGTCAATCAGGGTGTTGAGCGACTGCTCGCAGCTTTCAAAGTCCGCGTTGGCGAAGGAGATGACGGCCTCGTCCAGCTCGGGGTCGTGCACGACCTCGCTGACCTCCATGGCCAGTGGATTGGAGAACGAGGCCGCTGCCGTGTCCATGGCAAAACCTTGAATCGGTGCGGCGGCCGGCGTGTTGTTGTTTCTAATTGGCGCGGGGGCGGTTTCGGCGTTGGCTTCAGGCCGAGGGGCTTGCCGCGCGGCCGGGGGTTTGCCAGCGGCGGTGGTGTCCAGTGGGGTGGGTTGCGTCGGCGCGTTGTAGAACTCGGGTGTGCGGCGGCGCGAGCTGAGCTGGTTGTCCCCCACCATTTGCTGCTCAATTTCGTCAATTTTGGCTTTGACGCCGCTGTCGGGTTTGGCACCGCTTTCAGCCCGCACCTCGGAGTCGTCCAGCCGGGACGATCCGCCCAAAGCTGCCAATTGATCGCCGCTCAAACCCTCGCGGCGAACTTTGCGCAGCATGTCGAATTCGCGCTTGCGCACGAAGTCGTTGCGGCGCTTGCGCTCAATCATGGCTTTGAGTTCGTGTTTGGCGAACTCGGACTCGCGTGTGCCCGCGCCACCGCTGTCCAGCTCGTTCCACTCCGTAGACGGATTGGCCACGAATTTGACAACCTTACGGAAGAAACTGCTGGTGTCTTTGGGGTCCGCCATAAATAGGGTCAGGTTGACGGGGGAGGCGCTGTGGGTTGCCGTGCGGTTGGATGCGCAATACTCAGTCGCCGAACATTTTCTGCTTTAACTCGCGTCGTTGTTGTGCTTCCAGAGACAGTGTAGCCGTCGGCCGTGCAATCAAGCGACCCAAACCGATGGGCTCACCCGTTTCGTCGCAAAAACCGTAGTCGCCAGCATCAATTCGGTTCAAGGACTGGGAAATCTTCTTCAGCAATTTGCGTTCGCGGTCGCGGGTACGCAGCTCCAGGGCGTGTTCTTCTTCAATCGTCGCCCGGTCGGCGGGGTCGGGCACGATGGACGTGTCTTCGCGCAGGTGTTCTGTGGTTTCGCCGGCGTTGCTGAGCAGGTCGTCTTTGAGTGTTTGCAGCCGCGAGCGGAAGAAATCCAGCTGCTTTTCATTCATGTACTGCGCTTCTGGCATGGCCAGAATTTCGGCGTCGGTCAAGTCTTTGCCCGCCTTGGTTTTCCAGGCGTTGACCAGTTTAGGGTCGGCAATTTGGGCGTGTTTAGGCGTGTCAAGTCCGAGGTTGTTCATTTGTCTGGTGGGCGGCCGAGGCGGTGCAAAGCGGTCGGCGAATCGAGAAGTGGGCAAGGGCAGGGGAGCTTGGGCGGGTGGCGGCGCCACCACTTTGCCGCCACGGCGGGTGGGCGCGGGGGTCGCTGCTACGGCGGGCACCGGCGCTGAGGCGGGTGTGGGAGCAGCTGCTGCTGGTTTGGATTTGGCTGTGCTGGGTGCGATCACCGGAGATTTTTTCTTTTCAAGAGGAGGGGTCGGTTTGGCTGCTGTCTTGGTGACTTTGGCAGGCGGTTTTTCCAGCGTTTTGGCGGGTGCTAATTTTTTCGCCGCCGGTGCTTTGGCCTTCACGGCTGACTTGCTGGGCGCTTTGGGGGGCGCTTTTTTGGCGACAACTTTTTTAGTCACAGGTTTTGCGGCCGGTTTTGGCGTCGGTTTTTTTGCCGCTGGCTTGGCGGGTGATTTGACGGCTTTTTTGGCCACGGCTTTCACCACAGTCTTGCCCTCGCTTTTCCCCGCGCTTTTGCCAACTGCGGCAGCAGGTTTTTTTGCGCTTGTCTTTTTCGCTGGTGTTTTGCTCACGAAAGTCTCCTCGCAACGCTGAACTGCCGCTGCCTCCAGTTGATTCAACTGTGTTGGTCTGTGCCCCGCACCCGATCGTCAAAGTGCAGGCCTGGCTCAGGCGGGGCGGATTGTAGCCACGTTAATTGGGCTGGGATCGCTATTTTTTTGTGGAGGGTCAAATGACGGCTCCTGCCGCATGGTGGCAAAGGACGATTGGGGAGCGTTGGCGTTCAATCCAGGCATTTCTCCAAGCCGTCTTGCAAGATGTCCTTGGGCAAGTCGATGCCAATGAAAACCATCTTGCTCACCCGCTTCTCGCCAGCCGCCCAGGCGGGTCCCAGGTCGCTGCCCATGAGTTGGTGCACGCCTTGAAATATCACCTTGCGGGCACTGCCTTTCATGTTCAGAACCCCCTTGTAACGCAACATTTTGGGACCATAAACCTGCACGATGGCCCCCAAAAAATCCTCCAACTTGGCGGGGTTGAAGGGCTTTTCTGCCCGGAAAACGAAGGATTTCACGTCGTCGTCGTGGGCGTGGTGGTGGCCATGGCTTGGGTGGTCGCAGTGTTCACCATGGTCATGGTCATGGTCATGGTCATGGCCGTGGTGGTCGTGCGCATGGCTGTCAGCGTTGAGAAAGTTGGGGTCAATGTCCAGTTTGGCATTGAGGTTGAACCCTTTCAGGTCAAACACCGAGGCAATGGGCACCTCGCCAAAATGAACCGCCTGTTGCGGGGCGCGTGGGTTCATGTGTTTGATGCGGTGGGCCAGTGCGTCGAGGGTGGTTTTGTCGACGAGGTCAGACTTGCTGATGAAAATCTGGTCGGCAAATCCAATTTGGCGGCGCGCTTCCTGGCGGGTATTGAGCTGCTCGTCGGCGTGTTTGGCGTCCACCAGGGTCAAAATCGAGTCGAGCAAATAGGTTTCCGCGATTTCGTCGTCCATGAAAAAGGTTTGAGCCACGGGGCCGGGGTCTGCCAGGCCCGTGGTTTCAATCACCACCCGGTCAAAACTCAACTCGCCTTTGCGTTTTTTCTCAGCCAGGTCGGCCAGCGTGGTGCGCAGATCCTCGCGGATGGAGCAGCACACACAGCCGTTGTTGAGTTGAATGATTTGTTCTTGGTTGTCTTGCACCAAAATTTCGTTGTCAATGTTCTCGTCACCAAATTCGTTTTCAATGACGGCAATTTTCTGGCCATGGGCTTCTGTCAGCACACGTTTGAGCAAGGTGGTTTTGCCTGAGCCGAGAAAACCGGTCAGGATGGTGGCGGGTATGAGGGCCATGGGAAGAGTTCCGTCGAATGAATCAAAGACGACAAACTAGCACAGTTGTCAAATCCCTATCAGGTAAGCTTCTCCCACAATAGGATTTTTCAGTGCGGCGCAGAAAACGCGCGGCGCTCGTACACCAGGCAATGACAGACCCCCACCCCCCCTCCGCCCCCCGTTCGCGTTTCAGTGCCCTCGATTCAGGCGATGAGCGCAAGCCCGATCGCGTCAGCGACAAACGCAACTTGTTTCAACGCCTGGTCGAGTTCGTCTCACCCGGCCCCGATTCGCGTGACGAGCTGATGGAAACACTGGCCGATGCCGAGCACCGCGAGTTGATCGAGCCTGAGTCGCGCATGATGCTGGAGGGCGTGCTGCGCATGGCTGACATGACGGCGGGCGATGTGATGGTCGCCGCGCCGCGCATGGACTTGCTCGACATCGCATCGGACTACGACGAACTTTTGCATGTGGTGATCGAAACCAGCCACTCGCGGTTTCCGGTGTTTGAAGAACGCCGCGACAACATCATTGGCATCTTGATGGCCAAAGACCTGCTCAAGGTGCAGCGCTCGCCCGACTTGAACCTGCGCACCTTGTTGCGCCCAGCAGTGTTTGTGCCCGAGTCCAAGGGGCTCAACGAGTTGCTGCGTGATTTCCGTTCCAACCGCAACCACCTGGCCATCGTGATCGACGAGTTTGGTGCCACGGCAGGGCTGATCACCATTGAGGACGTGCTGGAAGAAATCGTCGGCGAAATCGAAGACGAGTTCGACGACAAAGACGCAGGCAGCAGCATCTACACGCTGGCTGACGGTGCGCAGCGTGTGGCGGGGGACGCCGACATTGCTGCGGTGAACCAAGCCTTCAGTGTGGAGTTTCCCGAGGATGATTTCGACACCATCGGTGGCCTCGTGGCCCACGAACTCGGGCGCGTGCCCAGGCGCGGCGAGGCGGTGACGCTTGGCGGCTTGGTGTTCTCCGTCATGCTCACCCGAGGCGGTGCGGTGCGCTGGTTCAAGGTGGTGCGTGCCGCGCCTGGCGGTGACGACGACACGGCGGGTTGATGCAGTTGAGGACCGGTTTGGCCCGCTGGACCGGGTCCGCGTGGACGGTGCTGCTGGCCGGTGTGCTGCATGGGCTGTCCTTCTCCCCCAGCCATGCGTGGTGGCTGCAAATTCTGTCTCTCGCTTGTCTCGCCGCCGCAGCTTCTACCGCGCAGGCTCGCCGCGCAGCCTACCTGGGCAGTGTTTTTGGTGTGGGTTGGTTGGTCAGCGGTTTTTGGTGGCTCTACATCAGCATGCACCAGTTCGGTGGTTTGCCGTCTTGGATGGCCGCTGCTGCCGTGGTGGTGCTGGCGGCGGCTTTGTCGCTTTATTACGCGCTGGCCTTGTGGCTTTGGGTGCGCTGCAAGCCCCGCGCTGACAGTGCCTGGGGGCTGGGCCTGCAGGCCTTGACGTGGTCGTCGTGTTGGTTGCTTGCAGAGCTGGCTCGCGCCACGTTCTTGACGGGTTTTCCTTGGATCGCTTCAGGTTATGCCCACACGGTAGGCCCTTTGGCGGCATTTGCACCCTATGTCGGTGTTTACGGCCTGTGCGCTTTGGCGGCCGCTTGCGCGTTTGCTGTGGGTGCTTGGTGGCGTGTGGACTTGAGCCGCGCACAGGCCGCCACCTTGTCGTTTGCCATGGTCGTGTTGCTTGCCGTCGGGGCTGTTCTTCCCAACAACTTCACCCAATCCACGGGCGTGATGAGCGTCAGTCTCTTGCAACCCAATGTGCCGCAAGACCTGAAGTTCGACCTGACCCGCATGCAGTCCAACCTGAACGATTTGATCGAACAACTGGGGGCTGCAAAGGGCCAACTGGTTGTCACGCCCGAGTCGGTGGTGCCGCTGTCGCGAGAAGATTTAGGCGACGCCGCATGGGGTCAAATGAGCGCCCCCTTCCGTGGCAACAGCAACCCGCGCGGTGCCTTGCTCGGCATTTTTCTTCGTGACGATGAAGGCGGATATGTCAACTCCTTGGTCGGTGTGTCGGCTGCCGGTGAGGCCTACCAGTACGGCAAACGCCACCTCTTGCCCTTTGGCGAAGTCATTCCGCCCGGCTTCGGCTGGTTTGTGCGCATGATGAACATTCCCTTGGCCGATCAAGCCCGCGGCCGCAACACAGCGGCTTTCGAACTGGCAGGCCAGCGCATCCGCCCCTTGATTTGTTTCGAGGACTTGTTTGGCGAAGACATGGCGTCCAGCATGGTGGGTCCGCAGTCGGCCACCGTGCTGGCCAACGCCAGCAACCTGGCTTGGTTTGGTCGCCTGCTGGTGCAAGACCAACATTTGCAGTTTTCTCAGATGCGTGCGTTGGAGTTTCAACGGCCTGTGGTGCGTGCGACCAATACCGGGGCCACTGCCGTGGTCAACCATTTGGGTGACGTTGTCGCCCGCTTGCCAGCGTGGCAATTCGGCACCCTGGAGTCGCAGGTCGAAGGCCGAACCGGCGAGACGCCTTATGCCCAGTGGCTGAGCGCCTGGGGCCTGTGGCCGCTGTGGGCGCTGGCCTTGGCGGGCCTGTTCGCGGCCCATGCGCTCGGGCGTCTGCTCGGTCGTCGACCGCTACGCGCCTAAAATCAACCCCCTGCTGCACGCTCGGCCTTCGAGCGTGGGCACTATTCCCTCTTATCCAACCTGCCGCCAACCTTATGCTGACCTTCCAGCAAATCATCCTGCGCTTGCAAGACTATTGGGGCCAACAAGGCTGTGCCTTGTTGCAACCCTATGACATGGAAGTTGGCGCGGGCACCAGCCACACGGCCACGTTTTTGCGCGCCATTGGCCCCGAGCCCTGGAAGGCCGCTTATGTGCAGCCCAGCCGCCGTCCCAAAGATGGCCGCTACGGCGAGAACCCGAATCGTTTGCAGCATTACTACCAGTACCAGGTGGTGCTCAAGCCCGCACCGGCCAACATCTTGGAGCTTTACCTCGGTTCGCTTGAAGCACTCGGATTCGATCTCAAAGCCAACGACATCCGTTTTGTCGAAGACGACTGGGAGAACCCCACGCTCGGCTGCTGGGGCCTCGGGTGGGAGGTGTGGCTCAACGGCATGGAAGTGACGCAGTTCACCTACTTTCAGCAAGTTGGCGGCATCGACTGCAAGCCCATCACGGGTGAGATCACCTACGGCCTGGAACGCCTGGCCATGTATTTGCAGGGCGTGGACAACGTCTACAACCTGACCTGGACCGAGGGCCTGAGTTATGGCGACGTCTACAAACAAAACGAAGTCGAACAAAGCACCTACAACTTTGAGCACAGCGATGTGGAGTTTTTGCTCACCGCTTTCGCCGCACACGAAAAGCAGTCCAAACACCTGATGGAACAACAACTGGCCTTGCCCGCCTACGAACAATTGCTCAAGGCGGGCCACAGCTTCAACTTGCTCGATGCACGCGGGGCCATCAGCGTGACCGAACGTGCCGCTTACATCGGTCGCATCCGCAACCTGGCCCGTGCCGTGGCGCAAAGTTACCTTGACAGCCGCGCCCGCTTGGGTTTCCCCATGGCCCCCAAAGACTGGGCCACGCAAGTGCTGGCGCAGATTGAATTGCAGAACCAAAAGAAACCGTCCAAGGCTGCAAGCACATGACCACCAAGAACCTGCTCGTTGAATTGTTTGTGGAAGAGCTGCCGCCCAAGGCGCTCAAAAAGCTGGGCACATCGTTTGCGCAGTTGCTGACCGACTCCCTCAAAGCACAGGGCCTGGCCACCGACCAGTCGGCCAGCACGTCGTTCGCGTCGCCACGCCGTTTGGCGCTGCACTTGAGCGGAGTGCTGCCGCAAGCGGCAGACAAAGCGGTGTCGCACAAACTCATGCCGGTGGCCGTGGGCCTGGATGCTCAAGGACAAGCCACCCCGGCACTCTTGAAGAAGCTCGCCAGCCTTGGTCAAGACGCCGCCTGTGTACCCCAGTTAAAACGTGTCGTCGACGGTAAAGCCGAGGCGCTGTTCTTGGACACCGTGGCTGAAGGTGCTCTGCTTACAGCAGGGTTGCAAGCCGCCCTGAACGAGACCTTGGCCAAACTGCCCATCCCGAAAGTGATGCAGTACCAACTCGCCGATGGCTGGACGAGCGTGAATTTTGTTCGTCCCGCCCATGGCCTGGTCGCCCTCTACGGCGCCGACGTGCTGCCGGTAGAATTGCTGGGATTGAAGGCAGGCCGCGACACCCATGGCCATCGCTTTGAAGCCGCCATGGACCCGGTGGTGCTGCAACATGCTGACCACTACGCCGAGCAGCTCAAAGAACAGGGTGCGGTGATCGCGAGTTTTGACGCCCGCCACGGTGAGATCGTGCGCCAGTTGAATGCGGCGGCCCACAGCCAGGGCCTCACACCCATTGAAGACGCCGCCTTGCTCGACGAAGTGACCGGCCTCGTCGAACGCCCGCATGTGCTCGTCTGCCAGTTTGAAGAAGAGTTCCTCGCGGTGCCGCAGGAATGCCTCATCCTCACGATGAAAGCCAACCAGAAATACTTCCCGCTGCTCAATGCCCAGGGCAAGTTGACCAACAAGTTCCTGGTGGTCAGCAACATCAACCCAGCAGACCCCAGCCGCGTGATCGAAGGCAATGAACGTGTGGTCCGTCCGCGTTTGGCCGATGCCAAGTTTTTCTTTGAGCAAGACCGCAAGAAGAAGCTGCAAGACCGCGTGCCGGGTTTGGCCAAGGTGGTTTACCACGGGCAACTGGGCACACAGGGCGAACGGGTGGAGCGCGTGCGTGCCATCGCCAAGGGCATGGGTCAGTTGCTGGACGGTGCAGACCTGGCCGAAAAAGCAGATCGCGCTGCCTTGCTTGCCAAAGCCGATTTGCTCACCGACATGGTGGGCGAGTTTCCGGAACTGCAAGGCATCATGGGCGGCTACTACGCGCGGTTTGATGGAGAAGATGCTGCTGTCGCCGAAGCGGTAGAAGACCACTACAAGCCGCGTTTTGCGGGCGATGAGTTGCCTCGCAATGAAGTGGGCGTGGTGGTGGCGTTGGCCGACAAGCTGGAGACCTTGGTCGGGATGTTTGGGATTGGGCAGGTGCCGACCGGTGACAAAGACCCGTTTGCATTGCGGCGGCACGCATTGGGGGTTGTCCGGATGCTGGCGGAGACTTCTCTCAAGACCTCACAGCGCGAAGTGCTTGAATTGGCGGTCGGTGCATTTCCGGACTCATTGATCGGCAAACATTCAAAATCTGATGGTCTGCCACTGTGGAAGATCATCGACGTGTTCGTGAATGAGCGCGCTGTCGGGTATTGGGTAGGCAAGGGCCACTCCGAAACCAATATCGATGCGGTGCTGGAGGTGTGCAGCATGTCTGCAGACTTCGCGGTGCGCCTGGATGCGGTACGCAACTTCGCAACCTTGCCCGAAGCGCCGGCCCTCGCCGCTGCCAACAAACGTGTCGGCAACATTCTGAAGAAGTCAGACGTGGCTGATGTGTCGCTGGCCGCCGTCAACCCCGCTTTGTTCCAAGAGCCTGCCGAAACTTCGCTGCATGCGGCCTTGCTCAATGTGCAGCCCGTTGCCAACGCCGCGTTTGAAAAGGGCGACCACACCGCCTCGCTGCAAGCCCTGGCTGCCCTCAAGACCCCGGTGGACGCCTTCTTCGAGTCCGTCATGGTCAACGCCGAAGACCCCGCTCTGCGTGCCAACCGCTTGGCCTTGCTGGGCCAACTGCACGCCGCCATGAACCGCGTGGCCGACCTGTCTAGGTTGGCCTCATGAACCGCAACTCCGACGGCAAAGGCAACCCGATGAAACTCGTCATCGTCGGTCGTGACGGCACGCTCAACCACTACCGTGACGACCACGTCAAAGCACCGGAAGAATGGGTGCCGATTCCCGGTGCGCTGGAGGCGGTCTCCAAACTCAACCATGCCGGTTGGCATGTGGTGGTGGCGACGAACCAAGCGGGTTTGGGCCGGGGCCTGATCGACATGGCCGCGCTCAACAGCGTGCACCTCAAAATGCACCAGATGCTGGCCCGAGTGGGAGGGCGTGTCGATGGCGTGTTCTTCTGTCCTCACACACCCGAGGACCAGTGTGAATGCCGCAAGCCTTTGCCCGGTTTGTTCCTGGACATTGCCAAACGTTATGGCATGGATCCCAGCGACATTCCTGCCGTGGGTGAGAGCTTGAAAGACCTGCAAGCCTGCCAAGCGGCGGGTTGCGAGCCGCATGTGCTGCGTCGTGGACGCGCAGGTTTACGCAGTGATGCCGAACTTGCTGGCCTGCTTGTCCATGCCCCCAACGCCGAAGTCCACGACGACTTGATGGCGTTTGCCGAATTTTTGATTCGCCGCGAGCGGGCCGCCAAAGGTTTGTCCGACATCACCGATTCCGAACATGGAGCCCTGATCTGATGGCTTATTTGTTGGCCGTGCTGCGCTCGGCACTCTTGTTTGTATGGATGACGGTCACCGTC
The DNA here is from genome assembly GCA_046049865.1 of Pseudomonadota bacterium. Lineage (GTDB taxonomy): Bacteria > Pseudomonadota > Gammaproteobacteria > Burkholderiales > Burkholderiaceae_C > JANPCX01. The sequence continues at coordinate 37,729 of JBJOQO010000014.1, read as the reverse complement.
ATTCCCTGGGCCACGGTGGTGTTGATTTTTTCCATCTTCGTTCGCGGCGACCGCCTTTACTGGGCCTGCGTCGGTTGGCTGCGCACCGCCATTTGGGGCGCCAAGGTGATTTGCGGCGTGCGCTACCGGGTGCTCGGATGGGACAACCTGGAAAACGCCGATAAAAAAAGCGCCATCGTTTTGCTGCCCAAACACCAAAGCACTTGGGAAACCTTCGCCTTTCCTTGCCTCATGCCGCACCCGCTGGCTTATGTGTTCAAACGTGAGCTGCTCTACATCCCCTTCTTTGGGTGGGCTATGGCGCGCATGGACATGATCCACATCGACCGCAGCAAACGCAACGAGGCTTGGACCCGCGTGGCCGAACAAGGCCGCAAACACATGAGCCACGGCACCTGGGTCATCATGTTTCCAGAAGGCACGCGTATCGCTCGCGGTGAAAAAGGCAATTACAAATCGGGTGGAACCCGGTTGGCCGTCGCGACGGGTGCAGCCGTTCTCCCCATCGCAGTGAACTCGGCCAAATGCTGGCCGCGTAAATCTTTTGTGCTGCGGCCTGGCGTGGTCGATGTGTCAGTTGGCCCCATGATCCCGTCAGCAGGCCGCGAACCGGACGAGTTGATGCGCGAGGTGGAAGCTTGGATCGAAGCTGAAATGCGGCGTATAGATCCGCAAGCGTATTCGTCAGAGACGAATCAAGATTGAAATTCCGAGAAGCATCCAACCCGCTGGTTAGGTGGTGCGCGTGAGAGTAACGATGAATGTCCGATACCGTCCCTGGTCCACCAGGGCGTTGAGTTTGTTGGCATCCCGATGGAATTGACTGGTTCCGGGAACCGTCTTGCGCCTGGCGTTCAGGTGCGTGAGTACCACTTGCAAGGGGTGCTCGGAGAGGGCGGCTTTGGCATTGTTTACCGTGCCTATGACGCTGGCCTTGACCGTACCGTTGCGATCAAGGAGTACATGCCTTCCGCGCTGGCGAGTCGGGGGGGATTCAACCAAATTCAAGTTCACTCCGAACACAGAGAAGCGTTTGATGCGGGATTGCGCAGTTTTATCAATGAGGCGCGCTTGCTGGCCAAGTTCTCTCATCCTGCGCTGGTCCACGTCTACCGGTTCTTTGAAGAAAATGGCACGGCCTACATGGTCATGCGTCACTACGAAGGCCAGACCTTCCGTGCGTTTTTGGCTGAACCGCAGAACATCATTGATGAGCGTTGGCTGACGGCCATGCTCAGTCCCATCTTGGACGGGTTGGAAATGCTGCACGCGGTCGATTGTTTTCACCGCGACATTGCACCGGACAACGTTTTTTTGCGGGCATCAGGCTTGCCCGTGCTGCTGGATTTTGGCGCGGCGCGACGCATCATTGGCGACATGACTCAGGCCTTGACCATGGTGCTCAAGCCTGGGTATGCCCCCATCGAACAGTACGCCGACGATGGCGCCATGCCCCAAGGGGCATGGACTGATATCTACCAACTGGGCGCCATGTTGTACAGGGCGATTACCGGCAAGGTGCCGGCCACATCGGTGGCCCGCATGATCAATGACCCGATTCGCATGCTCACGCCCACGCAATATCCCGGGTATAGCGCGCAGTTTTTGCGAGGTGTGCATCAAGCGCTTTCTGTCCGCCCTGAAGACAGGCCGCAATCGATCGCGGAGCTCAAAAGTTTGTTGGGTGTGGAGGGCTTCACCTTTTCGGCGTTTTCGGCATGGTCTGCATCGGACGCGATGCCGCTGGACAGGTTGGAGGAGTCTCAAGAGGTCATCGATGGGCTCCTTGATTTACCGCTGCAGGACGGGCAACCTTCTGCGGTGACGGCAGATTCGGACGTGTCAGAGGTCACGACCGTGCGCCTGACGGACTCGCTGATCAACTTGCCTGACGATGCGCCCTTGGTTGTACCTAGCGCACCAACTGCCCCTGCGAACCGGGTGTCAGAGGACTTGATGGACTTCTTGAAGCAGCGCGAGAGCCCGCTGCCTGAGATTGCGACGGACTCGCCCACAGCTCAGGCACCATCGGTCGTGCCGGACGATGTGCTCGCACTGGTAACCATCGCCTGGCCCGCTGGCGTTGACGTGACTGCACAGTCCTCTGCCAAGACTGCTGCGCCGTCGGAGTCGCCGGTTTTTATTCCTAAAGAAACAGTGGCAGACGAGCCTGCTGACAAAGCGCTCTGGCAGCCACCGGCTGCGTACTCAGTCGCCGAACAATACCCTGCACTGACTGCGCCGGCTGCACGGAACAACCACCAAAGGAAGCTTTGGCCCCTGACCGCTGCGATGTTCGCTGCTGCGGCGATGCTTGCAGCCATTTGGTTGTTGTCTTCGGGCAAGTTTGGGCCGACGAAGTCCCTGACCGCTGTGGCCGAACAAAAGAGTTGGGACGCAGCGAAGAATGGGCGAACGGTGGAGAGTTTGCAGGCTTACCTCGCCGCTTATCCCAAAGGCGAACACGTCGCCGAGGCGCGTGCCTTGCTGGCCGGTTTGAGTGTGCCAGCAACACCGACCGCACAGTCCACATCCGTGCCGCCGCCCGTTTTACAAGGCAGTGCGCCATCCGCTTCAGGCGCCAATGCCCCAGCAGATACAAATGCGACCGTGGTGCCGCGACCGGCCCCGCAGCCCGACAACGCCGTCAAACCGCCTCCTGTCTCGCCTGTCGCCAATACCAGTACAAGTGCCGCGCCGCTGGTGATTCGCCCAAGGCCTGAAATGACAAAAACAGAAGCGTCCTCTTCCAACGTGACGGAAAACAAGTCACCTGCGCCGGTTGAAATGGGCACGGTCGCGTTGAAAGTTACCCCATGGGGCAATGTGCGTGTCAACAGTTCTCCTGTGGGAAGCACGCCGCCTTTGACACAATTGAATTTGCCGGAGGGGCAACACCAAATAGAAATCTCCAACCCCAACGGTTCTTCGGTGACCAAACTGGTGCAAGTGACCAAAGGTGAGGTGGTGGTCATCAGCCATAAGTTTGACTGAGGCGAATCGGCCTCGGTGCGGCGAACAGGGAGGGGCTCTTCATCACAGCGAACGAGTCCGACAAGAGGTCGGTTTGCATCAAAGCCCGCGCATTCGGCTTTTTTCTCCTGAGGTCTTGAAGAGGTGTCGTTGGGGGCTTTGATAACATGTCGCCGCGTTTTATCGCGCTGCGCAAGCGCTGTTCGTTTCATTCGCAAACCGTATCGATCCATGTTGATTTTTAATTATGTTTCCAAAGGGAATTTCATGAAAAGAATGTGCTCAATCAAAAACTTCGCCTGGGCTTTGGGTGTGGCGACCTTGTTTGCAATGACGGCTTGCAGTACCCCGCCCAAGCCCGGCGAATACGACAGCCTGAAGATCAAGCAGGTTGCACGCGGTGTGCAAATCACTGGCGATGACAAGGTGCTGTTCGACACGGGCAAAGCTGAAATCAAGCCAGAAGGTCTGAATTTTGTTGCGTTGTTGGCTAAAGCCTTGAATGAACGTACCAAAGCCAATGTGCTGGTGGAGGGGCACACCGACAACGTGGGTTCGGCCGCTTACAACCAGTCCCTGTCCGAACAACGCGCCGCTTCTATCAAACAAGCCTTGGTGGCGCGTGGTGTCAGCGAAGCGCGGATTCAATCCGCAGGTTTGGGGTTCACAACGCCCGTGGCTGACAACAGCACCGCAGAAGGACGTCAAGCCAATCGTCGCACCGACGTGATCGTCCTGGGCGAGAAGGTTGAAACCATCTTCCCAAAGCGCTAAGGTGAAACACCGGACATGGGGCCGTGTTGCCCCTTGTTCCCCGCCCCCAGGCTTGGTCACTCGAAGAGCAGGCGGTTTGGCGTGGGGTGGTCTGTGGCAACAGTTTCAACAGTGCTTTTATCGTTGCGTTAGGGATGCTCTGCATCACTCTTGCGAGGCTGTGGTCGCGCGGATCGGAATGGGCGACAAGGCGTTTTTTGCAGCCAACAGCGCCGCTATTGGCAAGAAAAACAACGCCGTAGACCGCCCGAGTTCTTGCTGCCACAGTCCGCAAGGAGTTATGCAGAGCATCCTCAGGTCTTTGCTTGTCGCGGCGCCTTTTGCGTGCGGCGCAGTACCGTCTCAAGCCCAAGAATCCGCGGCCAACCTGCGCGTCGGCGTGAACAGCCAAGCCATTTTTGTCTCTGGTGACTTTCCACCGCCACTGGACTCTGTCGTGGTACGCATGGCCGAACGAGCCGGGCAACTCAGCAGCTTGCACATCACACATGGTCGGGGCACTGTGGTGGTGCCGACGAACCTGATCGAAGGTTTGGTCGCCTCGACCAACGTGGATTTGTCTTGGTACGCCGGGGCCGACGACAAGCTGCACGCGTCGATTCAAATTCCCTGCAAAGGGTGGTCAGACAAAGCACCCGCCGCACAGGCGTGCAAAAAGGTGTTTATTCTGATCGACGGTCAACTCAAGCGAATCATTTCCCATACGCCGACCGCAAGCGGAAACACTCTGACGTATACCGACCTTCCATGACGAGGAGGCATCGCGCGTTGGGTTTGCACCGCATCGAAAAATGCACAAAACCCCTTACACTGCGCGTCCATGACGTCACGCGATAAGGCTCTTCCGGCCACCGCACCCAGCCAGCTGTCTCTGTTCGCAGAAGCGGTGGTCCCAGTGCCCACATCGCTTGTTTCTGCCTCGACTGATGGCGCAGTGACCCGCGCAGACCAGGCACTGGTTTCTGCCTCACCAAGCCCTGACTTTCCCGGCTCCAGTGGCGCGCCATCCAACAACATCCCCGCCTCGACCTCACCCGCGCTGCCCATGCTGGCGATTTTTCGCCACCCTCAAGCCGAGCGCGAAATCCGTTTTGGCGAACATGTGGTGGCCTATGCATTGCGCCGCGCCAAACGCCGCAGCATTGGTTTCATCGTGGGTGCCGAAGGGCTGAGCGTCAATGCGCCCAAGTGGGTGGGTGTGGGTGACATTGAAGCCGCGCTGCGCGAGAAGTCCACCTGGATCCTGCGCAAGCTGCGCGAGCAACAAGAACGTGCCCAGCGATTGCAAGCCGCCAAAGTGGACTGGCGCGACGGCACCAGCATTCCCTACCTCGGGGAAAACATCATCGTGGTGCTCGACCCCCGTGCCGGTGTGAGCGAAGACGGGGCCGTGCTCAATACCGATTCCAGCAGCGGCCCTGACAGCCAGCAAGGTCAGCTCGCCGGGCTGCCGCAACTGACATTGCACATTGGCCTGCCCCACACCGCCACGCCTGCGCAAATACGCGATGCGGTGCAAAGCTGGTTGCAGCGCCAAGCCAAACGTGTATTTGCCGACCGCTGCCACCATTTTGCGGACCAACTCGGTGTGCGTTTCACGCGGCTCACGCTGTCGTCTGCCCAAACCCGCTGGGGCAGTGCCAGCGCCGATGGCTCCATCCGCCTGAACTGGCGTTTGATCCACTTCGCCTTGCCCACCATCGACTACGTGGTCACCCACGAACTGGCCCACCTGCGCGAAATGAACCACAGCCCGCGTTTTTGGGACGTGGTGCGCTCCGTCATGCCCGACTACGAACAAGCGCGTGGCACGCTCAAGGATGATGCGGTGCCGGTGTTTGATTGAGCGGCCGAAACGGATGGCCGTTCAATCGTTGAAATCGCGCCAAACACATCTGGGCACAGGCACACCAACGGGATGTGTTCCAATATTTTCTAGAAGATTGAGGGTGTGCGTGGGTCAGCAGTAGTAGTGCGCACTTTCAAAAATAGTCTTTGTCGGCTGGTTCTAACGTTCTGGGGAGCTGTATGTCGTATCACTTCACACCCGCCGCGAGACGGTACTCGATCGCGTTCGGCTTCGTTTTTTTGCTAGGGCTGACGTCCTGTGGGGGTGGGAGCGACAGTGCCGTGTCGACGACCAGTGAGCCCGCTACGTCGCCACCCGTTTTGACCACCAGTTTGACTTTGCTGGCCGGAAATGTTGGCTCGGTTCCACCATTGCCGGTCAATCGGGATGGTGTAGGTTCGCAAGCGTTTTTTCTGGACACTCCGACGAGCATTGCCTTGGACTCCACTGGGAATGCCTATGTCAACGATTTCGATGGTGTTCGAAAAATCACACCACAAGGTGCGGTAAGCACCATCCTGAATGCATCGGCGGCTGACTTTAGCGGCGCTCCCGCTTGGGTCGGTTTGGACGGCGAGAACAATGTCTACGCTGCATACGTTTTTTCCGGCCTGGCCGACCTCTTTATTCTTGACGGGCGAGCCAAAATCATCAAGTTATCGAAGGATGGCAAATTGACAACCCTCTGGTCAATTGGCTTTCCATACGCGCGCAGTATTGACGATACTCCGAGGTTCTTTGCGGTCGATCAACGAGGAAATCTATTCGTTGCTTTTTCAAAGGCAAGTGACTTGCGGGTGCTGAAATTGTCCCCCGAGGGGGTGGTTCTTGGTGAAGTGTTGGTTGCAGGAATGAATTCTGCGACTGACATGTTGGTCGACCCTTCGGGGCAATTGGTGATTGCAGATCCCGGGCCGTTCAGTTTGCGAACTGATCCAAATACCGGGGCGGTCGTGGAGGCCGCTAGGCCTGCCGTGGTGCGGCGTGTAGACCCTGTCAGTGGCGACGCCACGACATTGGCTACGTTCGCTACGGCGTACCCTGTTAACTACTATGGCCGGATGAGATTGGCTCAAGACAAGCTGGGCAATGTGTATGCGACGGATCCGCGGCGACATGTTGTCTATCAAATCCAGCCCGGGGGCCAGGTTTCCGTCGTTGTGGGGCAATTAGATTCAGCCAACGTTGTTCTCGGTGTATTGCCTGGGGGGCTGCACTCACCGCAAGGCATTGCAGTGGATGCCAATGGCCTGCTTTACATCGGTTCGAGCCACGCAATCCTGACTGCCAAGTTGCGTTAAAAAAGTGACGCAGTCGCGGCGGGTTTTCCTTCAGGACTGTTCCCACCCACTCCCTGGCCGGTAGCCCCACCACCCCGGACCGCCACCTCGTGCTCGACCCAATCCATGGCGCCTTTGGCACCGTGCCTGCCATGTTTCGTGTGGTGGCCAATTCGCCCGCCGCACTGAAAAGCATGTGGGGCGCTTTCGGTGCCATGGGTAGTGGTGTGATTGCAGCGAAGCTGGGTGAACAGATTGCAGTGGCCGTGGCCGACCGCAACGCGTGTGAACACTGCCTGCCCGCGCAGCCGCTAGCCCCGCGACGTGGGCGCGGCCCATCTGACCCGGATATTCACCAGGTCGCTTTCCTATGCCCTGCAACACCGCGTGAATGCTTACTTTGTTGGCTTCGAGCGCCAAATCCAATTTGTACCGAGCGCTACACAGCCGATTGAGCCATGCTGCGGCACGCTTGCTGCGTTGCTCCTCCTCGCGGGCACGAGCCCGCAGCGTCGTCGCGCCTTGCCAGCGCACCGCACCACAGCCCACTCGGGCACATCCCCGGTGAAATATCCGGGCTAAAGCGCAGAGTTCGTGACAGGCCTGTCTAAAAATGCTTTCCATCAGAGTGATTGCTTACATGGTGCCCCACTTTGGGTGAAGGAGGGGGGTGTGATGGGCGTTAAAAACTTGTGTAAAGCATGGTTAAAACATGGTTGATGAGTGGTTTTCTGCGCATGGTTGATCTACACTGACAAGCCTTTTCGGTTCATCTCGGAGTGATGCCATGTCACCCAATTTCCACGCTTTTGATACGGTGCCCAACGATGTTTTGAAGTTTGGCTACGGTGCCAACTTCCAGCCCAAGCAGGTATCCGCCTTACTGGGTTTGAAGAAGGAAGACGTGTCGCGTTTGGCCTCGGTGGCGGTCAGTTCGGTGCGTTACGACGATGCGATTCCAGAGCAGGTCAGAGAGCGCTTGGAAGAAATTGCCACCACGGCCAATTGGGTGGCCCAAGCCTTTGATGGCGACCCTGAAAAAACCGCTGCTTGGTTTCGCGCCCGCAACCCTTTGTTGGGCGACGTGTCGCCGCGCGACATGATTCGCTTAGGGCGCTTTGAGCGCTTGCGTAAATTCATCATCAACACGATGAAGGAGCGCAACCATTCAAACCAGGCAGTGTGAGACCCGCGCTTGTCCAAGCGTTCACCACGTCCGCCACCACAGTCCAAGGGCGCGCCAACGCCCGGCTCGACCAGCATTCTGGAGCTGGATCGTTTCACTGAAGCGTCTCTTGAAAAGTGGCGTGCGGCCTCGAAAGATTTAGACGAACTGCAAGCGGTTCTGTACTTTGCGCTTGAACCCGACCGCCGTCGGTTGCGCCCAGAGTTGATTGCCGCACTTCAGCAAGTGCCGCCGGTTTCGATCCACGGGGGTTCTTGGTGCAGGATCGTTTCGTACCGCTACAGCCATCAGCCGCTGTCCTGTGCGGGGAGTTTGCAAAGTGTGGGCGGGCGTTTTAACGCGGGTGTCGATTTGGATGAAACTGCGTTGAATCCTTGGCCCGCTTTGTATTTGGCGCAAGACTATGAAACCGCCTTCCGTGAAAAATTTCAGATGCCCAGCGACCATTTGGCCGAAGGCCTCAAACCCCATGAGCTGGCGCTGGAGCCGGGTGCCAGCCACAGTTGTGTACTGCTTGGTGTGAAGTTGAACCGCGTCTTTGACATGACTGCCACTCACGCTTTTGACGCTGTGGCCAAGGTGTTTCGGAAGATCAAAATGCCGCCGCAAGCCGGGCCAATTCTGAAGCGTTTGAAGCAGCCCAAATCAAGTGTGTACATGGCCCAAACACCGCTTCAATTGCGGCAGTTGGTGCTGAAGAACAACTGGCGCGTATTGCCCATTCAGTATGGGCTGCCGGCTCAAAGCCAGGTATTTGCAGAGTTGATTCGCGCTGCGGGCTATGAGGGCATCTTGTATCCGTCCACCAAAGGCTCCGGGCAGTGTTTGGCGATTTACCCTGAGTTTCTCGGTGACGACTCGTTTGTGGAACTGGCTGATGGCGCGCCACCGGGTGTTAAGCATCCGCGTCTTGATTCCGCTACAGCCGATGAACTCGCGGGCTGGGATTCGCTCCCACCCAGACTAAATCCCCGCGTTTGAGTCACTCGTGGCCGAGAAGCGCCAAACCCCCGCGCCATCTCGCTCACGCCGCAGCCTTCCCTCATGCCACAGCGCGTGCAAATGCGCTATCGCCTCACCCATGGCGAAGGTGGTTTGGTGCAAGTCGAGCGGGCGTTTGAACAGCACGGGCAACAAGTCGGCGGCACTGCAAGGCGAAGCGGTGCAGGCTTCGATCACCTCCGCCAGTCTGTCGTCGTGGTGTTGATGCAATTGGTTGATGCGCGTGTGCAGTCCTTCAAAAGGCTTGCCGTGCGAAGGCAATACCAGGGTGTCTTCGGGCAAAACCTTCATCCGTTCAATGGATTTCAAATACAGCGGCAGCGGGTCGGCCTCAGGCTCCAGGTCGATCACGCTGATGTTGGTGGAAATGCGTGGCAGCACCATGTCACCGCTGATCAGCACATGGAGCCCCGGGCAAAACAAGGCGATGTGCTCGGGTGCGTGGCCGTAACCGGCATGGCAAACCCACTCGTGGCCGCCGATGTGCAGCACATCGCCGTCCATCATTCGGCGGTAGCTGGCGGGCAGGGCTGGCACCATGGTGGGGTAGTAGTTGCTCCGGGCGCGAATTTTGTTCAGCGACTCTTCGTCGGCCAGACCGTGGCTGGACATGAAGGCGGCGCTGCGTTCACCGCCAAAACCGGTGGTGCTGAGGCTGGCAATGCGGGCGGCGGCGAAATCGGTGGCGCTCATCCACAGGCGGCATTCCTCGCCGTTTTTCTCGGCCCAATGTTCTGTCAACCAATGCGCCAGACCCACATGGTCGGGGTGCATGTGGGTGACCACCACGCGCAGCACGGGCAGGCCTTGCAATTCGTTGTCGAACACTTGCAACCACGCTTGGCGTGTGGCGTCGTTGGCAATGCCGCAATCGACAATCGTCCAGCCCTCGCAGCCATTGACTTGATCGCGCAGCAACCACAGGTTGATGTGGTTCAGCGCAAAGGGCAGCGCCATGCGCAACCAGCGCACGCCGGGGCGCAATTCGAGGGTGCAGCCAAGCTCGGGCAATGTGTCGCCCAAGGGGTAGTGCAAAGCTTGTTCCAGTTCGTTCATGGCGGGGTCACCTGATGAGGCTTGTGTGTTGGCATCTGAATTCGCTACACTTGACGTATACGTCAATTAGGATTGAGTGTACGCCGTCATGGTCACTTCTGTTGCTCAAAGCTTTTCCGAGGAACCCGCCACTGGGGCAACCTACACCATTGGGGACTTGGCACGCGAGTTCGACCTGACCACCCGCGCTATTCGGTTTTACGAAGACTGTGGCCTGATCACGCCGCAGCGCAGTGGCCGCAACCGGGTTTATTCGTCGCGCGACCGCACGCGCTTGAAACTCACCTTGCGCGGCAAACGTTTGGGGTTGACGCTGGCCGAGGTGAAAGAGCTGGTCGACATGTACGAGTCCCCCCGCGACACCGAAGCGCAGCTGCGCAAGTACCTGGTCGTGCTCGGTGAGCACCGGGCACAACTGGAGCAGCAAGCGGCCGATTTGCAAATCACGCTCGACGAAGTCCGCACCCACGAAAAAGAAGCCAGACGATTGCTGGCGGGTGATGTCAAAAGCGCGGCCAAACCGGCCGTGCGCGACCCCGCAAGAAACAAACGTTGATCCACCGCCGCTTCAAGCCCTGGCTTGAAAACCAAAACCAATTCCTGGAGACCTGCATGAACCTGCCCGGCCTGAATTTTTCCCTAGGCGAAGACGTCGATGCCCTGCGCGAAGCCGTGCGCGACTTTGCGCAGGCTGAGATCGCTCCCCGCGCCGCAGAGATCGACCGCAGCGACCAATTCCCCATGGACCTGTGGCGCAAGATGGGTGATCTGGGGGTGCTGGGTGTGACGGTTTCCGAAGAATATGGCGGCGCCAACATGGGCTATGTGGCCCACATGGTGGCGCTGGAAGAAATCAGCCGTGCATCGGCGAGCGTGGGTTTAAGTTATGGCGCCCACAGCAATTTGTGTGTGAACCAAATCAAGCGCAACGGCAGTGAGGCACAAAAACAAAAGTACCTGCCCAAACTCATCAGTGGCGAACATGTGGGTGCGCTGGCCATGAGTGAGCCCGGTGCTGGCTCCGATGTCATCAGCATGAAGCTCAAAGCACAAGACCAAGGCGACCATTTTTTGCTCAACGGCAACAAAATGTGGATCACCAATGGGCCTGACGCCGACACCCTGGTGGTCTACGCCAAGACTGATCCCGAAATGCATTCACGCGGCATCACGGCTTTTTTGGTTGAGAAAGGCATGAAAGGTTTTTCCATTGCCCAAAAACTCGACAAACTCGGCATGCGCGGCAGCCACACCGGCGAGCTGGTGTTCAACAACGTCGAGGTGCCCAAAGAAAATGTTTTGGGCGCAGTCAATGGTGGCGCCAAGGTGCTGATGAGTGGCCTCGACTATGAACGTGCTGTTCTGGCCGCCGGTCCCATCGGCATCATGCAAGCCGTGATGGACAACGTGGTGCCATACATCCACGACCGCAAGCAGTTCGGCCAAAGCATTGGTGAGTTCCAGCTCATCCAAGGCAAGGTGGCCGACATGTACACCGTGCTGCAAGCCGGTCGTGCGTTTTGTTATACGGTGGGCAAGAACCTGGACATGCTGGGCTCGGAGCATGTGCGTCAGGTGCGCAAAGACTGTGCATCGGTCATTCTGTGGTGCGCCGAGAAAGCCACCTGGATGGCGGGCGAGGGCATTCAAATTTTTGGTGGCAATGGCTACATCAACGAATACCCACTGGGACGGCTGTGGCGTGATGCCAAGCTGTACGAAATTGGCGCTGGCACGTCCGAGATTCGACGCATGTTGATTGGGCGGGAGTTGTATTCGGAGACGATGTGAGACGGGGGCCGAATGTTGTGTTCGGCGTGGTGATGTTGACGGTTGCTGTTGAGGTAACGCATGCAAATGCACATGACCATGGGCTCGGCTAACTCCCAGTTCGTTCGCCCTGAAGTTGTCGACGGGTCGGTGCTCATGGATGGTGTGTCGTTATTTGGACCACCGCGTCGGGATATGCGCCCGACAGCGCACTCACTTTCTTTTGCTTCGCCAAAAGAAAGTAAGCAAAGAAAAGGCGACCCCGGTTCCGAGGCCCCGGAGTACCGGGGCTGCCTTGCGCTGCTCGCGGAAGGCGGGAAGTTCAGAAACTCGCCCTGCGGGCTCAGACATCTGAACTTCTTGATCCGTCTTGCCCTGCGCTGCTCGACGCCTCCCACGGGGACCCCGAGAGCCAACACCAGCGGACGGCTCGTTTGGCTGCGCCAAACATCGTGGCGATCCGTCTCCTTTCAACCACTGCGATGCGCAGCGAGCCGTGGTGTGTTGGCTTTTTGGGCCCCCTGAGACGAGCTGAGCAGCGCAGCGGGAGGCGGAAAGAGAAGTTCAGATGTTTGAGCCCGCAGGGCGAGTTTCTGAACTTCCCGCCTCTCGCGAGCAGCGCAAGGCAGCCCCGAAGGGGCCTCGGAACCGGGGTCGCCTTTCTTTTGGTGACTTTTTTTTGGCGAAGCAAAGAAAAGTTACTGCGCTGTCGGGCGCACATCCCGACGCAGTGCATCGCATGAAAAACAGTGGATGCTGACGACCCGACGCACTGCATCGAACACCGATAAACACCGAGAATGCAACAACCGTCAACCCAACCAGGCCGCTTGGCCTGAACCAAGCCCCCGCCCCCCATGCCACACCGCCTCCTAGACCTCTTCGATAAAAACAAAGACTGGGCCGCTGACACCGAAGCGCGTGAGCCCGGGTTTTTCACGCAGTTGCTCAAGCAGCAAGCCCCGCAGTATTTGTGGATAGGCTGCGCCGACAGCCGCGTGCCTGCCAATGAAATCGTCGGCCTCTTGCCGGGTGAACTCTTCGTTCACCGCAACGTGGCCAACGTGGTCGTGCACTCGGACCTGAATGCGCTGAGCGTGGTGCAGTTCGCCATCGACATGCTCAAGGTGCAGCACATCATCGTCGTGGGCCACTATGGCTGCAGTGGTGTGCGTGCGGCCATGCTGGACATCCGCATTGGCCTGGCCGACAACTGGCTGCGCCATGTGCAAGACGTGCGCAACAAACACCGTGACTGGTTGAACAGCATCGCCAACGAAGACACCCGCCTGTCCGCCTTGTGTGAACTCAATGTGTTGGAGCAATCCCTCAATGTGTGCGAAACCACTGTGGTGCAAGATGCGTGGCAGCGTGGCCAAAAGGTGGTGGTGCATGGGTGGATTTACGGCCTGCACAACGGATTGCTGGAAGACCTGAGCATGACCGTGCTGAATTCAGACGACGTGCTCGTGGCCTATGACAAGTCCTTGGCCGCCGTGAAAGCACGCTACCCCCAAGCTGGCGCTGCCCCCCATTCGCCTTAAAGAAGAGGTTCACGTGTTTCCGCCCAAACTCAACGACTCTGGCGCTTTTGACATCGCCCAGGCCATGCTCGATGGTTTCAATCGCCACTACCGCTTGTTTCGCGAGGTGAGCACCGACGCCAAAACGCGTTTTGAGCAAGCCGATTGGCACGGCCAGCAGCGGGCCCAGCGTGATCGCATTGAGTTTTACGACTTGCGGGTGGACGAATGTGCGGTGTCGCTGCAGACGCTTTACAAAGCCGGCGAGCTGTCGATGGATGTGTGGCAACAGATCAAGCTGCACTACATCGGTTTGCTCACCAACCACCATCAACCCGAGTTGGCCGAAACCTTCTTCAATTCGGTGACCACCAAAATTCTGCACCGCAGTTACTTCCACAACGATTTCATTTTTGTGCGGCCCGCGGTGTCGACCGAGTACATCGAGAACGACGAGTCCGAAGCCACGCCCACCTACCGGGCCTATTACCCCACACAAGAAAGCTGGCGCGACACCTGGTTGCGCATCATTGCCAACTTCGACTTGCAGCGCCCCTTTGAAGACCTCGGTCGCGACATTGACCATGTGCTCGCAGCGGTTCACCAAGAGTTGGGTGAATTCCGCATGCGCGCCAACTTTCAGGTGCAGGTGTTGTCCAGTTTGTTCTTCAGGAACAAAGGTGCTTATGTGGTGGGCAAGATCATCAACGGCTTTCGCGAAACGCCGTTTGCCTTGCCCATCTTGCACAACCCCGAAGGAAAACTGGTCATCGATGCGGCGCTGTTCCACGAAGACGATTTGTTGATGCTGTTCAGTTTTGCACGCGCCTACTTCATGGTGGGCATGGAAGTGCCGTCGGCTTATGTGCAGTTCTTACGCTCGCTGATGCCCCGCAAACCGCGTGCCGAGCTGTACAACGCCCTGGGTTTGCAAAAACACGGTAAGAGTCTTTTTTACCGCGACTTCCTCTACCACCAGCGCCACTCCACCGACCGCTTTCGCATCGCGCCCGGCATCAAAGGCATGGTGATGTTGGTGTTCGACTTGCCGTCCTTTCCCTATGTGTTCAAAGTCATCAAAGACTTTTACCCGCCGCAAAAAGACACCTCACGCGAGCTGATCCAAAGCAAATACCTGCTCGTGAAAACCCACGACCGAGTAGGCCGCATGGCTGATACCTTGGAGTACAGCAATGTGGCTTTTCCGCGTGACCGTTTTGACGACGAGCTGATCGCCGAGATCCAAAAGTTTGCGCCCAGCCAGCTGGAGATATCGGACCGCGACGGCGACGGAAAAACCGAAGTCATCCTCAAGCACGTCTACATCGAACGCCGCATGATTCCGCTCAACATCTTTTTGCAAGACGCCAAGCCTGAGCAAATTGAAGCGGCGGTGGTGGAGTACGGCAACGCCATCAAAGACCTGGTGGCCGCCAACATCTTCCCCGGCGACATGCTGTGGAAGAACTTTGGCGTGACACGCCACGGCAAGGTCGTGTTTTACGACTACGACGAGATCGAATACCTCACCGACTGCAACTTCCGCAAGGTGCCCGAGCCGCGCAACGAAGAGGAAGAAATGTCGGGCGAGATTTGGTACAAAGTCGGCCCCAAAGATGTCTTCCCCGAAACCTTTGGCCCCTTCCTGCTCGGCCACCCCGGCGTGCGCGATGTGTTCATGAAACACCATGGCGACTTGCTTGACGCCGCGTTTTGGCAAGGGCACAAAGAGCGCATAGCCGCGGGCGATGTGCTCGATGTTTTTCCGTATGACCCCGCCAAACGGTTTGCATTTTTGCGCATCCAGGGCGGTGCGCCCTTGCAGGTGTCGTTCTAGTTTTTGGTGCTCCCTCACCCCTACCCTCTCCCACAAGTGGGAGAGGGGGTCAAACGCCCTCTCCCCTGTACCCGGGGGAGAGGGTAGGGGTGAGGGGGCGGTTCAGTGAAGTCACTGTCTTGTTATCAAGGAGATCACCATGTCCCACGACCCTATCGTCATCGTTTCCGCCGCCCGCACCCCCATCGGTGCTTTGTTGGGCGATTTTTCTGCGCTGTCGGCGCATCAACTGGGCGCAGTCGCGATCAAGGCGGCGGTCGCACGTGCTGGCATCACCGGTGATGCGGTCAATGAAGTGCTGATGGGCAACTGCCTGATGGCGGGCCAGGGCCAAGCGCCTGCGCGCCAAGCGGTGTTGGGCGCGGGGCTGCCACAGTCGGCTGGCGCGGTCACTTTGTCCAAAATGTGCGGCTCCGGCATGCGCGCCATGATGTTTGCCCATGACATGCTGCGTGCCGAATCCAACGACGTGGTGGTGGCGGGCGGCATGGAAAGCATGACCAATGCACCTCACCTCACCTTTGCCCGCAAAGGTGTGAAGTACGGCATGACAGCGCTCTACGACCACATGGCACAAGACGGTTTGGAGGACGCCTACGAGCGCCTGCCCAACGGCACCGGCAAGGCGATGGGCTTTTTCGCCGAAGAGTGCGTGGCCAAGTACCAGTTCAGCCGAGAGGCCATGGACGCTTTTGCCATCACCTCCACCGAACGTGCCAAACGCGCCAACGAAGACGGCAGCTTTGAATGGGAGATCGCGCCCGTCACCGTAGCAGGCAAGGGCGGTGATGTCGCCATCAAATTAGATGAGAGCCCGTTCAAAGCCAAACTCGACAAAATCCCCGGCCTCAAACCCGCGTTCAAGAAAGACGGTGCCATCACCGCCGCCACCTCGTCCAGCATTTCCGACGGTGCGGCCGCGTTGGTGATGGTGCGCGAGTCCACGGCCAGAAAGTTGGGCCTGCAGCCCCTGGCACGCATCACCGCCCATGCGGTGCACGCCCAGGCCCCCAACTGGTTCACCACCGCGCCCGTGGGTGCCATTGAAAAAGTGCTGGCCAAGAGCGGGTGGTCTGCGAAAGTCGTTGACCTGTGGGAAGTCAACGAAGCCTTCGCCGCCGTCACCATGGCCGCCATGGCGGAATTCAAACTTCCGCACGAGATCGTGAATGTGAACGGCGGTGCCTGCGCCTTGGGCCACCCCATCGGGGCCAGTGGGGCGCGTATTGTGGTGACGCTCTTGGGCGCGCTCAGGCAACGCGGCCTCAAGCGCGGTGTGGCGGCACTGTGTATTGGTGGGGGTGAAGCTACGGCGTTGGCGGTGGAGATGGTGTGATTCGATGGCCACCGCCCCACAGCAAGTTCTCATCATCGGTGCCTCACGCGGTATCGGCCTGGAACTGGCGCGCCAGTATCGCCAGCATGGTTCGCGCGTCACCGCCACGGCCCGCTCTGAGGCCGGTTTAGGTTTGTTGCGGGAACTGGGGGCGACCGCGCTGCAACTGGACGTGGCCAAGGCAGAAAGTGCCTCCCGCCTGGCCTGGCAGCTTGATGGCTGCGCATTCGACGTGGTGGTGTATGCCGCTGGTGTCTATGGCCCACGAACCCAGGGCTTGCAATCACCGCCCTTGGCGGAGTTCGACCACGTCATGCACAGCAATGTGCTCGGTGCCATGCAGGTGCTGCCTCAGCTTGACGGTTTGTTGGCGCCCAACGCCAAGTTTGCTGTGTTGTCGTCCATGATGGGCTCCATTGGTGCAAGAGGTAATGCGGGCGGCTGGCTCTACCGTGCCTCGAAGGCGGCATTGAACTCGGTGGTGAAAGATGTGTCCTTGGTGTTCAAGTCCCAAGCGATCTGCGTCAGCCTGCACCCGGGCTGGGTGCGCACCGACATGGGCGGCGCAGGCGCTGACCTCAGCGTTGAAGAAAGTGCGTCCGATCTTAGGGCCGTGATCGCCGCTTTGAAACCCGGCGACAACGGCCAGTTCATCAACCACAACGGGCAGCCCATCCCCTGGTAACCGAGCCCTCCAGCCTCTTGCATTCATTGGAACTTTGTATGTACCTCAGCGAAGACCACCGCGCCGTTCAAGAAGCCGTTCGCACTTTCGTGCAAGAACAAATCGCACCCAAAGCGGCGGGGTGGGACAAAACCCATCACTTCCCAAAGGACGAACTCCAAGGCTTGGCTGCTTTAGGTTGTTATGGCGTGGCCGTGCCCACCGAATGGGATGGGGCGGGACTGGACTACTTGAGCCTGTCCCTCATCCTGGAAGAAATTGCGGCCGGTGATGGCGCCACCTCCACCATCGTCAGCGTCAACAACTGCCCGGTCTGTTCCATCTTGATGGCCTGGGCCAGTGAGGCGCAAAAAGAACGCTGGCTCAAACCCTTGGCACGGGGCAACATGTTGGGTGCGTTTTGCCTGACCGAACCTCATGTCGGCTCGGAGGCAGCGGGCCTCAGAACCACCGCTGCGCGGGACGGTGACCACTATGTGCTGAACGGTGTCAAACAATTCATCACCAGCGGCAAGAACGGCGACGTGGCCATCGTCATGGCAGTGACGGACAAAAGCGCCGGGAAAAAAGGCATCAGCGCCTTCATCGTGCCCACCAACACACCGGGTTACACCGTGGCCCGCATCGAAGACAAGATGGGCCAGCATGCGAGTGACACCGCACAAATCTTGTTTGAGAACTGCCGCGTGCCCAAGGAGAACCTGCTGGGCGAAGAGGGCCAGGGTTTGAAGATTGCCCTCTCAGGTTTGGAGGGCGGCCGCATCGGCATTGCATCCCAGGCCGTAGGCATGGCACGTACTGCGTTTGAAGCAGCTTTGATCTACAGCAAAGACCGTGTCACCTTCGGCCAGCCCATCTTCCAGCACCAGGCCGTGCAATTCCGCCTGGCCGACATGGCCACGCAAATTGAAGCCGCACGCCAACTCATCCACCATGCGGCGAGCCTGAAAGATGCGGGCCAACCGTGCCTGAAAGAAGCTGCTATGGCCAAACTTTTTGCCACTGAAATGGCCGAGAAGGTGTGCAGCGCCGCCATCCAAATCCACGGCGGCTATGGGTATGTGAGCGACTTCCCGGTGGAGCGCATCTACCGCGACGTGCGTGTCTGCCAAATTTACGAAGGCACGTCGGATGTGCAGAAGATATTGATTGGGCGGGCGTTGGCTTGAGACCGGTTTTACGGGCGCTGCGCCTGCGCTGCGCGCGCCAAATCCAACGCATCGCGCAGATTCAATTCCAGCATCGCGCGTCCCCCCACAAAACCGTCCAAAGCTTGCGTGGCGCGCTGCTGAATTTCATGAGGTGTCGCCAGGCCCAGTCGTACCAAGGCCTGTATGTCTTCCTTATCGTTGTCAGCCAGGCGAGCAATCTTGCTGACCGCCAAATCGACCGGTGACAACACCCGCACATGCAACTGTTTGAGACCCAAGTCGATTGGCAGGGAATCGTGTTGGTAGTCCTCATGCATCAGCGCAAACGTGGCGTTGTAGTTGGTGTCGAAGTAAATCAACTGCGCCACGCCGTTTTCCAGTGTGATTTCCAGCACCAGGTCGTTGGGCAACAGAACCCGGCCCGCAAATTCCGCATCCACATCCGTGGTCACACGCTGGGCGGTGTACAAATGCGTCGCCATGCCACCGGCCAAGTACACCGCCAAGGGCCTTTTCAAATCGAGCCGCTGTTCCAGCAAACGAAACAACTCGCGCAGACCCTTGGCCAGGGCCGTATCAAGGTGAAAAGACGGTGGCGAGGGCATGGGGCTTAAACCGTCAGTTCACCCTGCGCATCAGCATGTCGCGCGCGCGGGGCAGGCTGATGAGCCAGCCGTTTTTGATGACCTCGCAGGCTTGCAATTGTTCATTCGGGTGCTGGGAAAAATAGGCCATGCTGGCTTTCATCAAGCGACTCGCGGCCTCTGCGTGTTGCGACTGAAGCAACAAGGCAGCAATGCGAAAGACATTCGCTTCTCGCTGGTCTTGAGCAATACCCGTGGCTCCACGCGCTGTAGCGGCACAGCGTGACAGGAGTGTGGTTTCGACTTCTCTGGCAGTCATGACGGTGCTATCGCAGATGAAAAACGAGGCGGAGGTTGTTAATGTACGAGATTGGCCTGGTTGAGGTCATGCGGATCGCAGCACTTTCTCCACCGCATGCCGCCGCAGCCGAAACGCATCCGGCATGCCAGAGCCCAAGAGCGGCCGGAGATACAAACGGAACAGATCGGTCACGTCGGTGCCGCTGGCGGCGATGAAATCGTCTTCCATCACGCGGGTTTTGCCGGCGACGTCTTGCAGGGGTAGCAACTCGTAGTCCACGGAATAAAAGCCCGTTCGTTTGATGGCGACCGAACCATTGCTGTTGCCCCACAGGGCGAACTGCACGGCCTTCTCGCCCACTTCACGCGCTTCTCGCTGATCCACATCCGACACGCAGCCAATGAAAGAGCGCTGCAAATAACCAAAGGTGTCACCGCGCACACGTTTGATGCCGAGTTTGGATTTGATTTCTTCGCACAGCAGATCGGCCAACGCGCCGGTGCCGGAGAGTTGCACGTTGCCGTGGGCGTCGCGCTCTAAATCTTGGCTCAGCTGAGCCAGCATCGGGCGGCCTTGTGCGTCGTGGATGCCTTCTGAGACGGCCACCACACATCGACCGTATCGCTCATGGGTGGCTTTGACATCGCGCAGAAATTGTTCGATGGAGAAATTGCGTTCGGGCAGGTAGATGAGGTGAGGGCCGTCCTCGGGAAATTTCTTACCCAAGGCGGAGGCGGCGGTGAGAAAGCCGGCGTGGCGGCCCATCACCACGCCGACGTACACACCGGGCAAGGCGGCGTTGTCCAGGTTCGCCCCGGCAAAGGCTTGGGCCACAAAACGCGCTGCAGAAGGAAAGCCCGGCGTGTGGTCGTTGCCCACGAGGTCGTTGTCGATGGTTTTGGGAATGTGGATGGCGCGCAGCGGGTAATTTGCTTTGTGCGCCTCGTCGCTCACGATGCGCACGGTGTCCGACGAGTCGTTGCCACCGATGTAAAAAAAGTGGCCGATGTCGTGGGCTTTAAGCACCTTAAAAATCTCCTGGCAATAGGCCAGGTCGGGTTTGTCGCGCGTGGAACCCAGCGCCGAGGAGGGCGTGTTCGCCACCAGCTCCAGGTTGTGGCTGGTTTCTTGGGTGAGGTCGGTGAAGTCTTCATTCACGATGCCGCGCACGCCATGCATGGCCCCATACACCCGCTCAACGCCGTGGTGGCGTCTGGCTTCTAGCACCACACCCGCCAGAGATTGGTTGATGACGGCGGTGGGGCCACCGCCTTGGGCGACGAGGATTTTTCGTGACGACATGAGAGGCTCCTTTGATGGTGGGCGAAGTGCAGTCTATCGCTGGGCGGGGCGCCTCGAATGTTGCTTTCGTGTCGCTTCCCTCTCCTCGTTGCACCGCGCCGGGAATTCGCCCCGGCGGGCGACCTACTTTCTTGCCGGTGCAAGAAAGTAGGCAAAGAAGCACCTGAACACCAGCCTATTTGGGGAGGGGTGGTTTGGCCCCGGAGCACAGACGTGGGGTCCGGTTCGGTCAGTGGCAACAGGCATTCACGGCGACGTTAAAGGCTTGTTCTTCCTGCAGCACTTTCCATCCATCACCGTCGTTCTCGCCTTCGCGGGAATGACGAACACAGAAGTGCACACCAAGCGTGAGGTGATGTTGCGAAGAGACCAACCGAAAACGTGGCCCGAACGCCAGTGGCCACTGGCCGAATCCAGCCCCCACGTCTGCGCCAAAGAACCAAGCCATCCCTCCCCAAATAGGCTGGTGTTCAGGTGTTTTCTTGGTGACTTCTTTTGCACCAGCAAAAGAAGTTACTCGGCCGCCGGGCCGAGACCCGGCGCGGTGCCACGATTAACGCTTCTGAAGCAAAAAACGCAAGCACAAATCCAAAAGCTTTCGAGCAATGAAAGTGCCTAGAATCCGCCCCCTTACCCGAGGTTCACCCATGTTTAAAAACGCATTGATATACCGCATCACCGAATGGGACCGCTCCGCGCTGTCCAGTTTGGAAGACCGCTTGGCCGCAGGCCGTTTTGCCGAATGTGGCGCGACACAGCCCGAGTCCGCAGGCTGGGTGCAACCCCGCGGTGAGAAACACAGCAGCTTGATGGAGAGCGTCGGTGGGCAGCTGATTCTGCAACTGTGCGTGGAGCGCAAAGCGGTGCCCAGTTCTGTCATCAAAACCCAGCTCCAAGCCCGGCTCGACAAAATTGAACAAGAAACCGGCCGTCGCCCCAAGGGCAAGATGGCCAAAGAGCTGAAAGAAGAAATTGTTCAAGACCTGCTGCCGCGCGCCTTCCCCAAACGCAGCAGCAACCTGGTGTGGATCGATCAGAAGGCGGGGCTCGTTGTCATCAATGCGGGCAGCATCAAAAGTGCGGACCGCATCGTGACCTTGCTGGTGGCGGCGCTGGGCGGTGGTGTGGTGCTGCGGCCGATCAACACGCAGATTTCTCCGGCCACGGCCATGGCCGAGTGGTTGAAGACCAAAGAAGCGCCACCGTTTTTCACCATCGACCGCGAGTGCGAACTCAAACAGCCTGACAGCGAAAAAGCCACCGTGCGTTATGCGCGGCACACCCTGGACATTGACGAAGTCGCCGAGCACATCAACCAAGGCAAATTGCCAACCCAAGTGGCCATGACGTGGAACAGCCGCGTTTCATTCGTTCTGAATGAGGCGTTGGTGATCAAGAAGATCAAACTGCTGGACGTGGTGCTGGAGAGCAGCAACGCACCCACAGGCAAAGACGATGGTGGTTTTGATGCCGATGTAGCGATTGCCACGGGCGAGCTGCGTTTGTTGGTGCCCGACTTGATCGACGCCTTGGGCGGCGAGCTTCCCGAAGGCGGTTTGGTCCCGTTGGCTGCTGCAGCTTGAAGTCAACAGGGACTGCACCGACGGTGCAGCCCCCGCAAGGTATCACTCAGGAATGATGCCCGCTGCCGTTACCGCCTTGGCCCATTTGATGGTTTCTTTGGCGGTGAACACGCCGAGTTCGGCGGGGCTGCTTGGCGTCAGACGAAAGCCTGATGCGCTGAGTTTGGTTTGAACAGCGGAGTCTTTCAGCGCGGCGCGCCCCCACTCGTTCATCTTGTTGACGATGGGCGCTGGTGTACCCGTTGGGGCATACATGGCGAACCAGGAGTTCATTTCAAACCCCGGCACTACAGCGGACAAAGGCGCCACGCCTGGCAGCAAAGGATGCTCGCTGGCGGAGGTCACGGCCAAGGCCCTCAATTTGCCTGCTTTGACTTGCGGCAAGGCATTGGCAATGTCGGCAAACACCATTTGTACCTGGTTGCCCAAGGCATCGGCCACGGCGGGCTGCACGCCTTTGTAGGGCACGGCCACCATGGTGAGTTTGTTGTGGGTGACCAAGGCGTTGCCTGGAATCAGGCTGCCGCTGGAGCCGTGGCCCCACGCCAGTTTGTTTGGATTCGCTTGGGCGTAGGCCACAAACTTTTGGGCGGTGTCGGCTGGCACGGACGGGTGCACCAGCATGACGAAGGGAATGTCAGAGAGCTGCGACACCGGGGTGAAGTCTTTGATCGGGTCGTATGGCAGCTTGCGGTACAGCGACGCATTGGCCGCGTGTGTGGTGCTGGTGGCAATCACAAAGTTATAGCCGTCCGGTGCAGCTTTGGCTGCCGCTGCGGTGCCAATAGTTCCATTGGCACCGGCTTTGTTGTCCACCACGACGGCCTGACCTGCCGACTTGCCAATGTGTTCGGCCAAGATACGGGCCATCAAGTCGGTGGCGCTTCCTGCGGGGAAGGGGACGATGAAGGTGATTGGTTTGGAAGGATAGGTTTGCGCCTGCGCTGGCACCCACGCAGCGGGTAGCAACACCAGGCTGGCGGTGAGTGCCAACGTGCGGCGAATTGAATTGAATGTCATGAAGCTAGTCTCCGTTGGTTTTTAGAAATGGGCCGGCCCAGCATTCAACGTCAGCCACCAATAATGTTCAAGGAGGTTTTCACTGTCTTTGTGGAGCCTGAATGGAGTCCAGCACCGTCATTCATCAAGCAAGCCTTCGCTTCCATGAGAAGGTCTGGGAGGACGCTTGACGCCTGAACATCTTGTGCCTTGCCCAGCGTGGCGCTTAGAATCTACTTTACGTATACGTCAATTGAGGCCGAGACCCAAACGGCCCGCTCGGAGACCCCATGGCCCAGCTCGCCTCCAAACTCAGCCCACGTTCTGACGACTTCAAATCCAATGCCGCTGCCATGCGCGTCTTGGTGGATGATCTCAATGCCAAGCTCGCGCGTATTGCTCATGGTGGGGGTGATGCAGCCCGAGCCAAACATGTGGCGCGTGGCAAGTTATTGCCGCGTGACCGGGTGGAAATGCTGCTCGACCCCGATACGCCATTTTTAGAGATCGCGCCTTTGGCTGCGCTGGGCATGTACCCCGACAAAGACGGCAGCGATGCCGCACCCGGTGCGGGTGTGATCGCAGGCATTGGCCGTATCAAAGGTGTCGAGTGCATGGTGGTGTGCAACGACGCCACGGTCAAGGGCGGCACTTACTTTCCGCTCACCGTCAAAAAACACCTGCGGGCGCAGGAGATCGCGCAAGAGAACAACCTGCCTTGCATTTATTTGGTGGACAGCGGCGGTGCCAACCTGCCCAACCAAGACGAGGTCTTCCCCGACCGCGATCACTTTGGTCGCATCTTTTTCAATCAAGCCAACATGAGCGCCGCAGGCATCGCGCAAATTGCGGTGGTGATGGGCTCGTGTACCGCAGGGGGTGCTTATGTGCCCGCCATGAGCGACGAGACCATCATCGTCAAAGACCAAGGCACGATTTTTTTGGGTGGCCCGCCTTTGGTGAAAGCGGCCACCGGCGAAGTCGTGACCTCAGAAGACTTGGGTGGCGGCGATGTACACACCCGGCTCTCCGGTGTGGCCGACCACTTGGCCAATGACGACACCCACGCTTTGGCCTTGGCGCGCGCCGCCGTGGCAGGGTTGAATCGACGCAAAGAAGTGAGCATGGCCCTCAAGGCACCGCGCCTGCCCGCGTTGGATGTGAACGAGTTGCAGGGCGTGATTCCGCTGGACGCCCAAGGCAATCAAACCCGCAAACCTTTCGATGTGCGCGAGGTCATTGCGCGCATCGTGGATGGTTCCGAGTTCGATGAATTCAAAGCCCGCTACGGCGCCACCTTGGTGTGCGGCTTTGCCCACATTGAAGGCATGCCTGTGGGCATCATCGCCAACAACGGCATCTTGTTCACTGAAAGCGCCAACAAGGGCGCGCACTTCATTGAACTGTGCTGCCAGCGCAAGATTCCTTTGGTGTTTTTGCAAAACATCACCGGCTTCATGGTGGGCCGCAAAGTGGAAAACGAAGGCATTGCACGCGCCGGTGCCAAGATGGTCACGGCGGTCGCTTGCGCAGCGGTGCCGAAGTTCACCGTCATCATTGGCGGCAGCTTCGGTGCGGGCAACTACGGCATGTGCGGCCGCGCCTACGGCCCGCGCTTTTTGTGGATGTGGCCGAATGCGCGCATCAGCGTCATGGGCGGCGAACAAGCGGCCAGTGTGCTGGCCACCGTCAAACGTGACGGCATTGAAAACAAGGGCGGTCAGTGGAGCGCCCAAGAAGAAGAGGCTTTCAAAGCGCCGATACGCCAGCAGTACGAAACCCAAGGCCACCCTTATTACGCCAGTGCGCGTTTGTGGGACGACGGCGTGATCGACCCGGCGGACACCCGCCGTGTGCTGGCACTGGGCTTGAGCGCCTCACTCAATGCGCCCATCCCCGACACAAAATTTGGAATTTTCCGGATGTGATGTACGATGTGTATGTAAATCACTATTTATGCACATCATGCGCACCAACATTGATATTGACGACGCCACACTGGAGGCAGCGATGCGTGCGGGCCCCTTCAAAACCAAGAAGGATGCCGTCGAGGCGGGTTTGAAGTTGCTCGCTCGCCAAGCGGCTTACCGTGAAATCCTGAAGTGGGAAGGCAAACTGCATTGGGATGGCGACGATGACGCTGACTCCCGCGTTACGCCAGCGCAGACAACTGCCTGGTCGGTGCAAGAGGCACCGACCAAACCACACGCGAAGCCTGTGAGCAAGTCGCAAGTGTCGCGCTCTACGTCGGCGGCAAAAAAGGGTTCTCATGGTCGTCGTTGACTCGGGTGTCTGGATTGATTTTTTCAACGGCACCGACACGCCGCAAAAGCATGCCTTGGGCGACTTGCTTACCCATGGCGAAGCCACCTTGGTCGTGCCGGACTTGGTTTTGTATGAAGTGCTGCGCGGCTTTCGCCACGAGCGCGACTACATGCAAGCGCGGCGTTTGATGCTGTCCATGGTCATTGAGGACACGGGTGGCCAAGCGTTGGCGGAACAAGCTGCGCAGCACTACCGCAGCCTGCGCGCAATCGGCGTCACGGTACGCAGCGCCATGGATGTGCTGGTGGCCACGTTTTGCATCGCACGCGGTTATGCCTTGTTGCATCGGGACCGTGATTTCGATGCGTTTGAAGACTTGCGCGGCTTACGCGCTCTGAGGTACTGATATGCGCAATTTTGTTTATTCAATGCGGAGTTTCTTTGGCGCCACCGCGCTGTGGATGGTGTGCGGCGGCGCTGTCAGGGCCCAAGAGCTGAGCGCCCGTTTGGGTGAGCAGGTGGTGATGATTCCATCTGGTGGTTTCACAGAATCAGTGCTAGAAATGACCCTGTTCAAACCCGAAGGACAGGGCCCCTTTCCCGTGGTGGTCATCAACCATGGCAGAGCGATGGGCCCGGCCCATCTGCAGCCGCGCTACAGGCCGCTACTCGCGGCCAGGGAGTTCGTGCAACGAGGGTATGTGGTGGCGGTGCCCATGCGGCAAGGTTTCAGTAAGTCAGGCGGCTCGGAAATTTCGGGTGGTTGCAACGTTTATAGCAACGGCGAACAACAAGCCATTTCTGTACGGCGTGCGTTGAATTGGCTGGGCCACCAACCGTGGGCTGACGTGTCACGCAATGTGGTCATGGGCCAATCCCACGGCGGCTTGACCACCTTGGCCTACGGTATGGAGCCCCATGCCGGTACCAAGTTGCTCGTCAACTTTGCGGGTGGCCTCAGGCAAGAGGGCTGCGTCTCATGGGAACACACCCTGATACGCGCGATGGGTGCATATGGCGAAAAAACTCGTTTGCCCTCCTTGTGGTTTTACGGCAGCAACGACAGCTACTTTCAGCCCTTTGTCTACCAAGGCGCATTTGAACGTTATGTGAAGGCCGGCGCAAAAGCCGAACTCACCGATTTCGGCGTATTCGGTGGCGATGCACACGCCATGTTCGGCTCTGCCGACGGCTTGCCCATCTGGCGCGACAAAGTTGTCGCGGCGATGGCAGAACAAGGGCTGCCGGTTCAGGTACTGGCCGACCTGGGCCCACCTGCGGATTTGCCCAAACCAGCGGCCACCGCGTTTGCCAAAGTTGACGACATCAGCAAAGCACCGCTGGGCACAGACCAGGCACGCGCTGCCTACACCCAGTGGCTCAATGCCGCGTCGCCCAAAGCCTTCGCGCTCGACCCGAAATCCAATGCATTTGGTTGGGCCTGGGGAGGCGAGCGCCCCAATGCACGCGCTTTGGCCAATTGCCAGCGCAGCGCCAAGTCAACTTGCCGCCTCTACGCCGTCGACCAAGACGTGGTGTGGGTGGCCGAATGAAGCAGTGCAAGGGCAGGGTATCCGCATGAAACATTTGATCGTTGAGCAACACGGGCATGTCAGTCACGTCTGGCTCAACCGCCCCGATGTGCGTAACGCCTTCAATGAAGACGTCATCCAAGAACTGACTGAGGTCTTCACCCAACTCAGCCAAGGCAACACCCTGCGCGCCGTCGTGCTGGGGGGCCACGGCAAAGCGTTTTGTGCGGGAGCCGACTTGGCCTGGATGCAAAAAATGGCCCACTACACCTGGGAGCAAAACCGGGCGGATGCGCAAGCCCTGGCCGACATGCTGTGGGCCATCTACCGCTGCCCGGTGCCCGTGATTGGCCGCATCCAGGGTGACTGTTATGCGGGGGGTGTGGGCTTGGCGGCGGTGTGTGATGTGGTGGTCGCAGCCGATGCGGTGACCTTCTGTTTGAGCGAAGCCAAACTCGGCCTCTTGCCCGCCACCATCGGCCCCTATGTGGTGCGTGCCTTGGGTGAACAAGCAGCACGGCGCTACATGGTCACTGCAGAACGTTTCAGCGCAGCCCAGGCCTTGGCCATGGGTTTTGTTCACGAGGTGGTGGCTGCGGACCAGTTAGATGCCAAAGTCGCCGACATCGTGGCCGCAGTGGTCGCCAACGGCCCCATGGCCAGCCGTGCCTGCAAACGGCTGGTGCAAGACCTCAGTGGTGTCCCCATCACCAACGAACTGCGTGCAGACACCGCCAAACGTATTGCCGACATTCGCGCCAGCACAGAAGGCCAAGAAGGTGTGCAATCCTTCCTCGGCAAACGCAGCCCGTCCTGGGTTTCGTCCTAGCCCGTCACGGAAGGCGTCTCAACATGGAATCACTTTGGCAAGACATCGTTCAGTGGCTGCACAGCGCTGGCCTGCACATTGACAAGAACGCTGCCGCCCAGGTGGGCGCCGTGGTGAGCGATGGCGCCACAGCGGTCGCCAGCCAACTCGACATGCCCAGCCTCTTGGCCTTGGCCGCAGCGCTGGGTTGGGCCAGCGGCTTCCGTTTGTATGCCGTGGTGTTTCTCGTCGGTGGTTTGGGGGCCATCGGTTGGATGGATTTGCCCACCGGCCTGCACTTGTTAGAGCACCCCGCCATGTTGGCCGCCAGCGGTTTCATGCTGCTCATCGAGTTTTTTGCGGACAAAATTCCTGGCGTCGATTCCCTGTGGGACATGGTGCACAGCGTGGTGCGCATTCCCGCAGGCGCTGCACTGGCCGCAGGCGTGTTCGGCGCCGACAACGCCACCATGGCCACTGTGGCTACTTTGATGGGCGGCACCCTGGCTGCCAGCAGCCAGGCCGCCAAAACCACCACCCGCGCGGCCATCAATACCTCGCCCGAACCTTTCTCCAACATTGCGGCCAGCTTGGTCGAAGACGGCCTCGTTGTTGGTGCCGTGTGGTTAGCCACCAACCACCCGTTGGTTTTCGGCGTGTTGCTCACCATCGTTGTGATTTTGATGGCCGTAGTGACTTGGATGTTGTTTAAGTTTTTGCGTGCAGTGTTTCGGCGTGTGCGTGGTTTTTTGGGTGGGCCGGGTGATCCCGTTTCGACCTGACTTTCTCTGTTGCTCAATTCATGGCGATCTCGCCCAAGGAGTACCTCATGTTTAAAAAAATCCTGATCGCCAATAGAGGTGACCAGCCGCGAAGCGGCGCAGCGACGAAGTCAAATTGCATGGCATGCGAAGCATGCGCAGGCGATCTTGCCCCGGGAGCCACTCATGTTTAAGAAGATCCTGATAGCGAACAGAGGGGAGATCGCTTGCCGGGTGGCCGCCACCGCACGTCGCCTGGGCATCCGCACCGTCGCGGTTTACTCCGACGCCGATGCCCAGGCCGCCCATGTTCGTGCCTGTGACGAGGCTGTTCATATTGGCGGCTCTTCGCCTAAAGACAGCTACCTCAAGGCCGATGTGATTCTGGCCGCCGCCAAAGCCACTGGCGCACAAGCCGTGCACCCTGGATACGGCTTCCTGAGCGAAAACGAAGACTTCGCGCAAGCCTGTTTTGATGCAGGCATCGCCTTCATCGGCCCGCCCCCCAGTGCCATCAAAGCCATGGGCCTCAAAGCCGAAAGCAAACGCCTGATGGGCGCGGCCGGCGTGCCCTTGGTGCCCGGATACCACGGCGCCGATCAAGACCCCGCCCTCTTGCAGCGCGAGGCCGACCGCATTGGTTACCCCGTGCTCATCAAAGCCAGCGCGGGTGGTGGCGGCAAAGGCATGCGCATCGTGAACAGCGCGCCAGAATTTGCAGCCGCACTGGCTTCTTGCCAACGCGAAGCCATCAACAGTTTTGGTGACGACGCGGTGCTGATTGAACGTTACGTCACCCGCCCGCGCCACATTGAAATCCAGGTGTTCGGCGACACCCAAGGTGATGTGGTTTACCTCTTCGAGCGCGACTGCTCGGTGCAGCGGCGCCATCAAAAAGTGCTGGAAGAAGCGCCGGCTCCCGGCATGAGCGAGGCCCGTCGCCGCGAGATGGGTGCGGCCGCCGTGGCTGCAGCGAAAGCCGTCGGTTATGTGGGCGCAGGCACGGTGGAGTTCATTGCAGAACCACAACCCGATGGCGACCTGCGTTTTTATTTCATGGAAATGAACACCCGCCTGCAAGTGGAGCACCCCGTGACCGAAGCCATCACCGGCCTCGATTTGGTGGAGTGGCAACTGCGTGTGGCCGCAGGCCAGCCCTTGCCCTTGAAGCAGGACGAGTTGCGCATTCACGGCCACGCCATTGAAGCCCGCATTTGCGCTGAAAACCCCGACGCGCAGTTTTTGCCCGCCACCGGCACGCTCGATGTGTTCCGCACGCCGCCTTGTTCGCGTTTTGAGCGCTCCGATATTCGTGTGGATGCTGGCGTGCGCGAAGGCGACGCCATTTCTCCCTTCTACGACTCCATGATCGCCAAACTCATCGTTTGGGGTGCCGACCGTGAACAAGCCCTGGCGCGTATGCAAGCGGCACTCGCCCAAACCCACATCGTCGGCCTGCACACCAATGTGGCCTTCCTGGGCCGTGTGGTGCAAAGCAAGGCCTTTTCCACCGCCGATCTTGACACCGCTTTAATCGAACGCGAACGAGCAACTTTGTTTGACGCCCCCGCCTTGGCCTTGCCGCTGGCTGCGGCGGCTGTGGTGGCGCACAAGCTGCGTGATGAAGCCGCGAAACAAACCAACGACCCCTGGTCACGCCGCGACGGCTGGCGGATGCAAGGTGGGGCACAGCGGCGCTTACATCTGAACTGGCAGGGCCAGAACGAGGTGGTGACGTTGGAGCGCACCCACGATGGTTTGACTCTCTTGGGCGCGGCAAGCGAACGCTGGCCTTTGAGTTTCACCGCGTTGAATGCCGACATGTTCGACGTGCAACTCGGACCCAATCGCCAAACTCTCACCGTCTACCTGCAGGGCGAGCGTTACGCCGTCTTTGGCCTGGAGGCTCAAGCCACCCTCACCGAGTTTGATCCCATCGCCCATGCCGGTGAAGGCGCGTCTGAGGGCGGTCGTCTCACCGCCCCCATGCCCGGCAAACTCATCGCCTTCCTGGCCCAGCCCGGCCAAGAGGTCAAACAAGGCCAGCCCCTGGCTGTGATGGAGGCCATGAAAATGGAACACACCATCACCGCCCCGCGCGATGGCTTGGTGGCTGAGTTGTTGTATGCG
This sequence comes from Pseudomonadota bacterium, assembly GCA_046049865.1. Taxonomy (GTDB): domain Bacteria; phylum Pseudomonadota; class Gammaproteobacteria; order Burkholderiales; family Burkholderiaceae_C; genus JANPCX01. Next base: position 7,042 of record JBJOQO010000014.1, on the reverse strand, counting down.
GTGGGGGATCAGGTGAGTGAGGGCGAAGAGCTGCTGAAACTTTCCACCACCCAAGCAGTTTGATCGGAGTCCACCATGCTGCCCACCCAAGTCACCCTCGTCGACGTCGGCCCCCGCGACGGCCTGCAAAACGAAAAACAACCCGTCAGCAGCGAACACAAAATTGAACTTGTTCACCGCCTGCAAGCGGCGGGATTGAAAGAGATCGAAGTCACCAGTTACGTCAGCCCCAAATGGGTGCCGCAAATGGCAGACAACGCAGAGGTGATGGCTGGAGTAACTTTGCCCAACGCGCGCCAACCAGGCGTGCGTTACTCGGTGCTCACCCCCAACATGAAAGGCTTTGAAGCGGCCACCGCCAACAGCCAAATCAAACCCGACGAGATCGTCGTCTTCGCCGCCGCCAGCGAAGCCTTCAGCCAGCGCAACATCAACTGCAGCATTGAAGAAAGCATTGAACGTTTCCGCCCCGTGGTGGCGGCCGCGCACGCCCAAGGCATCAAAGTGCGCGCCGCCATCTCCTGCGCGGTGGGCTGCCCCTACCAAGGCGAGGTCAGCCCCGATGAAGTAGAACGTGTGGCCCGTTTATTGAAGGACATCCAGGTGGATCACTGCGGCGTGGCCGACACCATCGGCGTCGGCACCCCACTCAAAGTGCAAGCCGCGATGGAGCGCGCTTTGAAGCACTTTCCCCTGCACGAAGTCAGCGGCCATTTCCACGACACCTATGGCCAAGCCCTGGCCAATGTCTACGCATGCCTGCAAATGGGCATCCACATTTTTGACGCCAGCGTGGCGGGCCTGGGTGGCTGCCCCTATGCCAAAGGTGCCACCGGCAACGTGGGCACCGAGGATGTGCTCTTCATGCTCAATGGCCTGGGCATCGAAACCGGTGTGGACATCGACAAGCTGGTGGACGCGGCCGCCTTCATCTCCGAGGTGCTGGGGCGCAAGCCGGTGTCTCGGGTGGGGAGTGCGGTGTTGGCGAAGCGGGTGTGAAGCTCGTCAGGCACCAGTCTTTCGTCGCAGCAAAACATGGTGTAACCATGAGTAGATCCCGCTGGTTCGGCTCAATTTTGGCTATTCGATTTGGTCGTGATCAGCGTGGCGGCCTGCTCCCACCCCAGAACAACAAGCCACTTCGTTAGCTCGCACATTTCACCAGGGAGGCGCCCATGCGGTGGGACATGGGCGAGCCGAGGTGGTCGAGATGGCAGCAACCAAGGCCCGCAAGCCTTGGCGAGGCGTTGAGACCGCATCCGCCTGAACAGGCGTGGTCGCATGTTTGCGTAGCGCTTGGTCGTAGTGAACCGTAACACTGAAATCGGAAGTCGCTGTCCACACATGGCAGTAGACGCTGCGGCGTTGCGAATGCTCGCGACACCTTCGGGTATGGCTTCGCGCCTTGCCTGACTACGATGACGACAGAGTTATCTTTAACTAACTTCTGACTCACGACACTGGCTGGATTTGTTACTCGGAGCCACCAAAACAAGCATTCATGCGGTGTTGCTGGGCATAAGAAAGCGACCTGGTGAAATAGGCTGGCGTGAATTCCTCACACATTTTCGGCCTATTGTTTCGCGTTCCGAGGGTGCTTCATGCAGCAATTCGCACTTTTCGTTATTCGGCGCGTTGCGACCCGTTTTCTTGCCGCGCATCCACATACCATTCCCGCCTCTAGGAGCCTGTCGAACTTGGGAATCGTCGGCTGTAAATCCGGCAAAAACTGTCCTTGCTGGGGTCGATTCTCGCTTTCGACGCCCCAAGTCCGACAGGCTCCTAGGGCGAAACTTTTTGACTTACTCGCACAAACGGAGTGCCCCAAATGCAGGGTTATTCTGATGGCGTCGGACCAAAAAGAATGCATCTCGAAGCAAAATAAGGTTGGTTGAGCAACACCATCGAAATGAGTCAGGAGTCACGATGAATTTGACAGAGGAAGCGCTGGTATTCAACACTGCAGTCCGTATGGTCATTCCCATGCGGCGCGAGTTTAACAACGCGCTGGATGTGTCAAAGTTCATGCGCGAAGCGGCCTATGCCAAAGAAGTACTTAACGTGGCACTGACCAGCTCAACACCTCGTCTGCGTGAATGCGCGGAGTTTCTGGAGCGCCATTTCTCAGGCGCTTCCAAGCCGACGAAGTCACATGATCAAGAAACACCCCGCGCCGCTCGACTATTGGAATCCGCGGCATTCAAGATGCGCCGGGCCGAGGCGGTCAAACGCCTGCTGCAACTGGTTGGCCCCATGGGCGAGCCTCTGTGCATCAAGATGGAACGTACGAACGAAGACGATGCGCTGGACGCACTGCTGCAAAACGCCCAGCAACTGGTTGCCAACATTCGCGGCACCAACTTCGCCGATGGCTATCTGGCGGGTGTCAACGCGGTCTCGGACGTTTCCAACTGAAGCACAGCCAGGGTGAGGCGCTTTCGCTGCGCGCTGTTGGTTCAATCTCTGCCATCCCCGTGCAAGCCACCACGGACCGCACCGTGAAACACTTCCCCTGCACGAAGTCAGCGGCCATTTCCACGACACCTATGGCCAGGCCCTGGCCAATGTTTATGCCTGCCTGCAAATGGGCATCCACATTTTCGACGCCAGCGTGGCGGGACTCGGTGGCTGCCCCTATGCCAAAGGCGCCACCGGCAACGTGGGCACCGAGGATGTGCTCTTCATGCTCAATGGGCTGGGCATTGAGACGGGTGTGGACATCGACAAGCTGGTGGACGCCGCCGCCTTCATCTCCGAGGTGCTGGGGCGCAAGCCGGTGTCAAGGGTGGGGAGTGCTTTGTTGGCGAAGCGGGTGGAGTAGCCTGCAGGGCGAAAGTTAATCAGTACCTCAGCCAAGCCTCCGGTAAAGTCCACCCATGGCACCCACCATTGTTCGAGACGGCCAGTTCCGCTTGTTCTTTTTTTCCCGCGAAGAAGCGCGCATTCATGTTCATGTGGCGCACCCTGAGGGTGAAGCCAAGTTCTGGCTGACGCCGTCGGTTCATTTGGCGAAAAACGTGGGTTTGTCGGGGGTTCAGCTTCGTCAGGCCCAGGTCGTTGTCGAGGCCCACATTCAGGAGATTCAAGATGCTTGGCACCACCACTTTGGCAGCTGAAGTCACTAACGTTTCCACGCACTGCTTCTGGCTGCTGCTGGGGGAAGAAGAACTGGCCGTTCCCTACACTGAATTCCCCTGGTTCAAGCAAGCAACGATCGAACAGTTGTCCGATGTACAACGCCCGACTGAAGAGCATCTGTACTGGCCACAGCTTGATGTCGATTTGTCCATCGAGTCCATCAGGTATCCGGAGAGATTTCCGCTGCTTTCAAAAAACGCAGTTTGATCTAGACCGTCGCCAAAGGGTCGATTGCCTTGCGGCAAGACTGGGGTCCGAGAGAGAGGAGATTGCATGCCTGATCGCCCAGCACTCAACGAGCAGGAAACCCAAGCCAGAGAAGCGCTTGTCGGTATGGCCGCCGCAATGCTTGACGGCAATTTGTCATTTTTCGAAGGTGCCGTGGAGGTACTTCGGTTGAGGTCGGCAATAGGCGGGGTTTCTGACCGTGATCCAGACTTCGATGCCTTTGTTGCAATTGAATCCGAAACAGATCACTTGCCGCTAAAAGCGCAACACCATCTTTGGAATGCCAATGCGCTTGCCGATTTGCAATCAGAGTTCCAGCGCACGGAAATGTGGGCAGCGGGTTTCGCGCCAGATGCTTGTCGCGGGCTCATTGAGCGTTTTGGTAGACCGCAGTATTGATGGCTCATTTCTATCTTCAGCGGATTTGCACCAGTTGTGTTGGCTTAGTCGGCTATTGCTCGAGGGAAGTCTTGTTGTCCAAGCTCACAAGCTGACAATCACTGGCCAGGGTCAAACCTTGCCTTTTGCCCTCCCTCACTGTCTGGAAACCTGCCACGAGGATATGGCTTGTAAGAAGCTCACCCGCCTGCCGACACAAGCCCCAGCGGCCCTCGGAGTTCAAAGGGTCAGCACTTCAACCTACCCTCAAAAAAGGCAGTACTCATGAAGAATTTGTTGTTGGCGGCAGCCGCCGTCGGTCTTGGTAGTTTCAGTTTGTATGCAACCGCCCAAGTGCCACAGCCGCAGGCCCAGGTGGATGCGCTGGAAGGGCTTTTTGGTAAGCATCCTGGTTCGCGTCGCTCAGGGGCCAAGGGGCTGTGTGCCAGCGGGTATTTCGAGGGCAACACTGTGGGCCGCAACTTGTCGAGCGCAGCGGTTTTTAATGGCGACAAGGTGCCCGTGGTGGCGCGTTTTTCCCTCGGAGGTGGCAATGCCAAAGCCAGCGACAAGAGCCGTTCGGTGCGCGGCTTGGCCTTGCAGTTCAACTTGGCCAATGGCGAGCAGTGGGCCATGGCCAACATTTCGGCCCCGGTGTTTTTTGTGGCGCGTCCCGATCAGTTCGCACCTTTCCTGCAAGCCCGAACGCCGGACCCTGCCACTGGCAAGCCGGATGCAGCCAAGCTCAAAGCCTTCAACGAGGCCAACCCCGAAACCCTGCTGCAAGCGGCTTACTTGGCCAAGGCACCCATCCCCGCGAGTTATGGTGCGGTGAACTACTGGAGCACCAACGCGTTTGAATTCGTCAACGCCAAAGGTGCCAGCCAGTTTGTTCGCTGGCAGTTCATGCCCGAGCAAGGCACCCTGGGTTTGACGGAAGATCAGCTTAAAACCCTGCCCGATGATTTTTTGGCGGACGAGTTGCGCCAGCGTGTGGCGAAGGCACCTGTGGCATTCAGCTTCAGCGTGCAACTTGCAGAGGCTGGTGATGTGCTGACCGACCCCACCAAGGTTTGGCCTGACAGCCGCGTTGTGCTGCCCGCAGGCAAGCTCGTGATCGACAAGGTGGAAGCCGGTGCGGGCGGTGCCTGCGAGAACATCACCTTCAATCCGCTGGTGCTGCCACGTGGCATCAAACCCTCGGCCGATCCGGTGCTGTTGGCACGCGCTGCGCCTTATGCGCTGTCGCTGGGCCGCCGTTTGACCGAGGCTTCTGCCAAGAAGTGAGCGCCTGCGGGTTTGGTGCTGGCCGATGATGATTCCGGCCAGTGCCCTCTGGCGCGGTCGGCTCAACGGTCGGCACAATCGGTGCCATGAACGACACCCACCACGACAAACCCGAAGGCTTCCAGCGTGTGGCCGCACGTCTGACCGAACTGAACCACCCCCACGCCCCGCAGTTCTTGAGTACGGCGGCACGCACCGCCCAAGAGGCCGCCGATGTGCTCGGCGTGAGCCTCGGTCAAATTGCGAAGAGTGTGATTTTTCGGCGCAAGAGTGACGACGCGGCGGTGTTGGTCGTGACCTCAGGTGACAGGCGTGTGGACGAGAAAAAAGTGGCGGCCTTGGCCGCGCGCAGCAACAGCGACTTGGGGCGTGCAGATGCCGATTTCGTCAAAGCCAAAACGGGGTTCTCGATTGGCGGGGTATCGCCTTTGGCTCACCTGACCCAACCTGTCACCTTGATCGACCGCGATCTTTTTCGGTTCGAGGTGGTGTGGGCAGCAGCAGGTCACCCGCACGGGGTGTTCCCGTTGTCGCCAGATCAGTTGGTGGCGCTGACCGGCGCGCCGGTGGTGGACGTGGTGCAGGCGACAAGTTAGGGCTTCCTGGCGCTCCCCGAACTGCATGTATTGCTCACTCATGTGACCCAGTGCACGCTTGACGCGTTTGCTGTAGGACAGCAGTCGTAAGGTCTGCCCGTTCAAACCGACTGACCCCCACGCAACACCGAGGGTATGTCCTATGAACCGCCGATTCCTGCTCCAAACCTTGGCCGCCGCTGCTGCGTGGGGTGCTGTTGGCCTCGGCCACGCCCAAACCAAACCCAACGCCAAAACATTCCAGCTCAGCGGACAAACGCTGGATGCCAAACCCTATGACTTGAGCCAAGACCAAGGCAAAGCGATCTTGGTGTTTTTTTGGTCCACCGATTGTTCGGTATGCCGGGACAAAATGTCGGAGCTGCGCAGCAACTACGCTGCTTGGCGGGACAAAGGTTTCCAGTTGGTCGCTGTTAACTTGGACAAGAACTTGGCCGATGTCCAAGCCTATGACCGCATCCTGGCCCACACTGTGCCCATGAATCAGAAGTTTCCTTCCCTGTGGCGGGCCGACCCGGCGCACCGCGACAGCTTCGGTGCGGTGACGAAAGCGCCGACGTCCTTCTTGATCAACCGCCAAGGCCAGTTGGAAAAAGAAATTCGTGGCCGCATTCCGGCCGAGTTGTGGGACGATATCGCCGAACTCGTTCTTACTTAACCTGATCCATGCCCGAAGCAGTACCCGCCCTTGTCCCCAGCCCTTGTATCAATGTTTGCCGTATGAACCCCACCACCGGGTGGTGCGAAGGTTGCAAACGTGATCTGGATGAAATTGCCCGCTGGGCGGTCATGACCGAAGCCGAAAAACGTTGGGTGTGGTCGCAGTTGCCAATGCGAACAGAATAGGCGTCTGCCATTCGCTGATCGGAAACCCACGATGAAGCGCATCACCTTTTATCTCGACTTCATCTCGCCCTACGCTTACCTCGCGTTTGAGCGCCTGCCCCAGGTGCTGGCCGGTTTGTCGTATGAGGTGCGGTACCAGCCCGTGTTGCTCGCAGGCATGCTGTCGCACTTTGGTCAAAAGGGCCCGGCGGAAATTGAACCCAAACGCGCCTGGACGTTTCGCCACGTGGCCTGGTTGGCCCACCAACATGGTGTGCCGCTGCACGTACCCGCCCAGCATCCCTTCAATCCGCTGGGATTGCTTCGGCTGGCGTTGGCGGCCAGCGTGCCTGGACACACGCCCAACCGCTGGGTGTGTGAGCAAATTTTTCACCACGTGTGGCGAAACGAAGGGGGCTCGGTAGATGCCAACGATCCGGAGCACGTGGCCGCGTTGACGGCCCGACTGTCAGCGTCCATGCAACAACGTGGCAAACAACTGGCCGACCCGCAAAGCGAGCCCATCAAACGAGCCTTGAAGCAGGCCACGCAAGACGCCATCGATCTGGGCGTGTTTGGTGTGCCCCATG
>JBJOQO010000013.1:0-60689 GCA_046049865.1 Pseudomonadota bacterium | reverse complement strand
GCAGGCAAACTCCACTCATTCAGCACTCGCCTTCAAACGCCCACGCTTATCGGCTGTTAGTTTTTAAAGAACATCGCTCAACGCATCAAACTCACCAGCACCAAAAATATCAAGGCTTTAAACCCTTTTACTTCTTGTCGCCAGCTGCTTTCAGCGGAGCCTGTGATTATGACATGCTTTTTAAAACGCCGTCAACTTCATCCACAGTTTTTTTACCACCCTCGCCTCACAAACTGCCACCGACTTGCGTCACCAGCACCTCTGAGCGAAGACAGTGACTGTAGCACGTTTTTGACAGAGATTTCAAGTTCGTGGGGACAAGATGGCCACGTTCTCGCCGCCCGTGGCACCAAATACCTGTTCGCGCAGCAGCGCCAGTTGGTCCCTGACTCTGGCGGCCTGCTCAAACTCCAAGCCACGCGCATGGTCCAACATTTGTTTTTCGAGTTGTTTGATGCGCTTGCCCAGGTCTTTCTCGGAGAGCAGCTCGGCATCTATTGAAGTCTTGGCGTGCTTGCTGTCAACGATGTCCGACTTGGGGGCATACACACCGTCTATCAACTCGCGCACTCGTTTGTTCAGTCCCTTGGGGGTGATGCCTTTCTCTAGGTTGTGAGCGATTTGTTTGGCGCGACGTCGTTCGGTTTCACCCATGGCTCGTTTCATGGAATCCGTGACGCGGTCGGCGTACAAAATGGCCCGCCCTTCCATGTGCCGCGCAGCTCGGCCTATGGTTTGAATCAGGGACCGCTCTGACCGCAAGAACCCCTCTTTGTCAGCGTCGAGGATCGCGACCAGCGACACCTCGGGCAGGTCCAAGCCCTCACGCAGCAGATTGATGCCCACCAGCACATCGAACACACCCAATCTCAAATCACGCAAGATCTCAACGCGTTCAACGGTATCGATGTCGCTGTGCAAATAACGCACCTTCACACCGTTGTCGCTGAGGTAATCCGTCAGTTGCTCTGCCATGCGTTTGGTCAGTGTGGTGACAAGCACCCGCTCGTGCTTGTCGCTGCGGATGCGAATTTCCTGCAGCACGTCGTCCACTTGGTGTGTGGCGGGACGGACTTCCACCTCGGGATCAACCAAACCCGTCGGGCGCACGAGTTGTTCGACCACTTGGCCGCCCTCTTGCGTTTTCTGTTTTTCGTAGTCAGCAGGCGTAGCCGATACAAAAATGACCTGCCGCATCTTGCCTTCAAACTCTTCAAACTTTAGCGGTCGGTTGTCCAGCGCGCTGGGCAGGCGAAAACCGTACTCCACCAAAGTGGTCTTGCGTGATCGGTCACCGCTGTACATGGCCCCAAACTGGCCGATGAGTACATGCGATTCGTCCGCAAACATCAATGCATCACTGGCCAAGTAGTCCACCAAGGTCGAGGGCGGCTGGCCGGGCTCTGCGCCTGACAGGTGGCGCGTGTAGTTTTCAATGCCTTTGCAATGTCCTATTTCTTGGAGCATTTCCAGATCAAAGCGAGTACGCTGCTCAGTCCGCTGAGCTTCGACGAGTTTTCCCGCCGCAACCAATTCGCTGGAGCGTTCACGCAACTCCGCTTTGATCGTATCGATGGCGGCCAATACACGATCACGTGGCGTCACGTAGTGACTGGATGGGTAGACCGTGAAACGAGGAATCTTTTGGCGAATCCGGCCGGTGAGCGGATCGAAGAGCTGCAGGCTCTCCACTTCGTCATCGAACAGTTCGATGCGTATGGCCAGCTCGGAATGTTCGGCGGGAAACACATCCACCGTATCGCCGCGCACACGGAAAGTACCGCGGCTGAAGTCCATCTCGTTGCGCTGGTACTGCATGCGTATGAGCTGGGCGATGACGTCGCGCTGACCAAGTTTGTCGCCCACCCGCAAGGTCATGACCATGCGGTGATAGTCCGCCGGGTTGCCGATACCGTAGATGGCTGACACGGAGGCCACGATGATCACATCGCGGCGCTCGAGCAAACTTTTGGTCGCCGACAGCCGCATTTGCTCAATGTGCTCGTTGATGGCACTGTCTTTCTCGATGAAAAGGTCACGCTGCGGCACATAGGCCTCGGGCTGGTAGTAGTCGTAATAGCTGACGAAATACTCCACCGCGTTTTTCGGAAAGAACTCGCGGAACTCGCTGTAGAGCTGGGCAGCCAAGGTTTTGTTGTGGGCAAAAACAACGGCCGGGCGCCCCATTTGCGCGATCACATTGGCCATGGTGAAGGTTTTGCCGGAGCCGGTCACCCCGAGGAGGGTTTGAAAACTCAAGCCATCGCGCAGACCTTCCACCAGTTGTGCAATCGCCGTCGGTTGATCCCCTGCCGGGGCGTAGGGCTGAAACAGCTGGAAAGGCGAGTCGGGGTAGGTGACAAAACGGCCGTCGGAGGCAGTCGTTGATTCCGCACCTCCCCCGTCATCCATGCCCGATGACACATCCTTATGCGAGATTGGCATAGGCGGCAATGGCTGGGGCGGAGGGGAAGAAGTAGGCATCGCAGATAAAATTCGGGTTTCCCGCAGGGTTGCGGCTTAGGGTTAACCGTACAGGTTAGCCCAAAACGACAGACCCTGCGCCCACCCCATCCGGCCCCGCCAAACGCTGGGCTTGCTGAATAAGGATTTGTCCATGTCTTCGCTCTTCGCCGCCGTCGAAATAGCCCCACGCGACCCCATTCTGGGCCTCAACGAGCAATTCAACGCCGACCCCAACCCCGCCAAAGTGAACCTGGGCGTGGGCGTCTACTACGATGAAAACGGCAAGCTTCCATTGCTGAAATGCGTGGCTGCGGCTGAAAAACAAATTCAAGAAGCCAGCAAGCCGCGCGGCTATTTGCCCATTGACGGTATCGCCGCCTACGACAAAGCGGTGCAAGGGTTGGTGTTTGGTGCAGAAAGCGCCGCTGTGCTTGAGGGCCGCGTGGCCACCGTACAAGGTTTGGGCGGCACCGGCGGCCTAAAAATTGGTGCCGACTTTTTGAAGCGCCTGAACCCGAATGCCCAGGTGCTCATCAGCGACCCGAGCTGGGAAAACCACCGCGCCTTGTTCACCAGCGCAGGCTTCACCGTCAACACCTACCCCTACTACGACGCAGACAAACGTGGCGTGAACGCGGCCGGTATGTTGGCCGCGCTGCAAGCCGCACCCAAAGGCACGGTAGTGGTTTTGCACGCTTGCTGTCACAACCCAACCGGCTATGACCTGACCCCGGCAGAGTGGGCCAAAGTGGTTGATGTTGTGAAGGCACAAGGCTTGGTCGCGTTCCTGGACATGGCTTACCAGGGTTTTGGTGACGGCATTGCACAAGACGGCGCGGTGGTGGCTCAGTTCCTGGCCAGCGGTGTGGACTTTTTTGTCTCCACGTCATTCTCCAAAAGCTTCTCCCTCTACGGTGAGCGCGTCGGTGCATTGAGCGTGGTGTGCGAAAGCAAAGAAGAAATGACCCGCGTGTTGAGCCAACTCAAAATCGTCATCCGCACCAACTACTCCAATCCACCGACCCACGGCGCGCAAGTGGTGGCCACCGTGCTCACCACACCCGCTTTGAGGGCCATGTGGGAGGACGAGCTGGGCGCCATGCGCGTGCGCATCAAAAAAATGCGCACCAGCTTGCAAACCAAGCTACAAGCGGCCGGCGTGAAGCAAGACGTGAGTTTCATCACCCGCCAAAACGGTATGTTCAGCTACTCAGGGTTGAACAAAGACCAAATGCAACGCCTGCGCCAAGAGTTCGGTATTTACGGCGTGGACTCTGGCCGGATTTGTGTTGCAGCCCTGAATGAAGGCAACATCGACGCCGTGGTCGCAGCCATTGCCAAAGTGAGCTGAAATCAGCTTCTCCCCCTGTAAAGCCCGGCGTGACCGGGCTTTTTTTCGCCTACCCGCGCGGCCAAGTCATCAAAACGCAGCGATCTGTCATCAAAACTGTGGCTTTTCCGGATTTCAAAACATCCCTTGGCCGTGCATGATCCAAAAGAAGACCACTAAAATGCTGCAACGCACCATTTTTGTGGCGCTTTCGGCGGCGGCCCCAAAAGTCCGCCCATTTGAATTTGCAAACCAACAGGAATCACCATGCTTTACCAGTGGTATGAATCGCAGCGCGCCCTACTGAGCCCGTTTGCTGAGTTTGCAGGCGCCTCCGCCAAGCTCTACGGCAACCAGTTGTCACCGTTTGCCGCCATTCCTGGCTCGCAGCGTTTGTCGGCAGGTTTTGACTTGCTCAATCGACTGGCCAAGGAGTACGAAAAACCTGAGTTTGATATCCGCTCGGTCAACGTCAACGGCGTGGAAATTGCCGTGCAAGAACAAGTGGCTCTGACCAAACCGTTTTGCCGTTTGCTGCGGTTCAAACGTTTCACCGACAAACCGGAGGCACTGGCCCATATGAAGGGGCAGCCCACGGTGTTGGTGGTGGCCCCGCTGTCTGGCCACCATTCCACGCTGTTGCGCGACACAGTTCGCGCCCTGCTCAAAGACCACAAGGTCTTCATCACCGACTGGACCGATGCCCGCATGGTACCGGCCGAAGTGGGCCCCTTTCACTTGGACGACTACGTGCACTACGTGCAGGAGTTCATCCGCCACATTGGCCCGCAGGTGAATGTGATCTCGGTGTGCCAGCCCACGGTGCCAGTTTTGGCGGCTGTGTCGTTGATGGCAAGCCGTGGGGAAGCTACCCCCCGCACGATGACAATGATGGGCGGCCCAATTGATGCCCGCAAGAGCCCCACCGCCGTCAACAACTTGGCGATGAACAAGAGTTACTCTTGGTTCGAGAACAACGTCATTTACCGCGTGCCGGTGAACTACCCCGGTACTGGCCGCCCGGTGTACCCCGGCTTCATGCAGCACACCGGCTTTGTGGCGATGAACCCCGACCGCCACATGAGCTCGCACTACGACTACTTTCTTGACCTGGTGCGTGGCGACGATGACAACGTGGAATCTCACCGCGTTTTTTACGATGAGTACAACGCCGTGCTGGACCTGCCGGCCGAGTACTACCTCGACACCATCCGAGTCGTCTTCCAAGACTTCGCTTTGGTCAACGGCACCTGGGAGATTGATGGCATCACCGTCACGCCGCAAGACATCACTAGCACCGCCTTGCTCACGGTGGAAGGCGAGTTGGACGATATTTCGGGCGCAGGCCAAACCAAAGCGGCCCACGATTTGTGCACGGGCATTCCGAAAGCGCGTCGCTTCCATTACGACGCCGAAGGAGCAGGCCACTACGGTATTTTCTCGGGCCGCCGCTGGCGCGAAAAGGTCTATCCGCATGTGCGCGATTTCATCGCCTCGCATCAGGCCGATGTGGCCGAACCACGCAGCAGCAAGGCCAGCAAACCTGCGCCAAAAACGTTGACCTTGGTCAAAACTGCCGCGACGGCAAAACCGAGCAAAAAGACAGCGGCTTCAAAACCTGCTGCGACGAAAGTAACTGCAAAACCGGCAGCGAAATCAACGACCAAAGCAGCTCCTAAAAAGCCTTTAAAAGCTAGCACTGGGCGTTCGCGCTAACCGCAACCGGTGTGCCGCCCCTTCAGGGGTGGCACACTGCGTTCCGTGAATTTGATCCCAACGCCATTCCCGCACGACCAGAACAAGCTCGCAGTTGCCGAATTGGCAGCGGCCTTACACGCCGTCTTGCCGCAAACCCAGTGCACACGCTGCGGTTACCCCGATTGCGCGAGCTACGCACACGCCATCGCCCAAGGCCAAGCAGACATCAACCAGTGCCCGCCCGGTGGTGCTGAAGGCATTGCCCGTTTGGCTGCCCTCACCCAGCGCCACGTGATTCCTTTGCACCCGGACCACGGCGTGGAGGGGCCACGGCACATGGCCTTCATCGATGAAGACTGGTGCATCGGCTGCACCCTGTGCATCAAAGCCTGCCCGGTGGATGCCATCGTCGGCGGCCCCAAGGTCATGCACACGGTCATCGAAGCCCATTGCACTGGCTGCGAGCTTTGTGTACCGGTGTGCCCGGTCGATTGCATCCTGCTCGAAAACACCACCGCCGACAAAACCGGCTGGGCCGCGTGGTCGCAAGAACAAGCGCAAACGTCACTCGCACGTTATGCCTTCCACCAGCAGCGCGTGCAGCGAGACAAAACCGAACACGATGAGCGACTGGCCGCCAAAGCAAAAACCAAACTCAGTGACCTGCCCGCCCACTCCACACTCACCGACCCCGCAGAACTGGACAAAAAGCGGGTGGCCATTGAAGCCGCCATGGCACGTGCCCGCGCGGCGCGTGAAGGCAAATCTTGAACCTGCCGTGCGCCATGAAAACCGCCGACATCGAACCGTTCTTCGCTACGCTGCAAGCAGCCAACCCACAACCGCAAACCGAACTCGAGTTCAGCAATGTGTTTGAGCTGCTGGCCGCTGTGCTGCTCTCAGCGCAAGCCACCGATGTGAGTGTGAACAAGGCCACCAAGGCGCTTTTTGCTCAGGCGAACACGCCACAGAAAATGTTGGACTTGGGGCTGGAGAAAATCACCGAGCACATCAAAACCATCGGCCTTTTCCGGAATAAAGCGAAAAACCTGTTGGAGACGAGCCGCATCTTGGTCGAGCAGTACGGCAGCGAGGTGCCGCGCAGCTTTGATGCCTTGGTCGCCCTGCCCGGTGTCGGCCGAAAGACCGCCAACGTGGTGCTCAACGTGGCCTTTGGTGAGCCGACGATGGCGGTCGATACCCACATCTTTCGCGTCAGCAACCGCACCGGCTTGGCACCGGGAAAAGACCCGCTGGCGGTGGAGCTGGCCCTGCTCAAGCGAGTGCCCGAGAAGTATTTGGTGGATGCGCACCACTGGCTGATTCTGCATGGGCGGTATGTGTGCCAGGCGCGTAAGCCGCTGTGTGGGCAGTGTGGGGTGGTGGGGTATTGCGACTCGAAACCCAAAAAACTCAACTATTGAATAACTGAAGGACGCAGACTTTGTTTTTGATTCAACCCCGCACCATCAACGACATGGTGTCAGATGCCACTTACCAACGCGGCCTGGCCGCGTACCGCAACCAGCAGGTACAGGAGTGCCGTGCATCTCCAACCGGTTCTCACGCATGGCAAATTCAGGGCCAGGTTCTGGGCAGTGACCGCTATCAAATTTATGACCAGGACATCACCGTGGAGGTGGACGCACTAGGCCAAATCACCTTCTTCAGCGGCGACTGCAGCTGCCCTGTGGGCCACAACTGCAAACACACGGTGGCCTTGGCGCTGAAAGCTGCGTATCGAACACTGCAACCCGGATTTCGTCCTGATACGTTCAACATGCCGGCGACCCAAACAGCCGCCGCACCACCGCCCTCGCCCGCAGAGCGTGAGCTACAACTGGCACACAATAAAGTCAGCCAGTGGTTGGATTTGTTCGGTGACCAAGCCGCAGAGAACACCGCACAAGAGCCGCGTCCCAGAGGGCGCTCCGGCGCGGCCGATCAGATGGTCTACATGCTCGCCCCCGTCACGCGGGGCCACATGCAGCAATTGCAATTGGAGTTTGGTCGTTCGCGTTTGCTGCAAAACGGACGCTGGGCCAAGGTCAAACAAGCCAGCTACTTCGACCCGCACGGTGTGCCCACAGCAGACCTGGACGTCGTGCGGTTGATTCAAAGCATGGCGCAGGGTGCAACCTACTACGCCAGCTACAACAACCATGGTGCCATCGTGTCCGGCGCCAGCGGTGCTTTGGCCTTGCAACTGGCCGCCGCCACCGGTCGCCTGTTCACCATCACAGAACCCAAGGTGTTGGGTCAACCCTTGACATGGGGGCCACCGCGCACCGTGGCCTGGCGCTGGAATGAAGTCACCACCACGCATTCGCCAGAACCCCTGTGGTCGCTTCGCTCGCAGTTGGCTGATGTGGGTGCAGGTGCAGGAGACAACGGACAGTGGTTCGCCAACTCACCGCCCCTGTATTTGGACCACGAAAACGGCAGCTGCGGCCCGATTGAAGTGCCGGGCATTTCGGCTGAACACCTGGGCCTGCTGCTCAAAGCGCCCCCGATTCCGCAGTCTGACTTTTCGCGCCACGAGACCACCTTGTTGCGACAGTTAGCTGGCTTGCCCTTGCCGCCGGTGCTGAAGGCCCCCATGGTGGTGCAGGGCGTCAAACCCGTGGCCCATCTGCACATTGCTCCGGTGGCGGCGCATGACGTCCCCGTCCTCGGGCTACTGCGTGCTGAACTGCGTTTCAACTATGCAGGCCACACCTTGCCAGAAAACCATGTCCGCACCCCGGTGCTGTTGGACGATGCCACGCAGCAAGATCCCAGCCCGGCCTCGCGGCGCGTGCTCGTGCACCGTGACCTCGACGCCGAACATCAAGTCCAACAAGCCCTGGCCGACTTGGGCTTGACTGGCAACTACCAAGGGCACTTCCACTTGCTGCACACCGGCCACGGCCAGCAACGTTGGCTCGTTTGGGCCGACGCCGACTTCGCCCCGCTCGCCGAAACCGGTGCCGTGCTGCACCTCGACCCCGCACTGGACCAATGGATCACCCGCGCCGACAACTTCGACGTGGCACTGGCCCCAGGCGACACCAACGAAGACCTCGCGGGCAGCGACGACAGCCAATCGCCTTGGTTCGACCTGTCCCTGGGCTTCGAGCTGAACGGCCAACGTCACAACATCTTGCCCTTGCTGCCTACCCTCATCCAGCAGCTCGGGCTGTCTGATGGCGCAGCCCAAGCCGATGGCTTTGAGCTGCCCGAATGGGTTTACCTTGCGCAAGCAGACGGCACCTACCTGCGTTTGCCGACCGCGCCGCTGCGGCCCTGGCTGCAAGCCCTGCTCGATTTGGTGGGTGAACGCTCGGCACGCGATCTGAGCGCGGATACGCTGCGCCTGTCGCGCTTAGAAGCACTGCGCATGGGCGCCGCCTTAGGTGAAGGCGTGACATGGCAAGGCGCCAGCAGCTTGCGCGAGATGGTGAGCCAACTCGGCGGTCACAGCGCCTTGCCCGAGGTGACCTTGCCCGCCGGCCTGCAAGCCGAACTGCGGCCTTATCAACAACACGGCTTGCAGTGGTTGCAGTTTTTGCGCACCCACGGCCTGGCGGGCATCTTGGCCGACGACATGGGCCTGGGGAAAACCTTGCAAACCCTGGCCCATTTGTTGATTGAAAAAAACGCCGGACGGCTCGACCGCCCTGCCCTCATCGTGGCACCCGTCAGCGTCATCAGCAACTGGCAACGCGAAGCAGCCCGCTTCACTCCCGAGCTTCGCACCCTGGTGCTGCATGGCAAAGACCGCCATGAGGCCGCCACCGACATGGCCACACACGATGTGGTGATTGCGCCCTACTCGCTGCTGCAACGCGACCGCGAACGCTGGCTGGCCCAGCCTTGGCACGCGGTGGTGCTTGACGAAGCACAGAACATCAAAAACGCTGCCACCCAAGCGTCGCAAGTGGCAAGCGAACTCAACACCCGACACCGGCTGTGCCTCTCGGGCACGCCGATTGAAAACCACCTGAGCGAGCTGTGGAGCCTGTTCCACTTTCTGATGCCTGGTTTTCTCAGCAGCCAAACTCGCTTTAAGCAACTCTTTCGCACACCCATCGAAAAATACGGCGACAGTGAACGGCTGCAACAACTGCGCCGGCGCGTCACCCCCTTCATGCTGCGCCGAACCAAGGGCGAAGTGGCCACTGATTTGCCCGAGAAGCAGGAGATCATCTCCACCGTGGAACTCGGCGACAAACAAGCCAACCTCTACGAGACGATACGCCTCACCACCGAAAAATCCGTGCGCGAAGCGCTCAGCAGCAAAGGCTTGGCCAAATCGCAAATTCAGATCCTCGACGCCCTGCTCAAGCTGCGCCAGGTGTGCTGCGACCCTCGTTTAGTGCCGCTGGCCGCTGCGAAAAAAATCAAACAATCGGCCAAGCTGGAGCAACTCATG
This sequence comes from Pseudomonadota bacterium, assembly GCA_046049865.1. GTDB lineage: Bacteria > Pseudomonadota > Gammaproteobacteria > Burkholderiales > Burkholderiaceae_C > JANPCX01. The sequence continues at coordinate 50,781 of JBJOQO010000013.1, read as the reverse complement.
GAGCTGCTGCCCGAGCTGATCTCCCAAGGCCGCCGCGTGCTGCTGTTCTCCCAGTTCACCTCCATGCTGGAGTTGATCGAAGAAGCGCTGCGCAAAGAAGGCATCACCTGGGTCAAACTCACCGGGCAATCACAAAAGCGTGACCAACTGATTGCCAAGTTCACCTCCGGCGAAGTGCCACTTTTCCTCATCAGTTTGAAGGCCGGTGGTGTGGGCCTGAACCTCACCCAAGCCGACACCGTGATCCACTACGACCCCTGGTGGAACCCCGCCGTCGAAAACCAAGCCACCGACCGCGCCCACCGCATAGGCCAAACCGAACACGTCTTCGTCTACAAACTCGTCGCCCAAGGCACCATCGAAGAACGCATGCTGGCCCTGCAAAAACGCAAAGCCGCCCTGGCCGACAGCATGTACCGCGACGCGGCTGCCCGCAAGCAGCCGCTGTTCACGGAAGGGGATTTGGCGGAGTTGTTGAAGCCGTTGGGGGGGTGAAAAGCCGCACCTCAGCTTTCGTGTGATCAGCGCAGAGTTGGTACCTGATTGCGACCTCGGGTCGACGCACAATGCAATGAACCCAAAATCGCCAAGAAAACCCCATTCACTCCTTCCCTTGCCAAATGCGAAGTAGAGACCAAGTTCAACAGCTTCAAAAAACCGCAATTCCATTCATTTTTTTCATATGGCTGGCGTCAAGCATCACCATTTTCTTTTTACTCATCGCGATCCCGAGGGAAATGGCAGTGGGCGCACCAATCGACTGTCTGTCCTACGCTCTCGCGCGCGGAGGTTGGGGCTGCGCTCGGCTGGGGGACGTGGCATCTAGTCCTTGGCTATTTTTGGGAGCTTCAGTCGTCAGCTGCCTCTGCACCTGGCTAACTCTTCGGCTCGTACTGTTGGACATCTCGTTCCTGTTGGCTGTAAACCTGCAGCTTGCATTCATTGTGCTTCTGTCATCTCTCACACGTTTTGTGTACTTTCTTCAAGGTCACGTGAACTCTGATCACGCCAGACTCTCGCTCATCGGAGCTGTAGCTGTAACGATCTGCTTGCTCGCAGTCATTTGGCGCGAGAACTTTCACATGCGACAACAGAGGGCAAAAAAAGAAAGTCAACCAGACACACATTAATCCAACGTTTGCGCGGCCAGTTCGGCGGCGTGAATGTCGGCGATGGGAGGAGGCGTGAAGGTCATGGGATCAATGACATGGGTGGGTGGTTCGCAGGAAGCAGCAGGCTTTGTAGAACACCGGGATCAAAGTGTTGGTCAACAAAATCGGCCAGGCCATCGAAGACTGCATCCAAGGTGGGCACCGAGACTCCAAAGAGCGATTTCAATACCGGACCGGTTTCAAATAGTCCGTGGGCGTACACACCCAACACCGAGCCGCGCTGCCAGCCTATTGTTTGTCCGTCGGCGTTACGCAGCGCAATAGCCGAGCTGTCAGTGCCGCCCACCCATTCAGTCAGGCCCTGGCGAATTTCGTAACCTTCAAAATCCACACCTGAAAGTTGACCCCAAGGGGCTTGCAGGGTTGTGAAAGCGGATCTGGTGGGGCACACGCGTTTGTCCACGGCAAAGGTGGTGCGCAAGGGCAAAAGACCCAGGCCCGTGGCCGAGCCATCCACGCCGAATGGGTCGTGCATGGACTCGCCCAACATTTGCAGACCGCCACAGATGCCCAGCACCGCACCACCGTTGGCGGCGTGCTGCTGGATGGCGCCATCAAGCTGCTGTGAACGCAACCAGGCCAAATCGCTGCTGGTGTGTTTGGAGCCAGGCAGGATGACCCAATCTGCCTCTTGCAGATCGCGCGGCTCGCGCGCCCAGCACAAGCGTACACCGGGCAGGTGGCGCAGGGTTTGGAATTCGTCAAGGTTGCTGATGCGCGGCGCAGCAATGACAGCGATGGTCAATACACCAGCTTGCCGCTGACTGGAGGGGCGTTCATCCATCACCCCGTCCTCTTCCGGCAGGCCATGCTCGCGCCACATCGGCAGCACCGCCACCGTGGGCACGCCCGTGAGTTGGCGCAACTGCTCAGGGCCGGGGGCGAGCAAACGGGCGTCACCGCGAAAACGGTTGAGCACGAAGCCACGTATCAGTGCGGCTTCTTTTTTGGGCAACAACTGGTGGGTGCCGAAGAGGTGGGCGAATGCGCCGCCCCGGTCAATGTCGGTGACCAACAAACACGCGGCTTGTGCGGCCAGCGCGGTGCGCATGTTCACGTAGTCGCAGGCATGCAGGTTGATTTCGGCGGGTGAGCCTGCGCCTTCAATCAGCACCAGGTCGTTCTCTTGCATCAATTCATGAAGCGCTTGCTTGGCATAGGGCCAGAGCTGTTCGCTGCGTTCACGCCAGGGCACAGCGGCCAGGTCGCGGCGCACTTCGCCCAGCACGACCACTTGACTGCCTGTGTCGTTCTCGGGTTTGAGCAGCACGGGGTTCATGCGCACTTCAGGCCGTGCGCGGGCAGCCAGGGCCTGGAAGTACTGGGCGCTGCCGATCTCGCCCCAGCCGCCATCCAGACCGGCCACCACACGGGCGTTGTTGCTCATGTTTTGCGCTTTGAAAGGAGCCACCTTCAAACCTTGCCGCGCATACCAGCGGCACAGCGCGGTGGTGAGCCAGCTTTTGCCCGCGTGGCTGGTGGTGCCCAGCACCATGATGGCGCGGGCGGTCATGGGGAAGTTGGTTTCAATGGCACGGTGCGTGGCATCAAAAATGCGGCACGGCCAAATACCGGCCAGAGACTTGTTCGATGCGCAGGGCGTTGTCGAACACCTCTGCCAAGCTTTGATGAAGCGAGAGATCGCTGCTGCGACCTTGCCCATGAATCTGCCCTGATTTCATCACGACCACCTGGTCGGCCTGTAAGGCCAAGGACACGTCATGCAGCACGCTGACCACCGTGTGGGTGCGGCCCAAACCTTGCAGCAGCTTCACCAGCGCCATTTGATGCGGCGGATCGAGGTGGGTGGTGGGCTCGTCCAGCAGCAGCACAGGGGCCTGCACCGCCAAGGCGCGGGCCAACAAGGCGCGCTGGCGTTCTCCGCCTGAGAGTTCGTGCAAACGCCGATGTTGCCAAGCGGTGCACTCCGTGAGGTGCATGCACTCATCGACCACGGCTTCGTCATACGGCGTTGGGCCGGCAAACAAACCCAAATGCGGCAGGCGCCCCAGGTGCACCACCTCACGCACCGTCAACTCGCTGCTGCTGTCGCCGGCGGCAGCGTTGTGCTGTGACATCCACGCCAACTGCAACGCGCGTTCACCGGTGGACCAAGCCTTGAGTGGTTTTCCAGCCAGCAGCACCTGTCCCGAGGCCAGGGGCAACAAGCCCGCCAACGCATGCAGCAAGGTGGACTTGCCCGCGCCATTGGGCCCTACGATGGCGGTCCAACCGGGCAACAGGTTCAAGGAGACTTCGTTCAGCACGGTCGCGCCACCCAACACCACCCGAAGTTGTTGTGCTTGCAGTGGAGAAATTGAATTCACCGCATGCTCCTCATCAAAGCGCGCATCAAACCGCGCTCCGAACCACGCGACGGTGCAGCAGCACCAACAAATAACTGCCGCCCAGCAAAGCGGTGAGCACACCCACCGGCAATTCCTGCGGTGCAATCACCACCCGCGCCAGCACATCGGCAGCCAGCAACAAGGCACCCCCCATGGCGCTGCTGGCGAGCAAGGTGTAGCCCTGAGCAGCCGGGGCGAAACGGCGTACCAGGTGCGGCGCCACCAGCCCTACAAAGGCCACGAGTCCCGCTTGCGACACCGCCAAACCTGTGGCTAGGGCCAGCACCATTACCAGGACCAAACGAATTCGGTTCAAGGGCAGGCCCAAGCTGCGGGCGGTTTCTTCTCCCAGGGTCAATGCATCCATGACCCGCGACAGGCTGTAGGCCAGGGGCACAGCCAACAACAAACCTGGCAGCAACAACACCACACTGGACCATCCCAGAAAACCTGTGGTGCCGAGCATGAACACCTGTTTGCCGCGCAAGGCCTCCGGTGCAACGGTGGTGAGTAAGTCGCTTGCCGCGCCAAGTACCACGCCCACCACCACACCAGCCAATAACAAACGCACGGTGTGCTGCGCACCACGCGCCAACAGCAAGGTGAGGCTGACGCCGCCCAGCGCGCCGACGAAGGCGGCGGCGGCCAAGCCAAAACGCGACAGGCTGTCAGCGGTGGCCAAACTCAGGCCCTGGCCCACGAGGCTGCTGGCGGCCAACACCAACACCACGGCGGTTGAAGCGCCCGCCGCCGAGCCGAGCAAAAACGGATCGGCCAAGGGGTTGCGAAACAGGCCCTGCGCCACCGCACCGCCCAAGCCCAACAGGGCACCCACACACCAAGCACCCACGGTACGCGGCGCACGGATGTCCCCCAAGATGATGCCCGCCTCCGGGCTGTTCAAAATTGACCAGGACCAGCCCTCGCTGCCAGCCAACATGCCCGCACCCAGCAACAGCACGGTGACCAGCAACAAGCCCCAGGCCAAACGCTGACGGCGCTGCGCATCGTGATCAAACACGGATGAGCCGCTGGCACCCTGAGTGTTCAAAGCCGAGGCTCCAGTGACAACAAACATTGGGCCAATACCGCTGCCGCTTCACCCAAACGCGGGCCGGGCCGAACCAATACCTCATAACGTTCGGTGTCAAAACCGCAACTGCGCTGCTGCTGCAAGGCACGCAAGCTGCCCCAGCCGGGGCGGCGCGGCATCTCTGCCATGCTGCGGCTAGCAGCCATGATGACGTCGGGCTGCACGCGCACCACGAATTCGGGGTTGAGTTTGGGAAAGGGGCCGAGTTCCACAGGCACGGCATTGCGCATGCCCAGCAAGGTCAAGGTTTCACCGATGAAGGACGACTCCCCCGCCGCATAGGGCGTGGCTGCCACTTCAAAGTAAACCCGCTGGCCGCGAAGCGCAGCAGGCACCTTGGCCTGGGCTTCTTTGACGTCGCGTTCAATCTGCGACCACACTTGCTGCGCAGCCTGCGGCGTGCCAAGTAATGTTGCCAATTGCTGCAAGCTGCGTTTCACATCGGCATGGCTGCGCGACTCCAGCACCACCACTTTCAATCCCAGCGATTCAAGTCGGCCGACCACGCGGGCGGAGGGCGAGGCCAGCACCACATCGGGCTTGAGGGCCACGATGCGTTCGACTTGCGCATCGTCCAGCCCGCCCAGTTTGGGCAAGGCGACGACCGAGGCGGGTGCGTTGGAATAACGATCTGTACCCACCAGCTTGGCGCAAGCCCCCAGGGCACAGATGCTTTCGGTCAACGAGGGCAAGAGGCTGATGATGCGTGTGGGTGCGGTGGCCAAAGACACCTCGTGGCCCCTGTCGTCTCGCAACTGGACAGAGACCGTGCCCTGCCCCGCAGCCGCAAAGCCCGAGCAAAGACAAGCCAACAGCAGCAGCCGAAGCCCAACTTTCATTGCCGTCCTATTTTTCATCGCTCTTGCGCGCAGTTCAGACCGCAGGCGGTGCATTACACACCGCTGTAACGCAACACCACAAAACCTTCACGCCCAGCCTGATTGAAGCCGCGCGCGGTCTCATAGGTTTTGTCGGCCAGGTTGTTCAATCGAACGCCCAGCGACCACTGCGGCGCGAAGCGCCAGTCAGCCCGCAGATCCACCGTGGCAAAACCGCCCAAACGGGTGGTGTTGGCGGCGTTGTCAAAACGCGCGTCGCTGGCAACCAGGGTGCTGCCCACGCTCCAAGCGCCTGATGACCAATCCGCTGCCACCTTGAGGTTGTTCTTGGCCCGGCGCGGCAAGAGTTTGTCGTAGTTGCTGCCCACGCTGCCGTTGGAACGAACATCTTTGTTGCGCGGGTCAACGTAGTCATAGGACGTGTTCACCGTGACCGCTGACCACTGCACCTCGTGACTCAAAGCCCAGCCTTTGATCTCAGCCCGGGGAATGTTGATGGTGGTGGAGTTGTTGGTGGACGTGCCAGCGCTGGCCATGAAACCGCGCAGCTTGTTTTCAAAGTAAGCCAAGCGCAACTGCTGCCCCGCCGTGGCCCAGCGCAAACTCAGCTCGCCACTGCTGCCACGTTCAGGCTGCAAATTGGGGTTGCCAAAGTTGGGGAAATAAAGCTGGTTAAAACTGGGCGCCACGAAACTCGTGCCCAAAGAACCGGCCACACGCCATGCGGGCGCGACGTCATAGCCATAACCAACGGTGCCCGTGGTTTCGCCGCCAAACTGCGAGTTGTCATCACGCCGCACATTGGCCTGCCAGTTGTGGGCGGCTTGTTTGCCGGACAAACCGGCTGCGAGTGCGTTGATCGAACGTTCGCCCACTTGATAGGGCGCGCCTGACTTGCTGACCTTTTGCTCCAAGCGCTCTGCCAAGAACAGCACCGTGCCCACGGGGGTGGTGACGCTGTTTTCCCAGGCCAGTTGCTGCTGCTCGGTCTTAAAAGGCCCCAAATTGAAAGCCCCGCCGGCACTGACCAAGGTGTCGTTCTCGTCGGTGGATTGCGCCACACGCAAGGTGCTGCGCCAATTCGACATCACAGGCCCGGTGGCCGACCAGGACAGCAGCCTGGTTAGCATTTGTGCTTGGGTGTCAGCCCCCAGCCCATCGTCAAAGTGGTTGCGACCGTCGGCGTACACCGCTCGCACATCGGTGCGCCATTGCCCCGGCAACTTCAAGCCCAGTTGCAGCGTGGCGGACGTTTGTTTGAATGCATCGTCATCAGGATTGAATCCAAAAGACGCGCGCGAGTTGGTGGCTGAAAAGCCGTCTGTGCGGGTGTGCTGTGCGTTCACGCTGCCATCCCAGTCACCTTGGCCAAAACGCACACCACCTGCAACTTGGCCGTAACGTTTGGAGCCTGCTGTGATGTTGGCCGTGGGGTGCAAACCCGCTTGGCCTTTGCGCATGAAGATTTGCACCACACCGCCCACCGCATCGCTGCCATAAAGGCTGGACAGCGGACCGCGCACGATCTCGATGCGCTCGATGCTGTCCAAGGGCAAGTTGTCCCAGGAGGGGAAGCCTGCGGTGGCCGTGCCATAACGCACACCGTCAATCATCAACAAGGTGTGGCGCGACTCGGTGCCGCGCAAAAACACAGAACTGACTTTGCCCAAACCACCATTGGAAGTCATCTGCACGCCGGGTTGCTGCGCCAGCAATTCCGTCAGGGTGCGCCCAGTTGCCCGATCCAAAGCCGCACGGTCTATCACCGTGACCTCGGCCAGGGTTTGATCGACACGGGTGGGAACCCGGTTGGCAGTGACCACCACGGGCGACAGGTTGTTTTGTGCCTGTACCGAGGTGAAAGAGGCAACACCCAGGCAGAACAAAGCGCCCAGCAACGGGGAGACAGACGGCTTGCGTCCAGGAATACGCGTGAACATGAAAAAAGATTCCGAAACAAACGTGCTCACCAGCTTCCCCGCTGGCAATCACCTTTGATGCAGCCTGCTTGCGCAGGCGCACCGCCTCATTGGCCGGTATCCGGGCTGACGGAAACAACCCTTGCGACCTTCCCAGAAGCGCCATGCTTCCAGTGGTGTGTGCACAAGAGCGGAAGTGGGCTCACCATTGCAGGCTTGCGACTTCGTCCGCCGTACCGTTGCGGGGGCAGCGCAGTTTGGGAGAGGGGCTTGTGCTTCAAGCACATGGGCTCTCCTTCTGCTTCCCGTTGAACTGTGCCGAATTGAATACCGGCACGAGCACCAACGCCTCTGATTATAGGTTCGACGTGCGTGCCGCCCCTACAATCTGACACTTCTATCGTTCTGCGGGCTGTGCCATGTCGAAGCTTGAAGACCTTGCCGATCGCGTTGAACGCCTGCTGCTTCGGCACGACGAATTGCAGCGCACCAATGCGCTGCTGCTGGCACAAGTGCAAGGCCTCACGCAAGAACGCGATCAGATGAAATCCAGGTTGAGCGCGGCGCGCAGCCGTATTGAAGCGCTGTTGGATCGCCTTCCGACCGAAACCGATGATGCTGTGCCTGCCGATGGAGCCACACGATGAAACAACTTGAAGTGACCATCATGGGTCAGAGCTACATCCTCGGTTGCCCCGAGGGCGGCGAGACCTCGCTGTTAGAGGCGGTGGGCAACGTTGACCGGGAAATGTGTGCGATTCGAGATTCCGGAAAAATCAAAGCTCGGGAACGAATTGCCGTGTTGGCCGCGCTGAATTTGGCCTATGCATTGGCACAGCAGCCTGTCGCCGTTGGCAACAAAAAAGCCGCAGCGACAGACACCAACCATGACGTCGATATCACGGCTTTGATTCGCCGCATTGACGACACCTTGAGCGCGGACGGTCAGTTGATTTAAGGATGCTCTGCATCACTCTTGCGAGGCTGTGGCGGTACGGATCGGGATGGGCTACAAGGCGTTTTTTGCAGCCAATAGCTTGGGCTATTGGCAAGAAAAACAACGCCGTAGACCGCCCGAGTCCGTGCTGCCACGGTCCGCAAGGAGTGATGCAGAGCATCCTTAAGTGATGTGCACCTCGTCACACACTTGCACAAAAGTCGCGAAAAAACTGTCATCAAACAGCACTGCAGCGGGCATAGAATGAATTCGTTCGCCGCGTTCGCGTGAGTCCTATATTTCCTTGAACCGATGCTCTTTTGAGCAAGGGCTTGGAATTATTGTCACTCCAGCGTGATCGTCTCGCGTCAGATGAACCCAAGGTTTGACTGACCTCGCCCACCTGAATCCCCTGGGTTCAGGAATGCGGCTCACGGTTCGCGGCGGACACCTTTATTTCCCTGACGCAGCTGCCATGACCCACGCTTGTTGGTTGATGAAAAGCGAGCCCAGCGAGTGCTCGATTGACGACCTGGCCAAAGCCAGGAATCAAACCGTTCCATGGGTGGGCGTGCGCAACTACCAGGCGCGCAACTTCATGCGAGACGAAATGCGCATCGGCGACGAGGTGCTGTTCTATCACTCCTCATGCCCAGAACCAGGCATTGCTGGCCTCGCAATCGTCGCAAGCAAAGCCTACGTTGACCCCACGCAGTTTGATGTCAAGAGCCCTTACCACGACGCCAAAAGCGATCCGACTGCCCCGAGATGGTCACTCGTGGACGTGCGTTTGCAGCGCAAAACACGGTTGCTCTGCCTGGCGGAGATGCGCTCACACCCAGACCTGAACACGATGCAGTTGCTTAAGAAAGGCAACCGACTGTCCATCACCAAGGTCAGCGACCAAGAGCGCTTGGTAATTCACAAACTGCTGGGCAGTTGAGGCCCACAACAAAGGGCGTCAGGTAGCGCCGCCTTCAAATCGAATGCTGGCGAGCGTCACATGGTTGCCCCCACGACGACGCGCGTCCTGCAAAGCCGAGTCGGCCGCTTGAAGCAATTCTTCCTCGTTGTGGGCCGTGTGCGGAAAACTCGCCACGCCCATGGACACGGAGAAACTCAAAGCCTGCCCATTGAGGGCCACAATTTGCGTGGCGCACTGTCGGCGCAGCCCTTCCATGCGTGAATGAGCGGTTGCCAACCCCACCCCGGAAAGCAACACCGCAAAACGGTTTTGATCCAGGCGACAAGATGCGTCCATGGCGCGGGTGTTGCTGCGCAGCAAGCGCGCCAAGGCTTCAAGCACCCGCGTTTGAGCCACATCACCTTGCGCGGCGACGGCAGCGGAAAATGGATCCACCAGTATGAACACCAGCGCAAACTCGCGGTGCTCGCGCGACGACAAATCCACCTCGCGACGCAACTGCTCGTCAAACTGCGCACGCTGGTAGAGGTCACCCGCTTCATCACCGACTACAGCGTCTTGGCTCTCGCGGCGCAAGGCCTCAACGGCTTGCTGCTGCTGTTCGAGTTGTTTGAGCGCCTGCTCCAACTCGTTGGACAGTCGGCGGGTACTGCTGAGGTCTTTCCAGATGCAAACCAATTCTTTGGGCGCTGCCGCATCCGTTGCAGACAGCGGTGCCCGAAGCACCAAAAACTCGCGTCGCTGCCCGGCCTGCATCAAACGCTGCTCGTTGCTGAACACACCGCTTTGTTGCCAAGCCGCTTGATCCGCAGCACGCAGACCGATGAGTTCATTGGCCTCGAACAAGGCCTCGTCGGTCAAACCCAGCGCCGTGTCCACCGAGCGGCCCGCCAAGGCGGCAAAGGCTGCATTGACGTGCAGGTAACGTCCATCTGCGCTCTTCACCGCGACACCCAGGTCGCTGCGCGACAACAACTCAAGAAAAATGGCGTGATCCGGGCTCAATGTTTGCCCCATGGCTGGTTATGAAATTGAGAATAAAAGAATTGACGTTCAACCATCTGGTAGAACGAAACTTGCTGCCCAAGCCATCATAGCGGTGCAAGCGAGAGCAATGCCCGTTTTGTACCCCTTGTCTGGGGTGTCTGGCATCACGGGCGCCGCACAGCGGCGAGAATGTCACATTCTTTCCATCTTTGTGTACCGCCCTAGCCCGCATATTTCACCAGGTCGCTTTCCTGTGCCCTGCAACACCGCATGAATGCTCACTTTGTTGGCTTCGATTGCCAAATCCAATTTGTACCGAGCGCTACGCACCCGATTGAGCCGTGCTGCGGCCTGCTTTCCGCGTTGCTCCGCCAAAGCCAGAGGCTTTGGCCTTCGTCAGGCACAAACAGTCCTCAAGGACTGTTTGTGTCCGGACTCAGCCTTGCGGGCACGAGCCCGCAGCGTCGTCTCCCTTGCAGGGCGCACCCATGCTTGCAAGCATGGGTCGCTGCGCGGGCAAGCCGCATGCGGCTTGAAAGCCCCGCTACGCCCTGGCCAGCGCACCGCATCACAGCCCACTCGGGCGCGTCCCTGGCGAAACATGCGGGCTAACCCATGATCCGTATCGCGAGTTACTTGAAAGAGATTGGCCGCGGCAAGCACGGCGCTCGCTCATTGACGCGGGAGCAGGCCCATGCGGTTTTTTCTGCGGTCTTGGATCAACAGGTCAGCGACTTGGAGTTGGGCGCGTTTTTGATGGCCATGCGGATCAAAGCGGAATCTGTGCAAGAGTTGATCGGATTTGCGCAAGCCACTCAAGAGCGCTGCGTGGCCTTGCCCGCGCCATCGACACCTGCCTTGGTGCTACCGTCCTACAACGGCTCCCGTCGCCTGCCCAACCTCACAGCCTTGCTGGCAGGTTTATTGGCCCAACAAGGCATTCCGGTTTGGGTGCATGGACCCTTGCGCGACCCCAACCGGATCAGCACAGCGGAGGTGTTTGAAGCTTTGGGGTGGGTTTGCACACCGCAGGCGGATCAGTTGAAAGCCGCCTGGTCCCAGCTGCAACCCGTTTTTCTTCCCATCGAAGTGCTGTGCCCGGCACTCGCGCGGCTTCTGTCACTGCGCTGGACCTTGGGGGTACGCAGCTCGGGGCACAGCGTGGCCAAATTGATGAACCCGAGCCCCCATCAGCTCGTTTTACGCGTGATCAATTACACCCATCCCGAGTACGTCGAAACGCTGGCGGCGATGATTCAAGAAACCCGAGCCAACGCCCTGCTGCTGCGAGGCACTGAGGGGGAGCCGGTTGCTGATCCGCGTCGCCAGCCGCGTTTGGACATGTATTTGAACGGGCAATTGCAAGCTGACCTGTCACTGCCGCTTCAAGAGGGCTCCTTGGCGGAGCTGCCGCAGCTCGCGTCAAGCAACGATGCAGCCAGCACCGCCAAGTTCACGCAAGACGTCTTGCGAGGAGAGGTGCCCGTGCCCGCCCCCATACAAACCCAAGTCAATCTTTTGCACAGTGCTTGGCAGTGTTTGCAAAACAACACACAGCAAACAACATGATCGCTTTTGACGTGGTGGTCATCGGCGCGGGAGCCGCTGGACTCTTTTGCGCCGGCATGGCGGGGCAGCTCGGGCTTCGAGTCTTGATCGTGGACCACGCCGAAAAAGTGGCCGAGAAAATTCGCATTTCTGGGGGTGGGCGCTGCAACTTCACCAACCGTGATGCCGGCCCCAACAACTTTATTTCCAACAACCCCCATTACTGCCGTTCGGCCTTGGCCCGCTACACGCCGCAAGACTTCATCGACCTGGTCAAACAGCACGGCATCACCTTTCACGAAAAACACAAGGGTCAACTCTTTTGTGACCACTCGGCCGACGACATCATTCAGATGCTGCTGCGCGAGTGCGCCAGCGGTGCCGTGGAGCGTTGGCAACCCTGCAAGGTCCATGATGTGCGAGCGCTTGCAGCAGGCGGCTTTGAGGTACAGACATCCCGTGAAACCGTGAGCTGCCGTCACGTGGTCGTGGCCTGCGGAGGACTGTCGATTCCGAAGATTGGTGCCACCGATTTCGGCTACCGCCTGGCAGAGCAGTTTGGTCACAGCATCGTGGCCACTCGCCCTGGCCTCGTGCCGCTGACTTTTGACGCGGCCGCTTGGTCGCCCTTTGTCCCGCTGGCCGGCTTGTCCCTCCCGGCTCAACTGAAATACGGGCGCGGCAAGGCGCAGGGTGATTTCCTCGAAGATTTGCTCTTCACCCACCGAGGCTTGAGCGGGCCGGGCATCTTGCAGATATCCAACTACTGGAATCCGGAACAGCCCGGCGCGGGCTTGGAGTTGGACCTTTTGCCCGGCCAAAACCTGGCTGAGATCCTGATCACAGCGAAAAAAACCTCCAAACGTAAGCTCAGCAACGAGCTTGGTGCCAGCTTGCCGAGCCGCCTAGCAGACACTTGGATGTTGGTGCACGCTCGCTGCCCAGACCTTTCCATGCCTGATTGCAAGGACAAGGATCTTCAGCAACTCGCCGACAGCTTGCAGCGCTGGGTGTTGCTGCCAAGCGGCACCGAGGGCTACCGAAAAGCCGAGGTCACCTTGGGTGGCGTGGACACCCGAGAGTTGCACTCCAGCAGCATGCAAAGCCAGCGCCAACAGGGGCTGTACTTCATTGGTGAAGTGGTGGACGTGACGGGCTGGCTCGGCGGTTACAACTTCCAGTGGGCCTGGGCGAGCGGGGCTGCCTGCGCCCGGGCCATGGCGTCCTGAAGATCACTGAAACCACAAGCGATTGCCTACGCGGCGAGAGCGCGCTATACTGTGCGGCTTTTCGGCAAGTAGCTTTTAGTCGCTCGCCGAAGTCCCAATTCAGATCAAAACTTCACTACACAGGATTTAGGCACCCATGACCACGATTCGCGTCAAAGAAAACGAGCCCTTCGACGTGGCACTGCGCCGCTTCAAGCGCACCATTGAGAAACTCGGCCTCTTGACCGATCTGCGTGCCCGCGAGTTTTACGAAAAGCCCACAGCCGAGCGCAAGCGCAAAAAAGCCGCTGCCGTGAAACGCCATTTCAAGCGCGTTCGTAGCATGCAGCTGCCCAAGAAGCTGTTCTAAATTTGCAGCCACACCACCGAACAGCCCGCACCTCGCGGGCTGTTTTGTTTTGAACGCGCTGCGAACCGTCACCTGCCGCCGATCAGTTTGTAGACTGCACACCATTGCCTGGAGTCTCTGCCATGACCCTCAAAGAAACCATCAACGAAGACATGAAAACCGCGATGCGTGCCAAAGACGCACCGCGCCTACTGACCATCCGGGGTTTGCTCGCAGCCTTGAAGCAAAAAGAAGTTGACGAGCGCATCGTATTGGACGATGCGCAGGTGATTGCCATCATCGACAAACTCATCAAACAACGCAAAGACTCGATTTCACAGTTTGGTGCCGCAGGCCGCACCGATTTGGTGGACAAAGAAACTGCCGAGTTGCACGTGCTGGAGGGATATTTGCCCCAGCGGCTGAGCCCCGCCGAAATTACAGAGCAGGTAGCGGCCATCGTGGCCTCACTCGGTGCGTCCGGCCCCGGCGACATGGGCAAAGTCATGGCTGCCGTCAAAACCCAACTTGCCGGCAAAGCCGACATGGGTTTGGTCTCCGCCGCGGTGAAGCAACAACTGGCGGGTTAATTCATTGGTGCTGTCCAACATGAACATTCCTTACACACCCCCGCCCATTCAGTCTGTGGGCCCTGATGTCTGCGTGGCACCGCAACTGGACGTCCCTGACATGGACTGGGTTGCAAAAAACGGCTTTCGCAGCGTCATCAATAACCGTCCCGACTTCGAAGAAGGCGACCACCAGCCCACCAGCGATGCAATTGAAGCGCAAGCTACAGCACTGGGTTTGCGCTACGCTTTTTTACCTGTAGAACCCGGCTACCAAAGCCCAGAGCAAATCGCCCGTTTTGCCGAACTGATTGAGCAACTGCCAAAGCCTATCTTGGCGTTTTGTCGCTCCGGAACCCGCTCGGGCAAACTTTACCGCGCCGCTATCAACCAATAAGCGCCGCAACACGAGGCCGACGCAACATGGTCAATGTTCTGCCCCGTATGCGAACCCGGCCCAAGTTTTTGCTGTGGGCCATCTTGCCGCTGATCGCGGCCTTGGCTTTGATCTCTTTTGCGGTGCTGCACCAGCAGCGCAAACTCTCGGAACGCGAGCGGGTGCTGATCGAGTCGGCGTACATGTCGTCGCGTCAAGCGGAGTTGCGGCATTACGTCGAATTGGCTCACAGCATCATCACTCGACTGGAAGAAACCGGCCTGGACGACGCCGCGCAACAACGCGAAGCCATTCGCTTGCTGGCCGCGCTGGACTATGGTCGCGACGGCTACTTCTTTCTCTACGACATGAGCGGGCTCAACCTGATGCACCCGCGCCAGCCCGAGCTCATGGGGCAAAACCTGTGGAAGATGCGTGATGTGAATGGTTTTCCCGTGATTCAAGCACTCATCAGCGCCGCCAAAGAAGGTGGCGGTTATGTGCGGTATGTGTGGCAAAAACCGTCCAGCAAACAAGTAGCACCAAAACTCGGCTATGTGATTGGTCTGCCCAAGTGGAATTGGATGCTGGGCACCGGCATTTACCTGGACGATGTGGAGGCCACCTTGGCCGAGGTGGACAAGCAAATCAGCGAAAACGTTGCCGCCACCTTGTGGTGGATTGCCGGCGTGGCGCTGCTGGGAGTGATTGTGATCGGCGGCTCGGGCATGCTGCTCAACCTCACCGAATTTCGCATTGCTGATGCCAAGCTCAAGCTGCTGGCACGTCAGGTAGTCAAATCACAAGAGGATGAGCGAGCCCACCTCTCGCGCGAACTGCACGACAGCACCAGCCAGACGCTGGTGTCGATCAAACTGTTGGTCGAGTCGAGCATGGCGCAAATCCAGCGCGAACCAGGTTTGTTGCCGGCTGCTCTGCCCAAAGCCTTGGGGCGCTTGAACGACGCGCTGCTGGAAGTACGCAACATTTCGCACCGACTGAGACCGGCAGAACTCGACGTGCTGGGTTTGCCCGCTGCACTGGACAGGCTCGGACACGAGTTCAGCGACTACAGCCACATGGCCTTTTCATTCAAAGTGCGCGGTGCCTTGCCCCCCTTACCAGACGAAGTCAACACCGTGCTCTTTCGTATCACGCAAGAGGCGCTGACCAACATTGAAAAACACGCAGCCGCACAACACGTCACGCTGCGGCTGATCTACGGCGGCGCAGGGTTGCGCCTGAAGATCATTGACGATGGCGTGGGCTTCAATGTGCAAGCAGTGCGCGAAGACCCGCGTCGGGGCATAGGCTTGCGCAACGTGCGCGAGCGCGTCGAATCCATTGGCGGGCAGTTCGCCGTGTCCTCGAAAAAAGGGCGCACCGAATTGACAGTGGATGTACCCGCCGAGGTGATTGAAAGCTTTAAACAATCCACTCGCCCCACCACTCACGAAGTTTTGGCATGAAACGCTGATATGAGCAAAACGATCCGAACCCGTTTGGTCTTGGTGGACGACCACGCCTTGGTGCGCGAAGGCCTCAAGGCCATGCTGATGGCGGCCCCACAAATTGAAGTGGTCGGTGAAGCCGGTCACGCCACCGAAGCCTTGGCCGTGGTGGCACAAACCCAGCCCCATTTGGTGATGCTGGACGTCGGCATGAAAGACGTGAACGGCATTGAACTGGCGAGCCAGTTGTTGGCCTTGCATCCTTCGTTGCTCATTCTGATGTTGAGCATGTACGACAACCCTGCCACCGTGAACCGGGCCATGCAAGCGGGCGCGCGTGGTTATGTCTTAAAAGATGCGCCTTCCAGCGACATCCTCTCGGCCATCGACACCTTGGTGGCAGGTGGTACTTTTTTAAGCCAAGACATCTCAGGCCGACTGCTGCGCTCGCAAACACCCCGGCCGCTGTTGTCGGCGCGTGAAAGCGCCATCTTGAGCCACCTGGCCAAGGGGCACTCCAGCAAACAAATGGCCATGAAGCTTGGGGTCAGTGCCCGCACCGTCGAAACCCACAGGCAAAACATCAGGCGCAAACTGAACCTGGAAGGACAGGCCGAGCTCATCAAGTACGCGGTGGAACACTGCCAAGAGTTTGATTTGCCCTGAACGCATCGCACTTCACAGGCTCTCAGCGCACCGCCTGTAACTGCGTATTTCCACTTAGCGGTAAAACCTCTGGTCAGTCAGTGGAGAATCGAGTGGAATAGTCGTTCAGGCTCAGGGATTCATCGGCCCGCCTGTCGCCTGGTGCGCCCTTCGCTGTGCGCGCAAAATTCAATTTCCCTTGGAGAACACCGTGACCGCACTACTTTCAGTTTCACGGCTGATTGACTCGTTCAGCGAGCTTATCGGCAAACTCATCATGTGGTTGATTTTGGCCAGTGTGGTCATCAGCGCTGGCAACGCAGTGATCCGCAAGTTATTTGACATCAGCTCCAACGGTTGGCTGGAAATTCAGTGGTACTTGTTTGCGGGTGTGTTCATGCTGGGGGCAGGTTTTGCATTCCTAAAGAATGCGCATGTGCGGATTGACTTCATCTCATCCAAACTTTCGGACCAAACCAACGCCGTCATCGACGTCGTGGGAATGCTGCTCTTCACCATTCCCATGTGCCTCATCTTTATTCACTTAGGTTGGCCGCTTTTTGAAAAGGCGTGGACAAGCGGCGAAATGAGTCAGAACGCAGGCGGCCTGATTCGTTGGCCCGTATTTGCCCTCATTCCGCTGGGATTTGGGCTCCTGTTGATGCAGGTTTTTTCCGAACTCATCAAACGGCTGGCATTCCTCACGGGGCATCGCGATCAACCATTCAGCGTTGACATGAACGAGAAATCAGACGAGGAAAAACTAGCAGAAGAGCTGCTGGCTAAAGCACAAGCCGCAGGAGCCAAAGCATGACCGCATTCATTGCTCAGAATTTTGTGCCGCTGATGTTCGCGGGCCTTTTTGTTTTTCTGCTCACCGGCATACCCGTCGCATTTGGCTTGGCCGCCACAGGTTTGCTGTTTGGTTTTATTGGCATGGAAGCCGGGCTGTTCGGCACCAATTTGTTCCAAGCCCTGCCGCTGCGGGTCATGGGCATCATGCAGAACGACACCTTGCTGGCCATTCCCTTCTTCACCCTGATGGGCATCATCTTGGAACGCTCGGGCATGGCGGAAGACCTGCTTGAAACCGTGGGCCAGGTATTTGGCCCGCTGCGTGGGGGCTTGGCCATTGCGGTGATCTTGGTGGGCGCGCTCTTGGCAGCCACCACCGGCGTGGTGGCTGCCGCAGTGATTTCCATGGGCTTGATCTCTCTGCCCATCATGCTGCGTTATGGCTACAACCGCACCATTGCAACAGGCACCATCACCGCCTCAGGCACCTTGGCGCAGGCCATTCCGCCGTCCCTGGTGCTGATCGTTTTGGCCGACCAACTGGGTCGCTCAGTGGGTGACATGTATGCGGGCGCATTGATCCCCGGATTGATGCTCGTAGGTCTTTACCTGCTTTTCATCATCGCTGTAGCCATTGTCAAGCCATCGTGGGTTCCTGCTTTACCGCAAGAAGCACGCATTTACCGAGAGGCCAGCGGCAGCAGTGGTCACCGCTCACTCTTGGTGTTGTTGCTGCTGTGCGGTGCGGTCGGATTTTTCTGGGCTGGTATTCACGAGAGCGTGATCAACCCCTTGATCAAACGTGAACTCAAAGCGCCGGGCGATGAAATCTTCATCATGTCCATGACGGTTGCTTCGGTGCTCGCTTTGTTGTTGGCCATTGTGAACCGCTTGCTCAAATTCGGTTTGCTTTCCAAGCTGTGCGAGCGTTTTACCTTCGTGCTGATTCCGCCCTTGGTTCTGATTTTCCTGGTGTTGGGCACCATCTTTCTGGGTATTGCCACCCCCACAGAAGGCGGCGCCATGGGCGCGGTCGGTGCGCTGTTGATGGCCGCCAGTCGCGGTCGTTTGAATTTCTCGTTGCTCAAGCAGGCTCTGGCCAACACCTCCAAGTTGGCTGTGTTTGTGATGTTCATTCTGATCGGCTCCACGGTGTTCAGCTTCACCTTCAACGCGGCGGATGGGCACATTTGGGTCGAACATCTATTCGACAAATTGCCTGGCGGCCAACTCGGCTTTTTGCTGGTGGTGAACGTGTTGGTATTTATCTTGGGCTGTTTCATCGACTTCTTTGAAATCGCCTTCATCGTGGTGCCCATCTTGGCCCCGGTAGCCGCCAACATGGGCATCGACCTGATTTGGTTTGGCGTGATCTTGGCCATGAACTTGCAAACCTCGTTCTTGACGCCACCGTTTGGTTTTGCGCTGTTCTACCTGCGCAGCGTTGCGGCCAAGAAAGACTACAAGGATCGCGTTACCAACCAAATGATCCCCGCCGTAACCACTGCACAGATCTACAAAGGCTCTATCGCCTTCATCATCTTGCAACTCATCATGGTGGCGGTGGTCATCGCTTATCCGGAAGTGGTCACTGGCGGTATCGAAAAAGTCGAACTCATCGATGCCGACAAAGCCCTGGAGAGCATGGGTTTGCCCAGCCCAGATGCTGCCGCTTCAGAGCCCAGCAACCTGTTTGCGCCGGCCAATGCTGACCAGGCCACGCAGGACGATCCCATGAAGGCGCTGGAAGAGTCCATGAGAAAAGATGCGGCCGAGGGCAAGAAGCCCTGAAGGCCTTGTGGACTGCGGGGAAGGGCAAGGCGTTCATCTGGAGTGAGTGGCCTGCCTGCGATCCCCGCTACAGCAAAGGGAAGGACACTGATGTCGTTGTCTATCCCACGAAAGAAATCTCCACCGTTCAGGCTGCGTCAATAGTCTGGCGTGACCGGTAAAACAGGCGCCCCGCGCAAGCGGGGCGTTTTGTTTTGGGCAAGTCAAACAAGACCCTCAACCTTGGGGAGACACTCGCATCCAGTGCGAACATTCCATGTTGAAGGCCCTCAAGCGAGCCAGTGCATCCAGCCCCACCGGAAACCGTACGGCTTGCTTCCCGCCGTGTGCCGATGTCGGGTTCTCCAACCCCAATAAAAACGCCCGCCGACTCCAACGTCTGGCGGGCGCTACAGGCCGACTCAAGTTCAGACTATTCACACAGTCTGTGTTGCGCGGCTTTTTTGATAGGCCGTCGTCCCGACCGGCATCAACGCTTTAGCGCAAATTGGCGCTTTGCATATAGCTGTCAAAACGTGCTTCTGTGAAGCGGAACCACAGATTGGATTCTTTCCGGAAGGAAGAATAGTCAGCGTAGATTTTCTTAAAGGCAGGATTGCTGGCGCTGATTTCACTATAGAGGGCCATCGCCTCCTTGAAGGCGGCATCCAGCACGGGTTTGGGGAACGGCACGAGTTTGCTACCACCGGCCACCAAACGGCGCAGCGCTGCTGGGTTGCGCGCATCGTACTTGGCTTGCATTTCCGTATGGGCAAAGGCGGCCGCGCACTCAATGATGGCCTTGTACTCGGCACTCAAACCATCAAAGGCTTTTTGATTCACATACAGATCCAGTTGTGGGCCACCTTCCCACCAACCTGGGTAGTGGTAAATCGGTGCCACCTTGCTGAAACCGAGTTTCTCGTCGTCGTAGGGGCCCACCCACTCTGCAGCATCAATGGTGCCTTTCTCTAGCGCTTGGTAAATCTCACCGCCTGGAATGTTTTGCGACACCGTTCCCAAACGACCTGTGACTTTGCCGGCAAAACCACCCACACGGAATTTCAAACCCTTCATGTCGGCGACGGTTTTGATTTCCTTGCGATACCAGCCGCCCATTTGTGCGCCAGTATTGCCCATTGGGAAACTGGTGAAGCCGTAGTTCGAATAAAACTCGCGCATCAGCTTAAGGCCATTGCCGTCATAGGTCCAGGCCGTCATTTGACGGCTGTTCAGACCAAATGGAATCGCGCAACCCAGGGCGAACGCATCGTTTTTTCCGAAGTAGTAGTAAGGAGCCGTGTGACCCATTTCCACGGTACCGTTTTGCACGGCATCGACCAGGCCAGGCATCGGCACCAACTCGCCTGCGGCATGAACAGAAATTTCAAACTTGCCTCCCGACATCTCCTTGACCTTGCGCGAGAAGCTATCGGCTGCGCCGTAAATGGTGTCCAAGGCCTTGGGGAAGCCTGAGGTCAAGCGCCAGCGCAGGTTAGCCTGCGCATGAACAATGGCAGGCGCTGCGCCCGCAGCGAGCACACCGGCCAAACCGGTGTTACGAATGAATAAACGACGCTCCATATGCTTATCTCCAGTTGGGTAGATCGAGAAGACTAACCAACCCATTCTAGAAACAGCGCAATTCCACACAGAAGGGGATTTACCCCTGCGCGTATCGCTCAGGGGTTGTTCCTATGCTCGCTTTCACTTACGCGAAGTTACTCACCATCTCCTACAGGGCGCCGCAGCCGAAGCGTGGGCCATGCAGGGATCAAGTACCGGCGATTTTCATCTTGGGCAGAAGGACAGAACCGATGGTTTTGCTGCCACTGGTGTATTCGTCCGCCCCCACCGCCACCATGGATTTGAGCATGGCGCCCAAGTTGCCTGCGATGGTGATTTCGTGAACGGGGTAGGCCAGTTGGCCGTTTTCGACCCAAAAACCGGCCGCGCCACGGGAGTAGTCGCCAGTCACATAGTTCACCCCCTGGCCCATCAACTCAATCACGAACAGTCCGCGGTGCAGCTTGCGCAGCATGGCCGGCAAGTCATCGCTGGGCTGGGTCAACCGACTGGTCAGACGCAGGTTGTGCGAACCACCGGCATGCCCCGTGGTGCGCAAACCCAGCTTGCGGGCGGAGTAGCTGGACAAGAAGTAACTCTGCACCACACCGGCGCGCACGATGTCTCGCGGCACCGTCGCCACGCCTTCGTCGTCAAACGGTGCGCTGCCTTTACCGCGCAGCAAATGGGGCTCCTCACGAATGTCCACATGATCCGGCAGCACTTGTTGGCCCAAGGAGTCCAGCAAAAACGAGGACTTGCGGTACAGCGCACCGCCACTCGTGGCCTGCACATAACCACCGAGCAAACCCGCGGCCACGGTGCTTTCAAAAAGAACCGGGACTTCGCAGGTTTTGATCTTGCGCGAATTCAACCTGGACAACGCACGCTCGGCCGCATACCGGCCTATCGCTTGCGGAGGTGCCAATTCAAGCGCACTGCGCATGGAGCTGTACCAAGCGTCGCGCTGCATGTCGTCGCCGCCTTTGCCCGGAAGAGAAGCAATGGGCGCGACCGACAAGGAATGCCGCGAGCTGGCGTACCCACCACGAAAGCCCCGCGTATTGCCCGCGAAAAAATGGGATTGCTGTACCGATACACCAGCGCCTTCTGAATTGGTGATGCGTTTGTCCACCGACAGCGCCGCATGCTCACACTCTTGGGCGACAAGCACCGCCTGTTCAGCGGTCAAGTTCCAAGGATGGAACAGGTCCAGGTCCCGGCCTGCTTGAGCAGCACTCACCAGGTCTTGCGCGTCGGGCAAACCGGCGGCGGGGTCTTCGGCGGTGAATCGAGCGATGTCATAGGCGGCTTTGACCGTCTGCTCCATCGCCGTGCGGGAAAAATCGGAGGTGCTGGCATTGCCCCTTCTCTGCCCAATGTAAACCGACACACCCAGCGACTTGTCTCGGTTGCGTTCAATGTTTTCCACCTCGCCTTTGCGCACCGACACCGACAAACCCACCCCTTCCGACACCTCCGCACCGGCATCACTGGCCCCCAAACCACGCGCAAAGGCCAGAGCCTCTTCCACCAGCTCCTGGAAATGTTCGGCAGAGTAAGCAAAACTGGACGAAAGAGATTTTGAGGAGGCAGGGGTGTGAGGCATGGGGATTCAATCGTTTCAACAAGGGGCCAAGACAAGCCAGGGCTATCATAACGACGAGGGCAAAAGGCCCATGCGGCGGGCCCACCGGCCTGTCCGAAAAACCCAGAGAACCGTCTATGTCACCGCGTGCCGAATCCCACCCTGAGCCAGAAAACGACAACACCGAGCCCTGGGATCGACCCAGCAAAACGCAGCGAAAAAAAGAGTCGCACGACCTGCAAGGCCTGGGCGAAGACTTGGTCGCCCTGCCCGACGACCGCTTGGACGGGCTGCCGATGGACGAGAGCCTGCGCGATGCGCTTCGGATGTACAAAACCACAAAAACCCACGAGGGCAAACGCAGGCAGATGCAGTACGTGGGAAAACTCATGCGCCGCGCCGACCCGGAGCCGCTGCGCGAAGCCGTGGCCGCGCTGAAGCTCGGGACCGCCAAAGCGTCGCTCGCCCTTCATGAAATGGAACACTGGCGCGCCCAAATGCTGGCCAGCGACGACATCCTGACAACATGGATGAAACAGCACCCCGACACCGACTTGCAGCAACTGCGCAGCCTGGTACGCGCCGCGCGCAAGGACGCGGCCAGTGCACCGGAGCAGCGCAATGGACGCGCCTATCGCGAGCTCTTTCAGTTGATCAAACAGCACACCGCATCGGCCAGCAGCGAATCGCCCACCGAGCCAGGTGACGAAACCAATGACTGAGCTGCGGGCCGACGCCGTGCGCATCGGCTTGCTGTCCGCCAGCGACCGTGCCAGCAGTGGCGTCTACACCGACCAGGGTATTCCTGCACTACAGGAATGGCTGCAAAAGGCCCTACTCAACCCGATTGAATGGCACAGCCGCTTGGTGACGGATGATCAAGCCACCATCAGCGCAGCGCTGATTGATTTGGTGGACGAGGCCCACTGCAACTTGGTGCTCACCACCGGCGGCACCGGACCCGCACCTCGGGACGTCACCCCAGAAGCCACTCTGGCAGTGGCAGACCGTGTGATGCCCGGCTTTGGCGAACAAATGCGCCAGATCAGCCTGCACTTTGTGCCCACGGCCATCTTGTCGCGCCAAGTGGCAGTGATTCGCGGCCGCTGCCTCATCATCAATTTGCCAGGCCAGCCCAAGTCAATTGCGGAAACGCTGCAAGGTTTGCCGAGCGCATCACCGCCCGTGCCAGGCATTTTTTCTGCCGTGCCTTACTGCCTGGACTTGATCGGCGGGCCTTACATCGAAACCGATGCGGGGGTTTGCGCGGCCTTCAGGCCCAAGTCGGCTCAGCGCAAGCAAATAAGACCCTAGTCGCGAGACGGCAAGAGGCTGGCAAGCACCTTGTCGATGCGTTTGCCGTCCATGTCGATCACCTCAAAACGCCAACCCTCCCACTCCACGGTATCGGTGGTGGCAGGCAAACGCCCCAGCAGCAGCATGACCATGCCCGCCAAGGTGTTGTAGCGGCCACGGTCTTCTTCGGGCAACTCTTTGAGTTGCAAGCGGTCTTTCAACTCCAGCACAGGAATCAAACCATCAAACAGCCAACTGCCGTCCTCGCGCTGCACAGCCCAAGAGTCGTCGCTGCTCGGCGTGGTGAATTCACCCGTGATGGCTTCCAGCACATCACGCACGGTGATGATGCCTTGCACTTCGCCGTACTCGTCCACCACAAAAACCAGTTGGGTGCTGGACGCACGGAAGTGATCAAGCAACTCCATGCCCGACAAAGTTTCCGGCACGAACACCGCTGTTTGGAGGCCTTCGGTGATGGAAAGGCGATCTCCCTTGAGCGACTGCTGCAACAAACTTTGGGCCGACACGATGCCCACCACGTCGTCCAGGCCGCCACGACAAACCGGGTACCGAGAGTGTTCGTCTTCACTGATGACTTTCATCAGTTCTTCCAGCGGCGAATCAACGTCCAACCAAACAATCTCTGCGCGGGGAATCATCATGGAGCCGACTTGACGGTCGTCCAAGCGGAATACGTTGCGCACCATTTGATGTTCTTGCGCCTCGATCACACCCGCATCCAAACCTTCTTCCAGGCTTGCCGCAATCTCTTCTTCGGTCACGCTGCGTTGCGGTCCCCCATGGATACCCAGCAAACGTAAGGTGCCTTCCGTGCAAAACGAAAGTAACTTCACGAATGGCCGTGCGATCAGCGACAGCCACTCCATCGGCTGAGCGACCACCCGGGCCACCGCCTCTGGGTACATCTGGCCCACGCGCTTGGGGACCAGCTCACCAAAAATAATGGTCAGAAAAGTGATGACGATCACCACCATGGCGGTTGCCGTGATGTCAGCCGCGCGGTCGTGCAAGGAAAACGTCTCGTGCAACCAGGCCGCAAAGGGCGCTGAAAACGCGGCATCACCCACGATGCCGTTGAGCACACCAATGGATGTGATGCCAATTTGAACCACGGATAAAAACCGCGTCGGGTCGTCATGAAGCGTCATGGCCGCTTGCGCGCCCGCATCACCGGTTTCCACCATGACTTGCAAACGTGCTTTACGGCTGGCGGTCAAAGCCATTTCCGACATGGCGAACAAGCCATTGAGCACAATCAAAAAAACCAATAAAGCAACGTCCATGCGAGGTACGCGGATGCAAAGGGGAGCACAGCGTAGCAGAATCGCCCCCATGGTTTATTTGCTTGGTGATATTCAGGGCTGCTGCGATGCCTTGCAGCGTTTGCTCCAGAAGATTGATTTCAGTGCCTCGCGCGATCAGCTCTATGCGCTGGGCGACCTCGTCAACCGAGGCCCGCAGTCCCTGTCCACGATCGAAACCTTGGCGGGTTTGGGTGGCAGTGCACAGTGCCTGCTCGGCAACCACGACCTGCATTTGCTCGCCGTCGCTCACGGCATTCGTGCCGCGCACCGCAGTGACACCCTCGGCGACATCTTGGACGACCCCAGGCGCGACCATTGGCTGCATTGGCTGGCCCAGCAGCGCCTGGCCATCCATGCGCATGGATGGCTGATGGTGCATGCAGGCGTTCCGCCTGCGTGGGACTTGGCGACCACCTTGCAACTTGCGAGTGAGGTTGAGCATGAATTGCAAAAACCGAACGCCACAGAGTTTTTCAGGTCGATGTACGGCAATGAACCCACGTTGTGGTCTGCCAGCTTGACCGGCGCAGACCGCCTTCGCTTCGCGGTCAATGCCCTCACCCGCATGCGTTTTGTCAAATCCGATGGCGCACTCGAACTGACCAGCAAAGAAGGCGCTGGCCAGGCACCGCCCGGTTGCACCGCATGGTTTGATGCGCCCAACCGCGCAAATCAAGGTCAACCCATCGCTTTTGGCCATTGGTCTACGCTGGGACTTGTGAACAAGCCCGACCTGCTGGCTATAGACACGGGTTGTGTTTGGGGAGGCCAACTCACAGCCGTGCGTATGGATGGTGGGCGTCGAGAGGTCATTCAGGTCGATTGCCCTCAGGCGCAGCGCCCAGGTTGATGAATCCGCTACAGCCGCCTCGCCAACCCGAATACAATGCGCTTCTTCTTTGGAAGCGTGGACTAGCGGTTTAAGCCACTGGTCTTGTTCAACGGCAGCCTGCTGTCATTGCGCTGAAGTTCAAATCGCTCAGCGATGTGAAAGCAAGCAAAACCGCCTCAGGCGGGTAGTGTTGAAGTGTTGGAAGCGTGGCCGAGCGGTTTAAGGCACCGGTCTTGAAAACCGGCGACGGGGAAACCCGTCCGTGAGTTCGAATCTCACCGCTTCCGCCACAGGCGGCGCGCGCTCATCGCCCCTGCTCCCACTTTCTGACCCCCTTGCATTTCGGTGCTTTGGTACAGCCCCAAAATTTGCGGCCCGCATGGCGGCCCTTGCGAGCGGTTCTCTCGCGCATCGGGGCTTCACACAATGGGCAAGCGGGCACCTGGGGTGGGCCCAAGGTAGAGGTCGCTGCGAATTCGGACAGCATGTGGGTATCCATGGCAGCGGGACGGGGTGGCGCGGGCTGCGTGGGTTCTGGTTCCTCTGGGGCTGGCCGCGTGCTCTGGTGTACGTGTTTTTGCATCCAGCTCTGCAAGAGTGCGCCGTCCACCAACATGATTTGAGTTTCGCGCGCAAAGGCCATGGCACTGCGGCCGAAATATCCACAGCTGACCACCATGCCGCCAAGCGCGGAACGCGTCACCATCGCGGCGTACAGCTCGCGCACCTCTTCCACACCCAACCGGCCAGAACGCCAAGACCTGGCGTGAACCAGGATGGTTCTGCGGTCTTTGCGTAATACCAAGTCCACCATGCCGGGACGGTTACCGGACTCACTCACGCTGTAACCCTGTTGTTCCAACAATTGACACAGCAGGGGCTGAAACTCAGGCCATTCCATGACTTGCAGATCGGACTGCTGCTTGCGCGTTGAACGTCGTTGCCGCCACAAGGGGATGGCCGCCGCGACAAGCACGGCCGCAGGCAAGGCCAACGAAAGCCAGGCTTGGTCCGGTGACAAACCAGCGTCTCGGCTCAGCCAAAAAAACAGCCCAACGGCCAACGCACTGCCCATGACGAGGCCGGCCCAAGCGCGCCAGTTCACAGGTGCACGAGTTGACCGGACCCTCGGCTGAGGGGCCGATGGCAGAAATTGTTTTGACTTGACGAAACGACGGGATTTGCGAGACACGGTGGGTCTCAGCCTCTCTGCATTAACCGATACAAGTTCGATTTTTGCCTGTGCGCTTGGCTTCGTACAAGGCCTGGTCGGCGCGCTCCAGGGCATCTTCAATTCGCTCACCGGCACGGTAGCGGGTCACGCCGGCAGAGAACGTCACAAATACTTTTTTCTGCTCGTGCATAAAAAGGCCGCCGGAGAGCGAGCGCTGCAAGCGGGTGAGGATTTGCTGCCCTTCGTCGACTGCCGTGCCGGGAAGCAGCACCACAAACTCCTCGCCGCCATAACGAGCCACCATGTCGTTGGGGCGCAGTGTTTTGCTGACCACCCCGGCCAACGACTTCAGTGCCACATCACCTGCGGAATGTCCCAACTCGTCGTTGAGTTTTTTGAAGTTGTCGATGTCGAGCAAGCCCACGGCCAAGGGAGGCGGCACTTCGCCACCGTTTTGAGCGCGTTCCATGCGCAAGCACTCGGCTTCGAAAGCTTGGATCAAACCGCGGCGGTTGGCGACTTGGGTGAGTTGGTCGGTGGAGACCTCCTGAGCCAAACGGACCAGCTCGCTCTCCAACTCTTGCACCTTTTTGTTCAGCTCAGCGGCTTTGCTGTGCTCGTCTTGCAAACGTGCTTGGGTTTGCGACACCAAGGCTTGCACCGTGCGGCTTTCTTCCACCATTTCACGCACCACGCCCGCGAGGCTTTCCAGCGAGTCGGCCTTCTCGATCACGTCGGCATAACGGCCCACGCTGTCGTGAAAGCGGCCGGTGTGTGAGCCCAATTCGCCGAGTTCGCTGAGCATGCGGTTGATCAGCGTTTTTAAAGAATCACGAGCCCGTTCGCGTTCTTGGCGCAACTGCTGTTGGCGCTCGCGTGTGGTTCGCAGCAGCTCATTGACGGACTTGACGCCTCGTGAAGTGAGCCCATCGGCCAAGGTGACCCGCATGGCTTCGCACTGGCCTTGAGCCCAGCTGTCGTTTTCGGCCAGGTCGGTCAAACTGGCGGTGAGTTCTTGGCACAGGCTGCCGAGTTGGTCTACCAGATGGTGCCGATGTTGGATCATGCGGTCCGCCTGGGCGCACAGCTCGGCCAACTCTTGCGCCAGGGGCGGTGTGGCTCCTTCGGTTTGGATGCGTGTCACGGCAGCAGCGATCACCTGCGCCAACTCATGCGCCGCCTCCTCTGCGGCAGGCAACGCTTGTTGAACTGTGCCCCCCAGGTGCCCCACGACCGGACTCCATTCCAGGGGTTTTTGTGCGGCCAAGGCGGGCTGAAGATTCGCAGTCGCGCTCGCCTGAGCGTCAACGGATGGTGTGAGTTTCAACAGTGGAAGGTTCGCCTCCGGTGCGCTGGGCGGCGGCGGCGCTGGTGTCTCGTCCAGGGGCGACACATCGGTATCCACCGCTTCATCCAAGGTGTCGGTATCCCAACTGGTGAGCAGTTGATTCAGGCGCTGTTGCAGCTTGCCGGCATCGCTGCGGCTGCCGCTGAGCACACGCTGCAAACTTTCTTTTTTGCGAGCGGTGGTCCATTGCCGGCCACCGCGACCCACCCCTTTGACCACCCGGTCAATCATGTCGGAGAGCTGCGCTCCGCTTTCATCGGGTGCGGAAAGCAAGCGCTCAGCCACGTCCCACCGACCTTCGCCCATGGCTTTGGCCAAATCAGCACCCGCGCGCGAGTCCAGCGCCCGACCAGCGAGTTTTTCAACCAGGCGCTGCGCTTTCTCGGGCAAGGCCGCAGCGGTCGAAGCGCCACCCGACTCCTGGGCATAGGCCCGCTCGTAGTTGCTGGGTGTGGGTTCGAGTTTGTCCAACAACAAACGTCGCAGTGCGGCTTTGGCGATTTGGGCTGGCGCATTGCTGTTGGCGGCAGCAGCGGCCGCTTGTGCGGCAAGCGCGCCAGCCTTCGAGCGATCAGTGGGGGGTGTGGGCCGGGCCGCAGTGCTCATGTTGCTGTGCTCATAGTGAAATCTGAATCCGAAACCTCAACGCGCGGCAGCCAGACTGGCCACCAACCGTGCCGTTGGTTCATCAACGGGCGCAACAGACGGGTCACGCATGAATTCGCCGGCGGCGATGATCCACGGCGCACTGCGAGTGCGAACAGTGGTTTCCAACCAGCGCTCGATATCCGCAGGCGGCTGAGGTTTGCTGACCAAAAAACCTTGAACCAGCGTGCACCCCAGGCGGTTCAGCGCTTCCATTTGTTTGAGCGTTTCGACGCCCTCGGCCACCACACGCAGCCCCAACGAGCGGGCCAACGCGATCACCGCCGTGACCACGGCGAGGCTTTGCGGGGTGCTTCCCAAATCGCGAATGAAGCTGCGGTCGATCTTCACTTCGCTGATGGGCAGGGTGGTGAGATAGGCCAAGGACGAATAGCCGGTGCCAAAGTCATCGATCGAAATTTCCACACCGATTTGATTCAAACGGTGCAAAGAGGGGATGACGTTTTGCAGGTCTTTCATCAACCCAGTTTCGGTGATCTCAAGCTCAATGCAGCGCGGAGCAACACCATATTGGTTGCACGCTGCGGTGATATGTTCGACCAAATCAGTTCGTTCAAATAGGCGGTTCGGCAGGTTGACCGCAATCGAACCCGCAAAACCAAAACTGTCTTGCCACAAACGAACCTGGCGGGCCGCTTCACGAATGGCCCATTCGCTCATGGGCACGATCAAGCCGGTTTCTTCAGCCAGCGGAATGAAATCCCCTGGGGGTACCAAGCTGGTACCACGCTGCCAGCGCATCAGGGCCTCAACGCCAATCATGCAGCCACCACGGATGTCCACTTTGGGTTGGTAATGCAGCACCAGCTCATCGCGCTCAAGCGCCTTGTGCAATGCGCTTTCCAGCTCGAGCTTTTCGCGTCCCTTGCCGGCCAGGGCGGGACGGTAAAGGGACGCTGCGTTGCGGCCTTGTGCTTTCACCGCATACATGGCCACATCGGAGTTGCGCATCAGATCAGCCACCGATGCACCGTCGCGCGGGAACAAGGCAATGCCGACGCTGGCCGTGACAAAACACTCTTGCCCACCGACAAAAATGGGCTCGCGCATCAAATCCAAAATTCGCGTGGCGACGCGCTCGGCGTCTCGCTCATCCACCACCTCAGGCAACAGGGCAACAAACTCGTCCCCTCCGTAACGACCCACGGCTTCCAGGGTTCGGTGCGAACGCGAGCCCATGCTTTCGATGGCACTTTCCACCACTTGATCCGAGTGACGAACGCAAGAACGCAAGCGGCGTGACACTTCCATCAGCAGCTCGTCACCGGCGCTGTGGCCCAAGGTGTCGTTGATGACTTTGAAACGGTCCAAGTCAATCAGCAACACACCCACCTGGTGGCCCAATTTTCGGGCGTGCTCCAAGGCACGCTCGGCGCGCCAGATGAGTTGGCGGCGGTTGGGCAGCCCCGTCAATACGTCGAAGTTGGCCAGGTGGCGAATCTTGTCTTCGGCCACGCGGCGGTCGGTCACGTCTTGCACGATGCCGGTGTAGCCGACTAAATTTCCGTGCTCATTGAATTCAGGTTCAGCCTCGGCATGCAGCACACGGGGCCGACCATCGACCAAATTGACCGTGATGTCGGTGTCCAGCACGGTGCTGTGACGCAACACGCCACGCAACAAGCTCAAGAAAGTGGTTCGGTTGTCTGCAGGCATCCAGCGCACCAAGCGCCTGAAAGCCAAGGTGTCGCTGGGCGCCAAACCAAACACCCGCAAGCCTTCGATGGAGAAAACCAGTCGTCCGTTTTGGCGTTGCCAATCGAAACTTCCCATACGAGCCAGGTCTTGAGCGCGGGCGAGTTTGGATTTGCTTCTTTCTAGCTCCTGCCTGGTTCTTGAAGAACGCAGCAAATACTGCAAACGCCCGCCGAGCAAACTCCATTGATTGGACTTCACAAAAAAGTCTGTGGCCCCGGCCTCGTAGGCGCGGTTGATCGAGGCATCGTCGTCCAAACCCGTGAGCATCAGCACGGGCAGGGACTCGAAACCTGGCAAATCACGCATTTCACGGCAGGTGGCAAAACCATCCATGCCGGGCATCAGGGCGTCCAACACCACCACGTCAGGCAACCAGCTGGCGAGGGTTTGAATCGCTTGCTCGCCACTGCCCACTTCCATCACCGAAAAGCCCCGCTCGCGCAGCGCCATGGAAGTCAACAAGAGGTTGACCTCGTCGTCATCGACCAAGAGCACCTTGGGTTGATTGGACGTGAGGTCGTCGGTCATGGCATGTTGAGCGGTCAAGCCGCCGTCCCAGCACTCAAGGGGGCCGTGGTTGTGGTGCCACCCGTACCGAGCGCTCGAAGCGCCTGCAGCACCACTTCCACCTCAGCACAAATGGACACGACATGGGGTGCGGTGTCGTCCTCTCGCTGGGTGCGGATGATGGTCTCCAGGTCAGCGCACATTTTTGACAAGCGCAGTGCGCCTATGCTGGCCGACGAGGATTTCAAGGTATGTGCGACGTGTCGCATGCCATCTCTGTCGTTGTTTTGGCTGGCTTGCCGCACTTGAGGCAGCATGCGGGCCACCGAGGTCTCGAAGGCCGCGATCACGCGCTGCATCAGTTTGTTCTGTCCGCTCGGATCCAACTCCCGTAAACGATCCAACGCGGCGTTGTCCAACACCGACTGCATGCCTGACACGCTGCTAGAAACCGCAGGCGATACAGGCGTAGTAGGTGCAGCAGCCCCTGATGAAGGCGCAGCAGCCATAGCGAAATTGGGACGCAGGTACTTAGTCAACATGGTGAGTAACTGATTCTGGCGGAAAGGTTTAGACAAATAGTCATTAAAACCGAGGCTTAAAAATCGCTCTTCATCACCTTCCATGGCATTGGCAGTCACGGCGATGACGGGTGTCGTGGTGGGCGTTTTGAACTGAAACCGCGCCCCGGAACCGCGCCTGAACCAGCTCACGGCCTCCACCCCATCCATTCCCGGCATCATGATGTCCATGAGCACCAGGTCGAAGTGTGCCTCACACAGCGAGCGTAAACCATGCATGGCCCCCGACGCCATCTGAACTTTCAGGCCCAGGCTTCGTAACATTTGACCAATGACTTCCTGGTTGACCGGGTTGTCCTCGACGACCAGCACCTGGCCACTGAGCAGGGGATCCGCAACCTGGCCGTCGTCAGCTTGCCCTTGAGACGCCCTGAGGCTGACGATGGTTTGCCGCAACTCGGCTTTGCGTACCGGTTTGGGCAAAAACCGGTCGAAACCGGCCGCCAACGCGGCGCTGGCATCGTCGGGAGACGACGCCGACGACAACAACACCATGCGCATGTCGCCATGTCGGCCACCCTGGGTCACCGCTTGGGCAAGTGCCAAACCATTCAAACGCGGCATGTTCATGTCCACCAAAGCCAAGTCGAAACCGCTCTCCAAATTGTCCTTTTGACTCAAAATTTCCAGCGCCTGTTGTCCATCTTCGGCCAAGGTGACGGTCATGCCCCAGGCACCGAGAATGTTCTTGAGTATCGTCCGGTTGGTGGCGTGGTCATCCACCACCAAAACCCGCAGCGCAGGTAACTGCGATTCATCGACCGGCATGGTGAGCTGTGGGTTTTCGGCCGACCGCAGGTGAATTGCGAAGGCAAACTCCGATCCCTGGCCTGGGGCACTTTTGACGCGCAGTTGGCCGCCCATCAGCTCCACCAGTTGTTTGGAAATGGCCAACCCCAAGCCCGTGCCACCGTAGCGGCGGGACATGTCGGAAGACACCTGGGTGAAGGCATTAAAAAGCCGAGGCAGTTTGTCCGCTTCAATGCCTATGCCGGTGTCGCGGATGGCAAACTCAAACCACAACTCGTCCGGACTACCTTGTGGCAGTCGGCGCAGATCCACCACCACTTCGCCACTTTGGGTGAACTTGATGGCGTTGGCAACCAAGTTGGTCAGCACTTGGCGCAGGCGCAGCGCATCACCCTGGGCGCATTGAGGCAGGTCGGGCTCTTCGCGGAAACTCAAGTCCAGACCTTTTTCGTGGGCACGGGGCGCAAGCAGCTCCAGGGTGTCTTCAACCACACCGCGCAGGGAAAAATCTGCCAAGGCCAGCTCCATCTTGCCGGCTTCTATTTTTGAAAAATCCAGAATGTCATTGATGATTTCAAGTAGCGACTCGCCCGATCGGTACACCGCCTGAGCGAAACGCCGTTGTTCGTCTTTCAATGGGGTACCCAATAGCAGTTCGGTCATTCCCAAAATGCCATTCATCGGGGTACGGATTTCGTGGCTCATGTTGGCCAGGAATTGGCTCTTGGCCATGCTGGCGCTCTCAGCCGCATCGCGTGCCATACGCAGTTCAGTTTCGCGCTGTTTGTCAGCCGTCACATCCGTGACCGTTCCGTAGACACGAAGGTCTCCGTCCGAGGTGATCACACTGCGTGTACGCGAGCGCAACCAGCGCCTGCCCTTGGTGGGATGGTGAATGCGGAATGAAAAATCGCCAGGCTTTCCTGCTCGTTCAGACGCCATGCGCTGCGCAATGATGGGACGGTCTTCTTCTATCACCTGGTTCAAGAGACATCCTGGTTCGGCGGCCAGTCGGCCTCTCGTCACGCCCCAAACATCAAACAAACTACCGGCCAAAAAGTGGAAAACCGTTCGCTCGGGGTTGGTCACAAAAAGACTTTCGTCCACGGTCTCGGCAAACTGATGCAATACCGATTGGGCCTCGCTCAGATCGCGTTTGGCGCGCTGCTCCTGCGTCACGTCGCGTGCCACCGCCATCAACCACATGGCTTGTCCCGCAGCATCTTGAATCACCACATTGGACACCTGCAAAGTGCGAGCACGTTGGGGCGATTCGGGATGGGGAGACCAGTCGATCTGTTGAACCCAGGCCTCTTTGGGTGGGCTCAAGTCCAGTGCCACGTCGTTGCGCCGCAGGGCTTCGCGCAGTACCGGCTCCGCCATGACGGCCAATGCGGGGTGAAAGGCCTCATTCAACCGTTTGCCAAGCACCTGCGCTCGTGTCAGCGAAAACTGCTGTTCTGCAGCCGTATTCAGCGCCAACAGCTCCAGCGTCTGGGCGTCAAACATAAACACGGGCTCTGGCAAGGCTTGAACCAACACATTGAAATGCTGGGTGGGATCACTTGCATGGTTGGGGGGCGCCAGGGCAACTGCAGCTTTGATGTGGCCCGCAGCTGCCATACCCACCAAGCCCCGCGCATGACACTGCACCAAGTGCAAACCCAACATGTTGAGCATGGCCTGCAAGGACATGGGCGAACAAGGCAAGGTCGTTTTTGCCAACTCCAACACCGCGACGGTTTGTCCCAGATAGCTCACCGGCAGCGCGTAACCGGCTGTTTCATTCCCGGCCAGTTGCTGCTGGGCGATGGCCACACCCAAGGGAAATCGACTCAAAGGCAAGGACACCGGCACAGGTCGGTACCCGTCAATTTCCGCGAAAGCCGGTTCAAGCACTCTGACCCAGGCCGTCTCGGCGGGGTTCGCTTCCACTCGCAAAATACGAACACCCACCGCGCCCAATTCTTGTTCCAGCACCTGGCGCACCGCCAGAAGAGCCGAGTCCAAAGACGACGACTGTTGAATTTGTTGTGTGCAACGCCACAAAACCTCCAGCAAATCGGTGTCGGGCAACACGCCGTCTGACGCTTCAGCCAAAGTGCTGATCCCAGGCGAGCCGCTGTCGGTGGAATCAACCACTTTGCGCCGCAGCATCCAAGCCCCGAGGGCCGCCAGCAAGGCGGCAAAAGCCAAACCCAAAGCCGCCTGTTCGACCACAAAAAGCGCCAAACCGGCCATCACAAGGGCCAGGCAGATCATGGTTCGGGCGAGCGAAGGCAACATAGTGGCGCAGAGTAGACGAGCTCGGCTTGATTTGGTCGATTGAAAAAAGCGGGATTTCCCGGCCCCAAATCAGGCTGGGACCGATGCCAACGCCTTTTCTTCGGCCGCCCAGGGTCAAACTTGAAGCCTGCCAGGGATTGCAGGCGTCGGGCAGCGAGTTGTTCCGAACCTGCCGCACATGCCTACCTAGAATGCTTGTGATGCCTGTTTCCACCGAACCCTGGCCCCTTTGGGCCCTGCTGATCCTGCTGCTGTTGCTGATGGCACTGGGCTTGCTGCTGCTGTTGCTGTGGCGAATTCGCCCGCCGCACATCCGTGCGTGCGACACAAAAAGCGAAAAAACCCTTGATTTACCGGCTTCTCCCCGAGTGCCGGAAAAACCGCAGCTGCAGGACAAGGCCGCCCAGGATGCATTCAGTTACACCGTATCGCACGATTTGCGCGCCCCCATTCGTGTGGTGGAAGGTTTCACCAAAATTCTGAAAGAAGACTACGGCTCGCAACTGGACCGCATCGGCAACGACCACCTGGACCGGGTCTTGGGTGCCGCGAGCCGCATGAACCAGATGATCGACGCGCTGCTGGCGCTGTCGCAGTTGTCCAACCAGCCGCTGGGTCGGCAATCGGTGGATCTTTCTCAACTGGCGCACTACATCGCCGAAGATCTGCGGCGTGAGCAGCCCGATCGTTCCGTGCAATTGCACATCCATCCCGGCATGACCACGCAGGGTGATCCGACCTTGTTGCGTGTCGTATTGGAGAACCTGCTGGGCAACGCCTGGAAGTACACGAGCAAACAGCCGCAAGCAGAAATTTGGTTCACACCACACAGTGAGCTGGCCCATACCTACACCGTGCGCGACAACGGTGCCGGTTTCGACATGCGTTTTGCGGACCGGCTCTTTGGCGTGTTCCAGCGCCTGCACAGCGCCAACGATTTCGCGGGAACTGGCGTCGGCCTGGCCTCGGTCAAACGCATCGTGCAGCGGCACGGGGGCGAGATTTGGGCGCAAGCGGAGGTCGGTCGCGGGGCGGCATTTCATTTTTCCCTTCGCCCCAATGGCGAGACAAAACCAAGCCCAGACCAGTCGCAGTAAGTCATGGACTTTGGCGGCTGCCGATAATCCAGGGCATGCACCTGCTAATCCCCTTCGCGTCGGCAGCGAGCCCTGCTGCCCAACATGTTCTGCGCGACCTCGCCTTGCCCCACCTCACCCAGCTGCTCAAACGCCTGGTGCCAACTGAACGTTTGGAGGGGGACGAATACAGCCTGACCCCTCCCCACGAACGCGCCTTGGCCCAGGCTTGGGGATGGCAAGGACTGGATGGCTGCCTGCCATTCGCGGCCCAAGCGGCTGCGTCCGATGGCATCAACGTGGGCGATCGGGCCTGGGGATTGATGACACCGGTGCACTGGATGGTGGGCAGAGACAACGTCATCCTGGCCGACCCAGACGCCCTGCAACTGGAAGAATCTGAATCACGCGCGATATTTCAGGCGGTACGCGACCTCTTCGAAAGCGAAGGGTTTGGCCTGCATTGGGCCGCCCCCACACGCTGGTATCTGCAGCATGACAGCCTGGCTGACCTGCCCTGCGCGAGCCTGGACCGTGTGCTGGGTCGCAATGTGGACCTGTGGCTTCAAGCCTCGGCTGCTACAGCAACGCACGTGCAGGCCGAACTGCGCAGGATCAGACGCCTGCAAAACGAGTTTCAGATGCTGCTCTACCCCCACGACATCACCAACCAGCGCGACACACGCGGTGCGTTGGCGGTTAACTCATTTTGGTTGAGTGGTTGCGGGCGATCACAAAAACAAACGACCACCGAACGCGTTGAGGTGAACAACATGCTGCGCAGCAGTTTGTTGTTTGATGATTGGGCGTCGTGGCGAGAGGCTTGGTTGCAGTTGGACGCGACCGTATTGGCGACCTTGAACCAAGCAGCTAAACAAGGAGATGCGGTCACGCTGACCCTGTGCGGCGAACGAAACGCACAAACCTGGCGCACGCCCACCGCGCGTTCGTTTTTGGCGCGTTTGAAAGCCCCCTTCACCACACCCGACACAGCCGCTTGGCTGCAAGCACTTTGAACGCCCCGACCCCCACCATTCAAACCCGAGATGTCCCGCCCCGTGCTGCTTGGGCATTGGAGCAAGCCGGCACGCACCCGTTGCTGGCCCGCCTTTTTGCCGCGCGGGGCGTGCGTGATGCCAGCGAGCTCGACGACGGCCTGGCCAAGCTGCTCCCGCCAAGCGACTTGCTCGGGTCCACCGCAGCGGCACAACGTTTGGCCGATGCCATTGCGCAAGGCGAGCGCATTTGTGTGGTGGCCGACTACGACTGCGACGGCGCCACGGCCTGCGCCGTGGCCCTGCGTGGCTTGAAGCTGCTCGGCGCGGCGCCAGAAACGGTGGGTTATGTGGTGCCGGACCGCGCCATCCACGGCTACGGTCTCACGCCGGCCATTGTTGACCTCGCACTGGCCTCCGCCTTGAAGCCCCAACTGCTGCTGACGGTGGACAACGGCATCGCCAGTCTGGCGGGCGTGGCCCACGCCCGCACACTAGGCCTGGCCGTGGTCATCACCGACCACCACCTGCCCGCACTGGAACACGATCAAATCGTGCTGCCCAGCGCCGACGTCATCGTCAACCCCAATCAACCCGGCTGCACCTTTGGCAGCAAAAACCTCGCGGGCGTGGGCGTGGTGTTTTACGTGCTGCTGGCCCTTCGCAGCGAGTTGCGCACACGCGGCATGTTCACGGCAGAAACACAACCCCGTTTAGATGCCCTGCTCGACCTCGTCGCCCTGGGCACCGTGGCCGACGTGGTGAAGTTAGATGCCAACAACCGCCGCTTGGTGGCGCAAGGGCTCAAGCGCATCCGCGCGGGCAAGATGCAAGCGGGCGTGGCCGCCCTCTTCGCCGCTGCGGGCCGCGATGCGCGCCGCGCGAGCAGCTTTGATTTTGGTTTTGCCCTGGGCCCACGCATCAACGCCGCGGGCCGCCTGTCCGACATGACCTTGGGCATTGAATGCCTGCTCACTGACGACACTGGCCGCGCCGCCGAGCTGGCCAAAACCTTGGACAGCATCAACCGTGAACGCCGCGACGTAGAAGCGGGCATGCGCGAGCAAGCGGAAATGCTGCTTGAAAAACTGCTGAGTGCACGCACCGAACAAAACTCACCCCCCGCACTGGCCCTCTTCGACGAAGCTTTTCACGAAGGCGTGGTGGGCATCGTCGCCTCACGTTTGAAGGACCAATTGCACCGCCCCACCTTCGTTTTCGCGCGTGGCCAAGACGGTCTACTCAAAGGCTCAGGCCGCTCCATCCCTGGTTTTCATTTGCGCGACGCGCTGGATTGGGTCACCAAACGCCATCCCGGCGTGCTCAAAAAATTCGGCGGTCATGCCATGGCGGCGGGCTGCACCCTGGACTTTGCCGACCTCACCACTTTTGACGCCGCCTTTCAACAAGTGGCCCAAGAATGGTTGGAACCGAGTTTGCTCAACCGCACCATCCTCAGCGACGGCCCCTTGGGGCTGGAATACTTCAATGTGGAGACGGTTCAACACCTGGACGCCCAAGTCTGGGGCCAAGCCTTTGAAGCCCCGGTGTTCTGCGATGCAGTGGAGGTGGTCTCGCAGCGCCTCGTGGGCGAGAAACACCTCAAACTCAGCATCAAACATGCGGGCCAGTTGCGAGACGCGATTTGGTTCGGTCACATGGACCAGTTGCCCGCGCAAGTCAAGCTGGCCTACCGATTGAGTGTGGACGAGTACAACGGAAGACAGCGGGTGCAGATGGTGGTGCAGGGGGTGGACGGTTAAAACGCCCGTGTCCGGAGTTTCAACCCGATCTCGGCCCCTTGACCTGGTCTAAGAAGGTTTGCAGCAACTCCAAGCATCGACTGTCCAGCCCGGCCCACTCCAAACCAATTTGGTAGTCGTCGCCGCGCAGCACTTGAAACACCACCTTGGCTTGGCCTGACACGACATCGGTTTGCCCCCCGGCGCGAGTCAATTGGATCGCCACCTGGACTGTGGTTTGGGGAACCAAGGACGATGCCAACAACAGACTCAATCCGCCAACGCTCAAATCATGCGTCCGTCCGTCAACGACGCGCCCCTGGCTTAGCAAGACGCGGGCTTTGAGCGTGACCTGTTTGCGAACACTTCCACGGTTTTCCACTTTTCAAACGGTTGAGGCCGCACCTTTGTTGGATAGACGAAGCTTCCATGATTCATTCATGGAAGAACACGTTCAAGCGAAAAAATCAATTGGCATACGAAAAATACACCATGCATATGACGCTGTTACCGAGGTCCGTGCCCATATGTGATGGTTTGCACCACACCGTCTCGAAAACGCACCGTCGCCATCAAATTGCCAGGTCCGCGGTCGTAGAGCCACTCTTCGATGGGCACACAGACTCCGGGTTGAACAACAAAACGTTCATGAGTAGGGCGACCTGTGCGAGGGGCATAGACAGCGGCACAGTAACTGTCCTTGAGCAAAGGCTCACCACATTTGTAGAGCAACGACAAACGTGAATCTCCTTCACTGGCAATCTGGCCGTTGCAGCGCAAGGACTCTGCGCGAACTGCTGTGAAAGGCAAGAAAGCACCAAACGCAAACAGTACAACTGAAACAACCAGCTTCATCGCGACTCACTCCCAAGCAGGTGTTGCCCGCAGCACCTCTTCCAAGGTGGTAACGCCCTCTGCCACTTTCATCGCCCCCGCCAACCGCAACGGACGCATGCCGTCCTGCAAGGCGAGTTGACGCAATTTAGGCAGGTCGGTGGTGGGATGAACGGCCGCGCGGACGGCTTCGTTGACGGTCATGAGTTCATACAAACCAGCACGGCCTCGGTAGCCTGTCATGCGGCACTCCAAACATCCCACGGGTTTGTAGACCTTGGGGGTGCCGTTGAGTCGCCAGGGCTTGATGGCCTCGGCCAGCACGGTGGCAGCGTCGCCGTCGTCGGGTTG
This sequence comes from Pseudomonadota bacterium, assembly GCA_046049865.1. Taxonomy (GTDB): domain Bacteria; phylum Pseudomonadota; class Gammaproteobacteria; order Burkholderiales; family Burkholderiaceae_C; genus JANPCX01. Next base: position 11,232 of record JBJOQO010000013.1, on the reverse strand, counting down.
TTTGCAGGCGACGCACAAGGTGCGCACCAGCCGCTGAGCCAACACACCGATCACCGTCGCACTGATCAAGTACGACGGAACGCCCAAGTCTTCCATGCGGGTGATGGCCGTCGCCGCATCATTGGTGTGCAAGGTGCTGAACACCAAGTGGCCGGTGAGTGAAGCCTGAATGGCCATCTCGGCGGTTTCCAGGTCGCGAATTTCGCCCACCATGATGATGTCGGGATCTTGCCGCATCAGCGCCCTTAGGCCTTGCGCAAACCCGAGGTCGATGTTGCTTTGCACCTGGGTTTGGTTGAAGGCCGGTTGAATCATTTCTATCGGGTCTTCCACCGTGCACACATTGACTTCATCGGTTGCCAGGCGGCGCAGCGTGGAGTACAGCGTGGTGGTTTTGCCGGAACCCGTCGGGCCTGTGACCAAGATGATGCCGTGGGCATTGCTGACCAGTTTTTCCCAGCGCGGGCCGTCGTGGGCACCAAAGCCGAGTTGGTCGAGCGACTTCACGGTGGTGTCCGGGTCAAAAATCCGCATCACCATTTTTTCGCCGAAGGCGGTGGGCAAGGTGGCCAACCGCATTTCCACCTCCTCGCCCAAGGGGTTGCGGGTTTTGATGCGCCCATCCAGCGGCCTGCGGCGTTCCACCACGTCCATGCGGCCCAGCACTTTGACGCGGGCGATCATGGCGTTCATCACACCCGGCGGCACCTGGTAGACGGTGTGCATGACACCATCGATGCGAAAACGGATGGCACTCAGGTCGCGCCGGGGTTCCAGGTGAATGTCGGACGCACGTTGGTCAAAGGCGTATTGCCACAGCCAATCCACCACCTGCACCACGCCTTGGTCGTTGGCATCAAGCTGCTTGTTGCTACGCCCCAGTTCCACCAACTGTTCAAAGTTGGCCATGGCGGCGGTTTCGCCCGTCTTGATGGCGGCGCGAACCGACTTGGACAGGGTGTAGAACTCGGTGGTGTAACGCTGCAGCTCCAGCGGGCTGACCACCACCAGGCGGATTGGCTTTTGGGTGTGGGACTCAATCTCGCTCACCCAAGCCACATCGCAAGGTTCGCAAGTGGCGACTGTGATTTCACGCAGACCGAATTGAATCGGCAAGGCTTTGCGGCGCTCGGCGTAGTTGATGGACATGACGTCGGACACGCGGCCCACATCCACCTTCAGCGGGTCGATGCGCAAATAGGGCAGGCCACAGCGGCCAGCGACCCATTCGGTGAGCGACTCCACATCCCACAACTTGCCCGAATCCACAGCCCCCGCCCAACGGGCCAGATTGGCACCAGCCAGTCGCACCAGGGCATGTTGAGCGCTGTCACCGGCTGCAAAACGCTGCGCGGTGCGGTCGTTGTCGGCGGGGCTGATGAAGCCGTCATCCAGCAACCACTTCAGCAACACCCGCCAGGTCAGGCGTCCGGTGTGCGGTGGCGGATGCGCGGCTCCGCCAATGTGGGTGTTGGGTGGGCGAACGGGGGCAGCTTCTTTGGTTTTCATGCGGGCGGATCACTCAAATTTCGTTTAGCACCAAGGGGCGCATCATGCGCAGCCATTTTTTGGCCGGTAACTTGAAGCGAGTGTCCAAGGTTTCGGCACGCTGGGCAAGGGTGTCCCGGTCCGGCAACACGCCACCCTTCATGGCGACAACAATGGTGTTGCCCTCTTTGGTCGGCTGCATGGAGAACACCAGGCCGTCTCCGAAAGCGTTCGATATGCGAGACGCGCTTTGTTCAAAACTGGCATCGCGGCCAAAAAGGTTGACCGTCATCACACCACCATCCACCAACAAACCATGGCATTGGCGATAGAAGTCTTCACTGTCCAGCATGGGGCTGGCGGCGTCGTGGTCGTATAGGTCAACACACAAGGCTTGCACGGTATCGATATTGGCCGCGTCGGCCACGAAATCGGCTGCGTCCATCCGCGCTACCCGCAAGCGGCTGTTGTCATCGGGCAGGTTGAAGTAGGCACGGCACATGCCAATCACGGTGTCGTTCAGCTCCACCGCCACAGTTTGCATTTTGAGCACACCGTAGGTGAAACGAGTGATGGCGCCCGCGCCCAGGCCCAACTGCACGGCCAAACCTGTCGACAAGTCAGCCGGTTCACGCAGCAGCAACCACACCATCATGCGCTGCACATACTCCAGTTCAATCGCCAAAGGCTTGCGCACCCGCATCGCGCCTTGCACCCAAGGGGTGCCCAGGTGCAGGTAACGCACGCCTTCAAACTCTGAGACCGTGGCCGGGGCCAAGTCGGACTCAATTTCCGTGTCTTTTGTTTTTCTTGTACTCATGCAATTCCGTGTTGAATAAAGACCTCGCGCCAAGCGGCCAGCTTTCGTTCAAACGACCAACTGGCATTGGCAGGACTGGTGGACGGCAAACGGTGCACCGTGCAACCCAAGGCGAGAGTGTGGCGCATGGCGCGTGCCGACTCGCCGCCGTTGTGGGCCACCGCCTGCAATGCGGGAGCCTGGCGGCGCAGTTCGGCCCAGTTGTTGAACTCGGGCGCTTCAATGGCGCTGTCCAAACTGCCTTCACGCTGGCAACTGGCGTACACATCCCAAATCCCGAGGCCGCGTTCCAAAACCAGCGCCAGCCTCTGCTCGTACAACAAAGTGCGCATCTCGATGCCCCATAAGGCAGACAACAAAGGCCAAAACTGATTGCGTGGGTGGGCGTAATACTGCGCAGCCAGCAATGACGCCTGGCTTGGAAAGCTGCCTAGAACCACCAAACGGGTTCTCGGCCCGAGCACTGGCGGCAGGCCATGAAGTCGCTCCATCGTTCAACGCATCGCCGGTAGCGACGCCAAACGAGGCAAGGCGGCCATGGCATTGGCCGTGGTCGCCTCGGCCAATGCCTCCATGGACATGCCCCGCAGGTCGGCCAGCACCTGCGCAATAGGCGGCAACTCGGCAGGTTCGTTGCGCGACACCACGCCTTGTGCACGCTCGGCTGCGGTTCGATACAACCAGTGCGGCGGAATGTCCGGTGCGTCGGTTTCCAGCACGATGCAGGACAGCGGCAAGGTTTGCGCCAAGCGGCGAATTTGCAGCGCCCGCTCAAAAGTCAATGCGCCACCAAACCCCAGCTTGAAACCCAAGTCCACAAAGGCCATGGCCTGCTGCTCGCTGCCGTTGAAGGCATGGGCGATGCCGCCTGCCACCGGGTGGCGCCGCAAGTGTTTCAGCAATGCATCAGCGGACCGACGCACATGCAAGATGACGGGCAGTTTGAACTGCTGAGCCAACTTCAACTGCTCGACGTAAAAACGTTCTTGTTTCGCCCAATCCAGTCCTGGCACAAAGTGATCCAGTCCAATTTCGCCAACGGCCACCAGGCGCGGGTCGGCTTGAAACTCGCGCAGAGCGTCCGCCACATGCTCCAGGTCCTGCTCAGCAGCACGGTCCACATACAGCGGGTGGATGCCCAAAGCGTAAGCACCGTTTACAAGGTGCGCCAGCGCTCGCACGGTCGCCAAGTCGCACCGCTGCACGGCCGGTATCACCAAGCGCTCGACGCCTGCGGCACGCGCGCGCGCAGCGACGTCATCGCGATCAGACTCAAACTCAGGCGCGTCCAGGTGGCAATGGGTGTCGATCCACATAGACCACATCATGCCCGACGAAACCAACGGCGACGCCTTGGATTGATGCATGGCCACCCACAGTTGCCTTGGGCGTTCGGACCGTTAGGGCAATTTGACGTGGGCTTGATCGACCTCAAAGTTCCGAGAGATGAACACCGGTAAGGTTTGATGCTTTGAATCATTGCACCGTCGCGTGCTCTCAAGATGACGAACGTCGCCGCCGCCCTGCCCCACCACGCGCCCATTCCCCACCGAAAACTCATTCGCCAATGGCTGGCACCCATTTCCGCTCGCAACACGGCTTACGCCCTGTGGCTGGTCGCTGTGGACGTGGTTTTTTTTGCGCTGGCACTCACAGCCGCCATCCTTGCGCCATCCAAACCGCTGCAGGTGTTGGCTGGATTGGTCTGCGGCTTTGTCATTGGCCGCCTTTTCATCCTGGGCCACGACGCCTGCCACCAAAGTTTCACGCCCCACCGGGGGCTGAACCGCTGGCTCGGACGGCTGGTTTTTCTGCCCTCCCTGACCCCCTACAGCCTGTGGGAAGTTGGGCACAACGTGGTGCACCACGGCTACACCAACCTCAAAGGGTTTGATTTCGTGTGGGAGCCACGTTCGCTGGAAGAATTTCAAGCCCTGCCGACTTGGCGGCGCGGCCTGGAGCGCATTTACCGCAGCGGCTGGGCGCCATGGCTTTACTACCTGGTCGATGTCTGGTGGACACGCTTGATGTTCCCTAACAAACGAATCATGCCCACGCGCCGCACTGTGTTTGTATGGGACAGCCTCTTGGCCACCACAGCCGCCAGTTTTTGGATTGGCGGCCTTGTTTGGGCCGCTCACGCAACGGGGCAATCGGCATGGTGGCTGGTCAGTGTGGGGTTTGTGCTGCCATTTTTGTTTTGGAACGGCATGATCGGCTTCGTGGTGTACGTGCACCACACCCATGAAGGCGTGGCCTGGTACGAAGACAAAACCTCTTGGGCCGCCGCGCAGCCCTTCGTCTCCACGACCGTGCACCTGACCTTCCGCTCCATCATGGGCAGCGTGTTGCACCACATCATGGAGCACACCGCCCACCATGTGGACATGGGCGTGCCGCTGTACCGCCTGAAAAAGGCACAAAAGCTGTTGGAGGCCAAGATGCCTGGCTGCATCGTGATTCAGCCTTTCTCATGGCGTTGGTACGCACGCACCGCCAAACGCTGCAAGCTCTACGACTTCAAGGCGCGCTGCTGGACGGACTACGCTGGCAAACGCACCAGCGAACCCCTCATTGTTTGATGCTTCTTCGATCGTCGTTTGCTTGGTCGGGACTGGCGTAGCATGGGCGCATGCTGCGCCTTTACACCTTCACCCTCTCCCATTTTTCTGAGAAAGCCCGCTGGGCGCTGGATTTCAACCAACTCAAGTACACCGAACTGGCCCTGGTGCCGGGTGCTCACTTGTGGACGATGCGCAAATTGCAGGCCAAATCCAACGTGCCGCTGCTGGAACACGACGGACAACTGATCCAGGGATCCGGTGCCATCCTCGACTACTTGGAACAAGGCCTGAATGCCAAACGTCTGTCGGTATCGCCCGCACAAGCCGCGCGCTGCGCTGAGTTAGAAGCCTTGGCCGACCGGGCTTTTGGCCTGGGCATTCAGCGCATTTTTTACGGCCCGCTCCTGGCCAATCGGCGCACCACCGTGGACCTGTGGAGCCAAGGCGGCCCGGTTTGGAGTCGGCCATTCTTGAACCTCAGCTATCCCCTGCTCGCCAAAGGTGTGGCACGCAAGTACAAGGTCAGACCCGACAAAGTGGCCGAGGCCAAAGACTTGTTCCGCAAAACATTCGACACCTTCAACGTGATTTTTCGCGACAACCCCTATTTGATCGGCGACCACATCACGCGCGCCGATGTCGCGGTGGCCTCACTGCTCGCGCCGCTGTGTTGCCCGCCCGAACATGTGACACGTTGGCCCGTCACCATGCCGGAGGAAATTGCCAAATTTCAGAACGAGTTCCGAGGCCACCCCACTTGGAACTTCGTGCTGCGCCTGTACCACCAGCAACGCCGTTCGCGTTGACCATGAGTTCGTCGTGATCCGTCCAGCGTTTGAAATCAACGAGAGCGAAGTCGAATTCAGCGCCATTCGCGCACAAGGTGCGGGCGGGCAAAACGTTAACAAGGTCTCCAGTGCGGTGCATTTGCGTTTTGACATTCGCGCCTCGTCCTTGCCGCAAGAAGTGAAAGAACGTCTCTTGGCCCTGAGCGACCAGCGCATCACCGCAGAAGGTGTGGTGGTCATCAAAGCCCAAACCAGCCGCAGCCAAGACATGAACCGCTTGGATGCCATGACCCGCTTAAATGACTTGGTGAACAGCGTGGCCACGCCACCCAAAACCCGCCGCCCGACGAAACCCACCTATGGTTCCAAGCAGCGCCGCTTAGAAGGCAAGGGCTTGCGCTCTGCCATCAAAGCCGGGCGCGGCAAGGTCACTGAGTGACAGCGCTATGTTTCCTTTGACATTCAGCTTTCACGACTCCGAAGTCAAACACATCCGCCAGGAGGGGCATGTCGTGCGGGTGGTGTTCTCGGCTGCGCGAGTGCAAAGTGCCGCCCAAGTACCTGATGCCTTCGACGGTTATGCGCTGGGTTTGGAGTTGCAACTCATCGGAGTCATGGGCCAAGCAGAGGTTTCAGACCGCTTCGGACGTTTGTCCAGCGGCAGCATCTCGGTGGGTGGCCCACCGCGTTCATCGCTGTTGTTGCCCGGTCTTCCCTTTGAATGGGCAGGCCAAACACAACTGGCGCTGGGTTTCAGCCAGGAAGGTGAATGGGCCGCATCTGCCTTGCGCGTGTGGCTCGGTTGGGAGAATGGTGAGCGGTTTTTGGACGGAAGGATGTGCTGACGCGAGTTGGGGAGTAGCAAACACGTTGCATCAACGCCCCCAAACCACACAACGTCCGTCTCGCGTGCTAAGGTTTCACCCATCGTGCGGACCAGCACGCGCAGTTCACAAGGATGGCCGTGATGAAAAAGGCAGCGCTGTACAGCCCATCACCCGCGCAGCGGACCCAGCCCAAGGGGGCTGATGCGCCGCAGGCAACTCTGCACACGGAGACAGAGCCTGCATCCGCATCACTTCCAACCGTTACCCCTTCAACCACATCTCGCCCGGCACGCCGCTGGACTTGGGCACTGGCCAGTGGCTTGGGTTTGCTGGCCGGCTTGTTGCTGGCCCTCGGGCCGGCGGGCCTGAAGGACTGGGCGTCCGGCCGCCCTGCCCCGGGTGTGAACATGCGGGCCATTGAAGCGGCGTTGCGCAAATCGCTGGAGGAAAAGCCGCTCATCTCGCCCACACTCAAAGCCGCTGAAATCATCGCCCCCTCGGTGGTGCGCGTGGTCGGCTTGATGAGCGACGATGACGATGGTAAAGACCAGGACGAACCCTTGGTCGCATCTGGCAAGAACCCCAAAACCCAAAAAGTGGAGCGCGGTGTGGGCACCGGCGTGGTCATCATTGACAACGGCACCATCCTCACCAATTTGCACGTGCTGCAAGGTGCCAAACGCATCAAAGTGACGTTTGCCGATGGTCATGTGTCAGACGCACGCATGGTCGGTGCCGACCCCAAGAATGACCTGGCGGTGCTGCGCGCGCAGAGCATTCCAGACGACTTGCAAGCGGCGGCCATGCGTTCCACCGGCGACTTGGCGCCGGGCGAACCGGTGGTGGCGGTGGGTTTCCCTTTCGGCATCGGGCCATCCACTTCGGCTGGCGTGGTGTCCGGCCTCAAGCGTGAGTTCCGCTCGCCCGACGGTGAACAGGTCATGACCAACCTGATTCAGTTTGATGCGGCCGCCAATCCGGGCAACTCGGGTGGGCCACTGGTCACCCTTGATGGCGCGGTGGTCGGCATCGTCACCGCCATACTCAACCCATCCCAGCAGCGGGTGTTCATTGGTATTGGTTTTGCGGTGCCGATTGAAAACGCCGCGGGTGCCGCGGGCATGCCGCCATTTTGATTTTTAGGAGACCTTGTATGAATCCCGCATTGACCCAAGAGACAGCCAAAAACACGGCCGAGTTGATGCAGCGGCTGCTGTATGAAGTCAAACGTGTCGTGGTCGGCCAAGACCAATTTCTGGAGCGCGTGATGGTGGCCGTGCTCTCGCAGGGCCACCTCTTGGTGGAGGGCGTGCCGGGCCTGGCCAAAACCCTCACCGTCAAAACACTGGCTGCCACGCTGCGCGGCAGCTTCAAACGCATCCAATTCACCCCCGACCTGGTGCCCGCCGATTTAATCGGCACACGCATTTACCACCCCAAAGACGGCGAATTCAACACCATGCTCGGGCCGGTGTTCACCCACTTGCTGTTGGCCGATGAAATCAACCGCGCGCCAGCCAAAGTGCAAAGTGCACTCTTGGAAGTGATGCAAGAACGTCAGGTGACCATTGCCGGCGAAACCCACCGCGTGCCCGAGCCTTTTTTGGTCATGGCCACACAAAACCCGCTGGAAACAGAAGGCACCTACCCGCTGCCTGAAGCACAGGTGGACCGCTTCATGATGAAGGTGCTGGTGGACTACCCCAGCGAAGAAGAAGAGTTCGTCATTGCCCAGCGGGCCACAGGCGTTGCAACGGCCATCACGCCCGTCACCAGCATGGCGCAATTGGCTGAGCTGCAATCGGTTTGCCGCGAGGTGTATGTGGACCCTTCGTTAATTCAGTACGCGGTGAAACTGGTCAGCGCCACGCGCCGCCCCGAACGTTTCGGACTGACCAGCCTCGCGCGCCACCTGAGCCACGGCGCCAGTCCACGGGCCACCATTGGTTTGATTGAAGGCGCACGCGCTTTGGCCTTGATGCGTGGCCGCCACTATGCCTTGCCGGAAGACCTCACGCCCTTGGTGGGCGATGTGCTGCGCCACCGTTTGGTGCTTAGTTACGAGGCCCTGAGCGAAGGCGTCACCGTCGACCAGGTGATCGCCAAAGTACAAAAATCCACACCTCTGCCAGACGGTGTCACACCACCGGTTTGACCGCCATGGCCGCCGTGAAGTCCAGTGAAACCAGCGAAGCCGTTTTGAAGCGGCTGGAGTGGACGGTGCTGCGCCGTTTGGACGGCTGGTTGCAAGGTGACTGGCGCAGCCTGTGGCGCGGCACCGGACTGGACTTGGCCGACCTGCGCGAGTATCAACACCTGGACGATGTGCGCCACATCGACTGGAACGTGACCGCCCGCACCGGTGTACCCCATGTGCGCCTCTTCAACGAAGACCGCGACCTCACCGCCTGGTTTTTGGTGGACATCAGCGCAAGCAGCCTCTTTGGCAGCCAAGGCCAATCCAAGGGCGAGCTGGCCGCCGAGTTTGTGGGGCTGATGGCGCGGCTGCTCACCCGCCATGGCAACCGCGTCGGCGCCATCATTTACAGCCAACAGGTGGACCGCATCATTCCACCGCGTGGTGGGCGACTGCAGGTATTGCAGCTGCTGGAAGCGCTTCGATCACCACCCACAACTGGCGCCCCACCATCGCCCCAAGGCATCACACGCTTGGGTGATCTATTGCAAGCTGCCAGTGGCCACATTCAAAGGCGCAGCAGCGTGTTCGTGGTGTCGGACTTCATCAGCGAACCCGGCTGGGAGTTGCCCTTGGGCCGCTTGAGTTTGCACCACGATGTCTGCGCGGTGCGTTTGTTTGACCCGCTGGAAATGCAGCTGCCCAATGTGGGTACGGTGTGGATGCAAGACGCCGAAAGCGGTGAGCAAATTCAGGTGGATACGAGCGACGCCCGCTTTCGGAAACGTTTTGCTGCCGCAGCCGATACGGCTGAAGCTCAACTCCGTGCTGGCTTGGCACGCGCCGGCGTCGACGCGCTCGAGCTCACCACCGAAGAACCTCTTTTTGAGGCCATGCTGCGTTTCATGGCGCTGCGTCAGCGGCGCGCCCGGGCTTTCCGCGGTGGCGTCGTGGGCGGCCAGGTTCGAAGCGCCGACTGGGCAGAAAATCCCCCTGCCAGGGAGAATGCAGCACCATGAACATCAGCAGCCTCACTTTCATCTGGCCTGACAACCTCTGGGCCTTGTTGCTCTTGCCTCTGCTCGTGACGGCCTATGTATGGTTGCTGTGGCGGCGCAAAAAAAATGCGGTGGTTTGGTCCAGCTTGGGTCTGGTGAAAACGGCCATGGGTCCTCAGCAGCGCTGGCGCAAACATGTGCCACCTTTTGTTCTGTTGCTCGCCTTGACCGTGCTGCTGCTGGCCGCCGCGCGGCCCGCCGCCGTGATCAGCCTGCCGTCACAACAAGAAACCGTGGTGTTGGCCATGGATGTGTCGGGCAGCATGCGGGCCACCGATGTGCAGCCCAATCGCCTGGTGGCCTCACAGGAAGCCGCCAAGGCCTTCATCAAAGGCTTGCCCCGCCATGTGCGCATCTCGGTCGTGTCGTTCGCAGGCTCTGCGGCTGTGGTGCAAGCGCCTACTGTGAGCCGCGATGACGTCGTTGCCGCCATTGACCGCTTTCAGTTGCAGCGCGGCACCGCCATTGGCAGCGGCATCGTGCTGTCTTTGGCCACCTTGTTCCCCGAGGCCGGCATCGACCTGTCGCAAATCACCGGACAGCGCGCCATGCCGCCCTCGCCTGACGACAAACCCAAACCTGAGCTCAAGCCCGTCAAACCCGGCAGTTTCTCTTCGGCCGCCATCATCTTGCTCACAGATGGCCAGCGCACCACCGGCCCCGACCCATTGGAGGCGGCCAAGATGGCCGCAGACCGAGGCGTGCGCGTCTACACCGTGGGCATCGGCACCAAAGACGGTGAAACCATCGGCTTTGAAGGCTGGACCATGCGCGTGCGGCTGGACGAAGAGACGCTCAAAAACATTGCCAACATCACCCAAGCCGACTACTACTACGCGGGCACCGCCGACGACCTGAAAAAGGTCTACCAAGGTTTGAGTTCACGGCTGGTAGTGGAAACCAGGGAGACCGAAATCAGCAGCCTCTTCGCCGCCGCCGCGGCTTTGCTGGTGCTGCTGTCGGCGGGGTTGTCGGTGTGGTGGTTTGGGCGGGTGGCTTAACCCGCATATTTCACTAGGTAGCTCTCCTATGCCCCGCAACACCTCATGAATACTCACTTTCTTGCCTTCAAGTGCCAAATCCAATTTGTACCGAGCGCTACACACCCGATTAAGCCATGCTACGGCGCACTGGCCGCGTTGCTCCTCCTGTCGGGCACGCGCCTGCAGCGTCGTCTCGCCTTACCAGCGCACTGCGTCACAACCCACTCGGACGTGCCACTGGCGAAATATCCGGGTTTAGGTGCTCACCTTTGATGCTCAACCGATAGCGCCTGTGAAGTCCTGAAGTGCTGCCCTTGCACTGCTGAAGCGCTAAGCGCTAAGCGCTCGAAAATCGTTCTGTAAACTCTCACGGCTAGGGATTGGCCAACACGACCGACCCGAACGACGTCGTCTAATGAGGTGAGGCTCGATGGCAAAAACAGTAAGCGTTCCGCAAACCCACCCTATGCAAAGGCATAGAAGGCTGCGAAGGTTGCTGTTTTGACAACAGCGAAGGGGCAGCGAATGGCAGCGGTGGGATGGCAAGACAAGATCAGGCGACAACTG